>DASQBB010000042.1:0-12053 GCA_035635435.1 Chthoniobacterales bacterium | reverse complement strand
GAAGAAACCGGCCGAGCTGCTTCAAAAACAGGCTCCGTTGAAAGTGAACCAGCCATTGCTCGCTCAAGCCACCCCGGACAAAACCCGCATCGTCGTTTCCATTCCCAAACAGCGCGCTTACTTGATGATCGGTGACCAAATCATTGCCGACGGACCGATTTCATCCGGCAAACGCGGCCACGAAACGCCACGCGGACATTTCAGTGTCATGGAAAAAGACCCGAATCATCACTCGAGCCTCTATGGCGATTTCGTCGACGGTCGCGGGCGAGTCGTGCGCGCCGGCGTCAGCGCCCATATCGATTCTGCACCGAGCGGAACGCACTTTGCCGGCGCGTCGATGAAATGGTTCCTCCGTCTCACTGGTGAAGGCGTCGGAATGCACATTGGGATCTTGCCCGGCTATCCGGCGTCGCACGGCTGCGTGCGCGAATCGGTCGATGGCGCCAAATTATTTTACGATCACGCTAAAGTCGGCACGCCGGTGGATGTCGGCGATTTTTAAATTAACTTTCGCCGTAACGTTTCAAACGCCACCTGGGCGGTGAGTTGTTTGAACGTCTCGCGGTCGCTCGGAAAAAACAATTTCTTAACCTTAGTTTCGGTTTCAGACGCGAGCGCGACGTAAACCGTGCCGACCGGCTTCTCTTCCGAACCGCCGCTCGGTCCGGCGATTCCCGTCGTGGAAAGTGCATATGTCGATCCTGCGCGTCTGCGCGCGCCTTCGGCCATCGCGCGAGCGACCTGTTCGCTGACCGCGCCATGTTCCTCGATCAATTTTGGATCGATTCCGAGGATGTCGATCTTCGCTTCGTTCGCATAGCAAACGTATCCCGCGAGAAAAACCGCGGAGGCGCCGGCCACATTCGTAATCCGGTTCGCGAGCAATCCGCCCGTGCAGGACTCGGCAATCGCCAGCGTCTGTTTTTTCTTCGTCAGCAATTTAACCAGTACCGCTTCGAGCGTCTCGTCGCCGGTAGTAAAAATTGAATCGCCGAGCTGCGCGCGAACAACTTGATCGGCCTGATCTAGCTTGGCGCGCTCGCCAATGATTCGGACATCGACCTCGCCTGGCCGCGCGCAATAACCGAGCTCAATTCCAGGAATGGCTAGCACTTTTTCGCCAATAGCTTTCTCGATCAGCGATTCGCCCATAGAGGCGATCTTGTAAAATCGTCGCTCAAACTTCGGCGGACCTTTAACAATCGAGCGCAAGATCGACATCCCCGATTCGCGAAACATCAGTTGCAACTCGCGCGGCGGGCCCGGCAAAAGAAAGATGTGTGGCGAGCGGATCTGCGGGTTGATATCGGCTTTCAAATACAATCCCGGCGCGCTTCCGTTTTCGTTTGGAAGAATTTGCGCTCCCTCCGGCACTTGCGCTTGGCGGGCGATACTGGAAACCCATTTGATCCCGCGCGCTTTGAGTCGCCCCTTCAATGACCCGAGCAATTCAGCGTTCTCCGCCAATTTTAATCCCAGCAGCTCGGCGACGACGTCGCGAGTGATATCGTCGCTCGTCGGACCAAGACCTCCGGTGACGAAGATAATTTTCGCTCGCGAAAATAATTCCTGGAGCGTTTCGCTGATCGCCGGGCCATCTCCAACCGTTCGCCGTTCCTCGACCCGCAATCCGAGTGAAAAAATCTCGCGGGCGATGAATGCCAGATGGGTGTCGTGCACGTCGCCCGCGAGAAGCTCGGTGCCGGTGTTGAGAAGAACAGCGCGCATGAAAGATCGACAATAGAGCGTTGCAGCGCGAACGCTCAACTTCGAACGCTAAGATCGACAAGCGCCTAAGCGGCGTCTTTGTCCTGTTTCTTGCGAATCAGCGGAAGCTTTTTGCCTTCGACCACCGCGCGATTGATCGTGACTTCGGCGATATCTTCCCGGCTCGGCACGTCATACATGATGTCGAGCATGATTCGCTCGAGCATCGAGCGCAGTGCGCGGGCGCCAGTTCCTTTGGTGACCGATTGCGCGGCGAGAGCGCGCAACGCGTCTTTGGTCACCGTTAACCGCACGCCTTCCATCCAGAAGAGCTTGGTGTATTGCTTGATCATCGCGTTCTTGGTCTCGGTCAGAATCGCGACCATCTCTTCTTCCGTCAGCGCGTCGAGCGAGCTGACCACCGGCAAGCGGCCGATAAATTCGGGAATCATTCCGAACGAAAGCAAATCTTCCGGCTCAACGTGCCGGATCGCCTGTTTCCGCGCCGCTTCTTCGACCTCGAGCGTCGGGCTGCCGAAGCCCATCACTTTTTGCCCGATTCTTTTCTGGATGATTTTATCCAGACCGATGAACGCGCCGCCGCAGATGAACAAAATCTTCTCGGTGTTGACCTGGATATATTCCTGGTGTGGATGTTTGCGGCCGCCTTGCGGCGGAACGTTGCAGGTGCTGCCTTCAAGAATCTTCAGCAACGCCTGCTGCACGCCTTCACCAGATACGTCGCGCGTAATCGAGACGTTGTCGGTCTTCCGGCCGATCTTGTCGATCTCGTCGATGTAAACGATGCCGATCTCGGCCCGCTTCACGTCGTAATCGGCGTTCTGGAGCAAGCGCAAAATGATGTTCTCGACGTCTTCGCCGACGTAACCGGCTTCTGTCAGCGTGGTCGCATCCGCGATGCAAAATGGAACATCGAGAACCCGCGCGAGGGTTTTGGCGAGCAGGGTTTTGCCCGAACCGGTCGGTCCAATCAAGAGAATGTTGCTCTTCTCAATTTCAACTTCAGCCAATGGATCGGGTTGAAATGCCGCCGAAGAATCTGTCGGCGCCGCCGTTTGCAGGACGCGTTTGAAATGATTGTGCACCGCCACCGAAAGCGTCTTTTTCGCAATCTCCTGCCCGATCACATACTGATCGAGCATCCGCCGGATCTCCGCCGGCTTCGGGACGCGAATGTTTGAAGACTGCCGGCGCGCATCTTCGTTCAGCTCCTTGTCGAGGATGCTTTTGCAAACGTTGATGCAACTGTCGCAGATGTAAACGCCCGGCCCGGCAATGAGTTTGCGCACCTCGGCGTGGCTCTTGCCACAGAACGAGCACATGGTGAGGTTGGTCGCGCGCGCCATATTTGCCCTTAAAAAAGCAGCTTCTATTCCTCCGACTTCCGCCCTGAGCCGCGTTCTGGCTGGTCGCCCGAATGAGCGCCGTCGACCCCTTTCAGTTCCTTGCGAGACTTGATCACTTCGTCGACCAATCCGTAAGCCTTCGCCTCCGCCGCCGACATATAATAGTCGCGGTCTGAATCGAGCCGCACCTGTTCCTCAGGTTTGCCACTGTGTTGCGAGATGATTTTGATGAGCCGTTTCTTCAACTTGAACATGTAATCGACCTGGCGCTCGACATCGCTCGCCGCACCCTGTGCGCCGCCGGAGACTTGGTGAATCATGATGTCCGAATTCGGCAGCGCGAATCGTTTCCCTTTTGTTCCGGCGCAAAGCAAAACCGCCGCCATGCTTGCGGCCATGCCGAGGCAATACGTAGTCACGTCGCAGGTCAAAAATTGCATCGTGTCGTAAACGGCCAGCCCGGACGTCACATTGCCTCCCGGCGAATTGATATAGATGTTGATGTCCTTCTTGGAATCCTCCATCTGCAGGAAGAGCAACTGCGCGATCACCAGGTTCGCAATGTGATCGTCAATCGGCGTTCCGATAAAAACGATGCGGTCCTTGAGCAGACGCGAATAAATATCGTAACTGCGCTCACCGCGGCCGGTCTGTTCCACCACCATCGGTATCAGCACTGATTGCGAGCGATTTTCGCTAAGTTCACTCATTTTTTCGCAGCTTGTTCTTCCGAAACCGGCTGGACGCTAACATTCGCCTTTAGGAAATCAAGAGTCTTACCGAGCAGAATCTGTTCCGCGAGCGCGTTAAGTCCGTCGTGTTCTTCAAGTTCCTTTCGCATTTTATCGCTGGAAATATTGTAGTGCTGCGCCTCCTGCCGGATCCGAAGGTCGACATCTTCCCGCCTGACTTCGATTTTTTCCTGTTCGGCGATTCGTTCGAGAATGAAATTCGTTTTCAACCGGTGGTGCGCGACACTTGCCGCCGTCTCGATCAATTCCTTCTCCTTGTCCTTCAACATTTCGTCGGGAATCCCGCGCGCCCGATTGCGCTGCACCAATTCGGCCAATGCGCGCTTCGTTTCGTTCCGAAGCAAACTCGGCGGCAGATCGAACTGAATCTTTTCCTGCAAATATTTTACGATCTGCCCTTCCTTCGCCCGCTCGACCTCATGCTCTTTCTCATGCTCGAGATCGTGCTCGATCGTATGACGAAGCTCGGCCAGCGATTTTCCAGGAAGCAATTTGTTCGCGAAGCCATCGTCCACTGCCGGCAAGACTTTTTCTTTTATTTCCCGCACCGTAACCGTGTAGCTCGCCTGTTTGCCGGCCAATTCCTTGACCAGAAAATCCGCCGCAAGATCGACAGTCACCGTCCGCGTCTCGTCTTTTTTCTGTCCGACAATCTGCTCACAGAATTTTGGAAGAAAATTGTCGGCCGCGAGTCGGACCCAGAATTTGTTGCCGCCGTGCAAATTCTTGCTCGCCTGCGGCGCAACTTCGCTGATCGGTTTGCCGTCAACCGTTCCCTCAAAATCGATCACCACGAAATCTTCCATCTGCGCGGCGCGCTCCGGCACATCGACAAAGTCCGCGGTCTGATCGCGCAGGCGTTCAAGCGTGGCTTCAATTTCCGCCTCCGTCACTTTCGTGTCCGGCAACTCCACCGGAATATTTTTGTAGTTGGGTAATTTAAACTCCGGCGCAGTCACGACCGTTGCCTGGAACCGCATTGATTTGTCTTCGCCGAACTGGACGTCCTCCAAATTCGTCAACGACGCGACCCGCAATTTCTTCTGCTCGATCGCCTCCCTATAACTTTTCGAGACGAGCTTCTTGGTTACTTCGTCCTGAATTTCTTTCCGAAACCGCTTGTCAATCACCGCCCGTGGCGCTTTCCCGGGCCGATAACCAGGAATCTTGGCGAACCGCGCAAAGCTATTGGCGATCGTGTCCCATTCCTTCGAAACCTCATCCGCCGGCAATTCGATCTTCAACGTCGAGATCGACTCCGGCTTTTTTTCCACTTGAACCTTCATCAATAATCACTGTAGCGGCTGTCTATGACCGCCGCAAAAAATCACCCACCAAACACACTAAATGACGCGAAATTCCAGAAAACGTCTAAGAGCCTCGGTCTCTGAAATCCTTTCGGCTCTTTCGTGTGTTTAGTGGGCCCTCTCTCCGCGAAGGTAAACAGCGTGCGTCTGCGGAAACCCGAACCAATACGCCAGCTCGCGATAATCTTCGCAATCGAAAACCGCGATGTTTGCGAGTTTACCAACTTCAAGCGATCCGATCTTCTCTCCGCGATTTAACGAATACGCCGCGTTGATCGTGGCTGCAGTGATCGATTCCGCCGGCGACATCTTCATTTGTGTGCAGGCCAGCGAAAGCACCATCGGCATCGACGGCGTCGGCGACGATCCCGGATTGAAATCGGTCGCCAGCACGACGGCGAGACCGGCCTCAATCATTTCGCGCGCGCGCGGATACGATGTCGATCCAAGCGCATAGACCGACCCGGGCAGCAAAACCGGCTGCACGTTCGCGCGTTTTAACGCCGCGATCCCGTGTTCGTCCGTCTTTTCCAAATGATCAGCCGTTGCTGCGCCGAGTTCTGCCATTAACTTCGCGCCGCCGGAATTCGTGAGCTGATCAACGTGACCACGCAATTTAAGTCCGAGCTTTTTCGCCGCATTCAGGATTTTTCGCGATTGCTCGATGTCAAAATAACCACGCTCGCAAAACACATCGGAGAATTCCGCGAGCTTCTCTTTCGCGACGCGGGGCAGCATTTCGTTAATCACAACATCGACATATTCGTCGGCGGACGTTTCGCGCGGCACTGCATGCGCGCCGAGAAACGTCGGCACGACTTCAAGCGGCGTTTCATCGTTCAATCGCTGCATCACGCGCAAAACCTTCAGTTCATCGTCGAGCGTGAGTCCGTAACCCGACTTCGCTTCAATCGTTGTCGTTCCGCATTTTAAAAACCAATCGACGCGTTTCTTCGCCTGCGCGAAAAGGTCGGCCTCAGTCGCAGCACGAGTCTTCTCGACCGTGGACCAAATTCCGCCACCGGCTTTGGCGATTTGCTCGTAGCTTTCGCCGCGGGCCCGGCGTTCGAAATCTTCCAATCGATTGCCGGCGAACACCAAATGCGTATGCGCATCAACAAATCCAGGCAGCGCCACGCGTCCGCCAAGATCGACAATTTCCGCGCCCTTCGATTTACTTTCGATCTCGGCACTCGCGCCGACGATGTCGATCTTGCCGTCGCGAATTAGAATTCCTCCGTTGCGAATGATTCCGAGTTCGGCCAACTCCTTGCCGGCTCTTGGACGGTTTGGTCCTGAAAGCGTGACCAACTGCGACGCGTGAAGGAGAGCGAGCGACTTCAAACGATTTTGCTCTGCACGATCTGATCGATCTTTTTGAACTGCGATTCGGAATCGGCCTGAATCTTTTTGACCTTGTCCTGGAGCGCGGATTTGAATTTCGCGTCCTTCAACTGGCCGAGATTGATTCGCACATTCAACGCCGCGCCATCGATGCAGGCGCGTGTGGCGCCGGCGCCGACACCGACATCCGAGATCGAATTCGGATTTCCTTTCTCGGCCATTTCGGCGAGCAATTCGTACGACTTTGCCGCCGTCTCCATCACTTTAAGCGGAATTTCCGCCGCGTACTTCGTTGCCGACTCGATCGCCGCTGCGCGCGATTTCTTTTCATCATCGGATCCTTTCGGTAATCCAAACGCGTCCATCACTTTGTTAAACGCCGCCGTGTCTTCGTCGACCAGCGCCAGCATTTCGTCTTTCAGTTTCTGCGCCTTCACCGCCCACTTGCTGAAATACTCGAGTTTATCGTCCCAGCCGCGTTTGCCGGCGGAAAGGTTCGCCACCATTCCGCCCAGCGACGCGCCGAGCGCGCCCATCAGCGCCGCGACCGAACCGCCGCCGGGCGCCGGCGAGTCACTCAGCGTTTCATTGCAAAATTCGCGCAGGTTCATTTGCACAAGTGATTTCGAATCCGATTCAATCTTTAATTCAATCACTTTTTCCTTCGGATCGAAATGTTTCAGTTCGCTCAAGCTCATTGAGCGCACCGCGATGTCGATCAATTCCTCCTCTGAAGCCCCTTCCGACCATTTCTGTTTCCGTAAAAAATAGCGGCCCGCATCAGTCAGACATTTCTTTGGCACCATCCCGACGATCTCCGAACCCGTGACACGGAGACCGCGTTTACTTGCCGCTTCGAAGCAGGCGTCAAACGCGACGTGTAGCGGCGTTTCCTCGATATTGGTCAGGTTCATCGAAACTTGCGCGATCCCGTACTCCTTCACGAACCAGCCGATCGCTTTGACGTGTTTCAACATTCCCGGGATCCGGACCGGCTTGCCTTTTGCGTCGAGGACCTTTTTCCCTGAAGGCGTGCCATCTTCGGTTTTGAACCGACCCTGCTCGCGCACATCGAACGCGACCGAATTCGCGCGTCGGACCGATTTCGTGTTCAAGTTGACGTTGTAAGCGACGAGAAATTCTCGCGCGCCGATCGCAGTCGCGCCTGCTCTTTCATTTAACTTGGCCGGTCCAAAGTCCGGTTTCCATTCCGGCTGTTTTATTTTCTCGGAGAAGCCTTCGTACTCACCGGCCCGAATGACGGCAAGATTCGATCGCGATTTATCTTTGGCGGCTTTCTCGTAGAGGTAGACTGGGATCGTCAATTCTTCGGCAACGCGCTTGCCCAATTTCTCCGCGCAAGCGATCGCTTCCTCCCAGCTGACGTTGCTCACCGGGATGAACGGGCAAACATCGGTCGCGCCCATCCGCGGATGCGCCCCTTTGTGTTTGCGCATATCGATCAGCTGCGCCGCTTTCTTTATTCCGCGAAAGGCCGCTTCAACCGCGGCTTCCGGACTGCCCACAAACGTCACGACCGTCCGATTCGTCGTCGCGCCAGGATCGACATCAAGCAACGAAACGCCTTCCGTCGATTTAATCGCGTCAGTGAACTGCCGGATTATTTTTTCGTCGCGCCCCTCCGAAAAATTCGGCACGCACTCGATCAGTTTTTGCATGCTCAATCGCGCGGCTTCGGCTGCATTGGGATGTCGATCTTCTTTTTCGCGGCGAAGTCGATCGCGCGCGAGTAACCGGCATCGGCGTGGCGCAGGACGCCCATTCCGGGATCGCTCGTAAGCACGCGTTCCAATCTCCGCTTCGAATTTTCACTGCCGTCTGCGACAACGACCATTCCGGCGTGTTGCGAGTAACCGATGCCGACACCGCCGCCATTGTGAATTGAAATCCACGATGCACCCGCCGCGGTGTTGATCAACGCGTTCAGCAAGGGCCAATCAGCAATCGCGTCGCTGCCATCGATCATTCCTTCGGTTTCGCGATTCGGCGATGCGACCGACCCGGCGTCTAGGTGATCGCGTCCGATCACGATCGGCGCTTTAATCTCGCCGCGTTTCACCAAATCGTTCATGGCGACGCCGAACTCAGCGCGTTCGCCGTAGCCGAGCCAGCAAATTCGCGCGGGCAATCCTTGAAATTGAATTCGTTCCTTCGCCAGCTTCATCCAACGCGCGAGCGTTTTGTTTTCCGGAAATAATTTGAGCGCGAGTTTGTCTGTCCGCGCGATGTCTTCCGGTTCGCCGCTCAACGCGACCCAGCGAAACGGACCGCGGCCTTCACAGAACAGCGGTCGAATGTATTCCGGCACGAATCCAGGAATATCGAATGCGTTTTTGACGCCCGCTTTCTGCGCCTGCGCGCGAATGTTATTCCCGTAATCGAATGTGATCGCGCCTTCCTTTTGCAACGCCAGCATCGCTTCGACATGCACCGCCATCGATTGCATCGAGCGCTCGATGTATGCGTCCGGGTTTTTCCGGCGCAATGCGAGCGCGTCCTCGAGCGGCATTCCGTTTGGCACATAACCATTGAGCGCGTCATGCGCGCTCGTTTGATCGGTCAGAACGTCGGGAACAACGCCGCGCTTCACGATTTCCGGCAGCACGTCCGCGCAATTCCCGACGAGACCGACCGAGAGTGATTGTCGATCTTTGCGCGCCGTCTCAATCAACTTCAGCGCTTCATCGAGCGACCGTGCGATCTTGTCGCAGTAACCGCTCTTCAATCGTTTCTCGATTCGCGCCGGGTCGACTTCGACGCCGAGAAAAACCGCGCCGTTCATCGTCGCGGCGAGCGGTTGTGCGCCTCCCATACCGCCAAGCCCACCGGTCAGAACAAATTTCCCTTCGAGCGAACCACCGAAATGTTTTCGTCCGGCCGCGGCGAACGTTTCGAACGTCCCCTGCACGATTCCCTGACTCCCGATGTAAATCCAGGAACCGGCAGTCATCTGGCCGTACATCGTTAGCCCGAGTCGCTCGAGCCGGTTAAACTCGGCGTAGTTATTCCATTGTCCGACCAGATTTGAATTCGCGATTAGCACCCGCGGCGCTTCATCGTGCGTCCGAAATTTTCCGACAGCTTTGCCGGATTGAACCAGCAACGACTCATCGTTTTCCAGTTCGCGGAGTGAACGAACAATGGCATCGAATGCTTCCCAACTGCGCGCGGCCCGGCCAGTGCCGCCGTAAACAATCAGTTGATCCGGATTTTCGGCGACGTCGGGATCGAGATTGTTCATGAGCATCCGCATGGCCGCTTCCTGATGCCAGCCTTTGCAGCTCAAGTCGGTGCCGCGCGGCGCGCGAACGATTCGTCTTCCGCTCATAAATCGTCGAATCCGCCGGCGCGAATCTTCTCCGCCAGTTTCGCGATGTCGCCAGACAATGACCGATCTCCAGTCAGCGCCGGCGCAACCTGCCTAACGAGTTCGAAAGCGCGCTCGACGCCTTTGCCGGCTCGCAACGGCCGGCGATGCTCAAGCGCCTCGGCGCCGGTGAGCAGCTCAATCGCGAACAGATTTTCGGCAAGATCGACAATCGACCGAAGCTTCAGCGCGCTGGTCATTCCCATCGAGACGTGGTCTTCCTTTCCGCCGGACGTGCTCACATTGTCGATGCTTGCGGGATGAGCGAGCACGCGCGCTTCGTTCAATAGTGAAGCCGCGGCCACGTGCGCGATCATGAATCCAGATTGCACGCCGGGTTCTCTCGCCAAAAACGCCGGCAAACCTTCGCTCTTGTCGGGATTGATTAAGCGGTCCATCCGCCGCTCGCTGATGCTCATTAAATCGGCAAGCGCAATCGCAGCGTAATCGAAAGCAAACGCGAGCGGGGCACCATGAAAATTTCCGCCGGAGATAACATCGCCGCTGTCGACAAACACAAGCGGATTATCCGTCGCGGACCCGGACTCGACCGACAAAATCTGTTCGCAATGCGCGAGAACATCGCGCACCGCTCCATGTACCTGCGGCATGCAACGAATGCTGTAGGCGTCTTGCACGCGCGGATCGTTCTGGCGATGCGATTCCCGAATTTCGCTGTCGTGCAAAAGCGAATTCAAATGAGCGGCGACCGTTTTTTGTCCTGGATGAGGGCGCGCGTCGTGCAAGCGCGGATCAAAAGCGGCCGGCGTGTCGCGCAAACCTTCAAGGGTCATCGCGCCGGCAACATCGGCAATGTTCGTCAGGCGTTTCGCGCGCAAGATCGATAATCCTCCGACCGCATGCATCGCCTGAGTGCCGTTCAACAACGCCAGACCTTCTTTCGCTTCCAATTGCACCGGTTTTAATTTGGCGCGCTTGAGCGCTTCGCGGCTTTCCATTCGTTTCCCGTCAAAAAACGCTTCGCCTTCACCGATCAAACTCAGGGCGAGATGCGCCAGCGGCGCAAGATCGCCACTGGCACCGACCGATCCTTTCTCCGGAACGACGGGATGGACGCGGTGGTTGAGCATTTCGCCGAGCAGCTGAATCACTTCGAGGCGAATGCCGCTAAACCCGAGAGCCAGGACGTTTGCCCGCAGCAACATCATCGCGCGCACCTCAGGCTCGGACATCGGCGGGCCGATGCCGCAGGCGTGACTGCGCACGAGATTCAATTGGAGCGCGCCGATTTCTGCGCGCGGAATCCGAACGTCCGCAAGTTTGCCGAAACCAGTGTTGACTCCGTAAACAGCGGCGTCGCGCGAGATGATATCGTCGACGACTTTGCGCGAAGCTAAGATACGTGCGCGCGCCGAACTCGCGATTTGAACCGGTTCGCGGCCATAAGCAACGGCAGCAACGGCGTCGAGCGCGAGCGGTTTACCGCTCAATTCCATGCGCTCAATCCTAGCGACAACTTCGACAAATGAAAGCGGTCGCGCGCCTATCGCTTGTGTTTGCGCTTGGGCTGCGACTTCGGCGTCGGTGTCGGCTCCGGTTGAAGCAAAGCGGTCTCCTGTAGATCCTCTTTCCAAGCCGTTATACCGGTATTCGGACGGCCTCCGACGTGACCAAGCAAGAAGTGACGCCCGGCTTCGTATTCGTGATCATCCTTCACGTGGCACCAGAATAAACGGCCGCCCCGGCGCCAGCCATCAAGAACGATTCCATCTTCAAAGGGCTGGTTGAGTGCCGTGACCACGAGCGCGTTGTTCTCGTCCGATTCTTTGGCAAAGGCCGCGCCCCAATGAAGGAACAGCGTTTTGAAACCCAATTCCTTTAAACGAGCGCCAATGTCGCGAGTATAGTCAGCACAAATGCCGCGCTTCTTAGCGCCGATGTTTATCAGGTAATTGTGAATCGCGGGATCTCCATGGACGCCGTATTCGCGCGCGAGCTGACGGGACATGGTATGAGCCGTAACCGACAATAATTCGGCTTCGCGTGGATCGACAGTACGCGGTGCGAGCGCCACGAGAGCATTGCGCAAATCGTTGATCGATTTCCCGTCCTGCGCCGAGACCGCACTCGCGCAAATGGCAGATGCAAAGATCAGAGCAGGTCTGAAATTCACATTGAGAAAGGTAGCTAGAAATTAGAAAAGGCCAGGCCGCCACAGCGACCT
>DASQBB010000041.1:0-18430 GCA_035635435.1 Chthoniobacterales bacterium | reverse complement strand
AAGCTGAGAATGTTTCGGAACCCCATCACGTCCTCGTAAAATTTCACCCACGGATTCATCTGGTTCCAACCGACGTTGCCAACGCAATGATCGCAATAGAGCAATCCTGTTTCTTTCGTCTCAAATGACGATTCCCACTTTTCGAACCCCGGCATGAACGGCCCGGTGTAATCGTCACGCTCGACGAACACGTGCACGACTTCGCCGTAAGTGTGGATACCGCTCATGACGACTTTGCCGTGCTTGTCCTTCAACGTTTTCGGTTCCAGGTAGCTCTTGCCGCCGCGCTTGGTCGTTTCCTTCCAGGCCGAGGTCGCGTCCTTCACTTTGAGGGCAATCACTTTCACGCCGTCGCCGTGTTTATGAATGTGATCTGCGATCGGATTGTCCGGTCGCGTCGGCGTCGTTAGAACAAACGTCAGCTTGTTCTGACGAATCGCGTAGCTCGCCCGATCTTTGACGCCCGTTTCCGGGCCGCTGTAAGCCAAGCTTTGGAAACCGAAGACGCTCTTGTAAAAATGCGCCGCCTGTTTGGCGTTGCCGACGTAAAATTCGATGTGATCCGTGCCTTCGAGCGGCAGAAAATCTTCCTGCGCCGCAGGGGCTTTTTTTGGAGCAGCAATTGTCGTTGCCATAATTGAATCTCCCGTTGTTAGACGCGCTATGCGCGCGCCTCAAATATAAGATCGACAATCCCCTGCCGCAAGGCTGTGCCGGCAGGGCGGCTAACTAAACGATCCGACGGGATTTATAAACACTGGCTCACAGGATTTACTTGTTAGGCCCGATCTGCTCTTTGCCGGCGAGAAGTTGTTGGAATCCCGGATCGTTTCGGATCGGATCCCAGACGGGATCGATCTTCAGTCGTTGGATCGAAAGGCCAGCGGGAATGGAGAGCAGGCGCTGAAGTGTCTTGACTGCTTCGATCGTATGACCGGTGCGTGCCTCGACTTCCGCCAGGCCGCCGAGAGCAATCGAACCGCCCACCGCATCTTTCTCCGGCGGCAATAACTCTGCCGATCGCTGCGCAAGCTTGAGCGCCTCGGCATCGCGGTTGAGCGCCACGTCAATCCAACTCAGCTCGATCAAAGCGTTCTTATCATCCGCTCTCTCGTGCACTCTCGCTTCGACCAAACCCCGGGCGCGCTCGATTTCCTCCCGCGCGCTGCCCGCATCGCCAGCCAGAACATGAATGGCGACTCTGGCGGAGAGTCGCTGCCGATTCGCGATTGGATCGCTGCTCTCCTTGTCCCATTGGTTCAGAGCAGCTCCGAAGTCTCGCTTAATAACATAAACGTATGTTCCGATACCGATAATGTTCTGCAGGTCCCAGGAGTTAGTGCCAAGGAGAGTGCCGGGAGGAAACCTACCCAGAATGCGCGTAGCTTCCTCGATATCGCCGGTTCCATTGAGACAACTGATCAGTACCGCCCGCATTCCTAAGTCGCTATGTGGATCGAGACTTAATGCACGTGAACCAGCGCGGCTCGCTTCTTTCCACATTCGCAAAAAGCAGTAAGTGAACCCAATATTTCCCGGTAAGGTCGGGTCGAGCGGATCCAAGCGTTCGCATTTTTCGTATTCGGACACGCCGCGGTTCCATTGACCCTGGCGACCATGGACAGAACCGATTAATCTCAAAGCTCGCACATTGTTAGGTTGCAGCTCTTGGGCACGCTGAAACTTCGGCAGGGCTTCATCGTAGTTCAGCTGGCCCAGGTAATAGAATAAGCCTAGCGCGATGTGCGCTTCGGCAAGACTGGGCGCCATAGCCAGCGCATGCTCAGCCGTCTCCCTTAGTTTTTCTAACTCAGCTTCACCTAGACGATCGAAAAGCCAGTGCTTCGCAATGCGGTTTTCCACCAAACGCGCAATCGCCAGGGCGAAGTTGGGATCACGGTCGATCGCCTTTCGATACCAATCCGCGGCTTGCTCGTATGCCTCAGGTCTGCGCGTACTTTCAGCCTCACGTTCCCCGTATTCGCCTTTCAAGAATGAGTCGTACGCTTCCGGATCCTTGGTCGGCGCGGCGGCGAGAGTATTAGCCTCGTTAGGCGAAAGCTTTGCCTGTAGCGCATCGGCGATCTCCTGCGAGACTTCGCTTTCGACCGCGAACACATCCTTGATGTCGCGGTCATACGACTTAGCCCAAAGATGAATGTCGGCCCGCGCATCGATGAGCTGCACGTTAATCCGCACTTTGCCGCTGGCTCGTTGCACAGTTCCTTCCACAACGGTGGCGACGCCTAACTGTTGTGAGACGGTCTTTAGATCTTCCGGCTTGCTCTTGTACTTTGCGGTCGAGATTCGCGAGATGACCTTGAGGTCGGCAACGCTTGCGAGTTTGGTGAGAATTTCATCCTGAATTCCGTCAGCGAAGTAGGCGTTCTCTTTGTCGTTGCTCAGGTTTTCAAATGGCAGCACGGCTATGCTTTTTTCAGGCGCAAACAGTGTCGAGCGGACGCGATTACGGGAAAACATCACGCTGCCAGCGGCGATTGCCGCGAGCGCGAGCAATGCTGTCGTCATCGCCGCCCAGCGCCTTCGCGCTTTGTGCTTCTTCAGGGCCTGGAACTTTTTCGGCAATTGCGGATTGCCCACTTCATCCGCGTGAAGATTCACAATGGACGCACGCGTCCCGTGTTTCACTTCGCATTCGCCGAGATCATGCAGGAGTGGCCGCCAATGTTCGTATTCTCCTAAATCGTCGGCCACGCGTTTGGAGAGAAGAATGTGTCCGGCATCGGCGCAGTTCATCACCCGTTGCGCCATATTAAGACCGGCCCCGGCAAGGTTGGCCTGACCGTTCACATCGATCACGCCGCTGACCGGGCCGCTGTGCACTCCCATTCGAAGTTGTCGGTGTTCTTTGAGAGCGCGACTAATTTCGAGCGCGCATTTCACTGGCTCTTCCGGGCTCCTGTAAAAAACCAGCGCCATCCCGTCACCGGTGGGGATCTTGATCAATCGGGCCGCGGCTTCGGCGTTCTGAAACTGCTCGGATGCGCGAACGGCTTGATTCAGTTCATCAATCGCCCCGCGCTGATCGTTAATCGAAAGCTTCGAATAGCCAACGATGTCGACGAACAAGACATGGGCGATCTCGAGCTGGATTTCTTTCTTAACTTCGGCGGCCATGGCCGCTCAGCTTAAGCGTTCGCCGGGGCAAACGCCTACATCATTATTTCGGCGTGGGCGAGGCTACGAGTTTTTGGAAGCGCGGATCTTTCCGGAGCGGATCGAACATTGGATCGAGCCGGAGCAGCGCAGGAGTGAGCGGCATGCCCGAACCCAGTGCGCTGCCGTACGGGATCGAGAGTAGTTTCTGTAAAGCGGCGATCGCGCGGTCGGGGTCACCCGTGTTTGCCGTTACACGCGCCAGGATCTCGATCGGAAAGGGACCATATACGGCATCCTTCTCGACGGCGATCGAGACCATGGCACGATCGACCGCGGCCAATGCGGCGGCTTTGTCACGGAGACTCATATTGGTCACGGCAAGATCTCCCATCAGCTGAAAATTTTCCGGCTGTTCTTTGACAAAAGGCTCCAGTTCGGTTCGCGCCCGTCTCCAACTTTCTTGGGCCGTGGCATGATCGCCGGCGACTTCTTGCGCCCAGCCTAACCAAAAACGCAGTTCGCCGTTGATGTAACCCAACGCCGGATCAGGCTTGGCCAATATTTCCTTTAGCCGAGGGATGATTGGTGCAGGGCGGCGCTCCAGGATCGCTTGGTAAACTTGTGTTTCGAGGGCGGTGGAGTCGTCGTCGGCTGGGTGGAGCGGAGCAAGGAGCGCCGACGCCTGTGGCAACTCGCCCTCGGCTTGTGCAATAGCCGCCTTGCCCACGAGGATATCGACGTCATCCGGTGTGATATTGAAAACTTGATCGAGCTTTCGCAGCGCTTCGGAGAAGCGCCGAAGTACCATGTAGGATTGTGCACGCTGTCCGAGCATGTAAACGTTGCGCGGATCGAGCCGCTCGGCTTCGTTGAAGTACGATTCGCTCCGGTCCCATTGGCCCCGCTTGCGCGCGACATAGGCCAGCGATTCAGGAATCTTACTGCTATTCGGGAGGAATTGACGGGCCTGCTCAAAATAACGCACCGCCGTGTCGTAATCCTTGAGGCAGGAGTAGTGGTATTGGCCCTTCGCCATCAGCGCTTCTCCGAGATTGGGCTGAAGGGTGAGCGCGGTCTCGGCTGCCTGCCGTATCTCTTCACGGAGTGCGACCGTTGGTTGAAGATTCAGTGTGACGTAGCCGCGCGCTTCCATGTATGACAGCAGCGCCCAACTCAAGGCGAACTTTGAGTCCAGCCGCACCGCTTCTCTGAGATATTTCTGCGCGGCAAGGAAGTTGGCAGGGGTGTTGGCCGTTTTCAGGGTATAAGCCAGGCCGCGCAGGTAGGCATCGTAAGCCTCAACATTCTCTGTCGGTTTGGCGGCGATGACTTGCTCTTCCTGACCGGTGAGGTGCGCACGCAATTGGTCGGCGATCGCTTTGGCGACTTCACTCTCGACCGAAAAGATGTCGGTCAGTTTGCGATCAAAGGTATCGGCCCAAAGATGCGAATCATTGGCTGCTTTGATCAATTGCACGTTTACCCGCACGGCGTCGCCGCTCTTCTGCACGCTTCCTTCCACGATGTGAGCAACGCCAAGTTGCCGCGCGATCTCCGACAGGTTTTCCGGCGCGCTTTTGTAATGCTGCGTGGATGTGCGCGAGATCACCTTCAGATCGGCGATCTTGGATAAGCGCGTCAGAATCTCGTCCTGGATACCGTCGGCAAAGTAAGCGTTCGCTTTGTCTTCGCTGCGGTTTTCGAACGGCAGAACGGCGATCGATTTTTCCGGAATCGCCGAAACGGACACGGAGGTTTTCTGACTTAGTCCGAAACGTTGATAGGCGAAAACTGCAATCACGAGCAACAAGACGGCGATAATCAGAAAATCGAGCTTTCTCCCGGTCCGGCGCGTGATCGATTGATTAAGATCGACATCCTCCGCGCGCTTAATTCCTTCCGGCGTGATCTCGAATGCCCAGGCCAGAATCAACGCAACCGGGAATCCGATCACGAGCAGCAACACCACCAGCCGCACCGCCCAATTCGGAACCTCAAAAAATGGAAAGACCTGCGTCGCGATCTGAATCAACAGCCACGCAACAATCGCATACGCGATCGCAACTTTGTAAACGTTGCGGCGCTTCAACTCGCCGAAGAAGTTCTTCGGGTCCATCCGGCGCAGTATTTAACGATCCTTCTTCCCAGTCGAGCCTCTAGCTTGGGTCAAAGCCGCGCGAATCCTTAAACGCAATGCATTCAACCGAATGAACCCGGTCGCGTCGCCTTGGTCGTAGGCCGATTTTTCGCCTTCCATGGTGGCGATCTTTGGATCGTAGAGACTCTTCGGACTCTTGCGGCCGGCCACGATGATGTTGCCCTTGTAGAGTTTGAGGCGCACAACACCGGTGACATTGCGTTGCGTCTCAGTGACGAGTGCTTGGAGCGCTTCGCGTTCGGGCGAAAACCAAAAACCGTTGTAAACGAGCTCGCTGTATTTTGGAATCAGACTGTCGCGCAAGTGCATCACTTCGCGGTCCATGGTCAGCGTTTCCATTTGGCGATGCGCAAAATGTAAAATCGCGCCGCCGGGAGTTTCGTAAACCCCGCGACCTTTCATTCCGACGAAACGATTCTCGACGATATCGACGCGCCCGATGCCGTGTTTGCCGCCGAGCCTGTTCAGCGTTTGCATGACGCCAAGCGGCGAGAATTTCTTCCCGTTTACTTGGACGCAATTGCCGTTTTCAAACGCAAGATCGACATGTTCCGATTCGTCCGGCGCATCTTCCGGCGCGACACTGAGTTTGTACATGCCGCGCATTTTTTTTGAACTGGCGTCGAGCCAAGGGTCTTCCAACACGCCACTTTCGAAACTGATGTGAAGGAGATTGCGGTCCGTCGAGTACGGTTTCGCTGCGCTCGCTTCCACCGGAATCTTGTTCTTCTTCGCGAACGCGATCATTTCCTTGCGTCCGGGAAATTGTTTTCGAAAACGTTCTTCCCGCCACGGCGCGATCACTTTCAATTCCGGCGCGAGCGCGGCAGCGGTTAGTTCAAACCGCACCTGATCATTCCCCTTCCCGGTCGCGCCGTGAGCGATTGCATCGGCTTTTTCGGCACGCGCGATTTCAACCATTCGTTTCGCGATTAAGGGTCGCGCGATGCTGGTGCCAAGAAAATATTGGTTCTCGTATAGCGCGCCCGCCTGAAACATCGGGAAAATGAAATCGCGCGCGAACTCTTCGCGAAGATCTTCGATCACGCACTTCGACGCGCCGGTCTTGAGCGCTTTTTCTTCCAAGCCCGCGAGCTCTTCTTCCTGACCGATGTCGGCGCAAAAGGCGATAATTTGCGCGCGGTAATTTTCCTTCAGCCAACGAAGAATGACCGAGGTGTCGAGGCCGCCGGAGTATGCCAGAACGATCTTCATTTCAACTGTAGCGACGGTGTCTCACCGTCGGGACTTTCGCCAATAAATTCGGCGGTCATAGACCGCCGCTACAAAAGATCGACATCTAATCGCCGAAAGAAATGTCGACATCGCGCGCGGTCTGGACCATTTCGCCGTGCGGCGGGACGAGGCGCAAACGGTTTACCGCGTCGGCAATAGGAACATGGCGCACTTGATAATTCTGATAGCTGACCATCGAACCGAAATGTCCTTCGTTGGCCAATTGCACGGCTTTAACGCCGAAGCGCGTGCCCAGGATTCGGTCAAGAGTGGTCGGTGGCCCGCCGCGTTGCAAATGTCCGAGCACGCAGGATCGCGTTTCTTTTCCAGTGCGCTCGGCGATTTCGCGCGCCACCACATCGCCAATTCCACCCAGTCGAAATTCGCCGCCTTCGATATCGCGTTTGATTTGCTGACCGTCTTTGGGCCGCGCGCCTTCGGCTGCGACAACGAGCGAGCCGAGCCGACCCGCGGCCTCGCGTCTCTTTATCGCGTCCGCGATTTTGCCGTAGTCGAACGGAATCTCGGGAATCAAAATAATGTCCGCGCCGCCGGCAATTCCGCCGTGGAGCGCGATCCAGCCGGCATGACGGCCCATCACTTCGACAACCATCACCCGTTTGTGGCTCGTTGCCGTCGTGTGCAAACGATCGAGCGCGTCCATCACTTCCGCGACAGCGGAATCAAATCCGAATGTCATCGCCGTCGCTTCGATATCGTTGTCGATCGTTTTCGGGACACCGATGCAATTGATGCCTGCTTCCTGCATTTGCATCGCCGTCGTCATCGAACCGTCGCCGCCGACGATGACAAGCGCTTTGACGTGGAGTTCGTCCAAAACTTTTCTCGCGCGCGCGATCACTTCGCTCGCAACGACCGCGCGATCACCGGCTCCGACTTTAGCAATGAAATGACCGCGGTTGGTGGTACCGATGATGGTTCCGCCGAGCGCCATGATGCCTTCGGTGCTTTTGCGATCGAGCACGATATAATCGCCCGGCGGCAACAGACCTTCGAAGCCATCGCGGAACCCGATTACTTCCCAACCGAGCTTTTCGCCCGCGAGGACGACGCCGCGAAGGACAGCGTTGAGTCCGGGGCAATCCCCGCCGCTGGTGAGAATGCCAATGCGCGTCTTCATGGCGAAGACACAATCAAAGCATTTTTTTCGGATCTACAAGCCGTCCGCCGGCCGCCCACTGATCGTAGAGCTGCCAGCCTTGGCCAATGAGTTGGGCGCCTTCGGCAAATCGGCTGTTGCTCCCGAGCAAGACAACAATGATGCGCCGTGGAAAAATCCTGACGCCTTGTCCTTCTTTCACGATTTCCGATTCACGGCCGGTTGAAAGAACCAAACATTCACCAGCGCGTGCCGTCCGGCCGGTTTTCACGCCGTCGATTCCCTGGGTGCCGAGAAGTTCGTTCGTGTTGCGCAGCGAATAGCGCTGCTCTTTGCCTCCGCGTCGGAACGAGATCTGTCGTTCCTTCTGCGAAATATAAAAACGAAAGCTCGCCTTGTTTAAAGCATAACGGGTGAGCCGAGCAACATCTTCCGCCGTCGAGTACGGCAGCGGTTTCACGTTGGTATCGACACCATGCGGATTCACAAAGCGCGTGCGTTCCATTTTCAACTGCTTGGCTAGCGCATTCATCTGAGTGACGAAAACATCGACCGCAGTCAGCTTCGATTTCTGTCCAGCCGGCGTTGGTCCTTGGATTCTGGATCCGACGTAATCCGCCAGCGTGTAAGCGGCGACATTGTCGGATTGGACAAGCGCGGCATAAAGCAAATCGCGCAGTGCGATTTCGTCGCCCGGACGAAAACCGATGTTGTTCTCCAGCGTTCCCACAAACGCCGATGGTGAAATGACTACGCTTTGATTGAGATCGCCCCCTTTGTGTTCGGCCCAATCCAGAACAACCATCGCAGTAGCGATTTTCGTTAGACTGCCGATCTGGCGCTTGTCCTTCGACTTCGATTCCTGCAAAACGAAGCCGGTTTGCGCATCCACAATGATCGAGGCTTGCGCAGCTGAGGCCGAGCGGAGTGCGCCAAAAAGAAGCGCAACGGCAATGACAACGAAGCGGCGTCTAAAAATCACGGGACTAGTTTGAAACGGCAGGACGTTAATCGCCGCCGTTCAGTTGGCAACCCGCGAAAACGCGAACTGCGAACTTATTCGGGCAAGCTGACGTTGGCGCGCTCGCCGTAACGATACGGATTCGCGCTCAAAGTCAGATAGATTCGCTCCGCCGCGTTTACGAAGTCGAAGTGTGTCGCCCGACCAAGCCCGCTGGCGCGGACCGTCCCATGTCTGCCTTGGAAACGACTGCCGCCCGCCATGTCGAATTCATAAACGACGGTGCCGCGATCGACATCGGTGATTCGGACGTGCAGCGCCAGAAACGACTGGCCGGCGCCAAAACAACCGGCGAAGAAACGAGCATAGGGACTTCCGCCGTCGATCATCTCAAAGTGGCCCTCTACCAGCCATCCGGTGCGCGGCGATTCCGTGTCCTTCAAAATTCTGGCCGGGGCGATTTTTTCCAATTGCTCCTTTAGGTCGTTGGCAAACTCCACTGGTGACAGTGCTTTACGAATTGGCATTTCACCATCACTCAGGGCCTGGTCGCCTTTGAAGACCGCAGTGTCGATGCAGAACGGTCTAATATAGATGGCGCTCGGGCCGCTCGCCCCTACCCCGCAATTCGTGATCATGTGGACGCCCTTTGAGCCGTAGTCCTTGGCGTCAATAGCGCCGGCGGTTCGTCCGCCGGGGGTCGCTACCTCGGTCTTGGTAACATACATGTCCGCGCATGAGCAAAGCAGGATGCTTGAAGCGATAACGATAACAGATTTCATATGATTTAATCTTGGCCGCGTCGGGCCTGTCTAGGGCACAAGGCGAACCGTTTCGCGATTTGTGATGCAACTCCCGTGCCGTTCGGAGGAGAAAAACGCCTCGGACTGCCTACTCTTGGGGCTGGTTACCCGCTTTGGGCGACCGTGCCCGACTGATCAGCATCCGCATCACAAAATAAACGATGACCGCTGAGGGGATTGCCAGAAACAACGAGCCGACAAATGCCGGCCAGACCAATCTCTGGAACACATCCCAGTTTAGATAATCGTGCAACCCGAAGTGGAACCGGACTCCGTGAGCTGGAGTCGGTCGGTGCAGCGCCCAGCAACCAACTTTGTATTCCGCAAAATAAATCGCGGGCATCACAAAAATCAGGACATCGTGCACGGTCACGGAGATTGCGGCGGCGACCTTATTGCATCGACATATCCAAGCCACGGCGATCGAAAGTAACGTCTTCAAACTCCAAAGCGGCGTGAATCCGAAAAATATTCCGATCGCTGAGCCGAGTGCGATCGAATGCGGCGTGTCCTTCATCGTGACCAGCGTCATATGGTGGTCGGCCAGCCACTGTTTTTTCCGCGCTAGAAATTCCGGCAGACGCGGCCCGGCACTGCGCTCTCCAACTGATTGGGACTCTGGCACGGGCGCGAGTCTAACCTAAAACAACTCAGGTGTCTCTGACCCCGGCGCCGTCATTGCTTGACCGAGCGCTTTCCTCAAACGGATCGCGGCGCGCGGTGCGTAGTCGAGATTGTTGTTGTTGAAGACCACATGCACGTCCTTTGCGTTCTGCGCGAGTTTGCGGGTCCGATCGGCCACTTCGGCGATTTCTTTCTCCGAGTAATCGTAATCAAAGCGCGATGCTACCGTCTTTCCCGTGAGATACGCTTTGGCGTCGCGGCCGTGCAGACGCAGGTAACTGAGATTCGGGTTCGTAATCTCATTTAGATCGGAAGGCACGACCGAGAAATGATCGGAGGCCGGCGCGTCCACGTTCACAAATCCGACGTTACGTTTGCGCAGAAAATCCATTGTCGATCTTAGCTGGTCGCCCACAACCCAGTTGCGGTTTCGAAACTCAATCGCGAGTTGATAATCAGCCAGCCTCTCAATCAACGGCTCGAGCTCGCTCAACTCATGTTTCCGAGAAGAAAACGCCGGCGAAAGCTGGAGCAAAAACGCGCCAAGCTTACCACCCGTCTGCAAGATCGACATCGGTCGCAGAAAAGATTCGAGCAGTGCATCTCGCAACGTCGGCGAGGCATTCACCTTACCTTTTGCATCAGTTCGCGCGACGCGCTGCAACTCGCGCGGTAATAATTTTTGCTGCGTGGAATGAAATGAAAACAATTGATGCAGCTTAACGTCGAACCTGAACGCGGGCGGCGTGGTCGCGCACCAGCGTTCTACTGTCCGCCCATCCGGGACCGAATAAAAAGTCGAATTGACTTCGACCATTTCGAAATGCTGCGCGTACCAGGCGAGTCGTTCGTGCCCCGCCATTTTTTTTGGATACCAACGCTCGACAAATCCGGGATCTGTCCAGCTCGCCGTGCCGACCAGAATCCTATCGCTATCTTTCTTTGCAGCGCTCGCCGCGGTCACCCATTAAGGGAACCGCCTCCCTTGCAGAACGCAAATTTCCGCCACGAATGACGCTTTCGCTTTATTTGCAGCGGGCGTAATCGAAGACCAGCTGCGCATCCATATCATTGAGCAGCTCTTCGAGCTCCTCGAGGTCCACTGGCTTCGGCAGGATGGCAATGGCTCCGATGTCCGCGAGTTCACTCGCGGGCCGACTTGAGACAAAGACAATACGGGCTCCGGGGTCTTCGGTAAGAATATATCGGCAGGCTGTGCCGCCATTCAATTTGGCCATGCAATAATCCATCAGCACGACGTCCGGCTTGTAGGTGTGATAGGCCCGGATTGCCTCGGCGCCGGAACTAACGACTTTGACCACGTGATGTTTGGCCGCATTGACCAACAGAGCCACCGTGTTTCCGACACTCGGCTGATCATCAGCAATTAGGACGCGCATAGGTTGAGACCGTCATTCTGCAGAAGTTTCTATGCCAAAACTGTGGAATTTATGGAAAAAATACTAGCGCCGCTGATGCAAATTCGCCAAGCACGAAACTGCCTTTCCCCGTTCGGGTTGCCAGCCGCAACTGGCTTTGAGTTTGATTCCGCGCATCATCTCGCCATAATTATCCCGCGGGGTGGAGCAGCCTGGTAGCTCGTCAGGCTCATAACCTGAAGGTCGCTGGTTCAAATCCAGCCCCCGCAACCAATTTTCTTCGGTGGGGCGAGACTCTGTCGAGCCGACTGAAACATTCCAGAGTAGCTCAGTGGTAGAGTCCCGACCCAGTCGGGATTAACCGATTGATGCTCGCGGCTTAACCGCTAACTTGCCGAGTCGCTTCGAGTGAACAAAAATATACGTCCGCTATTGGAACGATCCAGAGTAGCTCAGTGGTAGAGCGGTCGGCTGTTAACCGATTGGTCGTAGGTTCGAATCCTACCTCTGGAGCCATAAGTGGCTTGTCTATAGTTACTTATACAAAACTACTTTCGAGGGTTCTTGTCATTTCCGGCCACCGCAGGGGTGGGTGAAGCAGCCGGCGCCGCTGCGATACGAAAAACGTCGCCGGTCACAAGTGAGTCAGCAGGATTCAGGATCACCTTATCGGATGGTGTAACCCCCTGTACAATTTCGATCGCGGTCCCGAAGTCGCGGCCTACTCTAATATCGTGGAGTTCGACAGTGTTGTCGGGCTTCACGACTCCAACTTGCAATCCCTGTGCGCGGAACAACAAAGTGTTATTCGGCAGGGTCGCAATTTGCCCTAACGAACCGGAAGTCAGGCGTGCCTGCGCGTAGCTTCCCGGTCGAATCTGATTGTCCGGGTTGTCGAGCCACTGCATTTCCTCCCATGGGAATGTTATTTCTTCCTTAACGCAGGAGTGGCGTCGCGGAAGAAGTAGGCGTCGCGGAAGAAGTAGGCGTCGCGGAAGAAGTGGGCGTCGCGGAAGAAGGGGGCGTCGCGGCAACGCGGACCGTTGTTCCAGTAGTGAGAGAGTCGGATGGGTTGACGATTATTTTGTCGGATTCGGTGACGCCGCCGAGAATTTCGGACTGTATGCCGAAGTCCCGCCCGGTTTTGACGTCGCGGAGTTCCACAACACCTTTCGTGTCGACGACGGCAACTTGCAGATTTTTCCCGCGAAATATCAGCGTGTTGTCAGGTAAGGTCAGAAGCTTTCCTAAAACGCTTTGAGGCAAGCGGACCGTGGCATAGCTGCCAGGCTGAATCTTGTTCTGTGAGTTATCCACCTCTAACTCAACCTCCATCGTACGGGAATCCGGTGAGACCGACTCCGAAGTCGTGACCACCTTTCCGGGATACGTGTTTCCGGCTTGCGTCCCTACGACAACGTCGAAAGTTTGTCCCGCCGTGATGTTCGGCGCTTCAGCCTGCGGCACGCGGAAATAGACGCGAAGCGACTGGGTTTGCTGGATATGAAACATTTCCTTGCCGCCCGGGTTTGCGCTGATCAGGTCGCCGACCTCAACATTTCGGATCGTAATGGTTCCGGCGAATGGAGCGATGACGCTCTGAAAACCTTGTAATTGTTCGAGGCGCTTAACGTTGGCGTTGTTGTTGTCGAGGTTGGCCTGCGCCACACCTTGTGCTGCGTCTTTGTCCTTCGCATCCAGTTCAGACACGACGCCTTGTTTGAAAAGCTGCTTCCACTTATCATTCGTGGTCTTGGCCAGGTCGAAACTTGTCTGAGCAAGCTTGAGCTGGGCACGGGCCTGCTCGAGCTGTTGGTTGAGGTCTGGTGTGTCGATCTCAGCCAGTAACTGGCCTTGGTCAACGTGCGCGCCAATGTCGACGAGCCGGTTCTTCAGGTAACCGCTGGCTTGAGCAAAAATCGACGAGTCCAACCACGGTTTGACTTCAGCTGGTAAGGTAAGACCGCTGGCGGGCGTATTGGAAGTTGGCGAAACTACTGCCACGGTGGAGACCGCCAACTGTTTCGTATCAGCCGCAGCTGTTCGTCGCTGGCGCCACTGCGGAATAAACCCGATCACCAATGCGATCAGGAGCAATGCGCCGCCCACGATAATGATGCGACGAAATCGGGTCGGTGGCTTGGCCGATTCGCTGGATGGAGATGAGTCTGCCTGGGGTTGCTCGTCCATAAGCCCGTCGCTGCCAGCATAAGTAGTTGTGCTCATATAATGTAGAGAAATGTTTAGGTTTCAGGGATAGCCGTATCGACTTTCGTTGTGGCATTTTCTTTCGATTCGGTTGCGCCGGTCACGGGTGCTTGTCGATGCAAAAGGCTGAACACTACCGGCACGAAAAGCAGCGTAGCGACGGTCGCGACGATGAGGCCGCCGATTACCGCCCGGCCGAGCGGCGCATTCTGCTCACCGCCTTCACCGAGACTAAGCGCCATCGGTAACATGCCGATGATCATCGCGGTCGCGGTCATGATTACTGGGCGCAAGCGGCCGGTCCCAGCTTCCCATGCTGCTTTCAACGGATCCATTCCTTCCTGGAGATGGTTGCGCGCGAAGGTCACAACGAGGACGGAATTCGCGGTGGCGACGCCGAGGCACATGATTGAACCCATCATGGCCGGAACGCTTAAGGTCGTGCTCGTGATGTGCAGCCCCCACACGACTCCCGCAAGTGCACCGGTGAGCGCGGTCAAAATAATGAATGGATCGAGCCAGCTCTGGAAGTTGACCACGAGCAGCAGATAGATGAGCGCGATCGCCATGAGCATTCCGATGCTCAACCCAGTAAAGCTTGAGCTCATGGTCGCCGCTTGCCCTCGCAGAATAATATCCGTGCCGGGCGGCGCCGTTTTTTTGGCCTGCGCGATAATTGGTTTGATGTCGCTAAGGACGCCGCCCAAGTCTCTGCTACCGACTCCGCCGAAGACATCGACGACCGGCATTACGTTGTAATGCGAATAGATGGGTTGGCTGGTCGTCCGCGAAAAGCTGGCCAGGTTACTGAGTACTTGACCATTACCTGTTCCAGGATTGGAAGCACTAAGCGGCATCGATTCTAAATCGGAAAGCGTAGTCGTCCGCGTCTCGGGCACGCGCACATTCACGAGATATTGAACCGAGGTCTTAGGATCGAGCCAGTAAGTCGGTGCCACCTGGCTGCTGCCACTCAAACCGAGCAGGACCGAGCTGGCCACGTCTCTTTCCGTAAGGCCAAGCTGCGCGGCCTTGGTTCGATCGACCGAAAACATGACTCGTTGCAGATCGTTTGGCTGCTGCACCCGCACGTCCACGGCGCCGCGGACTCCACGAATTTTGTCGGCAATGGAATTGGCCACCTCTTGGTCCGTCGTTTGATTTCGCCCAACAACCTGGATGTCGTAGGGAGCGGGAAGTCCGAAGTTGAGAGTTTGACTTACAATGTCGGCCGGGAGGAAGTAGAAGATCACGCCGGGAAAGTCGCGGCTAAGGCTGAGACGCAGGTCGTGCACATAATTCGCCGTCGGCTTATGTCCGGTTTTTAATGAGACCAGGATATCGGCGTCGGCTGGTCCTGACACACCGCTGTCGTTGTAGGTCAGGTTGATGCCCGAAGACGGCAGTCCAATATTGTCGATCATGCCCTCAAGGTCCTTGGCCGCAATCTGACGGCGAATGGCAGTCTCTACTTCGTCGACCAACTTGGCACTTTGCTCGATACGCGTCCCGGTCGGAGCGCGCACGTGCAATCGAAACGTTCCTGCATCCACCGCGGGAAAGAAGTCCTGGCCAAGGAACGGAACGAGCAACCAAGACGCGACGCAAAAGCTTAGGAAGCCGACTGCGAAAGCCGCCCGGTGCTTTAGGATTGTGCCTAACAAATTGGCATACGCTTCCCGGAAGCGATTAAACGCATTTTCAAAATGCTTTTGGATCGCCGCCAGCGGCCGAAGCCAAAATGCTATACCGCGATGTTTCTCCAGCTTGCCTGTCGCGCCGGAGGCCCCTGGGGCCGTAGGCGGATGGTGATGACGTTCGAACCACATGATCAGTGTCGGCGTCAACGTGCGGGAGAGCGCGTAGGAAGCGATCACGGCAAAGACCACTGCCTCGGCCAAAGGCACGAAGAGGTAGCGCGCCACGCCGGCCAGAGAAAACATTGGGACAAAGACAATGCAGATGCACATGGTGGAAACCAGGGCAGGCAAGGCAATTTCGCCCGCTCCCTTTAGGATGCCGTCTTCCAAAGGTTCACCGGCTGTTAAGTGTCGTTCAACGTTTTCGATTGTGACCGTCGCATCGTCCACCAGAATGCCGACCGCGAGCGCCAGGCCACCAAGCGTCATGAGATTGATCGTCTGACCCAGAGCGCTGAGAATGGCTAACGAGGCCAGCACCGAAAGCGGAATTGAAACCGCCACAATGATGGTGCTCCTCCACGAACCGAGAAAGAGCAGAATCATCAGCGCGGTCAGCGCCGCCGCGATCACGCCTTCCCGTACTACTCCGCTGACGGCGGCCTGCACGAAGAGGGATTGATCGGCGAATTGCTTTACCTGCACATCGCTCGACACGGTCTTGAGAATCTTCGCCATCGCCGCCTTGACCCCCGCGGCTACGGAAAGAGTAGATGCGCTGCCATTCTTAAAAACTTGAAGCAGCGTGCTGCGGACACCATCCTGGTGAACGATGTTTTGCTGCGGCATATAGCCGTCGCGCACCTGGGCCACATCGCTTACTTGAATGACGGTCCCGCCGACATTTTTCACCGGCAGGTTGTTCAACGGCTCGATCGTGGACGGACTGACATTAAGATCGATCGGGACTTCTTTTCCACCGATCTTGGCCACGCCACTCGGAAAGGTTAACGAGCCGTTGCTGATGGCGGTGACCACATCCTGTGCGACGAGGTTCTTCGCTTCCAATGCCTTAAGATCGAGATCGACTGAAATCACCCTCTGCTTTCCGCCGTATGGAAACGGAATGCTCACTCCAGGCACGCTGATTAGTCCGACGCGAATCTGGTTCAGGGCGGTATCGAAGACTTGCTGCTCGGTAAGCTTGGTGCTGCTAATTCCGAACTGCAGAATGGAAACCGTAGACGCGCTGTATTGCAGGATCAGCGGCGGCGTCGTCCCTGGTGGGAGCTGTTTCAAAATTGTTTGTGAAACGGCGGTTAATTGGGCTACCGCGGTCGACGGGTTCACACCCGGTTGAAAGAACACTTTGATTACGCCCTGGCTGTCGTACGAGGTCGATTCGATGTGCTCGATATTATCGACCGTGGTCGTGAGCGCCCGTTCCTCGGTGAAGACCATTCGTTGGGCGATTTGATCGGCCGGCAGCCCGGTGAATTGCCAGATGACGCTAATGACCGGGATATTGATCGAGGGGAAGATATCGGTCGGCGTCTTGGTCAGGACAAACGGAGTCATCAAGAGCAGCAGCAACGCTGCGACGACAAACGTGTAAGGGCGACGAAGAGCTAAGCGAACGATCCACATGGCGCGCTATCCTGTGTGAGAATACAGACTCTGCATAAGAAGATCGTTTATCGAAACGCCTTCGGTCTGTTGGGGTTCGGAATAAAAGTGAATTTCGTTAGACATGACACGCAGAGAGCCTCTCTGGGTTTTCTCCAACACGAATACGGCAGTCAGAGAGCTCTTCGTTTTCATTCCTAAATATCGTTTGCAGTCGCCCCGCCGCTATTGCGCGCGTGAGGGATTTCCTGTTGCCGCTGCTGAGGTGATCGATCATCCCTCGTTCGAGGGAGGGCCCCGCGGAGAACTCTTTTTGCTACTGGCGATAATCAGCCAGCGGGCTCGAGATGTACCATCACATCCTGAATGCGCGGATTAGCGGCTATGAGCGCAGCTTTCACTTGATGGCCGATACGGTGTCCTTCGCGAATCGTAACGGAGGGATCAACCTCCACGTGCAGTTCGACAAACAAGTTTGTCCCGCTTTTTCTAACTAGGCATTTTTCGATCCGCCGCACGCCTGGCTGGTTTGCCGCAGCTGTGCAGATCGGATCCCGAAGCAATGGAGATGCCGCCGGATCGGTGGCATCGTAAACAGAGCCTTTCACGATCCGAAAAGCGTTCGTCACAATAACCGAACACGCGGCCAGCGCGCCCCAATCGTCCGCCATTTCCCATCCTTTCCCGCCGATCAGCGCGATTGTAATTCCAATCGCTGCCGCGGCAGAGGTTATCGCGTCAGAACGGTGGTGCCACGCGTCGCCTTTGAGCGCATTTGAATCAAAAGTATCCGCGGCCGCGAAGACACGCCGCGAAAGTAACTCTTTGACCACGATCACGCCGATTAGCACCGGCAATGTGAACCACGCCGGTGAATGATGCGGAGTCCTGATCTCGAGAATTGATTGATAAGCGATAAAAGCGGCGGCCGCGAACAAAGCGCCGCCGGAAAACATCCCAGTCAGCGCGTCAATCTTTCCGTGTCCGTAAGGGTGGTCTTCATCAGCAGGCTTGAGCGACAAGCGGAAGCCAGCCCAAGTGATCACCGACGAAAAGATGTCGCTGGCTGATTCAATTCCATCCGCGATGAGAGCATATGAATTGCCAATCACACCGACACCCATCTTAATAATCATCAGCGACGCGTTGATGCAGATTGCTAGAATTCCGAGCCCGAGTGATTCCGACGGGGATCGCATAGTAGTAATCGTGTTCGGCGCGATAAATCCGGAGTTGGTATCGCCGATCATAATCCACATAACGTTTCTCCGCTGCGGCTAAGAAGGCAGCCGGTTTGTCCAGCGCCTAACGAGCCAGCGAAGAGTGCAAGTTTGTGCTCATCATGAATTTTCGCGACGCGATCAAAGAGTCGCTATTGCGCATGGGTGGGATTTTTCAGTGCCGCTCGCGAGGTGATTCGTACTCCCTCTTTGGAGATAGAACGCCGAGTGCGGCTCCGGAAATTCGAAACAGAGAACTTCACTACGTTCGTCTTCTTCTTTACCTTCTGTTCAGGCTCTTCTTCAACGCATCAGACAGAACGAACAAAGGTAGC
>DASQBB010000040.1:0-85147 GCA_035635435.1 Chthoniobacterales bacterium | reverse complement strand
AATAAGAGCGATCAAGTCCTGATTTTCCTGCGGCTGGCGATCTAGATAACCCTGCTTGTAAACAAGCCACGTGATCGGCGCGTCCGGTCCGAGACCGTCGCGGAGCTGTTCAGTGCGAAGTCGCGCGGCGCGAACGAAATTTGCCCACCAGTGGTCGTGCGGCTGGGCCTTGTATTGCTCCCATTGTTTCAGTGAAGGTCCACCAACAAGAATGATCCATTCGCCCTTCGGGATTTTGTCGCCCGCTTTGGCCGCTATCGCGAAGAGCAATAATGAAGCAATCAGGGAGAGGCGTTTCATCGAATTCGAGGGGAAACAGTATTTATGCAGGAAACGAAAATCTGCAACTCGCGCGCTCACTCCGCCTCGCCCCGAACCAAATCCTCCCAGGTCTGCCGTTTTCGGATCAGGACAACCTTATCGCCCCTGACCAGCGCTTCCGCGGGGAGCGGACGCGAATTGTAGTTTGAAGCCATCACAAATCCGTAGGCGCCCGCGCTCATGATCGCGAGCAAATCGCCTTCCTGCACTTCGGGCATCTCGCGGTCGAGCGCGAAAAAATCGCCCGATTCACAAACCGGTCCGACGATGTCGATCTTTTCAATCTTCCTCTCACTTTCAATCTTCTCTTCGACCGGCACAATCTCATGGTAACTGCGGTACAACGCGGGTCGAATCAGGTCGTTCATTCCGGCATCGACGATCGCGAACTTCTTCGACCCGGATTGCTTGATGTAGCGCACGCGCGTGAGCAAGACACCGGCGTTACCAACGAGGAAGCGACCTGGTTCAAACAAGACGCGAATGCTGAGTTCGCGCAGCGGCGGGACGATCGCATCGACATAATCGCGGACGCTGAAAGCGGACGATTCACCGCCGTGATCGTGCCACCATTTGCCTGACCCGCTCTCCAACGCACGTCGGTAAATGATTCCCATGCCGCCGCCGATACTGAAGAACTTGATGCCGTACTTCGATTTCAACTCGCGGACGAGCGGCGCGATTTTATTCACGGCGTCGACGAACGGTTTTGTCTCCGTGATCTGCGAGCCGATGTGCATTTGCACGCCGACGATGTCGATGTTGCGCATCTTGGCGGCGCGCTCATAAACGGCTCCGGCGTCACCGAGCGCGATCCCGAACTTGTTCTCATGCGAGCCGGTCGCGATGTATTCGTGCGTGTGCGGATCGACATCGGGATTCACGCGTAACGCGATCGGCGCGCGAGACTTTTTCGCAGCCGCGATTTTGTCGATGTAATCCAGCTCGGCTTCGCTCTCGACGTTGAAGCTGTAAACGCCTTGCTCGAGCGCATACTCGATTTCGTCGCGCGCTTTGCCGACGCCCGCGAATGTACACTTTTTTGGATCGGCTCCGGCTTTGATCGCGCGGAAAAGTTCGCCGCCTGAAACAATGTCGAAACCTGCCCCGGCTTCGGCGAGAAATTTCAGAATTGCGCGATTGGAGTTCGCTTTGACCGCGTAACAAATGAGATGATCGAGCGGGGCGAGCGCGGCGTCGAGTCGCGTGTAGTGATCGAGAATTGTGCCTGCGCTATATATATAGAGCGGCGTGCCGAACTCCTCCGCCGCCTGGGCAAGATCGATGTCTTCGCAGTAAAGTTTTCCATCGTGATACCGGAACGAGTGCACGATCAATTCTAACGGTGTTCGACCGAAACGCCGAATCGAAACATCAAGCTTGTCATTCCGAGCGGAGCGAGGAATCTCCCAGTCGAGGCAAAGATCACGCTTCGTAAATTGTGTGACGCTCGTGTTTGTGAGAGATCCTTCGCTCCGCTCAGGATGACCACGCCTCGCGCATTTGGATTGTCGCTGGTTTGCTTTTCGCTGGTTGTTTTCCTGACCAGCGCGATGGCGCAGCTGCCCGAACTCCGCGATCTCGATCTTACCGGCTGGGATTGTCTCTCTAAATTAGAAGGCGCGGCGAAAACGCAGGATGGCAAAGAGCGCAACCAGCAGAAGAACCGTTCTCCAATCGAGCTGACTGGGATGAAGATCCTATCGTTGGACACCGTTACGTTTCTCGCGCGCGTCGCGGAATACGATCGGCAAATCGAACGGAAACATCGGCGGGAGTCGAGTCCAACACAGAAAGAGAAGGTCGCCGAACTCGAGAAACAAATCGTCTCGGTTACTGGGTGGCTGGTGCTGGCTTACCAGGGAATTCCGGAATCGACCAATTGCCGGAGCCAGGATTTTCTGGATTGGCATTTGGAATTGTCGCCCGAATCGGCCGACCACCCGGCGCAAATCGGCGATCCGACGCCGATCATTTGTGAAATCACGCCGCGGACGCAGGCTTTGGTTTATCGCAGCGGCGTTCGGATTCAAAAGCTGGCGGCGTTTCTGCGCTTGCCGGACAACAGCTTTGCCCCGACGGGCAACGAGGCGCACAAGATTCGCGTGACCGGTTATTTGATGTGGGACGACGAACACAATAAGCCGGACACGGATGTCGGCTCGACGATCGGATGGTTCAGCCAGGAAGGTTATCATCATCCCTGGCGCTCAACCGGCTGGGAAATTCATCCGGTGATCAAAATCGAGGATCTCGGGACGGAGTAATCGTGCGGCTGGACAGTCTCGGGCGGTTGGATTACGAGTGCGCTACTGAGCGAACATGGACGCGACCAAACTTTACTTTCTCGTTTTCGGTGCGCTGACGATTATCGGCGGGATTATCGGCTACGTGAAAGCCGGCAGCCTGCCATCGATCATCGCGGGCGCGATCACCGGCGTGTTGCTGCTCGTCGCCGGATTTCTGCTGCCGGAAAATCGAGTCGCCGGACTCGCCACCGCTTTCGTTGTTTCTCTTTTACTCGCGGCGCAATTCGTCCCCAAATTCATTCGTACCGGTAAAGTGATGCCCGCCGGGATGATGTCGATCTTGAGCGTGATCGGCCTGATCGTGGCGATTGTCGCCTGGTTGAAAAAGTAATCGCGTGGCAAAACTTGGTCTGGGCACGTTGCGAAGGCTGGTGGTCGTTTTGGCGGCCGCGATTTTTGCGGTGATCCTGTACCGCTGGATTTCGCAGGAGCGATTACAATACTTCGCGCCGCGCGAAGGAGCTCCGCCGACTTCGCCAACGCCGGAGCCGACGCCAACCCGTCCGCCGCCGATTGGCGGCAAGCTCGACACCGGCCGTTTGTTCAGCGGCATCACACTTCACTCCAGCGTGGAAACCACGCCGGGCGCGGACGCTTCGACCGAACGGGTCGATCCTGAAAGTTACGTTCTCGATTTGAAATTAAATGCGCGGGTGCCGACGCCGAATCGAACGATCGAGGAACTCGCCAAAGTAACGCCGCGATTGCCGGAGCTGCTACCCAGTCTCGCCGCGATGGTGGGTCCTGATTCGGTCTCTCCGCTTTTTACCGAGCTCTACAACACGAAAATAAAGATGCTCAAGGAAAATCTGGTTCGGCTCGATCTGCTTCTGTCACGTCACAACTTTTTCGATTGCCAAACCGTTTTGCAATTGCAACACCCGCAGAGCCATCGCAAGGCGCTACTGATGCAGGCCGATATGGATGTCGATGCGGACGGCTCGGACGGCGATCGGATGCCGACAGGCACTGGCGCGCCGACCAACTTCAAACCGTTCACCAGTTTCAAGTGGCCGAAGAAAACGCCCGCGCCCAATCCATATCTCGCCGGGACTGAAGAGCGATTGAAGCGCGCGGAAGACGAGTTTGCTGCGCGCAATACTACGGCTGACCGCAAGCGTGATCTGCGGAACGCGATCACACAATTGCGCGCGGAAGTCGCCACGTTGAAAAGATACAGCTTTCTGATTGGCATGACCGATCCCTACATCGTGATTCCCGGTTCTTTCACCCACGGACGCGACGCCGCGAAGACAGGCGATTACGCAGTGGTGGTTTTCGGCGATGGAATTTATCCCGCGATCGTGGGCGACATCGGGCCTAACGACAAAGCGGGCGAGGCCTCCTTTCGGATCGGGAAGCAAATTAATCCGCAAACCACGCCTTATAATCGGCCGGTCAGCGATCTCAAAGTGACGTATCTGATTTTTCCGGGAACAGCCGATCCGCCGTTTGGTCCGCCCGATTTGGAAAAACTCCAAGACCGCTGCCAGAAGTTGGTCGATGAAATCGGCGGCGCGACTGTCCAGCTGCATCATTGGGAAAATATTATTCCACCACCACCGACTCCAACGCCTTCGCCGACCGCAACTGTTTCGCCATCGCCAACTCCGACAGCCGTCGCGAGCGGAGCATCGACATCTTCGCCAGGGCCGGCCAGTCCGCCGGCCGCGTCACCCTCATCGACGTTCGCATTTCCGATCTCGAGCCCGACCCCAAGCAGGTAGAGACGAGTCGATCATCCACGTGAGGCCAAAGGCAGTTTACGTGGCTGCCCCGCTTGGATTCGAACCAAGAATAACGCCTCCAAAGGGCGCTGTGTTACCGTTACACCACAGGGCAAAGCGGCAGCGACGGTTTGATCGCTGAGTTTAGGTGCAAACGGTAGCGCGCTCGATTGCGCGCGCAATTATTCGCCGGCTGGTTTCGGCAGCCGAATGTCGACGGTGGTACCTTTGCCGACAATGCTGCGCACTGAAATTTTGCCGCCGTGTGCCTCGACAATCGCTTTCGCCACCGCCAGGCCGACACCGCTTGCCTGCGAATCGCCGTAGCGCTCGAAAGGTTCGAACAAGGTCGGCATCGCTTCGGGCGCGATTCCGCCACCAGTATCGGAAATTCGCAACACCACCTGCTCTTCGATAGCATCGATGGTGAACGTGAGCGCGCCGCCCCGCGACATTGCGTGCATCGCGTTTTCGATCACGTTGCCGAGTGCGCGGACAAACCGTCCGAGGTCGATGTCGATGTTGCCCTGGTAGCGGATATGTTTAACGAACTCGATGTTTTTGCTCGGGAGAAGATGAAGCGACTGGCGGTTCACCTCGTCGAGCAGGCGCCAGATCGATACCGATCGCTTGCTGACCGAAACCGAACCGCGGGTGTAATCGAGCAAGTCCAGGGTCATTCCAAGAATGCCGTTGACTGTGTCGGTGAGCATTTTGCTCATCTCGCGCAAATGTCCGTCGGTCGACTCGGAGACGATTAAGTCGGAACAACAACGCGCAATGCAAACCGGGTTTTTCAAATCGTGGATCATCGCGTTGGCAAGAGCGCCCGCCACCCTGAGTCGTTCCGCGCGCATGGTTTCGCGCATGAAATGGTTGTTTACGCTCAGGACCCGCGCGGTGATCGCGCGCAGAAAATTCATATGGAGACGGCCGGGCGAAAGCTCAAGGATCTCTTGAAACGTGTTTTCGTTGAGCTCGCCGATTAGCGCCGGCTCGACCGCGGTCGCAGTGGTTGAGTGCGGCTCGCCCGCCAAGAGCGCGGTTGCACCAAAGAAATTTCCCTGGGCAACGTAGTCGAGGATTTCGTGGTCGATGCCGTTTGCCGTCTTCGCAATTTTAACGCAGCCCTGGCCGACCAGGTAAATCGAATCGCCGGGCTCGCCTTCGCGGAAAATTATTTCGCCCGGTTTCTTTCGCAGCACGCCAAGTTTTGGCGCGATCCGCTCGATGATGTCGGCATCAACTCCTTCGAAGAGCCGATTGTCGTAAAATCTCTCGATGGCTCGGGCGCGGTGAGTTGCTTTCATTCGAATCCGAATCAGCCGGCAATGGATGAGTTGTCGGACAGTGAGCCGCTGGTTTGCGCATACTTCAGGCTGTCCAAAACGCTCCGGACGTGGTCGACAATTTCATCTGGTGCGAGTGGCTTTCGCAGAAATCCAGCAATGCCAGCCTTCATCAATCGATCGAGTCGATCTTGTCGGATAAATCCAGTGCACAGAACAACCGGCATGTCGGCTCGAATCTCGCGCAGCCGATGAAATGTCTCTTCTCCGTCCATGAACGGCATTGTCAGGTCGAGCAGAACGAGCTGGATTGCCTGCGGCTGTCGCCGGAATACATCGAGAGCTTCGAACCCCGATTGCGCGGTCATCACTTGGTAACCGGCTTCGCTCAGCAGTCGCTTGATCAAAACCAGGGCCATCTGTTCATCGTCGACCACGAGGATGGTCGGCTTGGCGCGCGGCATTTCGCTGATCGTCTTTGGTTTCAGGAACGACGCGAGCTCAGGATGCATGAGAACTTTTTCCTCAGTACCCCCAGCTTGCTCGGCCAATTGCGCGGCGACCGCTTCCGCGCGATCAATGCTCGAGCGCAACATATTCAAATATTGCTCCGAGCCTTCGCTGCCTTCCCACAAATTGCCAATCTCGGTGCTGGTGCCGGAAATGATCTGCAACAGGTTGTTCAATTCACTGGTCGCTTTTGAGACCGATTCTTTCGAAATGGATTTCCGCGGTGGGTGCGGTGATTTGCCTTCAGAGTTCACCATTGCTCTTTGCAGCAATCGGGATGCCCTTTTCCTAGAAATTATAAGCCGGCAGTGTGCCAACATGGCGCTCCGAGTACCGGTCTTGGTTGTCTGAAATCCCGTTCGCAATCGACCCGAACCGCCGTATATTTCTAACCCCTGTTTTATGGACGAGCTTCGTGTCGAAAACCTCCATGTCGCCATCGGCGATCAGCAGATCGTCCGCGGCCTGAGCCTGGCCGTGCCGCGCGGCGAGGTGCACGCCGTCATGGGCCCGAACGGCTCGGGGAAAAGCACCCTGGCCAAAGTCATGGCTGGTCATCCCGATTATCATGTGACCAAAGGTAAGATCACCATGGACGGCGAAGATCTGCTCGCACTCGAACCGGACGATCGCGCCCGGAAAGGTTTGTTTCTCGCCTTTCAATATCCAAGCGAGGTCCCCGGCGTGACGATTGCGAATTTTCTCCGCGCCGCTCTCCAATCACGTTTGCCCGAAGGCGAAGAGCTGGAAGCAACCGAATACTACGCGAGACTCTACGAAAAAATGGAGCTGCTCGGAATGGATCGCTCGTTCACTTCGCGCGCGGTCAACGAAGGTTTTTCCGGCGGTGAGAAGAAACGGACCGAGATTTTGCAGCTGGCCATGCTCGAGCCGAAGTACGGGGTTTTGGATGAAACCGACAGCGGTCTCGACATCGATGCCCTCAAGACTGTCGCCCACGGCGTGAACTCGTTGCGCGGCTCCAAGATCGGCATACTTTTAATTACGCACTACCAGCGCATCCTGAACTATATCGTTCCCGACCACGTGCACGTGATGGTGCAGGGCCGGATCGTGCGGAGCGGCGGGAAGGAGCTTGCGCTTGAGCTTGAGGAACGTGGTTACGATTGGGCGCGCGATGGTGCGACTGAGCCAGTGCTGACAAGGTAAGATCAACAAACAGAGAACATCGACAATGAAAACCGAAACCAAATCCGTCGATATCGATCGGAGTGCCGGCGACTTCGCTTATCCCGAGGTGCATGTGCGCGACGCCGGCGCCGGACTAAGCGAGAAAACGATCCATTATATTTCCGATGTGAAAGAGGACCCCGATTGGGTGCGCGAGTTTCGCTTGCGCGGTCTGAAAACATTTCTCGAAAAACCGCTGCCCACCCATTGGGCGAGCAAAGATCTCGAAGCAATCGATTTCGATAAACTTCGTTACTACCTCGCGCCCGGCACAGGGGCCAAGCGCAGCTGGGAAGAAGTGCCGGAGGACATCAAGCGCACTTTTGAGCGACTGGGAATTCCGGAGCAGGAACGAAAATTTCTCGCCGGAGTGGAAGCCCAGTTCGACAGCGAAGCGGTTTATTCGAACATCAAGAAAGCAGTCGGCGAACAGGGCGTCATCTTCGTTGGATCGACCGAGGGACTGAAAAATCACCCGGAGATTTTTCGGAAGTGGTTCGGCAAAGTCATCCCGATCGGCGACAACAAATTCAGCGCGCTCAACTCGGCCGTCTTTAGCGGCGGCTCATTCATTTACGTCCCGCCCGGAGTGAAAGTGAAACATCCGCTGCAAGCCTATTTCCGGATCAACGCCGAAAACTTTGGACAATTCGAGCGCACCCTCATCATCGCTGACGAAGGCAGCGAGGTCACTTACATGGAAGGTTGCACCGCGCCGAAATTTAACACCACGACGCTACACAGCGCAGTGGTCGAGCTGGTCGCGCTCAAAGGAGCTAAGATTCAATACATCACCGTGCAGAACTGGTCGGCCAACGTTTTCAATTTAGTGACCAAGCGCGGTCTTGCCCACGAAGACGCCGAAGTGAAATGGATCGATTGCAACATCGGCTCGCGACTCACCATGAAATATCCGGGCGTCGTGTTGAAAGGCAGGAAGTCGCGCGGCGAAGTGCTCTCGATCGCACTCGCCAACAATGGTCAACATCAGGACACCGGCGCGAAAATGATCCACGCCGCCGATGAAACGACTTCGAACATCATTTCCAAATCGATCTCGATCGGGACCGGGCGCGCCACTTATCGCGGTCTCGTCCACGTGCCGAAGCATCTCAAAAATTGCAAAAACAACACCGAGTGCGACGCGCTTCTGATCAACTCCACATCGCGCACTGACACCTATCCGGCAATCACCGTCCGCGGCACCGGTAACGCCGTGCAACACGAAGCCAGCGTCAGCCAGGTCAGTTCCGAACAAATCTTTTACATGCAACAGCGCGGCTTGACCAAAGCGCAGGCGATGAGCTTGAGCGTGAACGGTTTCGTCAACGAGCTGGTCCGTCAATTCCCGATGGAATATTCGGTCGAACTGAAACGCCTGATCGAGCTCGAGATGGAAGGCTCGGTCGGATAACAATTTTCGCCTAATAAGTTTTCTGTAGCGGCGGTCGGGATGACCGCCGTTCTGGTCTAAGATCGACAATGTCCGCAATCGCGCATGATGAAGCCGTAAGCTCGAGGGGAATCCTCTCGGGTCCGATTGAGTCGCGCGATTTGCCGGATTGGTCTCGCGAACAACAGCGTGCTGCCTGGGAGAAATTTGAATCGATTCCGCGGCCGACGCGTAAAGATCAGGCTTGGCGATTTTCCAATGTCGATCTTCTCGATCTCACGCCGTTCAAGTTTAGCCCTGAACTATCGAACGGTGATCGCACGAATGTTCGGAAGTATTCGCGAGGCCTCGATCAGTTTGCGGGGCGCATGATTTTCGCCGGTGACCAACTGATCGAACGCGATGTCGTTTCCGACGACTTGAAGAAACGCGGCGTCATTTTTCAGCCGCTCGAGCGCGCGATGATAGAACACGCCGATCTCTTCCGAAAATATTTCATGTCGACTGAAGCTTCTCTGGGCTCGGCCAAGTTCGCGGCGCTTCATCAAGCGCTTGTTTCGTCCGGGACGTTTTTGTTCGTCCCGCGGGGCGTCGAAATCGAGCTGCCCATCGAAATCTTCCACTGGTTACGTGGCGAAAATGTATCGGTATTTCCGCACCTGCTTCTGGTCGCGGACGAACTGGCAAAGGTGACAGTGGTCGAGCATTTCCGCTCGTGTGATCGGCGCGCACCCGGTTTTGCGTGCGGAGTGAACGACCTCATCGCTGGCCCTGGTGCGAAGGTCACGTATGTTTGCGCACAGGACTGGGGCAGCAACGTCGTTGCGCTGCAAATGAACGCGACCGCAGTCGATCACGACGCCTCGGCGATGAGTTTGAACCTGAACCTAGGTTCAAGATATTCGCGGTTCGAAAGTCTCAGCCGACTCGTGGGCGAAGGCGCGCGCAGCGATCTGCTCGCGGTGGCCGTTGCAACAAACGAACAGGAATTCGACGCCCGCACGTTGCAGGACCATATCTCGCCGCATACCGCGAGTGATCTCCTTTACAAAAATGCGCTCGACGATCGCGCCCGTTGTACGTTCGGCGGCCTCATCCGGGTCGAACCGCACGCTCATTTTACCGACGCCTATCAAAAAGTTCGCAACCTGTTGTTGAGCGACGACTCCGAAGCGAACTCGATGCCCGGCTTGGAAATTCTCGCCGACAACGTCCGTTGCACTCACGGCGCGACCTCCGGCCAGATTAATGAAGACGAAATGTTTTATCTCCGCTCGCGCGGAATTCCCGTTCCCGTCGCCCAACGCCTCATCGTCACCGGTTTTCTGAACGAAGTCATCCAGCGCCTCGATCAACCGGCGATCGCGGCGCACCTGCAAAGTTTGGTCGACCGAAAATTTGCGCATCCGCGGTAAATTGGTCCGTGAATATTCGAAAGATCGAAGTCATCTCGCGATCGAGAGCTTTAATCGTTGGCGTAACGCTGATGTCTGCGTCGGCATTCGCGTCTGAAAGAAGCGGAGACGATATTCCGGTAGTTTCTTTTGCACAATTTCCTTACCCGATCACCGCTACGTACGTAATCGCATTTCCGGGCACTTCATCAAATAAGACACAGATGGACACGCCGGGCCCCCAAGATTTCCCGCCAGGCGTTCGTATAGTGCAGGAAGACGCTCGAACATATCCCTCGATCCCCAAGCATGGGCCTGCCGTGTACATGCTGCCTCGTGCGCACAATATCTTAAACGTTTATAACATCACTGCGGTCAAAAGTGCGCCTTACAAAACCATTCAGGTTCATATCGAACACTTACGCCGCCTTCTTGAGACTCGCCCGTCGAAAGTCGCGAACGGAATGGGAGGAGATGAAAACTACGAGCAATTACCGGACTACCCGCCGCGCAATGCCGCTCACAACTTTCAACTCAAACTGGTTTACATCGACGCCGAATGGGGCAGCGGTCTTTTTTACATTACCCAATTCGTTCAAGATGCAGTGATCCCCAGCAACGACGATCTTGTGTACGAATTTCAAGGTATCACTAAAGATTCAAAGTCTTACGTCGCCGCAGATTTCCGAATTACGCACCGTCTACTGCAAACTTTACGCGCCAAAGACAACAGTAGTGACGCAGCGAACCAGGCCACGGAGCGGGCCGCAGCTGAACTGTCCAAAGCTTCAGACGACTCTTACACTCCCTCGTTGAAAAAGATTCGAGCCTGGGTAAGCACGCTCAAGATCGACTGATCGGACCGAAAATCTCTTTGCGCATCGGAGTGGCAGTGTTGTATTTTGGTTCCCCTTTTCAACGGCCATGGACGTAAGCGGACATATCGGCGCGATCCTGAATCAGAAGGACAGCAAGGTCTTTTCGATCGCGCCGGACGCGACCGTGTTCAAAGCCATTGAAATGATGGCTGACAAAAACGTCGGCGCGCTGCTGGTGATGAAAGGCGAAAAATTAGTCGGGATCATTTCCGAGCGCGATTACACCCGGAAAGTTTTCGTCCGTGGCAAATCGTCGAAGGAAACGAGCGTGGACGAGATCATGTCGAAGGATGTCACGACCACCAAGCCGCAGGATGGTGTGGATGACTGTTTGCGGTTAATGACCGAGAAACACATCCGTCACTTGCCGGTGGTCGATGGCGGTAAAGTGATCGGCATTATTTCGATTGGCGATTTGGTCAAGCACGTCATTTCCTGCCAAAGCGCGACCATCGCGCATTTGGAAAACTACATCAGCGGCGGATATTCAGGATAGAATTCTATGGAGGCAGGCGTCTCGCCTGCTCTGCTTAGATTTTGCAGCCGAGGACGCCTGCCACCAAGTTCAGAGTTTCCAGATTGTTTTTCCGCCGACAATCGTTCGCACCGCGCGTCCTTTCAATTTCCAGCCGTTGAACGGTGAGTTGCGGGACGCGGATTCAAACTTGTCGATCTTGACGGTCCATTCCAAATCGGGGTCGATCAATGTCACATCGGCCGGCGCGCCGACTGACAACGTTCCAGCATCGAGCTTCAGCAATTTCGCAGGCTCAACCGTATACATCTCGATCAAACGGACGATGTCGATCTTGCGATGTTTGTGGACGAGTTGATCGATGAAAATCCCAAGCTCCGTTTCCAGGCCGACAATTCCAAATGGCGCCTGATCGAATTCGACTTCTTTTTCGAACCCGGCATGCGGCGCGTGATCCGAACACAAGATCGACAATGTGCCATCGGCAATTCCTTCCAAGATTGCATCGACATCCGCTTTCGACCGCAACGGCGGATTCATTTTGTAATTGGTATCGAAGTTTCGAATCGCTTCGTCGGTCATCGCGATGTGATGCGGACAAACCTCGCCGCTAATTTTCACGCCCCGTGCGCGCGCTTCGCGGATCAGGCGCACGCTGCCCGCTGCGCTAATGTGCTGGCAGTGGATTTGGTGATCGCAAAGTTGCGCTAGCAGGATGTTCCGCATCACAATCGCTTCTTCGCCGGCGGCCGGCCAGCCGGGTAAACCGAGCAGCGTGCTCCAGTAGCCTTCATTGACCACGCCGTTTCCGACCAGATTGTAATCCTGGCAATGATCGAGCACGGGCAATCCAACCATGCGCGCGTACTCGACTGCGCGCCGCATCAATTCGTGATTTTGCACGCAATGGCCGTCATCGGTGATCGCAACCACGCCTGCTTGACCTAACGAACCGATCGGCGCGAGTTCTTCGCCCGCGAGATTTTTCGAGATCGCGCCGGTCGGTAAAACATTCACGGACGCGGTCTTCTTCGCGCGATCTTTGATCCAGGCGATCGTCGCCGGATTATCAGCAGCCGGCGATGTGTTCGGCATACAAACAATCGTGGTGAACCCGCCCGCCGCCGCGGCGCGCGCGCCCGACTCAATTGTTTCCTTTTGACTGAATCCCGGCTCGCGCAGATGCACGTGCATGTCGATCAAGCCTGGCGCGACGATCAAGCCCTTCGCATTGATCTCTTCGATTTCAGACTTGTGACCTCTGACTTCTGACCTCTTTGCGATCTTGCCATCAACAATGGCGAGATCCGCAACCTCTTTGCGCTTGTTCGCGGGATCGATCACGCGACCATTGCGAATAATGGTCGCGCTCATGTGGCAATCCCTCCGCAGAGATAGAGAACGGCCATGCGCACAGCGAGGCCGTTGGTGACTTGATCGAGAATGACGCTTTGCAAGCCGTCGGCGATCTCGCTGTCGATCTCGACGCCGCGGTTGATTGGGCCCGGGTGCATAACTAGACAATCCGGCTTCAACAACTTCGCGCGCTCTTTGGTCAGGCCAAAGAGCGTGGTGTACTCGCCGATTCCTGGGAAATATTCTTTTCGCTGACGCTCGTGCTGGATCCGCAACAGATTCACGACGTCCGCGGTCGGGAGCACGTCATCGATCTGGTTTGAAACAGTGACGCCGAGTTTTTCAAACTCGCGCGGAACGAGCGTGCTTGGTCCTACGAGTGTGACCCGGGCGCCGAGTTTCGTTAGGCCGAAAATGTTTGAGCGCGCGACCCGACTGAAAAGAATGTCGCCGACGATGACGACGTTGAGGTTGTCGATCTTGCCGCGCTTCTCCCGGATCGTGTAAATATCAAGAAGACCTTGGGTGGGATGTTCATGCGCGCCGTCGCCGGCATTGATCACACTGGATTTTAATCGCTGCGCCAGAAACTGCGGCGCGCCGGCCGAACTGTGTCGCAGAACCAGAATGTCGGCGTGCAACGCCTCAAGATTCCGCGCCGTGTCTTTGAGTGTCTCGCCTTTGGTAAGGCTCGACGTCGTTGCGGAAATATTGATCACGTCGGCGCTGAGACGAAACGCCGCGAGCTCGAACGAAGTGCGCGTGCGCGTGCTCGGCTCGACGAAGAAGTTGACCATGGTTTTGCCGCGAAGCGCTGGGACCTTTTTAATCTCGCGGGTGCCGACTTGCTTGAAGGCGTCGGTGGTTTCGAGAATGAAATTAATTTCATCCACGGAAAGTTCGCGCAGCCCAAGCAAATCTTTGCGGTTCCAATTCGTGCTCATTCTTTAAACAACCAGACGGCGTCCGGTTCCTTGTCGACGTTTTGGAGACGAACCTGAATTTGTTCACGCGTCGCGGTCGGCAAATTTTTGCCAACGTAATCGGCCCGGATCGGCAGTTCGCGATGGCCGCGGTCAACCAGCGCGGCGAGTTGAATCCTGGCCGGTCGGCCGAAGGAACTGATCGCGTCCATCGCCGCGCGCGCAGTGCGACCGGTGAAAAGAACATCGTCGACAATGATCACGGTGCGATGCTCGAGCGGCAGCGGAAGTTTCGATGCGCGAACCACCGGAAGCTCGGCGCGGGTGCCGACATCGTCGCGATGCATCGCGACGTCGATCGTTCCGGTGTCGATGTCGATCTTGGCGACTTCACGGATGAATTCGGCAAGGCGCCGCGTGATTTCCACGCCGCGCAACGGAATTCCAGCGAGCACGACCGCTTTCAGGTCGGCATTCTGCTCGATAATTTCGTGGGCGATCCGCCGCAGCGCGCGCCGGATCGCTTCCGCGTCCATGATCGGGACGCCAGGATTCTGTTTAGTGTCTTTCATCTGCATCCTTGGCGACCTCGCAGGATCGCTTTAAAGGTGCGGAAAATTTTAAAGGAGGGTTAGCGTTCCGCGCGACCCTCCTTTAACCGTTTCTCCCGCCAATGGGAACGATGTTTCACGATCCAATCGAGGAGCGCTTTTTCAAAGCCGATGTCTTTGCCGGCTTTTTCGCTCTCGATCCATTTATGTTTCAAAATCTCTTCGCGCTCGGCCAGGAACTCCTTGTAGAGGACGGAGTTCTTAACGAACTGCGATTTGTCTTTCTCTGCCTCGGCAATCGGCATGTAGACAGCTTTTTCCATAAAAACGAGAATCAGTCAATACAAAGTGAATAACTCGTTAGTAAGTATGACGTAGCATCAGCCATACCTATTTAAGTTACGCAGCAGAATTGGTTAGGCTAGCGCCTCGCGAATCCGCTCCGCAATCTTCGTAAATTCCACCGCCACAGGAGACTGTCGATCTTGCCCAACGATTGGCTGGCCGCGGTCGCCTGCTTCGCGAGTGGCGATGTCGATGGGGACCTGGCCGAGGAGCGGAACCCGGAGCCGCTTGGCTTCGCGTTCACCCCCGCCGCTGCCGAAGATGTCGTATCGCTTATTGTCCGACGGCGAAACGAAAAACGCCATGTTCTCGACAATGCCGAGCACCGGCACGTTGACCTTCTCAAACATGGTTGCGGCTTTGCGCGCGTCGATGAGTGCGACTTCTTGAGGCGTGGTGACAATGATTGCGCCGGAGAGCGCCACGGTTTGGACGATCGTGAGCTGGATGTCGCCGGTGCCAGGCGGCAAATCGAGCACCAGGAAATCGAGTTCGCCCCAATCAACCTGACGTAAAAATTGCTGGGTATAACGCGTCACCATCGGGCCGCGCAAAATTGCCGGCGACGCGTCGTCGAGCAAAAAGCCCATCGACATCAATTTGAGATTGTACTGTTCAATCGGCACGATCTTGTTTTCGTCCGTGGCCGTCGGTCGGTCGCGCGTTCCAAACATGAGCGAAATGCTCGGACCGTAAATATCGCAGTCGCACAAACCGACCCGCGCTTTGGTTTGTTCGAGCGCGACGGCGAGATTTGCCGCGACAGTGGATTTGCCGACGCCGCCCTTGCCGCTCGCTATTGCGATGACGTGCTTAATTCCCGGAATTCGGCTGGCGCCAACAGTTGCACCCGCGCCGCCAGGCGGCGCGTGGATGTCGATCAAAACTTTTGCCACGCGAACGCCGTTGATTGCTCGCAATACTCTTTCCGCATCGCTCTTGATTGCCGCCGGGATATTCGGGTCGTTGGTGGCGAGCGCGAGCTGCACTTTGATATCACCGTTGTTGATATCGATGCCTTTGATCAATCCAAAGGAAACGATGTCGCGACTAAAGCCCGGATAACGGACCGAGCGCAGGGCATCGCGAACTTGCTCCTCGGAAATCGACATTTCTCAACTTAAGCCGCGACTCGGGCCAGTAAAGATGAGTAACCCTTCTTTGCTTGAAAAGCTGGCGCGTTCTGGAGAGCATCGCGGCATGAAGAACCAACTTTCTTTTCGAATCGTTATGGCAGCAGGTGCTCTCGCGCTGCTTGGCGGGTGCGCCATGTTTCAAAGAGGTGGACAATCTGGGCTGGTCGGTAACTGGACAAATTCTCTCGGGACCGTGTGGGTGATCCGTGCCGACGGCACATTCGATGTCGATCTTAAACACCACGGCAAACGTGATGCATGGGGAACCTACACCCTAGAAGGCGATCAAATTACGCTCCAGCGCACTGGTGGAATGAAACCGAAAGGCTGCGACGGCCCCGGCGTTTACAAGTTTAATCGAACGGACGACACGCTGCAGTTCACGTTGGTGAGCGACAGATGTAAGTTGCGCCAGAAAAACGTGCTGCTTCCGTGGAAGCCCTGGAAGGGAAAATAATTCCTTCAGCTTAACGGACGCCCTTGGCAAAGAAAATCCGTTCCCGCTCAATGTCGGCGCCGCGACTGGAAAAGAACTGCCGCAGCTCGGGAGTAAGATAATCGCCGTTTGGCAGCGGATTGACCGTCAGATAAATTTTGCCTCGAGGCGCTAGCCGTAATTGCAGATCACGCAGCAGAAAATCCCATTCGCTCGCTCCCCAGCGCGAGTTCGTTGAGCGATATCGATCAAAGCCGATCGAAAACGCCGTGATCCAGTCGAACTGCTGGTGAAGATTCGGGAGCGATTCGAACGGTTGGATCCTGAAAACCGTGCGCGGCACGTCAAAGACGTCGAGCAATTCTTTGAAAAGCGGTAATTCGTCAATGTCGAGACCAAGAACGGAATGATTGAACCGCTTGAGAATAAACAAGAAGAAACCACCACCGCAGCCGAGATCGAGGACGCGCTGCGGCGGGCAGCGATGAAGTTTCAAATCCTGGACTCGCTCGCGATTGACCCGCAACCATTGGTCGATATCGGCGTATTTCGAACCGGCGTAACGCTTTTGGATTTCGGCAAGCCGGTTTTGATCGATACCGGCGAGAACGGGCCCAAAGGGAAGGCGAAACACGGAGCGCTGCGCCCTGCGCCAGCCGCGCCGGTAAGTTTCCCGGCGAACTAACTTGGCGAGTTTTCGATGCAGTTTCATTTGATCGCCCCAGCGATTTCGCGCAGCAATCCGGGTCCTCGATAAATGAGGCCAGTGTAAATCTGCAGAAGTTGGGCGCCGGCTGCGATTTTTTCACGCGCCGAAGCAGCGTCCATGATTCCGCCGGAAGCGATAACCGGGATTGTCGATTTTGCGACGATCGCGCGGACAAGCGCAGTGGATTTTTCCCGCAACGCCGCGCCGCTCAATCCGCCTTGCTCGTCTTGCGGAGTTGGAATCGACGAATGATCCAGGGTCGTATTAGTCGCGATAATCCCGGCGACCTTGTTTACTTCGCATATTGAAAGAATTTTCGGTAGCTCTTCCGGCGTCAAGTCCGGTGCAATTTTCACGACGATGGGCTTACGGGTTATCAGATTTTTTTCAGCGATGGCCGATAGTAATTTTGAGAGCGCAGCCGGCCCCTGCAGTTCGCGCAACCCCGGTGTATTGGGCGAACTGACATTGAGCACAATATAATCGGCAAATTCGCGCAGAAGCCGGAACGAATGGAGATAATCTTCAATGGCCTCGGTTAGCGGCGTGCTCATCGATTTTCCAATATTGATTCCGATCGGCACGTCTGGCCAACGGCCGCTGCGCTGTAATTTGCCGAGTCGCCGCGCAATTATTTCGGCGCCGTCGTTGTTGAAGCCGAGTCGGTTGATCAATGCGCTTTGTTCGGGGAAACGAAAAATGCGCGGCTTTGGATTACCGGGTTGAGCTTTCGCCGTTACCGTGCCGATCTCAATAAAACCAAAGCCAAGCGCAGCCCAGGCTGGCAGAGCGACACCGTTTTTATCGAGACCAGCAGCAAGGCCAATCGGATTTGGGAAATTCAGCCCGAAAAGTCTTTTCGGTTTTGCCGGTGGTTGAAAAGCGCTCAGGGCGCGCAGCGCAAGATCGACCTGTGAGGCGGCGCGCAAAATCCCGATGGTGAGCCGGTGGGCGGTTTCGGGATCAATTGAAAAGAGAAGCGGCCTAACGAGTCGCTCGTAGGCGTTCTTCATTTGCCGATGCAGAATTGGCTGAAGACGGAATCCAGAATTTGTTCGACGCCGACCGTGCCGATCACTTCGCCAACTGCCCCCAAAGCCTCATTAAGATCAACTGAGAGGTACTCAGGCGAGAATGTTTCGTCGGAGGTCTTTCGCGCGCGCTCGCACGCTTCCAGAGCGCGTCGCAAGCAATCGCGATGACGCATGTTGATGGCGAGCGAGTTTTCCGGTCGCAAATTTTGTTTGCTGATCCGTGAAAGAATTTCGTTTTCAAGATCCGCCAAGCCATCGCCGGTTACGCAAGAAATGCGAAGTGCGTTGAAATTTTTCCAGTCCGCATGTTCGGGCAAGTCGCTTTTGTTCAGGAGAAGGATTTCTTTCCCTTCCGCGTTCTGCTCGAAATGCCCCGGGGGCGGCGTGTTTCGATCGACAATGTGCAAACGCAAGTCAGCTTTTTGTAGCGAACGCTCGGTGCGTGCAATTCCTTCGCGTTCGATATCGGACGTCGATGTTCGAAGGCCGGCAGTATCGAGCAAACGAACCGGAACCCCGCGCAAATTGACGGTTTCTTCGATGGTATCGCGGGTTGTGCCGTGCGTGTCGCTCACGATCACGCGTTCGTAGCCGAGGAGGCGATTGAGCAAACTGGATTTACCAGCATTGGTCGCTCCGTAGATCACGACCCGGACTCCGTCGCGCAAAATGCGGCCGTGATCGGCAGTTGCAAGAAGGGCGGCAATTTGTTCGCGAACTGAGTCGAGTCGCGCGCGCAGGGTGTCACCTTCATCGGGCGCGATTCCTTCCTCTGAAAAATCGATTGAAGCTTCGATATGGGCGAGAAGATCGACCAGAGCGTGGCGAATATTTGCAATTTTTTCACCAAGCTTGCCCTCGAGCTGTTCGGTGGCGGAGCGCAGCGCCAGATCGGTGCGAGCGCGAATCAAATCGATCACGGCTTCTGCCTGGGTCAGGTCCATTTTGCCGTTGAGAAAAGCGCGCTCGGTAAATTCTCCCGGACGCGCACTCCGCGCACCCGTGCGCAAACAAGCTTCGAGAACTTTCGCCGTCACCAGCGTTCCACCATGGCAGCTAATCTCGACCAGATCTTCGCCAGTGTAACTGGCCGGCGCGCGATGGATCGACAGCATGACTTGGTCGATCAAGGCTCTTGATTCGCTGACGACCTCGCCCAAATGCTGAACGTGAGAGGCAAACTTCGACGGTGCTTCTTTGCCGCGAAAAATTTTGTCCGCGATTGGGATGGCGTTTCGACCCGAGATTCGCACCAGGGCGATTGCGCCTTCGCCAGCGGGTGTCGAAATCGCGGCGATTGTTTCGGCGGCGATCACTTCCGAATCGCCTGCGGCCGAAAGGGTCGCTCCTACGAGAGCAGTTTCTTCAGCGCTGCGATGCATTTTTCGTTTTGCTCCATTGTTCCCACGGTGATGCGCAACCACTCCGGCAAATTGTAGCCGCGCAACGGGCGAACGATGATTTTCATGGCTAGCAGTTTTTTGAACACCGCCGGACCATCGCCCACATTGACAAAAACAAAATTGCCCGCGCTTGGATTGAATTTCAATTTCATCGCCCGAAATTCGTTTTCCAAATACGCGCGGCCGGAATCCACTACCCGTTTACTTTTGCGCAAATGTTCGTCGTCTCCGATCGCGGCCAGCGCACCGATCTGAGCAACGCCGTTAACATTGAACGGCTGTTTGGTTTTCTGGAGAACCTCGATCAGGTCCGGTCGAGCGATTCCATAGCCCACTCGCAGGCTGGCTAAGCCATGAATTTTCGAAAACGTGCGCAGAACGACGACGTTTCGGCCATTGCGCACATGACGAAGTGTATCGGGTGCATCGTCCAGAAATTCAAAATAGGCTTCATCGAAAACAGTGATGATCTCGTCCGGCACCCGGGCCAGGAAATTGTCGATCTTCGCCTGTCCAATCAATGATCCGGTTGGGTTGTTTGGGTTGGCAATGAAGATGACTTTCGTTTTGGGTGTGATCGCGCTCAGCATCTCGTCCAGCTCGGGTTGAAAGTTTGTTGTTGGCGTTTCAATAGCGCGCGCATCAAAAAGCTGCGCGACGAGTTTGTAGGCTATAAATGCGTGCTCAGAGATAATCACGTCGTCGTCGCGACCGAGAAAGGCGTGGCCGATGAACTCGATGATCTCGTTGGAGCCGTTTCCGAGAATAATATTCTCGCGGCCTACTCCCAACCGCTCCGCGATTGCTTGACGCAAATAGAGACCGCTCCCTTCTGGATAGAGTTGGGCCGACTCAATCGCCGCGCGCATGGCGGTCACGGCTTTTGGAGAGGGGCCAAGAGCGTTCTCGTTGGAAGCGAGCTTAATGATGTCGCCCGGATCCACTCCGAGCTCTCGCGCTGTCTCTTCGATCGGCTTGCCCGGTTCGTAAAGGGCGAGGTCGCGCAGCTGCCGGTTTGCCCGGTTCCAGATTGACGTCACGCCGCGCAATCTAGACGCAATTGAGGGTTGAACAAAAAGGCTCTGAGCGCCGAAAGGGATCGATGCGTGTGGAATGTGGATATGGAAGGGCGAGCCAAGTCGGGATGTCGCCGACGGGCGTGAAAAACCGCAACAAATCGTTTTTTTTGCTTGCGTTTGGGCAAGTCTTTCGAGTAAAAACACCCCTGGTCAGGCTGGATTTTATAGGTGGCATAAGAATTGTTATTGACGGTGCGACGCAATTATGAGAAATCTAGGAATCATAAAAAACGCAGCTATGACAATTCGCCACCAGGGAAAGGATAAACGCAACATGAAAATTATGAGGGTCTCTTCACTTAGCGCTCTGCTCATCGCAGCAGGGGCGCTCTTATTCGCAACCGGTGCTCGCGCCACCGTCGTTGATTTGATCAACGGCAACAGCGGCACGATCAATGGCGCCATATTCGAATTCACTGCGCCACAACCAACGGGCACTGGCATCATCAAGCCCTTCCTGCGGGTTCAGGCCGATGGGACTGAACAGGGGTACAATACTTCGGGCGTAACACCAGCAGCACCATTCGACGATAAGGCAGGGCCTTGGACGCACAACCTGACGTTTGCCGATCTGATGACGACGGCGGTCACAATTAATGGGCAGAACTATTTCAAGTTGCTCCTGGATATTAATCAGATAAGCACGCCCAGCGGTCGGCTGCTCTCGCTCGACCAATTGCAATTCTACACTTCTTCGACGGGCAGCCTGACCACCACTAACATCAGTTCCCTAGGGACTCTGCGCTATACGTTCAATGCAGGTGACGCGGTCTATATGGATTATTTCCGCAACCATGGAAGCGGCTCAGGTGACATGTTTGCGTTTATACCGACGAGCCTATTTGCTGGCACAGCGGCAACGGACTTTGTTTATATGTATTGCCACTTCGGCAATACGTATGGCACTAATGACGGGTTCGAGGAGTGGGCGCTGGTCGTGAACCCGATTCCGGAAGCGAGCACGATCTTCCCGATCATCGGATTGCTTGCGGCGGTCTTCTCAACGCAGTTCGTTAGACGGCGTCAACTGCAGCAACTTTTGAAATAGTCGAGCATTCTGCTTTCAGAAGCTCCTTGTTTGGCGTAGGCAGCGGAGGCGACAAGATGATTGTCGCCTCCGCTCTTTTTTGGACAAATCTAGTCTGGCTGCGCAGCTGCAGTTGATGTGGCAATTTGATCTCCGTCGGGCGCTGGCTTCAGCCATTGCAGCGAGCCGAGACTCTCGCGAAAGGCGCGATGTAGTTTCTCAAAATCACGTTTGCGCGCGACGAAACGGAAAGTGAGCTGCGTGTCCGGCAGGTTCATAAAAAGGACGCTTTGGTGATAACGCTCGCTGTAAAGTTGATACGTGACGGTCGCTTCGAAAGTCTCATGTCCGTCGATCGCGATCGGATTTTTCTCCGCGCTCACAATTGCTGCATCCTGGCTATCTGGCGGGAGTGAGGCGAGCACTCGGTCCTGAAGACGTTTTATGGTCGCCTCATCGAAATTCTGCGGCGCTGGCAAAGGGGTTTGGCCGATTTCGCCGAACGCCTGAGGTACGTCGGGGGGAGTGAACCTGATCTGGCTGGAATCTCCGGAATATCTCCAGCCCCGCGGTTGTTCATAGGAAATCCTGCGGTCTTTCTCGTGAAAGTACAGTTCGGGAAACTTGATCCCCGCGAATGTTCGCTCGCCGGCGGTGGGCGTAAAATCGATTCCGGCAAAAGCGCACCACAGTGGCAAACCGAGGAGGAAGAGAACCGGGAGTTTCGTTTTCATCGTGGCAGACTTGGGCGCTTAATAAACCTGGTACCAGCGCTGCTGCTGAAGATAGGCGGCGATCTGGAGGTTTCCCGGCGGGCCGCTCGAGTTGCTGAAAGTCGCATCGTCATAATACCAGCGGTCTGTCCCCGGCGAGTTATAAACGTTCGCTTTGCCCCAGGTGCCGATGGCCTGATTGCTCCGAAATAACTCCACCATCGATCCGTAGTAGCAGAATGTCCTGCTGCTCCAGTCTTCCAGTAATCTGATAAAGTTTTCGCCCCCGCCACTATAATTGCCGCCGCCGGAGGGCACCATGCCGGCCACGAACGCCGCGTTCACGGTCGTATTGGCCGATGCAACCCTTGAACTGAGCGAGGATGCCGAGTTTGAATCATTCCAACCGCTCGAAAGAATAGTTACCGCATCGGCAATGACCGCGGCGGCCTTTCGGGTGTAGCCACTGGCGTCCGGATCGGTATAGGTGCCGCTGTTTGACGGCACGCTGCCACTGCTGGTGGAGGCGGTGTTGTAGTTGCCTTGGATATAAACCGGATTCTCGGATACGATAGTCAGCCCCGTGCTCGGCAGTGCGTAACCGTTGATCAACCGGAAGGCGCGTTTGGTTGTTGGATAGGTTGTACCATTGATTGTGACATTGGCAGAAGTCCCGGCACTTTTAACAGTTCCATCCGCGTTATAGGTCGTTGCGCCCGCATCGGCGAGATAAACCACCCCGGTCCAACCGGTCATTCCGCTGAAGCTGCTGACGATTTTGCTGATATCGACATTTGTCACCTTAACGGCGCCACCTTCGCGTGCGTCATACAGCGGTTGGTTTTGCTGAAGAATGGTCGTGCTAGAACCCTGGCCGTTATTTGCACACCACGTGTTGTAGGCGCTGCCATTGAGCGTTGTCACATTGCCGCTGCTGTCGATCCTTGAGGCTGTGACCGTCGTATCGGCGTTGATCACAATCCTGTAGCCGGCCTGATTGTAGTAACGCACATTCGAAAGCGGATCGGTGCCCGACACCGGCCGTTCAATGATCTCGTGATAGCTGTCGTCGTTGCCATTTCCGTTAGTGTTACTCAGATCTAAGTTCCACCCGAACGGTAGATACGGGGATGTCTGCGCTGGCGGCAGATTGGCAACAAAGTTCGGCGCCGTAACCGAGCCGCCGTGCAACGTATCATTGGGCGAATAGCCATTCACATACGAGCCGCCATACTCAACTATGCTCGGCGCACCCGTAGTCGGATTGTTTTGAACAGTGAGGTTGCTGGTGCCGATATAAAGATTGCCGTTGGTGTGGATCTCGCCGGAGATAGTGAAAGGGGTGGATGGCTGAAATTCGAGATCGTCCACATAAAACATGGCGTAGGTCCAGGGGTTATCGAACCGCTTCTCAAACACACGCCGCACCTTCGCCTTAACCGTCCCACTGTTGTTGGTCCCCATAGCGGGAACAGTTACATCGACCGCGGCCAGGTAGAAGAAGCTATACTGCCACGTGTTTGGGCCGTAAGCGGCCGACGGAATCTGGTCTGGAGTCAAGCTGGTCCAGGTCGATCCGGTTTTGCACGGATTATTATTGACGTCGCCTTTGCCGTAATTTACTTCCCTGACCGCGTTCTCATTGCAATCCAGGTCGATCATTGGATCGACCGCCTGGATCCGATACTGGGTCACGGTGTAATTCGGCTCGGTCGGGAAAAGTGTCTTCGAGGGTAAGGAAATAGTCGGCGGAGTCGCCGATGGCGTCATGTTTGCAATCGGTGTTGGGGCAGGTGAGGCGGTAGTTTGGACCGTGCACGTGGAACAGTTGGTGAAGAAGTAGTTGGTCCCAAGAAGGGAATAATCGGTGCCGCCGGAGGCGTATCCGTAGGTTGTCCAAGTCTTCCGGTAAATATTGCGCCAGTTGGTAAAGAGGTATTCGAGATGGCCGTCGGCAATTTCAACGGCCAGCGCCGCTCGGCGACTGCGTTGCGCCAGTCGCGAAGTGTGCCCGGTGTAGGAAACAGCTGCGCCGAGCAAAGCCAGGATAGTGGCGACTACTGAAACCACCACCACCAAGCCGTTAGCGTTTTGACGTTTGTCTGTTTCGATTTTCATATTTATTGGTATTCGGCGATACGCGACCTAAAATCGATTTGGGTATCAAGAAGCGATGCGCTGGAGAGATAACCGCGGTTGCTCGATTTTGGATCGCGCGCACTCAGTTTTACCCCGACATATTTGGTGTCAGGAGAGCCCGAGGAAAGCGGGACATAAAATGGTTGTGGGCTGCTAATGTATCGGGCGACGATCGCGGTATCCTTCCAATAGATTGCGTTGTTAGCATAGGCCTGCTGGTAGAGGTGCAGCTCGCCGTTCTCGTAGCGGTAGCGCTGCATTGTCCCGCTCGTGTAAGGGACATAATTTCCGCTGGAGAGAATCCAGAGCCCCTGCGAGTCGGCGATATAAGTTCCGTTCTGGACCAGATACATGGTCCTGTTTGTGTAATAGATTATCGAATAGGTAGGGCTACTCGCTCCGAAGAGTGGCGCTTTGTTCGCGACTATTACCTCGCCCGCGTTTGCCAGCCAGATGTTGTGGTGATTGGCCTGGGTTGGCGTCGCTGTAACTTTGATAATGTCGTCCTCGACATTGTAGAGCGGGGCAATGAGATGCATCCCCACGGTCGGGGCAAGGCCGTTTGGGCCACCTTTGATCATGATCGGGCCGTTAGCGCTCGGATCTTTCCAAACGTACTGCGGACCGAACGATATGTTGACAAAAGAAATGCCCGGCGCCGTTGGCGCAACCCCGTTTACCGGGGTGGAGCTGGCGATGCTGCTGGAATCCGTCGGCAAGAGGGAGGCCGCGTTGGCGGTGCGCAATTGCGGCACCGCAATCGAGGCGTGAATGTCGCGGGTCAAGCGGATGACACCCTCCCGCGCTTCTTCATGCGCGGTATTTACCGCGGTGTTCTTGGCGTAGAGAATGATGCCGGAATTCAACACGTTCAGAAAGACGATCCCGAGGATGGCCAGGACCATCGTGGATACGATCATCTCGGCAGCGGTAAAACCGCTTTGGCCAAATTTATTTTTATTGAGGTTTTTCATTGATCGGCGGTACGCATCGTGTCCATCACGACGCTGTAATCTGTGTTGCGATAGGTATAACTAACAGTGACGGTCGCGCGGCGGATGTTCAGGTTGGTGGTGACGCCGGCAAAATTCATCGTGCTGCCTGTGTCGGTGATCGTTGTCGTCATGGTTCCAGTCACCACCACGTTGCCGCTGACAGGGTCGGTGTAGATGAAAACGTTCGGGGTGGTCGTGGTGCCGAGTGCGAGCACCGTCGGAATCTTATTGGTAGTTGGGTCAAACGGTCCCTTGGAAAGAATTAGGTCGATCTGATTTTGCGCGCAGGTCTGGGCCTCACTGTAAAGTCGAGAGCTGACGGCATACGTGTTCAACGAATTGAATCCGACGTAGCAGCCAGCGCCCATGGTGCCGATAACGGCTAACGCCACCGTCACCTCTGCCAGGGTGAAGGCCGCCCATCGCTTTGCTTTCAGGCCGATTTTCATGACAGCTTTTAGGTAGCAGCTGCAATGCCTTGCCCGCGCTACACCGACGCGATCCGGTTGTAGCGGAAGCCGCTACATCTGGAGTGAATCGCCCTGGATCAGACCGACGCTTGTTCGCCTTCGCTTACGTATCGACGGTGCTAATGGCGAGACGAAGATATTGTCAATTTCTCGGTCCTAGAACCGACTATGGCGGCGCCGGTGCGCCTAACGAATGTCTTCGACGTAGCTCGCGACTTGGTAATCAATCGGGATACCGCCGATGATTTCCTTGTCATAATGAAACCCGGTATTTCCATTACCAGTAAAGTTCTTACAGACGATCGCGCCAAAGATGTCTGGATTGCCGATCATACTCAAGTCAGCACCCGGTGCATAAAAGGTGGCCCAAACATTGCCCGGAGGGGTGATGTTGATTGTCTGGGTGGAGCCATTTGTTGGGCTGATGCCATAAAACTGCATGTGGCCAGCGCGGCTATAGTTAATTGAAGCGCTTCCGTCCATATTGTAGGTCCCGGTGGCGCCATCGACATTGTTGTTCACGAGATTGTTCGCCTTGGCGCTGAGGTTTCCGGTAAAGTAAATCTTGGCGTTAACGCCTTGCGCGATCGTGATACTACCGCCGACGTCGCCGTTGACCACAATCGTCACATACGTTTCGGCCGGCTTGCCCGCGTTGGGAAGCAAAGGGAGGACATTTTGGCCATTGATCGTGAGTCCGCCGCTTAACGAGTTATAAACATACTGTGCTGGAGTAGACGAAGTCGTTCCAGGCGGCACGTTTAGCGTACCGCCAATTCCTGGGAGATAACCGGTTGTGTCTGGTTCTACCAGAGGGGGGATGCTAAACGGCACACTGTTGTCGATCGTCCCACTGATGTTGGCATTTGCATGAGTAACGTTACCACCATCGGTCGTCACATTTCCGTAAATCGGGCCGCCTTGGCTGAAACTCGAACTGCCAACGGACACGTCGCCATTTGTTGCATCGGAATAATGCGGGTCCGACGGATTATTGGCGGCAAAGTAGTAGGCGCCGTTTTTCGAATCGTAACTATCGACCACCCCTGAGGAGCCGGGCCCAGCAAAACTTGTTGTCGCCTTGAGCGCGCCGGTGAAGGACCATTGTGGAACGGCCACTGTCTCGATACGTCTGGTGATTTGCGGATTGGAGACAGCCTGGATCTTGGTGTTGTTACCGTCGCCGTCTCCGTACGTCGCCAGAAAATGATCGTATTTGAAATCGATCTTACGGATGAGGCTGTCGCCCTTTGTCGTGACGTTCATGCGATCGTCCATTCCAACGCGCATTAAACCAAAGAGTTTTGCTGTCCCTACGGAGCGAATCCGATAACAGGCAAAGCCGTTGGTGGAAGTAGCACTGTCGACCGTGACGGTGGCGGAAAGACCATTGCCTTGCCCAAAAGTTATCGGCCCTTTGACGTAGGCAGGTCCCGGTGTCGGGGAAGCCGACACCGTCCATCCATCCGCGACGAACTGCGCACTAAACGGCAAACCCGTGGTAACGAGCTTGCGCACTTCAGCAAAGGCGACGTCGCCCCCGGCTTCAGCGGTATAGAGAGCTTCTTTCCAAGCTTTGACCTGCTTGGAGGAAACGTTGTAACGAGTCGTGGAATTGACCAAAACGTTGGCTGCGATCAGCGAAAGAATCACAATGGTAAGAAGTGCATAAATCATTGTGCTCCCGCTTTGCTTTTGAAGAGATTTCTTCATGATGAGATTGTTCCTTTCGATTAACCACGACGCTTGTTGCGAAGATAGGTAGTTGCGAACACCGTCGTGCCAGACTGTTCAGCGGCTGCACCGCCGGACGTAAAGGTCGGTTGGAAGGTTATTGAGGTCGTTGTGTATTGGGTGTTGGATAGTGTGACGTCGGTCGTTTGCGGGAGCAGTGAATCTGTACTCGATGCGATGTTTGTGACGACACCGTTCTCTGTCCGAACAATGGAATTGCCACTCATGGAATAGACCACCGTGGTCGCACCAAACGTAGCCGTCGCATTGCTCGTGCTGGCAGTCGCGTTGGCTGACAGGATCACAGTCGTACTGTTCGAGACACTTTGGATCGTCGTGCCGGCTGGGATATTGACGCCGGCAGCTGATGCTCCAATGTCGGCGGAAGTGAAAGCGCCCGTAGCGGAAGTAAGTGTGGCAGAGGCGTTGGTTGTAACAGCGTCAGTTACCGTCCTGCTGTTCGGATAACTGACAAGAGTGCCGGTCTTGGTCGTCCTGACCGTTGGAGTCGATCGCGCGTTGCCGTTGAGGTACTTTGGGATAATGCAAGTGATCGTTTTCAGGTCGGCTGACGCGGTGACGACGTAAGAACGCCTCACGTCGCGGCTGAGATAATCGACGATGCGGATCTGCTGCATTTGCGTGCCGAGGAAATTGTCAGTCGCGCTAAAACTCTTTTGGAGGGAGACCGACGTAAGGGCCACAGCGGCCAGGACAATTGTTCCGGCCGAGACCGCCACGAGCAGTTCGGTTACCGTGAATCCAGTCGCCGGGTGAAGATGCTTTCGTTTCATTTCTTGGTTCCTGCGGAGATGATCGTTTCGCTTTGCTCGCTTCTGGATCTTCCTCCGAAGACCTCGGTCCAGGTGTAGGTAACGTTAATCTTTACAAGTTTGGCGTTAGCGAGGTTCGAGTCGGTTGAATTTATGTTGGCGGACGAGCCTCCCGCCGACAGAGTGATTTGGGTATTGCTCGCGTCAGGCGTGGGATACGCACTCAAAGTGACGATCTCGGTTGGGCTCCTGGCCAGAAATTCGGATCCGTTTGCCGGGGTCGCCATCAGACTCTGCAGGTATGAAGCGCTGGTCAGATTGGCGAAAGACAAGTTTCGCAGTTGCTCGAGCCTGTCCTGCACTCCTTGTAAGGCTGCGACGTTGTTCTTGCTGGATTTTATGTAGTGGAGACAGAGTCCGTTAACCTCAAAGATTGAGACAAAGAAAACGGCCACCAGAGTAACTGCCATCATCGTTTCGACTAGCGTGACCCCTGCGAGACGGTTTTTCGAACGCTTTAGGCTCACCCTGTAGGAGTTAATTCTCATGTCCGGGCCTAACGGAGCAATTGCAGTGCCCTGATCGCGCTACAGGTGCGCGATTCAGTCGTAGCGAAATACACGACAGCGGAAGTCTTTGGTCAGACGGAGGCTTTTTGTCCGGCACTGACCCAACGAATCGCTTCATGACAAAGTTGGCTGGAATTTTCCAAATGTAGCTTCGTTTTGATTCGTGCCCGATAAGTATCGACCGTGCTAAGGCCGAGATGAAGTTGATTGCTGATCTCGCGGGTGCTGCGCCCATGCCCGATCATCTCGAACACCTCAAGTTCTCTATCGGTTAATTGAGTCACGCCGTTTTCACCTTTTCTGCCAAGGGCAACACTTTCGAGAATGCGCGAAGCGATCCGTGCCGGAAGATAGATTTCGCCACGGAGAACAGCGCAAATGGCGGTCATGACTTCCTTGGCAACTTCGTTCTTGGTAATATAACCGCGCGCCCCAGCTTTGAGGACCCGTTCCGCGTAAAGCGCTTCATCGTGCATCGAGAGAACCAGCACCGGAACGTCGATCTCTTTTGCTTTAAGGTTTTTGATCAGCTCGAGTCCACTCGGGCCTTTCAGGGTAAGATCGACAATCGCAATATTAGGCGCTCTCGACTCGATCAACTGGAGAGCCTCATGAATGTTATCGGCTTCACCGCACACCGTCATCCCCGGCTCTTTGTTAATGAGTTGCGCCAGTTGTTCGCGAAACATCGGGTGGTCTTCGACCAGAACGACGCGGAACTTTTGCTGCGCTTCAGTACTCATCGCTCCGCTCCAGTTGGAACAGTGCAAGACACGATTGTGCCGCCATTAACACCGGCTTCGATCGCAAACTCACCATCCATTAGGTTGGCGCGATAACGCATGATGCTGACCCCGACGCCATTCGTTTCGTTTCCGTTTCTTGGGAAACCGATTCCATCATCGGCGATACTCAAGCTCGTTGCACTCGCGTTGGCGCTGAGTCGGATGTCGATCTTGCGTGCTTTGCCATGCTGGGTCGCATTGTGAATCGCTTCTTGCGCGATCCGGTAAAGATGGGTCGCCTTGCCGTTTTGGCTGGCGCCATTTTGCCCGGCAGATTCAAAAGTGCACTCGACCGGGAGTAATCGGCTTGTGGCAGCGGCCAGTTCCTGAAGCGCAGCCGGCAATCCGGCTTCGTTTAATTGCACCGGGACGAGTCCGTGCGATAAATCGCGCGCTTGCTTGACCGATTCGCTTAGGAGTTTCTCAATCTCGCTCGCGTTCGCAGCTAACTTATCCAGGCGTTGTTCTTTCAAATCGATTTTGAGCGAAGTGGCGGCGCAACCAATCGCGGCCAGAAATTGACAGAGCCCATCGTGAAGATCGCGCCCGATTCGCTGCTGCTCGTATTCGCTGACCTCAATGATCTGCTTTTCGAGTCGCTGAGTGTGTTCGAGCAATGAGATGCGCGCGTTGGAAGCGCGCTGTTGTTCGCGCATGGCGATGCCGGCGAGGCCAACGAGGAAGAAAAAGGCAAAGCGAATCGCGAGTTCGCACGCCTGCACCGTTTCGTTGGAATAAGAATTGCCCATCGCAAGATCAGCCCACGACCAGAGAACGCCTGCTAAACCGGCGATGACGAAGACGCTTTTGTTATCGCAGAGCCAAACCGCAAAAACGATTGGGGCCGTGTAGAAAAGCACCAGCGAAACTTGATGCCCTGTTGCCAAATCCAGCCAACTGATTGCGAAGAGCAACGCCAGGGCCTCGATAAAGGCAAGCGTGGCTGACTGCCGAATAAGAAAGCGAAACATACGGACTCGGTCGGGAAACCGATGTCTCGGGAGCAGATTTCCCGCCAAGCTCTGGTCGTGGTATCCCGTTTCCGGTTTCGGACTTGGCGCGGCCAAGGTCAATATACTGGACAAAGTGCTACGCCCTGCTCTTTGACCAGCGATGCGATTGTACCTCAGGGGCTAACGGGCGTGAGCGCAGGTGGACCCAGGGCCAACTTGGGCGGTTCAGTCGCGGCGAGGGCGTCTGCGATCTGAGGTGGATCGCCTTTTGTGAACACGGCGATTTCGGCAACTTCCGTCCCAGTGATCAGCGGTTTGTTTTGCGTCCATCGCAGTGCGGCGTAGCGCGCTCGCTGCGGCGCAAATTCCACCGCCGCTTCCCGGCCGACGACAAGATCGACAATCGTGGCCGTTGGTTTAATTGCAGCCAAGTCGCCTGAATTTCCTGGCAACTCATTCAGCAAATAAACATCAACCTGTCCGCCTTGAGATCCGGGAACGACACTGACTCGGTAGACCGGCTGATTGCCGGACAACTCGACAATCAGCGTGGGATGCAAATCCTCGTTGGAAAATAAAAACGTCGTCCGCCGATTATTATCAATTGCATGAAAGGAACGATGCCGCGGTCCGGAACTCACAAAGACTATCCGCCCACCCGATTGAACTTTCGCGAGATCAACCTCATCGGCCTCAACCGCGGCTTGGTTTGACGGCTCGGCGGCGCGGGTCGGCGAAATGTTGAGAGACAGTCCAATCAGCCCCATCGGCAGCAATAGCCGACTCCAGCGTGTGCGGAGAAATTTCATAGGCAATCTCTCCGCTTCAAGCTTAGACCGCGCCAACCATCGTCGCGGCCGTCGATTTTTTTTGTCGTAACCAGCCGCGAACTAGCGGGTTCGGCTGCGCGAATTCAAACTGGCGTAGGCTTTGTCAATTAAAGCCTTTTCTTCCGGGAGCAGATTTGCCTGTTTGCCAAAGTCCAAGTAAGCCCGCGCTTTTTCATCTCCATTGGCGGCGAGAAAGATGCCGTAATAAGTGCTGATGGTGGGATCGCTCAATTGCTCTTCGCTCAAAGAGCTCATAGTTCGCAGCGCCTCCTTCGCGTTGCCCTGCGTTAGGAGCGAGTAGGCGTAGGTTGTCATATAGGCCGGGTTCGCCGGCGACTTGTGATAAACATCCGCCGCCGCACGCCGCGCCTGTTCCGGGTTCGCATTCAAGAGCAACGAAACCTGTGCGAGGTTGTTTTGGACATTGAGGTTGGTCGAATCCAATTCCGACAAACGGACCAGAACGCGGTAGAGCCCCTGCGTGTCCATGGTTTTTGCATAATGCTGATAGAGCGCGACGAAAGCGTCCTTCTGTTTCTCTGGGCGCTTGGAAAGCGCCCAGAGCAGATCGGTAGTTTCGTTTTCCCAGCTCCATTCCGAAACCGGTTGGATCAATAAGACCAGCGATTCGCTACTGGTTGCGTCCTTCACCGCCGCACTCCATTCGTGCTCGGCGCCGGCTGGCTTGTCCTGGGCGCGCAAGGCGCGGGCCAGGTAGGCATGCCGCAGAAACTCGAACCGTCCCCAATTCGCCTTGGCCGTGAGCGCTTCCAGATTCTGCCACTCGCGCAACCGGACGTAAGCATCCGCCATCGCGAGGGGCACTGGCCAGTTCCGGAGTGATTCGGCCGGCAAACTCTTGGAATAATCCAGAGCGAGCAGATTTAAATTGTTCTTAGCCATCCACGACAGCAGGGCCGCCAGCGATGAAGCTTTGTTCGGCGCGGTTTTTTCCAGCTCGGTCAAGTAAGCGCTGAATTGAGGATCTTGCAGGCCGTGGAGAAAATCGAGATAGACGAATCGATCGTTCCACGTCGCTTCGGGATACGCTTGCAATTCGCGCGCGAGCTCCATCAACCTCTGGGGATCCTCTCTCCGCGCGAGGCCGGCGTTGATCAATGCGCGGGTTGCGGCGCCTCGCTGACCGGGGTCGGCGCGCAAAGCTGTTAACATTGCTTCGCCGGCAGCGCGCCGTTCCGCGTCGTTCGCTCGCAACCGCAGCACTCCGAGTTGGAGTTGGAAAGATTTGTTGTCCGGACTCAAGCGCAGCGCCTCGTTCCATTCGGTTTCCGCTTTTTCATCCTGATGTTTGAACTGTGCCACCAGAGCCGAAGCCTGGTGATAAGGCGCGCTGCTTCGCGCATTCTCATCCACCGCGGCCAGCGCGCGTTCGGCCGTAGCGACGTCGTTGAATTGAACGGCGCTACGAACCAGCGCCAGCGCGTCATCCACCGAATGTGGATCTAACTGCGTGACTTTCCGCCTCCAGTCCAACGCTGAACGTTCGCCCACGCGCTCGCCCAATTCCGCCATGATTCGGGCCGCAGCCGCGCTCGAAGGTCTCATTTCTAAAATGCTCCGCGCTGCCAGACTGGCCTCGCGTTCATTGCCTTGCTCGATATCGAACGTGGCCCGGCGCACCAACCGCTTTTCCTGCCAGCGAACGTAAAGATCGTGGCCACCCCAGATCGCAGCGATCAAGAAAATCAGACTCAGAAGAATGCCGAACAAGAGTCTAATGAACGTTCGCTGTGTTTTTTCGACTAACTTTTCCAAGGGAATTAGAGATTAGAAGGAGAATTTGTGAAGGGCGAGTCAGGGCGGCAAACTTCAGGCGCCTATGTAAATAGCACATCATGTTCCGCCGCTGGCAAAACGCCCGCCGGCTCAGGCGGAGCCACCCGGGACTTCTTGGGAAGAACTGTCTTGACTCGAGGCAGGGAAAAGCTCTAAAAACGACGTCCGGAAAAGAGATTTTGGCGTGGCCTTAAATTGTTATTGACGTTGCGATCCAAATATGGGCATTATGGAAACAATTAGGCCATCAGAAACCAAAAAGAGCTGAGATATGAAAACAATTCAACCTAACCGCTTCCTCAAAACCGCACTCCTTATCGCGTGCTCTGCCTTTATCGGCTCGCAGGCTTGGGCCACACTCGTGACTTGGAATCTTAACCCGAGCGGGTTAAACCAAGCGGTTGGCTCGAGCAGCCAGAGTTATACCGTTTCGGGATACTCGATCACCGCGTCAGGCTATGACAACAACGGCGGGGTAGGCACACTCCACGATTTATTTTTCAAGAATGACGGCGGCGACGAGATCGGCCTCGGATTAGTAAACACTCTGCACAACGAACTCCAGGTCGGCAGCAATGGCCCGCTTAATTTCATCCAGCTCGATCTGACGTCCATTCTGGCGGCAGGATTCACAAATGGTCAAATTCAGGTCGGCAGCCTTCAAACAAACGAGTCGTTCAGTCTTTTTGGATCGAACACACTCGGCAGCCTTGGCGTACAACTCAATGGCTCGCCTTACGGCAGCGCTTTCGATCTCCAGTTTGTCTCAATTCCAAATTTCGGAACCTACAAGTTTATCTCCATTGTTGCTTCGGCGCTTGACTGCTTGCCGGTAGCTTTTCAGGCCACAATTGTTCCTGTTCCGGAGGCCACGAGTTTGATGCCGGTAATCTGTTTGGTCATAGCGGCGACTGCTCTAGAGGCCCGTCGGCGCAGGTGCGCAACCGCGTAATTAGTTTCGATTGTTTGCGGCGGCCGTTTCCTTCTCGGGAAACGGCCGCTTCGTTTTTTGACGATCTCCGCCGGTTGGTCGACGCGCGCCCTCGATTACTTAAGTGAGCTCTCGGTTCTTGCTAGTAGTTGCCTCTCTTCTGGAAGAAGCTTTGCCGTCGCCGCGAGTTTCAAATACTCCCGCGCCTTGTCCGAATTACCGGACGCGGCGAGAATAACGCCGTAGTAAACCGCCACTGATGGTTCGCGCAGTTGGCTCTCGTTCAGCTCAGTCATTACTCTGAGCGCGCCAGCGCGGTCGCCCGTTGTCAGAAGAGCAAACGCATAGGTGGAAGCATACGCCGGATTGGACCTCTCCTTGCGATAGAGTTCCGCGGCCATTTTTTGGGCGCGTTCGACATCGGCATTCAAAAGAAGGCTCACTTGCGCGAGATTGTTTTGAAGTCTGGAATCATCCGGGTCGATTTCTGCCAGTCGAACCAACACGCGATGCAACCCGACAGTGTCTTCCGTGTCGATGGATCGCTGATACAATTCTTGTAACGCGTCGCGTTCCTTCTCTGGATACTTCGTCAGCATCCAAAGCAATTCCAACGTCTCCTTTTGCCAATTCCAGTCGGCTGCCAGCCGAGCCAGCGTGACCAGAGACTCCGCTTGGCCAGAGGCTTGTTTTTGCGCGATTGCCCATTCGCGTTCCACTGCGGCTGGTTTTTCCTGGCCGCGCAAAGCTCGCGCCAGGTACGCGTGTCGCAGAAAATCGCCTTGGCGCCAGTTCGCATCCTTTGTCAGGCTCTCCACTTTGCGCCATTCTTTCAGATGCACGTACAGGTCGGCTACCGCCAACGGCACTGGCCATTTTCCCAAGTCATCCGGTGGCATACCTTTCAGAAAATCGAGTGCCAACAAATTCAAATTGTTCCTGTTCATCCACTCGATCAACGCCGCAAGTCTGGCAGGTTCCGCGCCGGCGCTAGTTTCCAGATCAGTAAGATAAGAGAGAAACTGCGGGTCCTGGAGTTGGTGAAGCAGGTCTAGATATAGAAGGCTGTCGCTTAATGTTGCCTCGGGGTAGGACCGGAGGTCTCGCGCAAGCTCGAGCAGTTGTGAATTTTCATGCCGCGCGGCTCCGTCTACGATCAGCGCGCGAGTTGCCGCAGCTCGTTGCTTCGGGTCGCTCCGCAGCCCGGTCAAAATCGCCTTGCCCGCGGCATGTCGATCTTCATTGCTCGAACGCTGTCGCAACATGCCTAACTGAAGTTGATACGCTTTTTCTTCGGGCGCCCGTCGCACCGCTTCAGCCCATTCGATGTCTGCCTTGTCTTCTTCTCGTCGGGCCTGCGCCAGAAGTGCAGCCACCGCGTGATAGCCAGCGCGTTGCCTGTCCGGTTCATCAATTAGCGATAGTGCGCGCTCGGCTGTTGCGATGTCGTTAAACTGCAGCGCGCATCTTGCCCAGGCCAACGAATCCTCAACCGAGCGCGGCTCGAGCAGCGCAACTTTGCGGCGCCAATCCAACGCAGCCCGATTGCCAGCTTTCTCCGCCAGCTCCGCCATGACGCGCGCCGCGGGCGCGCTTGCTGGCCTTAGCCCCAGCACAGTTCGCGCAGCCAGACTCGCCGTGGTGTCGTCTCCATGTTCAATCGCGTAGACGGCGCGTTGGACTAATCGCCTTTCCTGCCATCGACTGTAAAGATCATGCCCCGCCCAAAACAGCGCGATCACGAGAATGATTCCGATGATCGCTCCCAAGAGGAGTTTCAAATAGAAACGTTCTGTTCGCCGACGGGAAACTGCCATTAGCGCATTTCTAATTCGGATTCGTGATCTTGTGCGGGGCATGTAACGTATTTTGCCGCGGGAATCAAAATGGGCAAGGCTCGCCCGGTCGATACAGGTGTGACCGGGCGCTTCGGCTCGCAAGTTGCTCGGGCTCGGCTACGCTATGCCCCCAAATGGATGAGTCCGTCGCTCAAACCGCGCCTGGTTCAGGAACGAGTGTCAAAGGAACAGGCTGGCTGGTCGCGATTCTTGCCTTTGGCCTGCTTTGGTTCGAGCTCATCAATCAGCTGAGACCCGAGTGGTGGCTTAATCCGCAATACAATTATGGCCTGATCGTTCCTGTCCTGGCGCTTCACCTATTCTGGAAACGCTGGCGCAATCGACCGACTCCCGTACCGCCAGCAGCAACCGCTTTTAGAATCGCCTTTATACTTTTCTGCGCTGCACTTTTTCTTCCGATTCGGTTTCTCGCAGAAGCAAATCCAGACTGGCGATTGTTGGGCTGGGCGCTCGCGCTGGTCGTCGTTACCATCTCGCTTTCATTTCTAGATCTAATCGGCGGCCGCTCCTGGTTGCGGCACTTTGCCTTTCCCGTTTTATTTTTTTTGGTCGCGGTCCCGTGGCCGGTCCGGATCGAGCAGGTCGTCATCCAGGACCTGATGCGGATTGTCACCGCCATCAACGTGACCTTTCTCCAGTTGGCAGCTATTCCGGCTCTTCAACATGGAAACGTCATCGAAGTCGGGACTGGCTTTATCGGAATCGAAGAGGCCTGCAGCGGCGTGCGTTCGCTTCAAGCGACCTTGATGGTTTCGCTCTTCCTCGGCGAACTTTATTACTTCACTTGGTCGCGCCGCCTTATCCTCATCGTCATCGGCGCGCTGCTCGCGTTCGTTTGCAATGTTGTCCGGACCGCGATTCTGGTCTGGGCGGGGTCCACCAGCGGACCAAAATCGATCGAGGCCTGGCACGATCCGGCTGGCCTGACAATTTTGATGGTCTGCTTGTTTGGACTTTGGGTTGCGAGTCTCATCATGCAACGGCGCGGGAATGCATCGCCCATCGCGCACTCGATCGAAAATCAACGCGCACCGATCCAACTCAGCTGGTCTCTGCTTGGCGCATTGGCGATTTGGTTGCTCCTTGTCGAAACGGGAGTGCAACTCTGGTATCGGTCTCATCAAGCGCTGATCGGTTCGCGCTGGGCCGTGCGTTGGCCGGAATCGGAAAGTAATTACAAGCAGGTGCCGATCGCTCCCGCCGCCGAAACGCTGCTTCGTTACAACGAAGGAGGCGGCGCGGCCTGGGAAGGAGCAGATGGCCGGCAATGGATGATGTATTTTTTTCGATGGCTGCCCGGCCGGACCGCGGCCCGTTTTGTGAAAGTTCATCGCCCCGACATCTGTCTTCCTGCCAGCGGCCGAACGATGGAACGGGACAACGGCATTCGCATTCTCGCGGTCAATGGAGTGAACCTGCCAGTGCGCTCATATCGATTCGATGATCGCGGTGTTCCGCTCCACGTTTTTTATTGTTATTGGGATGCGCGTTCCTCGTATGAAAATGTTGCTGCGGCCGAGTCCGAGGATTGGACGCCGCGCGGACGCCTTCGGGCCGCGCTTCAAGGACGGCGCGAGATCGGCGCGCAAATGATCGAGATCGTAGTTTGGGGTTATCAGGACGACGCCGAAGCGAGCGAAGCTCTTGCTCGCGAGCTCAGCCAGGTCATTCGCGCGGGTTGACCAATTGGCGGGCCAGGAAAAGATTCTAAAATCGCAGCAAGAAGCGGGTGGGCACGCAGTCTGGGCGATGACAAACTGACGGTATGAATGATTACGAACGAGTCGCAAAAGTGATCCGGTTCTTGGATCGACATCACACCGAGCAGCCCGGTCTCAACCAGCTCGCGGGCGCGGCCGGGCTAAGTCCGTTTCATTTTCATCGGCTCTTCTCCACCTGGGCTGGCGTCACGCCAAAAGATTTTTTGCAATGTCTGACTTTGGAACACGTGAAACAGCTCTTGCTCGACGGCGACAATGTTTTTGATGCTGCGCTTAGCGCCGGTTTGTCCGGGCCCGGACGATTGCACGATCTTTGCGTGACACTCGAAGCCGCTTCGCCCGGCGAGATGAAAAACGGCGGCGCTGGTCTGCAAATCGATTACGGTTTTGCCGAGACCCCATTCGGCGAAGCGATCATTGCCGAAACCAAGCGCGGAATCTGTCATCTTTCTTTTGTCAATGGCCACGGCCGAAACAGCGCGCGCGATTTGCTAACCTCGCAATGGCCCAACGCAAAATTGAATCGAAACGATGCGCGGATCGGTGAATTGTCGGCGACAATTTTCACTCAAAATCGTGAAGGAACTTCGCGTCGACCTCTCCGTGCTTTTATCCGTGGAACTTCGTTTCAGTTGCGAGTGTGGCGCGCATTGCTGCGAGTTCCTTCCGGAACTCTCACGACTTACGGGCGACTCGCCGAAGCAATTGGCCAATCAAAGGCCGCGCGGGCCGTTGGCACTGCGGTCGGCGCCAACCCGATTTCCTTCATCGTTCCGTGTCACCGCGTCATTCGCGAGACTGGAGCGCTGGGAAATTACGGTGGCGGTCGGATTCGCAAGCGCGCCATGGTTGGTTGGGAACTCTCATCGCGAGATTCAATCGGTGTGAGCGAAACCGATCGGATGAGGGCGACGGCGGCTTAACCGCAACGCAAGACTTGCCCTGAGCGAAGTCGAATGGGTCGACATCGTCGCAGCCGCGAATATCGTAAGCAGTCGTTGCTTACGCATGGACAAATCTCCACTCGATTACGCCGGTTTTCGACACGAATACATTGGAAGAGGATTGCGGCGGGCCGATCTCGATCCCGATCCGGTAAAGCAATTCCACATCTGGTTTGCCGCCGCGATTAAGGCCGGGATTCACGATGCTAACGCGATGACGTTAGCCACTTGTGTTGACGGGAAACCATCCGCCCGCGTCGTGTTGTTGAAAGATTTTGATGAGGGCGGCTTCGTTTTCTTTACCAACTACGCCAGCGACAAAGGCCGGCAGCTCGAGAAAAATCCAAACGCAGCTCTGGTCATGTATTGGATGGAAGTGGAGCGCCAGATCCGGGTCGAAGGCGAAGTTGAAAAAACTTCGCGCGAAGAAGCCGAGGAATATTTTCATACCCGGCCGATCGGCGCTCAGCTCGGTGCCTGGGCCTCTCAGCAAAGTCAGGTAATCGATGCGCGCCGAGTTCTCGACGCGCGCCTCGAAGAGATGAAACAACGTTTCGCCGAAGGACAAATCCCGCTTCCGCCGCATTGGGGCGGATTTCGTCTCAAACCCAATCGAATGGAGTTTTGGCAGGGCCGTCCCGATCGTTTACACGACCGGTTTCGTTACACGTTGCAATCGAGCGGCTCTTGGTCGATAGACCGGCTCGCACCGTAACTTTCGACCAACCCAATCGATGGAGCAGTTGCGAATCAATTGATGATGGAGCCGATGGAACATGATTTTGTGAACGACGAGCCGCTCGGCGCAGAGCAGAATGCATCGAGCCGAAAACGTCGCCGCCGTCCGCCCAGCGTTTTGGAGCCGCGGCCTCGTCGCCGGGAACAAATCGGGGGAAGAACGAGTCGGGAACGGACCGAATTGTTCCTTCGCGAAAATCCGGTTCCAATGATTCTGGGCGCACTCGCCGCAGGACTGGCCATCGGCCTGGCCATTCGTTACGCGTCGCGCTCGGACGAAAAAGAAGTGGAAATTAAAACGCCTCTGGACCGGATTAATTGGAGCGTTCTTACACTGCCGTTCTTGTGGCCGCTCGTTCGCGGAATGAAAGAGAGACTCGAAGACTCCGCCGGCGCAGTTAGAGAAGGCGTCGGTCGTGTGAAAGATATCGACCTCGACCGCTACACCAAACCGATCCGCAGACGCTGGAAATCCTGGACTAATTTGTAGCCGCGTCGCTGTGCGACGCGTGTTTCGCGCAGCGAAACGTCTACCGCGTTCCACCTTTAGCGTGGAATCACTACTGCCCAGTTGCTAATCTCGCCGCGTGTTGCGGTTCGTTCCTCTTCTTTTAATCGCGGCGTGCGCGAACGCCTTCGCCAAAGAACCAAAACAATCTCCCGAATCGGACGCTAAATTCGTTGGCGCCATCGGATGTCGATCTTCCAGTTGTCATGGCGGCGCTGGCGAAAAACGCAGCCAGTACATCACCTGGTCGCAAAAGGATTTTCACACCCGCGCCTACGCAATTCTCCTAGACGCGCGCTCAGCTCGAATCGCTGAAGCCGTTGCGATCGCGCAACCGCAATCGAGCGCGCGCTGCACCGTTTGTCATTCCCCTCTTCAATCGGTTGCTCAGACTCGCCTGACCTCGAGCGCCCGTCCCGATGAAGGCGTGTCGTGCGAAAGTTGTCACGGCGCCGCCGAACCGTGGCTGCGCGGGCACACTCGCGCCGATTGGAGCTATGCGACGCGCGTCAGCGCCGGCATGCACGACTTGCGAAATCTTTATGTGCGCGCCAACGCCTGCGTCGCCTGCCATCAAAATGTCGACGCTGACATTTTGAAAGCCGGACATCCCGAACTCGTTTTTGAACTCGATAGCCAATCGGTCAACGAACCAAAACATTGGCGCGACGACGATCCGACGATCGGGCCGCAGACCTGGTTGACAGGCCAGGCGGTCGCGCTCCGCGAAATCACCTGGGCTCTGATCAAGTCTCCGCCGGATGAGCGGGCTCAGCTGCTCGATCAGGAAAGTGCGCTAGTTTGGTTGCTCGACAAAACCGGTTTCGGAAATGACTTGAGTAAATTCAGCGCCTTCCCGGCGATCCAACAGAGCGCCAACGAAATCGCGGAACGCGCGGCAAAATGGACTCCCACCAATGATTCGCTGATGTCGATCTTGCAAACGCTTGCCGCCAGCGATTCGGAATTTCGATCGACTAACGCATCGCGCGAAAATCTTTTTTATCGCGCGATCCGGCTCGAACTCGCGCTCGAGCGACTTTCGGTCGCGCTCAATCTCTCATCAAAGATCGAGAAAGAATTGAATGCGTTGCGCTCAGATGTTCAGCGACATTACGATTTCGACGTCGCCGCGTTCGCCGAGCATCTCCGGGCGTTGCGCAGTAAGTTGTAGCCGCTTCGCGGTGCGAAGCGCTGCGTCGCCCGCAGGGCGACGGCTACAGTTGAACGCGCCAGCGTTCTCGCGGAAGATGTCGATCTTCGCATGGCCAAAACCGACCGACTCGACCAGCCCGCCTGGCAGCAGAACGCGATCTTCGAGTTTTTCGCGTCGCTCAAACTCGCGGTCGTGTTGCTGGCTGTGCTCATCGTGGGCGCGATCGTTGGTACCCTTTACGAATCCAGTTTCGACGCCAAAGTCGCGCGCACTTATGTTTACGGCGCGCCTTGGTTCAACGCCTGGCTCCTCTTGCTCGGGGCAAACCTGACCGTCTCCGCCCTCTCGCGCTGGCCCTGGAAAAAATATCACAGCGCGTTTCTCATCACCCATCTCGGCATCATCACGCTCCTGATTGGATCGCTCATTGGCCGGATCTTTGGTGTCGAAGGTACGATCACCCTTTTCAAAGGCGAAGCACCGACGAATCGATTGCTGGTCGATCAACATCAGCTCCGCGTCCACGATGTCGATGGAATCATCAAAGGCTATCCCGCGGAATTCTTGCATCACCCACCGAATCCGCAGAATCCAAAGAATCTCGGCACCCTCGCCAGCGGCGCGCGTCTGCAGATTGTCGATTACGCACCGGCGATCGAAGGCAAGCTCAATCCAAAGCCGCTCAAAGACAGCGGCGTGCCCGCGCTTCATTTCAAGATCGAAACTGCGATGATGAACCAGCGCCTTGAAAGCTGGTTGCTCGCCGACGATCCCCAGCACCGAAATTTCTCGATGGGCCTCGCGAACATCGAACTCAAGCGTGGCAGCGCGAATACTGTGGAGGCAGGCGTCTCGCCTGCATCAAAGCAGCCGGGACGGCTGCCACCACAGAACGAAGCGATCAATCTCGAAGAATCGATCTTCGCTTTCAGCAAAGCGCCCGACGAACAGATCGGTCACGTGAGCAAAGGCGGCAGCACTGGCGCGAAAGTCCGTCTCGAACCGCCACAAAATTCGAACAAGGGGCGCGTTGCGGTTTCGTTAGGCGGAAAGGAAGCAACTTTCGATGTCGCAGAAAATATTGGTCGCGAAGTGAAAATTGAGAACACGTCGTTCACGCTCAAGATCGACAATTACTGGGCCGACTTCCGGATCGAGAACGGCAAACCGAATTCGATCAGCGATCAGCCGAATAATCCGGCCGTGTTGGTGACAATTCGCGGCAAAGGTGTTCCCGTGGTCGCGCCCGAAACGAAAAATCCGCATGGCACAGGCGAGATGCCAACGACTGGCGGCCCGGCGACAATGCCAAGCGCCGGTGAGGCGGCGCCGAATCATCTAACATTGTTCGTCGCGAATGACGGCGCGCTTTCCTACGAACTTCTCTCGCGGAAGAACGGAAAATCTTCGGGCAAGATCGAGATCAACAAACCGCTCACCACCGGTTGGGCGGATTGGCAGCTCGTGGTCGACAAAACGATGCCGCACGCCGAGCAATGGATGGATTTCGCGCCGGCGAAGTCGGAGACAACATCGACATCTGCCGGCGCGGCCGAATTGCCCGACGGTGTGCGAATTCGAGTGGAACAAAACGGCGAAACACTCGAGCAATGGGTGCCGGCCGGCTGGCAAGTTACAGTGCCGACTTCGCCGAACGAAACAATGGTCGCTTATGGTTGGAAAACAATTCCGCTGCCGATCGGACTTGAGCTGCTCGATTTCGAAGTGAAACGCAACGAAGGCAGCGACAGCCCGGCCGGATTCAAAAGTACGCTGCGCTTGACCAATTCAGACGGCGAAAGCGCAATGGGTTCGTGCTGGATGAATCATCCGTTCAGTTTTCCAAGCGGTTGGTTGCGGACCTGGACCGGCTTGACCTACAAAATTTCGCAAGCCTCCTGGAACCCGGACAATCTCGAGCAAAGCAGCGTCCAAATTTTGCGCGACCCGGGTTGGCTCTTGAAATGGATCGGTTCGCTTCTCGTCGTCACCGGCGTGTTCATGATGTTTTATCTCCAGCCCTACCGGAAACAAACCGAAGGAACTCCGATTACGCTGGAAGCGCCGATGAAATCGCGGATGCAAGGATCGACATCTCCGCGTCTGGAAGAGCAGGTGTCGCGTTAAACGCGCAGGTCGGGGTTGACGTCGAGCGTTGCACGTTAAACGTTGGGCCTCTTCTGGGAAAACATGAGGGCTTATTGGGTTATATTTGTTGCCGGTCTTTTGGTGGGCTGCGCCGGAGATAAAACGCCCGCCTGGGTGCGTGGCGCGTCAAAACAAGAGAACAAATGGGGCCACTACAGCGGCTACGTCGAAGCGCGCTGGGAGAACGACGGACGCTCGATGACACTCTTAAGCGAGCTTCGTTACACCGATCCCGACGGCGTCGTTTGGATTGCGCCGGCCGGTTCGCAAGTGGATGGCGCGTCGGTTCCCCGATCGCTCTGGACGATCATGGGTGGACCGTTTGAAGGAAGATATCGCAACGCCTCGGTGCTGCACGACGTCGCTTACGACCAGCACAACAAGCCGTGGCCGGTTTGCGACCAAATGTTCTACAACGCGATGCGTTGCAGCGGCGTGAACGCAGTCAATGCCGGCACGATGTATTATGCGCTGCGCAAATTCGGTCGCCATTGGAAAGCGCCTAAGGCCGAGCCGGTCAAAGTGGGCGAAGAAATTGTGGCGCGCGCCGAACCGGTCAATCAGGGCGACATCAACGCGACCCGCGATTGGATCCGCAACTCAGACCCGAGCCTGCAACAGATCGACCAGCGTGCCGACGCTGTGTCGCGCTGACTTAATCTTTTCCGTCGCCGTTTGTCGCCGGCGCTGAACGCGCGGGCTCGGTCGCGCCATCTTTTTCCAAAGCGACCGCCAGGACTTCATCGACATTTTCCACCGGAACAAATTTCAATTTCTGTTTCGCCTCTTCCGGAACATCGACCAGATCTTTTTCGTTCAGCTTCGGAATGATCACGGTCGAAATTCCGGCGCGCATCGCGGCCAGACTTTTTTCCTTGAGTCCGCCGATTGGCAAGACCAGTCCGCGCAAGGTGATTTCGCCGGTCATGGCAACGTCGGGACGGACCGGTTTGTTCGTGAATAATGATGCCAGCGCGGTAAACATGGCGATGCCGGCGGACGGTCCATCTTTTGGCACCGCACCGGCGGGAACGTGCACGTGGATGTCCATGTCGCGAAAGTCTTCCGATTTCACGCCGATTTCGCCATTGCGGCTGCGGACAAGGCTGAGCGCGGCCTGAACCGATTCCTTCATCACTTCGCCAATGTGACCGGTAAGCGTGACGTTTCCCTTCCCGGGATAACGCGTCGCTTCAATGTGGAGCACTTCACCGCCGGCCGGCGTGTAAGCAAGTCCGGTGACAACGCCGGGCTTGCTCGTCTTCAATCTGGTTTCGCGCACATATTTGGCCGGTCCCAACATTTGCGCCAACAATTGCGGCGTGACCGTCACGTGTTCCGTTTTGCCGCGGGCAACGCGGGACGCGATTCCACGGCAAATCGCTCCGATCTGGCGCTCGAGCTCGCGCACGCCGGCTTCGTGGGTGTAGTCGTTGATGATTTGCCGAAGCGCGTCGTCCTGCCAGTCGACCTGTTCGGGCTTCAATCCGTTTTCTTCCGTCTGCCGCCCGACCAGATAACGTTTCGCGATCTCCAATTTCTCGCGCTCGGTGTAACCCGGCAGCGAGATTACTTCCATCCGGTCCCGCATCGGTTCGGGCACGCCGTCGATGTAATTCGCAGTCGCGATAAAAATGATCTGCGAGAGATCGAACGGCACGTCGAGATAGCGATCGACAAAAGTATTGTTTTGGCGCGGGTCGAGCACTTCGAGCAACGCGCTCGCCGGATCGCCTCGAAAATCGGCGCCGATCTTGTCGATCTCGTCCAGCATGAAGACCGGATTCCGCGTTCCGGCGCGGCGCAGTTCCTGAATGATCCGTCCCGGCATCGAACCGATGTAAGTGCGCCGGTGTCCGCGAATTTCCGCTTCGTCACGCATTCCGCCGAGACTGATTCGGACAAACTTGCGACCGAGCGCATCGGCGATCGATTGACCGAGACTGGTTTTGCCGACACCAGGCGGTCCGAGGAAACACAAAATCGGGCCGTGACCGGTTGGATTCAGTTTGCGCACGGCCAGATATTCGATCAGCCGCTTCTTTACTTTCTCGAGATCGTAATGGTCGCGATCGAGAATTTGCTGCGCTTGATCGAGATCCAGATTGTCCTGGCTCAATTTGTTCCAGGGAAGATCGGCCACGATCTCGATGTAACTGACGATGACGGAAAATTCGGGACTAGCCGGCGGAATAAAATCAAGCCGTTTCAATTCGCGCTCCGCTTGCTTCATCACCTCTTCGGGCGGATTCGCTTCCTTCAGCCGAGCGCGCAATTGTTCCATCTGCTCATCGCTGCCCGTCTCGTCCTCACCGAGCTCGTGCTGGATCGCTTTGATTTGCGAACGCAAATAAGCGTGGCGTTGTGCGTCGGAAAATTGCGATGCGACGTCCTTTTGCAATTTTTCCTGGATCTGCGCGATCTCCAATTGCGCGGAGATGTGTTTCTGTACGATACGGATTCGTTTCTCGACGTCAGGTTCTTCGAGAATCGCCTGCTTTTGTCCAACATCAATATTCAAGTTCGGCGCCAGAAAATCAGCGAGCTGTTCCGCAGTGGCGATGTTCAGAATCATCAGGCGCGCTTGCTCCGGCGCTTCCGGCGTCAGCTCAAATAATCTCGCGGCCGAATCCCGCAGATTTCGAAACTCGGCTTCCCATTCCTTGCTCTCCGGCGGCGATTTCGATTCCAGCAAATCGACTTCCGCGCGGATGAACGGCGAAGTCGCCACGATTTTGCGCAACGTGAACCGACGCAGGCCTTGCGTGATAAGGAGGACGTGGTCATCCGCCTGGCGGATCATTTTTAAAACGAGGGCGGCGGTTCCGACGTGATAAAGGTCCGGCGGCTCCGGATCTTCTTTCGCTTCATCGCGCTGCGTCAAAAGGCCGATCACCTTTGTGCGCGGCAATGTTTCGTCGAGTAATTGAATCGATGCCGGCCGCCGCACGTTGAGCGGTACGATCGTTCCCGGAAAAACAACGAACCCGCGCACCGGCAAGATCGACAATTCCTCTGGAATCTGCGGCACACGGCTCTCGTCCGTCACGTCCGCGGCAATAGTCGGCGCGGTGCTGGATTTCATTTCCAGCTCGGCCGGCACCGCGATCTGTTCTTCGTTCATCATTGTTTTAGCGGCAGCGAAATCCAAAGCAGTCCGTTGCGTTGTTCGGCGCTGGCCTGATCGATCTCCACTTCGGCTGGCAATACCACCTCGCGCTCGAAAGGTCCGTAATCGATTTCCATCGCCAGCAATCGGATGGCGCGGCCTTCATCGTGCGAGGGCTCGGGCAATTCGCGTGACCCGCGAATCAGCACCCGCAGCGGCTCAACGATCAGATCGATCTGCGACCGCTCGACCCCGGCCAGATCGACACAAATCCGGATACATGTCTCGCAGCGGTAAGCATTGATCGCCGGCTCCCAGGTGTGGGGCGCGAACTGAAACTGCGACCGCGCCAGCTCGTAAGTGACGTCCTGCAACGCGCCGTGGAGCCAGCGCAACTTGATGCTGTCGATCGGGTCCATTTCAAAAGTAACCTGCCTCTACTATAGACTACGCTGAGCGCCCGCCCGTTGCGTGTCTATTCTGAAATCTGACGCCGCAACTAGCTGCAAACGACGCGCCTAGATGTCGATCTCCTGGACAAACGGACTTATCGCGAAAACAGCATGATGGAGATAAGTACGAGTGGCAGCAGCGCTAACAGCAAAGCGACCATTCCAAGAATTGAGCGGATTCCACGCAGTGCAAGAACAGCAGCAGCTCCATAAAACAGCGGAAACCAAAAACCTGCATTCCACCACGCTTTCTCGCGAGCTGTGAAAGAGATCGCGAACCAGGCTGTTGTCACAAGCGTCAGTGCAAGTGAGCCAACACCAAAAAGCCACGGTCGCTGCGCGGATGTGAAAAAATTGCCCATTAGTTAGACGATCGCGTTGACTATCACATTTTCTTTCCCGGGCCCCACAAGGCGCGGCCGGGTTTGGCGTTGGTGTGCTCGCCGTCTTTGATCACTTGAACACCATTGACGAAAACATGTTTCACGCCGGTCGAGTACTGATGCGGTTTATCAAACGTCGCGTGATCGGTGATTGTTTTCGGATCGAACACGACCACGTCGGCGAACATTCCTTCCTTCAACATGCCGCGGTGATCGAGCTCGAGATTTTGCGCCGGTTGCGCGCTTAGCCTCCGAATCGCTTCCGGCAAGGAAAGGATTTTTTCGTCCCGGCAATATTTGCCGAGCACGCGCGCGAAATTTCCGTAGGCGCGCGGATGCGGATTCGATTTGGTGAACGGCGGCTCGGGTGCTTGCGACGCTTCATCCGATCCGAACGAGATCCACGGCTTCTTTAATTCCTTCTTCACGTTCTCTTCCGACATTACGAAGTAGACCGTGCCGATCCGCGATTCGTCTTCGGCCACCAGATCCATCGCGGTATCGATCGGATCTTTGCCGCGCATCTTGGCCACTTGAGCGAGCGTTTTACCAGTGAGCGGCTTGAGTTTGTCCGACTTGAAAGCGGCGAGCAGAATGTTGTCCGGCGAACCGGCGCCGAGATAAAGGTTTTCCCATTTGTCGCTGTCGATCTTGACCTCTGCTTTAATTTTCTCGCGCGTCGCTGGATCACGCAGCCGCTTGAACAGCGCGTCGTAACCGCCGTCTTCGGTCCAGGGCGGGAAACAGGCGTCGAGTCCGGTGCCGGCCGCGGTGTAGGTGTACATGTTGGCGCGAATGTTCAGTCCCTCGCTCCGCGCCTTTTCAATTCGCGCCAGAAACTCGTCGAGCTTCGGCCAATTTTTCTGGCCCGCAGCTTTGATGTGATAAACCTCGGCCGGAATTTTCGCTTCCCGCGCGATTCGAAGCAGTTCATCGAACCCCTCGAACAATTGGTTCCCTTCGCTCCTCATGTGCGAGATGTATTTGCCTTTGTATTGCGCGGCGACTTTGCACATCTCGATCAGTTCCTCCGTCTTCGCGTAAAATGCCGGCGGATAAATCAGCGACGTGCCGATGCCGAGCGCGCCGGCCTCCATTTCTTTGCGCACCAGTTCGCGCATCTGGTCGATTTCCTGCGGTGTCGGTTGTCGATCTTCGAAACCGATGACGTAAGCGCGAATGGTGGTCGCGCCGACAAACGACGCGACGTTGCAGGAAATCCCGCGCTTCTCCAGATACTGCAGATACTCCGCGAGCGTGTTCCATTTGATCTCGTACTTAATGTCGGCCTGGTTTTTCAACGCGTAGGCGCGGAGTCGATCGTTCACCGGTCCCATCGATTCGCCTTCGCCCATGATCTCGGTCGTCACGCCCTGGCGCAGCTCGCTTTGGGAACGCCCGTCCTGAATCAGAGATTCGGTCGACCACGAAAGCATGTTGATGAACCCCGGCGCGACCGCGAGACCTTTGGCGTCGATCACGGTCTTCGCCTTAGCGTTTTTGAAATCGCCAACACCGGCGATGCGATCGCCTTTGATCGCAAGATCGACATGTTGCGCCTCGCCGCCGCTGCCGTCGTAAACCGCGCCGTTCTTAATAATAACGTCGAACTCGGCTGCGAATGCGATTGTCGAGGTCAGCAGAAAAAACAGCAGCGTCGGTTTCATTGCGCGATTCAAAAATCGGCGGAGAGGAATGTCGATCTAAAATTACTTGGCGGATTCCTTGAGCAAGATCGACAACTCGTCTTTCCACAGCGCGGCGATGGTGTGGCTGCCGTGACCGCGGGTCTTGTCGCTGAGCGGAAGGACGGTCGCGCGTCCGTGTGGCACGCGTTTGATTTCGCGTTCCAAAATTCCAAGCTCGGGCGGATTGATTAAGTCATCGGCTGAATTGATCGCGAGCAACGGCGCGCGAATTTTTTCCAGGTTCGGGCCGGGATCGTAATCGTGCGACGCTTCGAGCGCGTAAAGAACATCGTTGGCGTCGTCCGTTTTGACATGATCGTCGACGAATTTGTTTAACACTTCGTCCGTTTTCGCTAGCGTCGGCGCTTCTTTTTGGCGCAACACCGGATTGCTGCTCATCAACCAAAGCATTTCTGCCGCGGTGCGCAGGCTCGACGGCTGGGATTTGTATTCGCCGCCGTTCCACGCCGGATCGTTCCGGATCGCGTCGATAATGACGCGCCGCCAGGCGCGATTACGACCTGAAATTTGCGTGGGCAAACTGGCCAGCGGCATGAGCGCGTCCATGAAATCGGGATGCGCTTCGCCCCAGAGCCAGGTGTGCATTCCGCCCATTGAAGTTCCCATCACGAGACGCGCGTGATTCGCGCCGAGTCCCTCGGTCAATAATCGATACTGCGCTTCCACCATGTCGATGTAACCGTAGCGCGGAAATTTCGCGTGCATCCCATCGCTCGGCTTACTCGATTTGCCGTGGCCGATCCCGTCCGGGAGCACGATAAAAAATTTGGTGGCGTCGAGTGGCTGATCTTTTCCAAAAAGTTCACCGGCAAATTCCGGCCGAACAAATTGCGCGCCGCTACCCGTCGTTCCGTGCATGACCAACACGGCGTTCGTGAGTTTGCCTTGCACGTAATCACGTTTGCCGAGCGTTCGGTAATGAATCCGCAGCTCGGGCAGACTCTCACCGGAAGCAAATTTGAAACTGTGAATCGTGTAATCGCCTTCCGTCGGCGGCGGATAATCGGCCGCCCGCGTCGCGCTGAGTGTGGCTAGACAGAGAAATGCCGCCGCGAAAATTGGGCGCATGATTTCGTTTAACATCATCGTGCCGGCGATTCCAGCGACTTGACAGGATTCGTCGGTTGGGACGAATGGTTGCGGCCCCACACAAGGAAACCGTGCAAAATTTATGGTCGGTCGCGAGCCTAACTGAATTCGTTGCGGAGTCGGTGCGAAACGCGCGCGAGGGCAGCGTTCCATTTTATCATTTGCAGTTCGATCGCGTTTTCCCGTCGGATTTTTACGCGGAGATGCTGCGGACAATGCCCGACGAAACCGATTACCGGCCGATGTCGGGCAAAAGCAAAATGGGCAGCAGCCGGCCGGATGGAAAACCGACCCGGACGAAGATTGACTTGTTTCCAGAATACCTCCGTCATCTGCCGGCGGATAAATTTGCGGTTTGGGATGTGGTCGGTCGCATCCTGCGTTCCAACGAAGTAAAGACCGCGTTCATTCAACATCTCGCGCCGGGTTTGAAACTGCGCTTCGGAGAAAATTTCGCCAGCGTCGAAATGTACCCGGTGCCGATTCTGACGCGCGACATTCCGGGCTATCGCGTTTTCAAACACACCGATAGTCTTTGGAAAGGGATCACGGTGCAGCTCTGTCTGCCGGCCGACGATTCAAATAAAAACATCGGCACGATTTTTCACGAGCGAATGCCGGACGGAACGAAACCGAAGCGAACGCAAATGCCGTTCGCGCCGAACAGCGGTTATGCCTTCGCGGTTTGGAACGATACCTGGCATTCGGCCGATCCGGTGGGCCCGGAAGTGCGAACACGGGACAGCATTCTCCTTACCTATTTTGTTGACCGTGGTATCTGGAGAACGTTGCGGAACCGGGCGCGCCGCGTCGGCAACTTTTTGCTGAACGAGCTGCGCAGTTTAAAGCGCAGTTGAGCTACCAGGTCACGGTCGCGTTGCCGGCAGAATCAGTAGTGGCGTTGCGTCCGACTAATCGCAGAAAAATAAAATTGGCCTGCGCGTCGTGTTCGACGCGGCCATAAAGCGTGATCTCGGTGCCGCTCGAATCAGTCAGGATCGATTTGAACGCCGCCAGGTCCGGTTTTGCCACCATCACTGAAACGTGCGCGAACTTTCCGCTTTGACCAGCTATCGGCTGCCAGATCGAGCTTTCGTACCAGTTCGGTTTCATGTGGTGAATATCTTTGCCGCGGAAATTGCATTTCACGCCAACGAGCTCGCGCATGTGCGCGTCCAAATTTTTGCTCAAGGTGGCGAGATCGTAGGTTTGCACTGCGCGCCACGTTTTTGCGTCGTAGCGGACCGCCGCGCCGAACATGATTGGTCCGTTGCTGAGGAGAATCGCAACTAAGAGAAGCAAGATTCTTTTCATAACAGGAACACGCTCTACAGGAACTGACGTCGATTGAAAAGGCGCGAAACGTCTTGCGATGCGCTTAGATCGGCGATCAGGGGGTTTTCGGTTTCGCCGGCGAAGGAATGGTCAATTGCGCGCTAAACATTTGCTTGCCATCGGAAAGATCAATCGAGCCATCACCAATTTTGACGACGCGTAGAATGAGCGCGACCGCCGAATTTGGCGCCTGCAAAGTGACGCCTTCCCCTTCAGCCACAGTCTTTCCATTGATCACGGCAAGGCGTGGATGACCGAGCGCGATGGCGCTGACGCGGATCATATCGGCGCTTAGCTGGATGATAATCGGCGCGGGAGTAGCAGCGGAACCAGGTCCCGCTGCGAGACTGTGGGTTCGTGCTTTGACAAACGTCGGACCAGATTCGTCTCCCTCTTTTTGCGCGTGTCGACTAAAAATAATTCCGCCAATTGAAAGAAGCATCGCTCCCATGATCGCGCCGACAAATACCCAGCGGCCGTTCCCGGACATCATCCCGGCCCCCTTCAGAACAAATGGCGAATCGGAGCCGTCCTCGACGGAACGGCTTTCCTGCGCGTCCATCGACGTAATCAAGCGCTCTGGCGGAATCTGGTTGGGCACCAGCTGCATGCGATAAGTGACAGCATTGAGCAGGCCACGACTTCTCCAAACAGGCAGATGGACTCGTCTAACCCGCTTGTGGGTGACTTCGGTGACGGTTAAACTGCTCGGCCGTGAGACATCTCCACATCGCGTTGATGGGCGCGCTTCTGTTTGCGATTTCGCGCTCGGCCGCGATCGCGCAAACCGCCGAATCGAGCCAGACGTCCGTCGACACCAGCGGCCTGAATTTTCGCCAATTTGGTCTGCTTGCCATTCAGGATGGCGGACGTCGCAAACCGATCGACACTTTTGCGCGTGAAACGCTGATTCGAATTACGGGAAGATCGACATATATCGGCAAGACTCACCGGACATGGCAGCCGAACGATTTCGTTTTGTCGGCTGCGCTGGAAACGCACGATTGGCGGAGCGAACCGATGGTGCTCGTTTCGTTAGGCAAATTGAAGGAACAACTTGGTTTGGATAAGACGCAGCGCCGGTTTTCATTTGAACAACTTGTCGCGTTGCCGGAATTGCAGCGCCTGACGAACGAAGCGCATGCGTTGAAGCGCGCTGAGAAGCCACTCGATCGCGTCCAACAGGAGGCGCTGAGCGTAAGCGATCGGCTCGCACTCCTGGCCAACGCGATGAATGGCAGTGCGCTTCTGATTGTGCCGGCACCGAAAAGCGAAACCGAGGCTTGGGTCGTCCCGCCGGAGTTTTCCCGTTACTACAGCGAAACACAGTTCGCGCCGATCCAAATCCAGCTCCAAACGATGGCCACGGGTTATGTGCAGGGCGATGGATTTAATTTCAGCCGCGCCGCCAGTCAGCTCCGCGAAAGTTTACGTTCGCTCAGTCCTTCCATTTATCCGCAAGATCGACATCTCCGGCTCGAATATTTTTGCAATCATTTCGAAGCGTTCTATCGCGCGATCTGGTTTTATGGACTCGCGTTTCTCGTTCTGCTGATCGCGCATTTGCGCAGCGGCGCCCGCGCGCTCCGGAACATCGGAGTATCGATTGCAATTCTCGCGCTCGCCTTTCACGCCAGCGGAATCGTGATGCGCTGCCTCATCGCCGGACGGCCGCCGGTGACGAACATGTACGAATCGATCATCTGGGTTTCGTTCGCGGTTTCATTTTTCGGGATGATCTTTTTCGTGCGCTACCGGACACCGGTCTATCTGCTGGCGGCGGTGCCGGTCACGCTGCTGGCCTTGTTATTGGTGCATCAAATGCCGATCGCGATGCCATCGAGCATCGATCCGTTGGTCCCCGTTTTACGCGATAATTTCTGGCTCACCATTCATGTGTTGACGATCACGTTGAGTTACGCGGCGTTCGCGCTCGCGATGGGGTTCGGTCACATCTTGCTCTGGCGTTACGCGCGCAATCCAGCTGGCGCGCGAGCGGACTCGCCGATGCATTTTTGGCTTTATCGTGTATTGCAACTCGGCGTGTTGCTCCTCGCCGCTGGAACGATTCTCGGCGGCGTCTGGGCAAATTATTCCTGGGGCCGGTTCTGGGGTTGGGATCCAAAGGAGACCTGGGCGTTGATCGCGCTGCTTTGTTATCTGACCGCGCTCCATGGACGTTTGGCCGGTTGGTGGACTGAATTCGGTCTCGTAGTGGCCAGCGTCGTCTGTTTTCTCGCCGTGCTGATGGCATGGTACGGCGTCAACTTTGTTCTCGGCAAAGGTTTGCATTCCTACGGATTCGGGATTGGCGGCGAAACCTATGTCGCCACGTTTGTTCTGCTCGATCTGTTGTTTGTCGGGTTTGCAATTTGGCGCTACCAATCGACTAAACGCGCCGGCTCCAACACGCCGGCTGAAGCGGTTGCGATTTGATCTGAGTTATTTCCGCGGCAGCCGCGCCTCGCAAATTTCGCAGATGACGTGAAGGATGAACTTGTGCGCTTCCTGAATCCGCGCGGTCGAATCGCCTTTCACAATAAGATCGACATCGGCGACTCCGGCGGTTGATCCGCCGTCTCGCCCGAGAAGTGCGATTGTTTTTAATTTGCGATTACCTGCTTCTTCGATCGCGCGCCGGATATTTTTTGATTTGCCGCTGGTGCTGATGGCGATCAGGATGTCTCCGGAATTTCCGAACGCGCGCACTTGCCGCGCAAAGATTTCTTCGAAGCCGTAATCGTTGCCGATCGCGGTGATCAAACTTCCGCCTTGCGACAAATTCATCGCCGGATACGGAGGGCGGTCTTCCACAAAGCGACAGGCCAGCTCGGTGCAAAAATCGGCCGCATCGGCTGCGCTGCCGCCATTTCCGCAAGCCAACACCTTTTTACCATTCGTTAGGCAATCCACGATCAAGTCGGCCACTTTGGTGATTTGCGATTCAAGATCGACAATCGACTGCAGAGTTTTCGTCGCCGCGGCGATTGCGTTCTTTAAAATTTCAGATGAGCTGCGCATGGCGAAGAAATATGGTGCGCGGTAGAGGTTTCGAACCTCTGACCCCTACCGTGTCAAGGTAGTGCTCTACCACTGAGCTAACCGCGCATTTCAAGCGGAGTGATAAGTGATCGGTGATCGGCGATCAGTCAAGACCGCGGTCGATTTGGCGGTAGCAGAATTGGAATGAGATCCTTCGACTCGCTGCGCTCGCTCAGGATGGCTGCTACGCAGCGAGCTTGACCGCTTCTTTGTGGCCAAGAATGCGAACGGTTTCTTTCAATTGCTCGACCTTAAGCGGCTTCTTCAAAACCGTGATCGGTCCTTTGGACAAAATCCGGTCGAGCATCGCGCTGTCCGGATAACCGGTGATGATGATGACCGGGCAGCCGGGCTGATCCTCCTTGATCGCATCGTAAACGTCGTCGGCCGGACCGTCCGGCAATTTTAAATCGAGAAACACAAGATCGAATTTTTGTTTTTCAAGCGCGGCCAGGGCTTCTTTTACCGTGCCAACAACAACGCGACTGAAACCGATCTTGCGAAGGAAGAGTTTGAAAAGATTTTGCAGGCTCTCGTCGTCATCGACCACGAGCACTGTTGGCTGGCCAGATTTTTCCTCCTTGAGGATGTCTTTATCGAGGGAGGATTTCTTGATCCGCCAACGGCCGCCGATCTGGATGGCGGGGAGCTGGCCGCGCTGCACCAGATAATAAACGGTCGGCAACGGGATGCGGAGGTATTTGGCCGTTTCCTTGACCGTTAGGAGGTTATGCATGTGGGAAAATCACCAATTGGCGGGAAAATGGGCAAGACATTTCGCTCGGGTGAGCATTATAAATTCTAGAATCGATGTCAATCCTTTCTTTGGGCAATTGAGCGCCTAACGACCCGTATTCCCGGGCGGCCAAGGCACTCCCGACTGGACAATGCCGGGCCTGGGGGTGACTATTCGTTTTTCGATGAGCGCCCTTTTCTTCAAGCGATTCCTGCAACGCCCTTTCCAGATCGCCTCGATCATGCCGAGTTCCAAGGCGTTGGTCGAACGCGTCGCCGACAAAATGGATTTCGACCGCGCGCGCGTGATCGCCGAGTACGGCCCCGGTGAAGGCGTGCATTCGCGCGAAATCGCGCGCCGGATGCGGCGGGATTGTCAATTGCTGCTCTTTGAGCTCGACCCTGCTTTCTCGCGCGATTTGCAGCGCCAATTTAGTCACGATGCGCGCGTTCATGTCATCAATGACAACGCCGCGCATCTGCCATTGGAATTACGCAGACGCGGTATCGGCGCGTGCGATTATATCGTTTCGGGGATTCCATTTAGCATTCTCAAGATCGACAAGAAGCGCGCGTTGCTCCAACAAACTCATGACGCGCTCACCGATGGCGGCAGCTTCATCATTTATCAAGTCACCAACGAATTGAAGCAGCACGCCAAAATCTTCGAGCGCGCGGAGTCCGAATATTTCCTGCAAAACATTCCGCCCATGTTCATCACTGTTTTTGAGAAAACGAACGGTCGGAACGGCGAATCGCATTTCTCACTGCAGGAAAGTCGAACTTCTGCAAATAGCGCATGACCGGCGGCCGGACGCGGATGGAAAAAGATTCGATGGGAGAAATGGCGCTCCCCGAGTCCGCGCTCTACGGGGCCTCAACTGAGCGCGCCGTCCTCAATTTTCCGATCAGCGGTTACCGTTTTTCCCGCCCGTTCATTCGTGCGCTCGGTTTAATTAAATGGGCGGCGGCCCAGGCCAATCACGATCTCGGTTTACTCGACGCCGAACGCTCGGCCTTGATCGTGCAAGCTGCCGAAGAGGTTATTGACGGAAAACTGGACGAACATTTTCCACTCGACATTTTTCAGACCGGCTCCGGCACGAGCACGAACACGAACGCAAACGAGGTCATTGCCAACCGCTGCGCGCAACTGGCTGGGAAAAAGATCGGGTCGCGCGAATTGGTTCATCCCAATGATCACGTCAACATGGGACAGTCGAGCAATGACGTGATCCCGTCAGCCATTCATATCAGCGCGGCGGAACAATTTAAAAATTGCCTGGTGCCGGCACTCGGAAAACTGCATCGCGCACTGGATGCGAAGACAAAAGAATTTTGGGACATCATCAAGATCGGTCGGACGCATTTGATGGATGCGACGCCGGTCCGGCTCGGTCAGGAGTTTTCCGGCTACGCTCAACAAGTCGCTTACGGAAAACAGCGCGCAGAAAAATCGATCGAAGTTTTGCGTGAGCTAGCGCTTGGAGGCACCGCGGTTGGCACCGGCTTGAATCGACATGTCGATCTTCCAGGCAAAATGCTGCGGCACATCGAGGAGCGGACTGGCATTGCTTTTTACGAAGCAAAAAATCATTTCGAAGCGCAGGGGAGCAAAGACGCCGTGGTCGAAGCGAGCGGTCAGCTCAAAACCATCGCGACCAGTTTGTTTAAGATTGCGAACGACGTTCGTTTGTTAGGCAGCGGCCCGCGTTGCGGAATTGGCGAGATTCAAGTGCCGGCGACCCAGCCCGGCAGCTCGATCATGCCCGGCAAAGTCAATCCGGTGATGTGCGAATCGATGATGATGGTTTGTGCGCAAGTTTTCGGCAACGACGCCGCCATCACGTGGGCGGGAGCGAACGGCAATTTCGAGCTCAACGTCATGATGCCGGTAATGGCGCACGACCTCCTCGAATCGATCCGGCTTCTCGCGAATGTGGTCGATGTCTTCTGCGAAAAATGCGTAACCGGAATCAAAGCGAACAAGGCGCGCTGCGAAGAATTGGTAGAACTTTCCATGGCGATGGTGACAGCATTGGCGCCCAAGATCGGGTATGATCGCGCGGCTGAGATCGCCAAGGAAAGCGTTCGAACCGGCAAAACCGTTCGGCAGCTTTGCCGGGAGAAAAAAATCTTGCCCGAAAAAGAACTCGAACGCGCGCTCGACCCGGTTTCCATGACGGAGCCCGGCGGCACCGGCGCGGCCGGCGGTTGACGATGTCGATCCTACGAATGGTCGGCGGCCTTTTGTTCGCTGCCGGTGTAACGAGTTTGGTTGTCGCCGCGGATTCGCGACCCGACGTTTCGCAAATCATCGACAAAACCGAAGCGTCCGCGATTTTGGAAGACCCGGTCAAAGATCCGAACCCGCGCAACGGCAATGGCACGGACGGTTATTATTCCAAGTGCAATTACTACAGCGTCAATCGCGGGAAGTCGTTAATCATCCGCCTGCAACTTCCGGGACCGAACGCGATCGGCCCGGAGAAAGAGCTTGAACTGTTGGTCGCGGCAAATGGCGCGATGGAGAAAGTGTCCGGCATCGGCGACGCCGCGCAAATGTTCATTGGCGGCAGCGAAAGCGGCCTCGCCTCTCGCGTGCTGATGCTTTACGTCGCGAAAGGGAACGCCTTTCTCACGATCGGCCTCGGCGGTTTTGTGGACGACGCCATTGCATTGGAGAAAGCAAAAACCATCGCGCAAAAATTGCTCGAGCACCTTTGACCGAGGGAACGGGCGAGCTTAGATCGACATATGGTGGCCAAACTCGACGGACCGCAATTTTCCGGCGGCGCCAATATCGCGATTAAATGTCCTGCGCACACCTATGATCAAACGGTCGCGTTTTACCGGGACACGCTCGCGCTGCCATTGATCGAGGAAGAATCGGACGGCTGCATCTTTCAATTTGGTCCGAACCGGCTTTGGATCGACAAAGTGCCGAACCTGAGTCATCCCGATATTTGGCTCGAGATCGAAACCAACGACACCGAAGCAGCGGCGGCGTTCCTAAAAGTGCACGGCATCGACCGCCGCGATGAAGTGGAAAATTTGCGCGAAGATTTCAACGGCTTCTTCATTTCCGATCCCGGCGGCGTGATTCATCTCGTCGTCGGCCCGGAAGAAATTTGATTCATACGACCGTGAAGGTGATTCCTTTGACAATCGTTTTGTGGTCGGTCGCTTTGACTGGGCTGGTAGCGGATGTCGACTTTCGATCTGGATGCGCGGCGCACTTTGCGTCCACGGATGAAGGCCGTGGAATTCTCGGTCAGCGCGATGAATTTATTGAGCGACTAAGCCCATTTGATCGGGCGTCGCGAATGAAAACAGATAAATCAGTTTCGGAGGAAGAATTTCTCACGTTCCTAAAAGCGAATGCTCTGGCATGGGACGACGCCGAACGAACCAGAGTCGAAGGTGCGATAACAACTCTCCGACAAGCTTTTGAGCGTTTGCCGGTTTCTTTTCCGAAAAGAGTGAACTTGATTAAAACGACTGGTGCAGAGGAAGGCCGTGCATTCTACACTCGGGATACGGCGATCATGCTGCCCGCCGCGGAAACAGCTGCAGCCGATATTCAGACCCTTAAGAAAACAATCGCCCACGAGCTGTTTCACATCCTCTCGCGGAACAATCCAGAGCTGCGGGAAAAACTTTATCAATCGATTGGCTTCACGAGTTGTGGCGAAGTCGATTTTCCGCCGGAACTCAAATCGCGAAAGATTACGAACCCAGACGCGCCGCGAAATGATCACGCAATTCGTGTCCACGTTGGCGGAAAAGAAGCGGGCGTGGTGCCGATACTTTTTTCCAGCGCACCGAAGTATGATACTTCCCGTGGCGGCGAGTTCTTCACTTACCTGCAATTGCGTTTCTTGCCCGCGACCAAAACAACTGGTGCTCAATCGCAGTTAATCGCGCCTCAGGAAATTTCGGGATTTTTCGAACAAGTCGGACGCAATACCGATTACGTCATTCATCCCGAAGAAATTCTGGCAGAAAATTTCGCCTTGTTGATCTTGGGCGAGCAGAATGTGCCGTCGCCGGAGATTATCGAGAGAATGCGGCGTATTCTCGAGAAAAAATAAACTTAGACGTGGCGACCCATGATCGTCAGATCGCGTTCGACAGCATCGAGCTGCGCGACCCGCGGAAGTAAGCCCCATTTTTCGAATCCAACCTGCTCGAATAATTTCAAACTCGGCTCGTTGTGGGCGAAGATCAGACCAACCATCGCGTTAATTTCCAGCGACGGCGCGCGCCTAAATGCTTCCTGCAACAAAGTTCGCGCAATTCCGCGGCGCCGGAATTTTTCATCCACGTAGACGCTGACTTCAGTGGTACCGCGGTAAGCGCAGCGTGGTAAAAAAGGTTTCAGGGTCAGCCAGCCGGCGATTTTGCGGTCGATTTCCAAAACCCAGAAGGGATGTCGATTCGCTGAATGTTCCTTCAGCCAATCGCGTCGTTCTTCGAGTGTGACCGGTTCCAGTTGCGCAGTTGCAATCCGCGTGGCAACGGCCGCGTTGTAAATTTTAACGATCGCGGGCAAATCTGACTCTACCGCGTCGCGAATTTTCATTTCTTCTCTAGCGGCTGTCTCTGGCCGCCGATGTTCAACCGCCATTGCGCTCATGCCGCCGGGAAAAATGCGTTCTCGAAAGTTGGCTGAAACGCGCCGACCTCAGTCTCGCCAATCCGAAACCTCGGGCTGATCTCCGATTGGGTCGCGCAAAAAAGTTCGATCTCGATCTTGCCAGATTTAGTGAGCGAATCGCGCACGGTCTGGAGCGCGAGGGCGGGCGTATTGCAATCGCGGCTGAGGTGGCCGAGCACGACCCGATCAATTTTTCCCGGAAGCAGTTCTTCGATCACGGTGGCGGCCGCGTTATTGGAAAGATGTCCATGCCGCGATTGAATCCGCTGTTTCACCGGCCAGGGCCGATGGGTGTCGTTCTGCAAAAGTTTTTCGTCGTGGTTGGTTTCAATGACGAGGGTGTGCACCTGGCGCAATCGTTCCACGATCATTTTGGTCGCATAGCCGAGATCGGTGATGAATCCGAGGCCGCTCGATCCGGCATAAAACGCGAACCCAACCGGATCGACGGCATCGTGTGGAACCGGGAAGGCTTGGACGAGGATGTCGCAAATGGCGAACTCAGAGCCGGTGCGAAAGATCCGCCAGTTCCGATGTTGATCCAACGCGCCGTCGTAGCGGACCGCTTCGGCGGTTTGCGCATTCGCATAAATGGGCACATCAAGCTTGCGGCAGAGCACTTCGAGTCCGCAAACATGGTCGCCATGCTCGTGGGTGAGAAGAACACCGTCGAGTTGTTCGGGGCTAACGCCGCAGTGCTCGAGGCGAAGGATGATTTGGCGCGCGCTCAGTCCGCCATCGATTAGAATTTTGCAGTGATCGGTCGCGACCAGCGCACTGTTTCCGGCACTGCCGCTACCGAGCATGGTCAAACTGAACACGACCGGTATTTAGCGACCGTGTCTCAGTTTTCGCAAATTAAATTCACGCGACGCGATAAAATATCGCCGCTGGCCAGCGCCAGGATCCGTTTCTTCTTGTCATCGTAATCGAGCGAACGGAATCGCCGAATTTCTTCGACTCGGCGAACGGCGTTCAGGGTGTCGAGATAGTGAGTGTAACTGGAAGCAAGCTCGGTCGTTTCAAGATAACGGGCGCGGAGATTTCGGTCATGAAACGCTTCCGGACATTGTCTGGCGAAGAGATGAAAGCGGAGCCAGCGCCGGTCGGTGTGCGAAACGCGTTGAGTTTTTCGAAAGAAGGCGACGAACAAAAGGAGAACGAGGTAAGTATCGACTTGGGCCTGGAGCTCGAGATTGCGGGCGAAATTCTCAGAGGCGATTTCGCGCATGCCGTTGTTGAATTGAAGCGCGGCATGGAGGGCGTGATTAATTTCTTCGACGAAGGCGATCAACGAGCGGATGTTTCGATCGCTGAGACCGGCGCGCGGATCGTGGTGCTCCAGTTGTTCGATCAGCCAACGGGAATAATAAATGCCGACGTAAAGCCGATCATCGGTCGTGCGGAGAAAAGTCCGGGCGAGTTCGCTCAGTTCGCGCGCTGATTTCCCGGCCAAGATCGACAACTGCCTGCAGCGATGGCGATCAATCAAACAATCTTCAAGATTGATGCCGACCTGCGCGTAGGTGCGCTCGAAAAGTTTTTGAATTTGGCTGAAGAGCGTGTCGTTCACAAAACGAGAGACGGCCGGGCGTCTTCATCGAGATGAAGCAAGCGATCGGAAAGTTCGTTGAGCGCGAGGCGGACGTCATGGAAGCGACCGGCCAATCCGGCAAAGACATCGGTGAGCTCGCAGCGGCGCGCGGTTTCATGCGAAGCGACGAGTTGATAATTGGTGCGACCAACCTGTTCGTAAAACTCGATATCAGGCGCGCCGCGCAAACTACGCCGGTGCGTGTTTTCGTGAAAAATGCCGCTGATAAAGAGGGAATAATTTCCGACATGGGCGCGGAGCAGGAAAGTTTGCTCAGGCGTGGCGCGGGTGAGCGCGATGAGCATATCGGAAATGTATTCATGCGCGCGACTCCGAAAGCCTTCGCGAGCCCCGATCATTTCGGGGTTGCCGATTTTGTCCGGGCTCCGCAATTGGTTTGCTCGCGAAAAAGTTTCGAGGAGTGAGCCGACGTAATCGCAAAGTTTGCGATCGCCGATCCCGGCCTGTTGCAGGACATATCTGGCGAGGACGTAAAAGTAAAATTGCGATGAGATGTGGAGATGTCCGGCATTGGAAAGAATCGTTTCAACCAAACGCGGATGGTCGAGAATGGAATCGCGCGTTTCGGAATCGCTCAAGAGATCGACCAGTGAAACACTGTCGCCGCGAGAGCGTGCCAGAGTGCGGACAATGAAATCGAAATCCGCGGCGGTGAACCGTGCCCGACAATTTGCCCTAATCATCGCGCCTTCCGTTCCCGAGCATTGACGATGCCGCAGCCAAGTTTGTTCGAGGCGACGTGTATTTCGGAGCGAGTCGTTAGTCAAGAACGTCCCGCGAGCGCAATGATTCCAACGCGCCGCGCGGATTTGCAAAGCGCCGGGGTCGCCTCATAATAAACGCGCTCTTTTCAGGATCGATTGGGTGAATGTCGATCTTGCAAAAATGGAAGGGTGGCTGAGTCCGGTTTAAGGCACTCGACTCGAAATCGAGCGTGGGGCAACCCACCGTGGGTTCGAATCCCACCCCTTCCGCCACTGAATCGCCGTGATATCCTAGACGGCATGAAAGCGTCCCATCTTCTATCTTTTCTTTGCGGCGCCGCGGTGGTGCTCGGCTTCAGCACGCTCAGCGGATCCAATGCGGAATCCCCACACCACATTTACGAACTGCGCCTCTATCAGGTGAACGAGGGCAAAATGGATGCTCTTAAAGCTCGCTTTGGCAATCACACCGACTCGATCTTCAAGCGGCACAACATGAAGAGCATCGGTTATTGGTTGCCCGAAGATGCACCGAGGTCTCAGAACCTGTTTATCTACATTCTGGAGCATCCCAGCCGGCAAGAGGCGGAGAAGAATTGGGCTTCTTTCCAAGCCGATCCAGAATGGCAGAAGGTGAAGGCCGAATCGGAGGCGCATGGGGCACTGGTGGACCATATCGACCAGTATTTTATGGATCTGACCAGTTTCTCAGCCCTGAAGTAGCCCACAAGCTCCGGAGCGGCGGCTGGCTGAAGGTTGACAAAAAAATGTCACAAATTTGGGCTTGATTTGCAGCGATTTTGCACTGCATATTGTATGTCCGCCGGACGGCTCCGCTATTACTTGTTATGCGCTGGAATTCACAGGTTGTTAGCTGGGCTGTTGGCAGCAATTCACCGCTCATTCACAACCTTAACCAGAATTTCCCGCCATGATTCAACTCAAACCCGGAATCCCACCTTCTGCTCTAAACAAACCGCGCAAGGCAGCTGATCGACGTCAAAATCGGGCAGCGAAAAAGACGAAGAGCGGTTTGCATTTTGAGCGCGTGTTCAGCGACGCGGCGGTGCGGCCGTTTGATCAAGTTGAATGGGAACATCGAACGGCGGAAATCACGGACGACAGCGGTCAGATTATTTTCAAACAGGAAGACGTCGAGGTGCCGAAGAACTGGAGCGCGCTGGCGACGAAGATCGCGGTCTCGAAATATTTTTACGGGGACATTGCGCACGGAACGGATCCGCACAAAGGCGGTCGCGAAAGCTCGGTGCGTCAATTGATTCACCGGGTGACGCGCACCATCACTGATTGGGGAATTGCCGACGGCTATTTCGCGGACGCGGAGACAGCGGAAATTTTTTACGATGAGTTGACCTGGCTTTGCTTGAATCAACACGGCGCATTCAATTCACCGGTCTGGTTCAACGTCGGCCTTTATCATGAGTACGGTATCGGCAAGAACGCAGGCGCCGGAAATTATTTTTACAATCGCGAGACCGGAAAAGGCGAGCGCGCTCCGACTCAGTACGAGTATCCGCAAGGCAGCGCCTGTTTCATCCAGGACGTGGACGACACGATGGAAGACATCATGCGTCTGGCGACGAGCGAAGCGATGCTCTTTAAGTACGGCAGCGGCACCGGCACCGATCTAACCACGTTAAGATCGACAAGAGAAAAGTTGAGCGGCGGCGGCAAGCCGAGTGGTCCGCTTTCGTTCCTGAAAGTTTATGATCAGGTCGCGAACGTGGTGAAGAGCGGCGGCAAAACGCGGCGGGCCGCGAAAATGAACACGCTCAAAGATTGGCACCCGGACATCGAGGAATTCATCGACGCCAAACAAAGAGAAGAGAAGAAAGCGTGGGCGTTGATCGAGCAGGGTTACGACGGCAGTTACAACGGCGACGCTTACGGCTCGGTCATGTATCAAAACGAAAACCTGAGCGTGCGCGTGAGCGACGAGTTCATGGAAGCTGCGCTCGAAGGCCGCGAGTGGTGGACGCGCCGCGTGATCGACGGTCAACCGTGCGAGCGCAAAGAAGCGCGGGCGTTGCTCCGAAAGATCGCTGAAGGCACCCACATCTGTGGCGATCCCGGGATGCAGTTCGACACCACGATTCACAAGTGGCACACCTGCAAAGGCACCGGCCGGCAAAATTCAACCAACCCGTGCAGCGAATATCTGTTTCTCGATAACACCGCCTGCAATCTTGCCTCTCTGAACCTGCTCAAGTTCAAAACCGCCGATGGCGAGTTCGACGTCGAACGATTCAAAGCCGCGGTGCGCATTTTCATTACCGCACAGGAAATCATCGTTGATAACGCTAGTTATCCGATCAAAGAAATCGCGGAGAACTCGCACATTTTCCGCACGCTCGGGCTCGGCTACGCCAATCTCGGATCGTTGGTGATGAGCTATGGTTACGGTTACGACAGCGTGGAAGGCCGCGCGCTTTGCGGCGCCGTGACCGCGATCATGACCGGGGAAGCCTACGAGCAAAGCGCGCGAATGGCGCAAGCGATCGACACTTTTCCCGGTTACAAAGATGCGCGCTGCAGCGGCGTTCCAAAACCGGTCGCGAAAAACAACGTCGCTCCGATGCTCGAAGTGATCGATCTCCATCGTGGCGCGGTAAACGAGATCCCCGATGTCAAAGAATTCGCTTATATAAAAAAGGAAGCGGGCAAGACTTGGAAACGCGCAGCCGACTTGGGCAAGCGCCACGGTTATCGCAACGCGCAGGTGACGGTGCTCGCGCCGACCGGGACGATTAGTTTTCTGATGGATTGCGACACGACCGGAATCGAACCGGACATCGCGCTGGTGAAATACAAACTGCTCGCCGGCGGCGGGATGTTGAAAATTGTGAATCAAACGGTCAAACCAGCACTGGAAAAACTAGATTACAATTCGGAAGAGATCGATCGAATCATCGCGCATATCGACGCCTTCGACACGATCGAAGACGTGACCGATTCGGATGGATCGACAGTTTTCTCCGGGCTGAAGCCCGAACATTTGCCGATCTTCGATTGCGCGTTCAAACCGTTCAAAGGCGAACGCTCACTTAATTATATGGCGCATCTCGGGATGATGGCGGCGGCGCAACCCTTCTTGAGTGGCGCGATTTCGAAAACCGTGAACCTTCCGGAAGCGGCGACGGTTGAGGACATCATGAACAGCTACGTGGAAGGCTGGCGGATGGGATTGAAGTCGATCGCGATTTACCGCGAAGGATCGAAACGTTCCGCGCCGCTGAACACGCGCAAGACCCGCGACATGGGCGGCACCACCGAAGATGTCGATGTTGCGCTCGATATCACAATCGACCGCGAAGATTTTCAAAAACGGATTCTCGAGCTGGAAGAAGAGTTGACGACGTTGCGCGGCAAGATCGACAAACCGCTGCGTCATCGAATGCCGGACACACGGATGTCGTTGACCCATCGGTTCGAGATTGCCGGACACGAAGGTTACATCACGGTCGGCTTGTACGAAGACGGCCAACCGGGCGAACTGTTCATTACCATGTCGAAAGAGGGCAGCACCATCGGTGGATTGATGGACACGGTGGGCACGCTGACTTCGATCGCGCTCCAGTACGGCGTGCCACTCGAAAGTCTGGCGAAGAAGTTTGCGTATCAACGGTTCGAGCCGAGCGGCTTCACCAAAAATCCGGACATTCGGAACGCGACCAGTATCACCGACTACGTCTTTCGCTGGCTCGCCTGCCAATTCATCAAAGGTTACAAGGAAGCGACTTCACCGAGTCGCGGGCAAACGGAATTGCCGCTGAAAGAAATTGGGGAAATGGAAAAGAAAGCGATGAATCGTCCGGTCTCTGATTTGGCGCGGACCGGCGGAAATGAATTGATCGACGTGATCACGAGCCATTCGGCCAACGACGGCGAACCGCAGGTGGCGGGCAATGGTCACAGTCACGCTGATCGCGTCCAGGAAGCGCTCGGCAACATGTTCATGGACATCATTTGCTCGCATTGCGGCAGCGACAAAGTGATTCGCGCCGGCGCCTGCGGCGTTTGCACCGAGTGCGGTACGAGCCAGGGCTGCAGCTAGCGACGTTCCGTTGGCAGGTGCGCGGTGGACAGAAGCGCCTGAATAGCTAGACTTCGTGACCCGCCGATCGTTCGTCGGCGGGTTCGTTTTTCATGACTGAAACTGAAGCACAGCGCCAAAAAGAGATTCAGCAGGCCGAAGAATTACTTTTCACCGGCCCGCAAGCGCTCGGTTTCGTCAAAGGCGTTTTCCAAGGCCATTTCGTCTCCGATTGGGTGATGCCGTATCCGCGGATCGCGGCTGCGGAACAACCTGAAATCGACCAGGCGCTCACTGCGTTGCGCAAATTCCTGGATGAACATCTTGACCCGGCGGAGATCGATCGGCAGGCGGACATTCCGCGTGATGTGATTGATGGACTGGGAAGAGTCGGCGTGCTGGGCGCGACTGCACCAAAAGAAGTTGGCGGTCATGGGTTCAGCCAAATGGCGAACTGCAGAATTTTGGAGGAGATTGGCCGCCGCTGTGCATCGACGTCGGTCTTTGTGAACGCGCATCATTCTATCGGCATCCGCGCCTTGTTGCTCTTCGGCACGAAAGAGCAGAAACAAAGATGGTTGCCGAAACTGGTAACGGGCGAACAACTGGGCGCGTTTGCCCTGACTGAAAAGGAAGCCGGTTCCGACGCGGCCAATGTGCAAATGACCGCGACGCCGAGCGCTGACGGTTCGCATTTCATTTTAAACGGTGAAAAGCGTTACATCACTAACGCAGCGATCGCGCAGGTGTTGACGGTAATGGCGCGAACGCCTGTCCCGGGCAAAGCAGGCAAAACGTCGATCACAGCATTTTTGGTAACGCCAGACATGCCGGGATTCGAAATTCTCGAACCGCGCATGCCGAAAATGGGAATTCGCGGCACGGCGACGGGGCGTTTCGCGATGCGTGACGTGAAGGTGCCGAAAGAAAATATTCTCGGACCGCCGGGGAAAGGTTTGAAAGTTGCGCTGACGGTTCTCGATTTCGGCCGCACCACATTTGGCGCGTGTTGCACCGGTGCGGCCAAAACGTGCCTGGAATTGGCGGTCAAACACGCAAACACGCGGAAACAATTCAATAAAACGCTCGGCAGTTTTCATTTGGTGAAAGGGAAAGTCGCGCGCATTGCGGCCGACGCCTACGCGATGGAAGCGATGACCACAATCACGGCGTCACTGATCGATCGGGGCCTGGAAGATTACATGCTCGAGACGGCGATGCTGAAAGTGTTCACGACCGAGCGGTTGTGGGAATGTATCAATGACGCGTTCCAGATTTATGGCGGCTCGGCCTACTTTGTCGATCTTCCGCTGGAACGAATGCTGCGCGACGCGCGGATCAATCAGATCGGCGAAGGCAGCAACGAAGTGCTGACGTCGTTCATTGCGCTGGTGGGGATGCGTGGACCCGGAATGGAATTCAAGGAAATTTACGACACGATGTTGAAGCCGACGCGAGAGGGTGGGATCGGTAAAGCGTGGAGCGCGGGAATGAATCGGCTCGGGGCGGCGGTAAGAATTCCGGATGTGCCGGTGCGCAGCGCGGAGTTGCGATCGTTTGGCAATCAACTCGGCCGATTGATCTGGCGATTTAATCTCGCTGTTAACCGCTCGCTGATTATGTATCGCGAACCGATTCTGGACATGCAGCTGGTGCAGGAAAGAATTGCGGGCGCGGCAATGGATCTTTTCGCATCGACCGCGGTGCTGAGTCGATGGGATTCGGAGATTCAAATGACGCAAGGCAATGGCGAAGCGCCGAATCAAAAGAATACCGCTGCCGAACTTTTCCTGCGTCAATCGTTCCGGCGGATTCGAAATTATCTCGCTGGCCTGGCTGACAACGACGACAAGTTTATTCTGAAAGCAGCGGACTCAGCGCTAGAGAAAGCGTGAACAAGCATCCTTGTATCAGTTAGGCGCGCGGATTCACGCAAGTTTGCTGCAATGGTGCTGTCTTGGCGCCGCAATCCTGTTCTGTGTAACCGTTGCGTTTGAGCTCAACGGCTCTTCGGTTGGAATGTGGCGCGAGCTTCTGACCGAGCCGGGCGTCGCACGTGGACTAATTTTTTCAGCGCCGAAAAGAATTCGGGTGGACGAATGGGGCGTTTGGACGCCTTCGACGCTTTCACAAGCTCGACATAAACCGCCGTTTCCAATTGAGAATTCGAATCTGGGTGCCGGTCGAGCGCCGCTGATTATGAATGTGCCGGTGGCGTACTACACGACGTTCTTTCGACCCCAGTTTTTCGGCTTTTTCATTTTCGATTTCGGACGCGGATTTTCGTTTTACTGGTGGGCGAAATTTTTCGGTTTGCTAGTCGCGGCTGGCTGGGCCCTGCGGCAAATCGGAGTGCGTAGCCGTCTTCTGGTCATCTTTGGCGCGGTTTGGGTTTTGTTTTCTAGTTACGTTCAATGGTGGTTCTCGTCGCCAACGATGCTCCCGGAAATGCTGGCGAGCTGGTTCGTCTGTCTTGGTTGCGCCATCAGGCTTTTGAAAGATCGACATCTTGCGAAAACAACGGCGGCGCTTCTCGGTTTCATTTTTTTTGGAATCAATTTTGTCCTTTGCCTTTATCCGCCGTATCAAATTCCGCTCACGCTCTTGTTCATTGCGGTGCTGGTGGGCGTTTGGCGCGAAAGTCGTGCTCAAACCGAAGGTGGGTCGACCATGCGCGCATTCGTCTTACTGGCTGCCGGCCTGATTGCGATCGGCCTGATCCTTTTTCCATTCTGGTTCGACGTCCGATCGACGTTGGAGATGGTCGCGAATACGGTTTATCCCGGCACACGGCGCAGTAGCGGCGGTGAGCTCTCACTCTTCAAACTATTTTCGGGCGTGCTCGGTTTTTTTGAATTTGAGCAATCACACCCTGCCGTTTATGACAACATTTCCGAGGCGAGTAATTTCTATCCACTCTGGCCGGCGGCGGCTCTTATTGTTTTGGCCGCGCGGTTTCGAGCGAAAACGTGGATTTCTCCACTCTTCGTCACATTGTCGATCTTTCTTATCGGTCTGAGCCTCTATTGCATTCTGCCGCTGCCCGAGTGGTTGTTGCGTATAACGCTTCTGAATTTGGCGACGGAGCGGCGGGCGCTGCTTGCTCTCGGGATAGCAAACATTTTCTTCTGCTGTCTGTTTTTGGATCGGTACCGAGCGGCGATCCTTTCGCGACTGAGCATCGTTGGGGGAGGAATTACTCTCTGGTTCGGACTTCTCGTAATGTTGTGGAGCGCTCGAACTCAAAACGCGACCTATTTCTCCGATCCGTGGCATTGGATTCAACCACTCACCATCGGCGCTTTTATTCTGTTCCTCTTTTTCTGGGAACGATTGCGATTTCGGTGGCTGCCGATTGTTTTCGGTCTGTTATTGATTTTCAGCAATGCTCCGATCAACCCGGTAATGCGCGGTCTTTCACCTTTGCTCGATTCCGTAGCGTTCACCTCGATCGATCGAATTCGAGCCGCCGATCCGGAAGGAAAATGGATTGTTTATCACACCCGCTATTTCGCGCAATTGGCTAAGGCCACGGGCGCGACCGTCTTTAACGGCACAAAAATTGTGCCGGACCTGCCATTCTTTCATCAGCTCGATCCTGGTGGAGGGAACGACTTCGTCTATAACCGCTATGCAAACATTGGCTGTGAATTGCCTCGGCTGTCACACGAAGTGAGTGCGAATTTGGTCTACCCGGATTATTACATTTGGTTTTTACCGCCAGATTTGCCGATCCTGAAAGAATCGGGATATCGCTACGTTCTTATTCCAAACGAGTGGCCGGAGGCGGCTAGGTATGGATTTGCGCTGATTGAAAAAATTACGCCGGGAGATCTCTGGATTTATCGGCGGGAAAAATGAGGCGCTACAGCGATTTCAAAATCTGCAACGCCTGCAGCAGATCGTGCGTGATCAGTTCGTGGAGCGGGTAGTGGACGGCGAGAACGATATACTGACGGAACTCAATCGCCGCAAGCAGCACGACCGCGCTTGCGACGACCGCGGCTCGATATTTCTTCGCGAGCGACGCCATGGCCAGGATTTGGCTGAAGGCGAGGAAACGAAGCGGCATGTCCCACATGTTCGCGTAGCGGAGATTCATTCCGTACTTCACGTTGCACATCAACAGATAGCTGGCGGCGATGAAGATCGACATGAACAGCTCAGGTTTCATCGTGCGGTTCAATCGGAAAACGGTTCCGAGCGAGAGAATGAGAATGATCGGGCTGACCAGGAGAAGATCGACAAGGTAACGATACCACGGGCCGTCGCCGGTGAGGATTGCGTAACGAAGTTGGAAATTTTTGCCAACCGACAATTGATAGCTTTGGACGAAGACGTCGATCCCGCCAGCGAGAAAAATTAGAGCAACAACTCCGAGGAGCGGCCCGAGGAATGTGGCAATGACGAGCTCGCGCGTGACAGTTCCAAATTGGAGCCAGCGGTTCGTGGTGAGAAGAGCGACGAGCGCGATCCAGACAAAGAAGGAATTTTCTTTGGTTAGGACGAGTAACCCCAAGGCGACGATGTAACCGACGAGCCAGCGCCAATCGCGCGGCGCCTGTAGATTTTCCCACAAGAGCCAGAGGACCAGCAGCGCCCAAAAAGTAAAGAAACCGTCGACCAGGGCGTGCTGTGACATGTGAAGCTGCGTTGGCGCGACCGCCATAAGCGCGGCAATCGCAATTGCCCACGTCGGGCCACGGATTCGCCACGCAAACGAGGTCGCGAGAGCGAGTGTTAGCATGCTGAAAAACGCAGCGACTTGGCGCAGCGCGTCCAGCGCTTCAGATCCAAAGATTGAGTGCCATGTGTAAGCCGTAAAGATGAAGAGAAAACGGAGCGGCGGCAGGATTGAGCCACGAAGGCCCTTTTGGACGTCGATGTAGCCTTGAACAATGTCAGGATAGGAACTGAGCCCGTCTTTGCTAAGCGCATTGACGTATTCGCGATAAAGTCCTTCGTCGAAACCGATTTTGTTAAAGGCGGGCTCCGGATGGAGAAAGGCGATTGATTGTAATGTGGCGCCGACTGAAAAGGCGTGGGGTGTTACGCGTAGAAAAATTCCGACGGCGAAAATGATCGCCAGGAGAACGATGTGGAGCTTGGACGGTCCGGGCTGAATTTCGGTCATCACTTACGCGTTTTCGGCGCGCAATTTCACAAACTTAAATAAACGCAGATCGATTTTGCCGTCAGCATTTTTTCGCCAGAGCGCGATCGACCCTAGGATTATCACCAGCCACGGCAACAGCGACCATGCCGCCCAATGTTGCATAGAATCGTCCATGGCGAGCGCGACTGACCAGGGCAAACCGCCGGAGGTAATGTTGTAGAAAGCGAAGAGAAAAATCGAGCTCGAGACGAGGACGCAGGTGTAAAAAGGCGGCGACAAAACCAGGATAAAAGGCGCCAGCCAAACCAAGTATTGCGGGCAAGCGCCGGGCGCAAAAACGAAAAACACAAGCCAGGTGTAGGCGAGCGATTCAACAAATGCACGGCCACGGGCATGGCGATGTTGCCATGCGATCCAGAAAGCAGCGCTAACCACTATCACCTTGAGTACAGTCATGATGAAGATTTGCGCCGGCTCAAGATCAAAAAACGAAAGCCGGGTGAACTCGTTCAGACCGGTCAGACGAAACAAATAGGTGATGCCCCAGAGTCCCCAATAGCTTCCGTAGGCGAGCACGTTTTTGGCAAACAAGATTGGAAAATTCATGAGCGGTTGTAACCACAAAAGACAAGTCGTGATCGTCCCCGAAATTAAAAAACCTCTACTTCGGTGTTGCGACATCCAAAAGAAGACAAACGCCGGAAGAAAAAGCAGCGGCGCAATTTTGATTTGGCAACTGAGCGCAAAAAATACTCCGGCCAACGCTGGTCGATTCCGGAGGCACATCCAAACGGTGCAGACCAGCAGCAATAGCATCACCGAATCGGTGTTGCCATGAAATCCCGAGACCATCAATGAGACCGGGCTGATCGCGAAAAGAGCCAACGCCCAGCTTGGAATTTTGAAATCTTTTTTTGCAACTCGGAGCAAAATTAGGACAACGAGAAAATCGGCGATGATTCCGGGCAAGCGAAGAAGAAACGGAAAGTGGATCCCGATGTCCTGACACCAGCGTTGCTCGGTCAGGGTGTAGATGCCGCGCAAATAATAAGCGGTCAGCGGCGGATGATTGAAATAGCGGCTGTGTTGGTAGGTCCATTCGAGTCCATTCTCGTTCAGGACTTTCGCGAATCCGTAAAAGAATACGGCGTCGTTGGTGCCGATGGTGTTGTAGGCGATTGCGAGTTTGAGTGTCATCGCGACGAGCGCGAGCGAAACGATGATCGCAGCGCGCAAATCGCGTTTGGGGTTCATCCGTACAATCCGAGCAGCTTCAGTGCCCTCGTTTTTGCGGGTCACCGCGAATTTTCCTCGATCTGCCTTTTCAGCTCTTTGAACTCGGGTTGGTCGGGCTTAAGCTCAATCGCGGTGTCGATTTCAACTTGGGCAGCAGAGCGATCATTTTTTTCGAGTAACGTTTTCGCCAGGAGAAAATGGGTTTTGGCGTTGCGTGGATCGACATCTTCCGCGCGCCGAAACCAATTCTCTGCTTCGACGAGCTGATTGGCATCGAGAGCGATGACTCCGAGATTGTTGAACGCAGCCTTATGTTTCGGGTCCAGGTTCAAGACGGCGCGATAAAACGATTGCGCTGCGGACGGATTATTTTGGGCAAGACGCAAATTCCCGAGGGCAAAAAGCGTTTCCGAATTGTCCGGGACGTAAGCATAGGCGACTGCAAGTTTTTTTTCCGCGAGCGGGAGATTGTTCGATTCGAGCGCTTGCCAGCCTGAATTGTAAGCGTCGAGCGCCCAGAGTGACGGATCGCGTTGCGGCCAGGCGACGAGAATCGTTGCTGGAACGAGCAGCGCGAGATAGATCGCCGCGTTCTTGAAATCGAGTGCGGCGAACGCTTGCCACAAGATCGACAACCCGAGCGCGGCGAAGATCAACAATCCTGGCACGGCCACGAGTCGATAGCGTTCGGTAATAAAAACGCCGAGGAGCGCGAACATCGACAATAAGATCGCGGCGAAAATCCAGCGCGATCGCGGGGCCATGCGCCAACCCAGTAAGATTCCCGGAATGGCGAACGTTGCGACAATTCCAAAGGAGAGTCCCGGGAGAATCACGCGTTGTTCGCGCAGACTGGTGATGATGCTGAGATCGTCGTATTGGAATGCGCTCCAGAAATTGCGCAGCTTGCGGGCGAGTAGAGTTAACCAATCACCGGGATGACTGGTCACATAGGCTTTCGCTTTGTTTGACCAGTAAGCGGAAACTTCTGTGTGCTTGAGAGATCGGCCGGCTACCGCTTCGGCTTGAGTGATTGAATCTTGGAGCATCGCGGCCTGACCGGCGCGCAGTCCCGGCGGAAATCGGGGATAGCCGTTGGCTTCCGGATTATTTCCGATCCAGAAATTGATGCCGCTGTGCGCGGAAAGAAGAACAGGGTCTTTGGCAATGAAGTAATTGTGGACCCAGCAGGGCGACGTGCCGAGCGCGAGACCAGCCAGGAGAAAACCGATTCGCGGCACTAAAGTCCGCCACGGCCGAGTATCTCTTTCCAAAAATAACGCGACGCAGATTAATGGAACGATCGCGAGAATCGTTGCGACGCCAGTCGCCGTAATGCCGATGAGGAGAGCGAGAAGAAAACATTCCTTGGCCGACGGCCCATTGTCGCGGCGCACAACTCTCCAAACGACGAACCAAAACATGAGAATGAACCACGCCGTGGGCATTAGAACGATGGAATAGGCTTGGGCCGGAACAAAAAACGCCCAACCGAATGTCGCGAATAAGCCAATCAGCCGAGGACTGAGGTCCCCAATCAAAGATGTCGATCTAACCGAGGTAAAAATTCGAAGACAGATCTGATAAATCAATACTGCCACGGCGGCGTCGACTCCGGCTTGGAGCAGTCCAGGAACGAAAGGGTTTTCGCCGAAAAGTTTGTAAAGAACCGCGAGCAGGTAGGCGTAACCGGGCAGGCCGTAGAACGCCAGGGGCTGGGCAAACTGACCGTGAAGAATTTCTCGCGCCCAATTGTTATAAAAATGCATGTCGCCCCGGGTTGGCAGCAAGAGCGCTGAATGGGTGAGTCGCAGGAGAACCCACAACCGGAGAACAAAGACCCCGAGGAAGATTAAGTGGCCGGAACCGAGGGAGAAACGGCCGGTGGACGGGTCAGATTTCACCGGGTTTGGCATTAACACTGCTCATCAAGGCTCACTTCGCGATCGATATCGTGGAGCGCAGTCAAACAAACAAGAGATAAAGAAAGCAATAGCATGTTAAACGCCATCAACAAACGCCGCGGGGGCTTCACCCTCGTGGAAATCATGATCGTGGTTGCGATCATCGCGTTACTCGCAGCGATCGCGGTCCCGGGGTTCCTCCGGGCGCGTAAACGCTCGCAAGCCAGCCGCATTCTGAACGATCTGCGAATGATCGACTCAGCATGCGACCAGTACGCGATCGAAACGAACCGGAAGACCAACGACGTAGTTGGGATTGCCGATTGGACGAACTACTTGAAAAAGGGTTCGCTCCTTTACAACAACGGCAAGAGCCTTCTGGGAACCGCTTATGGTTCTCAGACGGTGGACACCATCCCGCAGGTGCCGCCAGCCGACTACACCGTGTTGTCCGACGTGGCCAGCACTGGTTTCTGGTCGCCTTACGGTCCGTAACGAATCTGACGATTCATTCTCCTGTCATTCGCGGCCTGAACCGGAGTGGCAGGGAATGAGTCGTGAGAAATGGACACGAAGTCCAGCGATCACGCCTCGCCTACGAATAATCAAAATAAACGCAATCATGTTTAGAAAACTTCAAACCAAACACGCAGGCTTTACGCTGGTGGAAATCATGATCGTGGTCGCAATCATCGCGTTACTCGCCGCGATCGCGGTGCCTGGCTTCCTCCGTGCCCGGAAACGCTCCCAAGCGTCCAAGATCTTGAACGATCTCCGGCTGATTGATGGCGCAGTTGACCAATACGCCATCGAGACCAGCCGCAAGAACGGCGATGTGGTCGACACTGCTGATTGGACGAACTACCTGAAGAAGGACACACGTCTTTTTGTCACCGGCCAAGATCTCTTCGGAGACGATTACGGTGCCCAGACTGTCGACACACTGCCAACTGTTCCGGCGAATGCCTGGAATAGTTTGTCCGACGTCGCCGACACCGGTTTCTGGTCGCCATACGGGCCGTAAGCGCAGTTTTGCTGTTATGACGACGAGAACGTCCTTTCGCATGGGAAGGGACGCTCCCGCGTCTTACTGAAAGTCCGAACCGGACTGCCGTTTCCAATGCGTGGCTCAACCCCACTCCCTCGACCAGACGAAGGCGGCGATACTGAAGCCTTCGCAACTAAGCCGTCGAGATTCAACCTCAAGGCCTTGATTAACGCTACTTGGGTTCGGTGCGTTTCCCTCGGGTTAGCCGCGGTGATTGTTCATGCGCCGGCATTGCAGGGCCCGCGGATTTGGGACGATCACTATTTGTCAAACGAGAATCCGTTTATCAAGAGTCCCATTTTGGTTTTCGAGATGTTCCGCCACCATCTCTTCTTGGACTCGTTGTCCATGCATTATCGGCCAGTCCAGAACATCTCGTTCATGCTCGATTATTATTTTTGGAACACGAATGAGTTCGGCTTTCACCTGACCAACGTTCTATTCCACGCCGCCAGTGGAATTTTGCTCTATCTTCTTCTATCCCAGGTGTTCGCCTCAGTTTTTTTTCGCAATGGGTCCTGGAAGGTTAGTGAGCGCGGGCAAAAACGGTTTCAATGGATCTGTGGCAGCGCGTTTGTCATCGCACTTATTTGGGTTGTTCATCCTGTTCATAGCGCAGCGGTAGATTACATCTCGGGCCGCGCCGACAGCCTGGCATTTTTCTTTGCCGCTGCGGGCTGGTTGTTGTTCATTCTCGCGCAACGTCTTTCCAGTCGCGGCGTCCGAATTGCGATTTACTTTTCGGCTGCGATAAGCGGATTGCTGGCCCTGCTCTCCCGCGAGATCGCCTGCATCTGGATACTGCTCTTCCTCGCTCACCTGTTCTGTTTCGAGACGAATCTTCGAATTCGCGCTCGGCTGGTGACGCTTTTCTGCTGTTTCGCGCTCATCGGAATTTTCGCCGGTCTCCGCCAATTGCCAGGACAACGGCCGACCGCCGCGTCGCAAGCCGGATGGTCGGCACCTGTCCGCGCCGTGTTGATGACGCGCTCCCTCGGCGATTACGCCAGACTGATGGTCTTTCCAGGCAACTTGCATATGGAACGGAATGTTTTCGATCCCAACGCCTGCCGGAGTAAAACTGACTGGCGCCAGGCGATCGGCGGAGAATATTTGTCCATCCTCGGCCTGGCTCTGTTCGCGACCTTTGTTTTTGGAAGCGTCAAAAAAGGCCCAGGACAAGGCGCTCGGATCTTTGGTGCAGCCTGGTTTTTTGCCGCCTACCTGCCGATTTCGAATATTGTTCAGCTCAACGCCACTGTTGCCGAACACTGGCTTTACCTTCCGAGCGTCGGGTTCCTTATTTTTGTCGCCGGATGCGCACTCGAATTACCTTTGCGCTGGCGGGGTGTGATGGCGGCGGCAGCGGCGCTTACCATTCTTGCTTTAGGAACACGCAGCTTTGTCCGAAGCGGTGACTGGGCGAATGAGGAAACGTTTTATAAACGAACGCTCGCCGCCGGCGGTATTAGCGGTCGGGTCGCCGTTAACCTCGCGCAAATTTACGTTCGCCGCGGCGCCTACTCAGAAGCTGAACAGATCTTGCGGCGTCTGGTTCAGACTAACCCCGATTATCCGACGGGTCGCACCACGCTTGCCGCCTTGTTGAGCCTTCAAGGAAAAAAGGCGGAAGCCGAAACGCTTTTGGCGTTAACGGTCAAAATGTCCGCGCAAGCGCGGCGCGATTATCCGCGGACGTGGTGGTCGGCGCTAAGCCTTGCGCAACTCCGACATGAAGCGAAAGACGACCAAGGCGCATTGGCAATCCTGAAGGAAGCTCGCAATGCATATCCCGGAGTCTGGGACCTGATCAAACTCGAAGGGGAATTGCGCCGTCAAACAGAGGGGGCAGCCGCAGCTGTCCCGCTCATCGAAAATTTCGCTCGAGATAATTGGTGGCATTACGGTGCTGCTCTCGCTCTCGGGCATCTTTACGCTCAAGAAAATAACCCGGAGCGGGCTGAAGCGGAGTTACGTCTCGCCAGCAGGCTCGATGTCCACGACGCCGAGGCCTTGCGTTTGATCGCGCTCATACGTCTGAACCAACATCGACTCGACGACGCCTTTCAAGTGCAGTGTCGGGCGGTTGCGCGCCAGCCGGATCAACCGAGCCAGTACATTTTGCTCTCCAACATTCTCGAACAAATGGGACGCCCTGATGAAGCGCGCGCTGCGCTCGCGCAAGTCTCGCGGCTGCGCGCTTTGGCCAGTAATCAAACCATCGTCAACTAGACATTGAGCGGGCCCGGCCAAGCTGTTTGACCTGGCGTTGGAATCGCTGGCAATTGCAATTTTGCTCGACGATGTATGGCCGTGCGCATTTATCGCGATAGAAATGTCGATCTTGTCCGGCTAAAGGGAAAAACCTGCGGCGTTATCGGTTTTGGTGCACAAGGGCACGCGCACGCGCTCAATTTGCGCGATAGCGGGATGAGGGTCGTAGTCGGTCTCTATCGGGGAAGCAAATCGCGCATTCGTGCGAAACGAAATCGTCTCAAAGTTCTCGACACCGCCGATGCGGTGCGGCGCGGTGACATCATTTTTCTCGCGCTACCCGACACCAAGATGCCCGCGGTCTATAAGAAGGACATCGCCCCGAATTTGCGAGCGGGCCAAACGCTTCTCTTTGCCCACGGCTTCGCGATTTATTATCAAACGATTGTCCCGCGGAAAGATGTCGATGTTGTGATGGTCGCACCGAAAGGACTCGGACCGATGGTGCGAAGCGAGTTCGTCAACGGTCGCGGAGTACCCGGATTGATAGCCGTCCATCGAAACCGCAGTGGCCGGGCCAAACAAACGGCGCTGGCCTGGGCGAAAGCGATCGGTTGTACCCGAGCTGGGGTAATTGAAACTACGTTTCGTGATGAAACGGAAACGGATTTGTTCGGCGAACAAGCCGTGCTTTGCGGCGGAACCAGCACACTCATTCGGGCCGGGTTCGATACGCTCGTGAAAGCGGGTTATCCGCCTGAACTGGCGTACTTCGAATGTTTGCACGAGCTCAAATTCATTGTCGATCTAATCCACGAAGCCGGAATGAGCGGAATGCGCGCTCTAATTTCGGATACGGCCAAGTGGGGCGAATTGACCGTGGGTCCGCGAATCATCGATACGCGAGTTCAGAAACAGATGCGAGCGGTTTTGCGCGATATCCGTTCTGGAAAGTTTGCGCGCGAATTCATTCGCGAAATGAGAACCGGTCGAAAGCGGTATCAGAAACTGCGTCAGGCCGCGGACAGCCATCGCATCGAAAAAGTAGGCCGCAAACTGCGTGCGCTTATGGCTTGGAAATAATCCTGCGTGCCGGCGTGAGGGCGCCGGAAACGAATTCCAGCGAAGTCGTTACTTCGCCAAAATCAATCGTTTACTGCCGAATGCCCGCCGATCCGATCGAGCTGGTACGGTGTGCTCGGAATTACGCTGAGCCGGGAGCAGTCCTGCCGAACGGCAGAACCGGTGATCATAACAGTGCACCTCTTAGCCTTTAAAGGCTGTTTCGAGGTTGCGACCGTTTTGTTCGGAGCAGCGAACGCCGATGCGCATATCGCGATCGACATGACGACAGTGGCTAACTTAGTCACGGTTTTCATACCGCAAGGGTGAGCCTCTTTAATGCCAAAGGCAAGATAAAACGCGACCGTTCTTGGCGTTATTCCTGTCGCAAAAAGTGTTCGAGGCGAAGCCGATCCAATCGCTCCCGCGCTTCATCCGAGCGCGCCCCTCCCGCTGCCGCAAGTTTCTCGTAAACGGCCGCGGCCGATTCCCATTTCGCATCCGCTTCCAGTAACTGGCCGGCGTTAAAGCCCGCTTTGTAAAACCAGAAAGATTCATGTGGCCGGTCCGGACGCATTCCTTCGTCGAGCACCGTGTAAAAACTAGCGAGCGCGGCAGCGCGATCGGCTTTTTTTTCCAAACAAAGCCCCTTCTTGAAGAGTGCCTGGTTGCGCCAGTGGGCCGGCGCATCTCGATCGGCCGCCAGCTTATCGTAAGCTTCAATCGCGCGCTGGTAATTCTGCGGATCGGTCGCGGCCATTTCGAAAAAAATGTCGCCCTTGCCGCAAATTGCTTCGCGCTTTTCCCCAGGGCGAGCCGCGCCGTTTAGAACTTCGTCATACAAAACAAGAGCGTCCTGAGGTTTGCCCAGTTTGCGTTCGATTACCGCTTGCTCGTTGCGCGCCGCCCATTTCAATTCGCGGTTGAGTTGCACCACTCGATCGAAAAGCACAAGCGCGCGATCGAGTGATTGAGCGGCCATGCTCGCCATCGCCGATTCGCCGGCAAAAAACAGTGCCCGCTCGGTGAACGCCCCAGTCGAATTTTGTTCGGTCAACAATTCGAATTGCGTTTCCGCGTTCGCAAAATCCTCTGCCCGATAAAACATCTCGCCCAGCTTCATTCGGACCGGCGCGACCAAACTCGATGATTCGTGTTGCTGAATGAATCTTTTTGCCAGCTCAATGACCTTTGGCTCGCTGCCCGGCGTTGCATCTTCCAGCCAAATCGTGAGATAGTCGGCGCGTTCTTGCGCGGCCGGAGTCGGTTTTGATTCAGCGGCGCGGGCCAGATCCTTGCGGGCTTCGTCAATTCGTGGCGGAGTCGCGTGAAAGGCGAGTTCCGCCAGTGCCACCCATGCTTCGGAGGCTCGTTCGGTCCCGGGAAAGTCGCGCAGAAAATTGCGCAATGAATCGGCTGCCCGAGAGTCCCCCTTGGCAGCTTCCATCAATCCGGCTTCCAAGCGCAGGTCGCCGGGGGATTTTTCGTCCTTACTTTTGTTTCCGAATTCTTCGGCGTCCGCCAAAAAACGCGCCTCATCGCCTTTTTGCAGCCAGCTGAGCGCTGCGTTGAACATCGCCAGTGACGCCAGGATTGAATCGGAACGTCCGATTTGCTCAAAGCCGGCGGTCGCGGCATCGAAATGCTTCGCGTGATATTGAGTTTGGGCCGCGAGCAAGTTAACGCGGTCGAGCACGGCGGGTTCCGGTCGTAACGAGCGTGCATCATTTAGTATCGCGAGTGCCTCTTCGAAATGGCGGTCCTCCAGTTCGAGCTTGGCGAATTCCAGAAACGCGGAAGCGAGGACTGGCAATTGCGGGCGAGTCCGCCGTAGCGCGGCGAAATATTCCAGCGCTCGGTCACGTCGCCCGAGTCGAAGATCGAATCGCGCCAGATACCATTGCGCGAACGCGCGCCGCGGCTCGGCCGGATCTCTGGTCCAGCGCTCGAGTTCAGCCCGGGACGGTTTTCGTTCGGCGCGGTAAAGCTCATCCAGTTTCGCGAAAACCCGCGCAAGATCGACATCGGAGGGCCGGTGTTCGATAAAATTCTCCAATGCGTCATCGCCGCTTTCCGGCGTTTTCAATTGCAGATGCGCATCGGCCAATGCGAAGAGCGCTGCGGTGAGTGTTTCGTGTGTCGTCCCTTCCGGATTTTTTAGGACTGATTCGAAAATCGTGATGGCTCGGTCGGGGCGATGCAAAGCCATCTCGAGGCGGCCGCGGAGAAAGTGCCGCTCTCTTTTTTCGGCGGTTGTGGCCGGCTGCACTTTTTCGAGCACGCGCCGCGCGTTGACCGGATCCGGTTTGTCCAGATAAAGCTCCGCCGCCCGCAATTGCGCTCGAACTTTCCATTTTGGATCGCGAAACAGCTCGGAGAAACTTTGCAGCGCCTCATCCGTTCGCCCGAGGGCGCGCAGCATTTCCGCGGCGCCGAACAAAGCGTCCATTCGGAGACTCGAATTGCTGTCCGCCGCAATCTGGCGATACAGAGCCAACGCTTCGGCTTCGTGACCCGAAGTCGCGAGCAATTGCGCGCGCCAAAAATTCGCCGGCGGACTCTGACGCAATCGCGGATCCGCCAGCAGGCTAAAGGCGTCTGCGGTCTGATTGGCTGCGACCATCGCCTGGAGCAGTCGTTCCGCGACCGCGCGCCAATCCGCTTCCGATAGGTTCTGCTTCAGCAACGTCTGCAAACGAACGACCGCGACTTCGGGGACGCCTTCAACGAGCGGTTTGGACGCTTCGGCGAGTTGTTGAGTAATTTCCGCGCGCGCGAAAAATGCCGTTAGGCCCATCAGACCTATAAGACTTATGTGTTGTATCCGTCTCATCCCTTTCCCAAGAGCGGCCGCAGATATTTGCCGGTGTAACTTTTGGCAAGATCGACAATCTCTTCGGGCGCGCCCGCGCCCACAAGTTCGCCGCCACGCGCGCCACCCTCGGGACCAAGATCGATGATCCAGTCCGCGCACTTAATCATTTCGAGGTTGTGCTCGATCACGATCATGGTATTGCCGGCATCGCGCAGTTTCATCAGCACTTGAAGTAACTTTTCGATGTCGGCGAAATGCAACCCGGTTGTGGGTTCATCGAGAATGTAAACAGTGCGACCGGTCGCTTTCTTGGCGAGTTCGGTCGCCAGTTTGACGCGTTGCGCTTCGCCGCCGGAGAGGGTGGTCCCGGCTTGACCGAGTTGCAAGTAACCGAGCCCGACATCGAGAAGCGCGTTTAATTTGTCCGAAACGCTCGGCACGTTCCGGAAAAATCGAGCCGCTTCATCAACTGTCAGATCGAGCACGTCGGCAATGTTTTTTCCTTTATAAGTGATCTCGAGTGTCTCGCGATTGTATCGGCGCCCGTGACAAACTTCGCACTGCACATAAACGTCCGGCAAAAAATGCATCTCGATCTTGATTAGGCCGCCGCCTTCGCAGTTCTCACAACGGCCGCCTTTGACGTTGAAACTGAAACGGCCGGCGCTGTAACCGCGCACCCGGGCGGTTGGCAACTGCGCGAATAACTCGCGAATCGGCCCAAAGGCGCCGGTGTAGGTGACTGGATTTGAACGGGGCGTGCGCCCAATCGCGCTTTGGTCGATCACGATCGCCTTGTCGACTTGTTCGGCGCCGCGCAACCCGCGATAAGCGCCTGGTTTCTCCTTCGAATTATAAAACCGTCGGAACAACGCCCGCCGCAGAATGTCGTCCACCAGCGTTGATTTGCCGCTCCCGGAAACGCCGGTCACGCAGGTAAAACAGCCGAGCGGAAAAGCAACCTCGATGTTCTTCAAATTATTTTCTGCGGCACCATTTAGGATCAGCCAGCCTTCTTCATTTTTGTTTAATCGATTTCGAGCAAAACGTGGCTTGGTCCGATGCTTCGGAACCGGAATTCGCAACCGTCCGGAAAGGTAATCGGCGGTGAGCGAATTCTTCGCCTCCAAGATGTCTTCCAGTTTTCCTTGCGCCACAATTTCTCCGCCGCGCGGCCCAGCACCGGGACCAAGATCGACAATATGGTCGGCCGCCCGGATTGTTTCTTCGTCGTGCTCGACCACGATGACGGAATTGCCGAGGTCGCGGAGCCGCCCGAGTGTGCCGAGCAAACGCGCGTTGTCGCGTTGGTGCAGACCGATGCTCGGTTCGTCCAAAACATAAAGCACGCCGGCCAATCCCGAGCCGATCTGAGTCGCCAGCCGGATCCGCTGCGCTTCGCCGCCGCTGAGCGTGCCACTTTCGCGATCGAGCGTCAGATAACCGAGCCCCACCTCGACCAGAAATTGCAAGCGCGATTGAATTTCGCGGACCACATCCGTGACAACTTTCTTTTGCGCTGTCGTCAGCTCGAGATTGTCGATGTAACGCGCCGCGGCTTCGGTTGTCTGCTCGCTGAATTTGTGAATGTTGAGCTCGCGTCCTTGCCGATCCTTGATCGTGACGGCGAGAATTTCCGGTTTCAGCCGCGCGCCGCCGCACATCTTGCACGGATCGCGGGTCATGAATGCGCGGATTCGATTGCGGGTAAATTCGCTTTGGGTTTGCTCGTAGAGCCGCTGCATTTGCGGCACCAATCCTTCAAACGGTCGCTTCTTTTGGCCATTACCGGTGAAATTCATCTCGATCGGCGTCATGTTGGTGCCGAAGTAAAGCGCGTTCTTAAATTCGTCAGGCAAATCCGCGAACGGCAAATCCTCATCGATTTCGAAATGTTTCACCAGCGCGCCTTGCAGCTGCCGATAGTAAGCCTGCATCCGTTTCGTCCCGCGCCGCCAGGGCGTGATCGCGCCCTCGGCAATGGTTTTCGTTTCGTCTGAAATCATCAACCCGGGGTCGATCACCAGTTGCGTTCCTAAGCCGTGACATGCCGGGCAAGCGCCGAGATGGCTGTTGAACGAAAAATGTTTCGGCGTCAGCTCGCCGAGCGAAAAATCCGAGTCCCCCGTGCTGTAGTTTGTTGAGTAGCGGAATTCATCCCAATCTTCCAATTCGATATTGGGCGTTGGGCGTTGGGCGTTGGGCGTTTTCTTCTTCTCTCTTAAGATCGACAATTTGTTTCCGCCCCATTTCAGGGCGGTTTCGACCGAGTCGGTCAGGCGAACCCGAACCCCGTCGCGCACCACCAATCGATCAACCACCGCTTCGATGGTGTGCCGCTCGCTTTTTTTCAAACGAATCGGGTCCGGGCGATCCAGCTCGACAATTTCGCCATCGATCCGCGCACGGACGAACCCTTCGCGCTTCAGTTTCTCGACGATATCGCGGAATTCGCCGCTCTGATTTTGCACCAACGGCGCGAGCACGATGATTTTGCTGTTCGGTTCATAGGCCAGGATTTGATCGACGATCTGCTGCGGCGTCTGTCGATGAACCGGTTTGCCTGTAGCCGGGTCGTGCGGCTGGCCAATCGCCGAGAAAAGGACGCGCAAGTAGTCGTAGATCTCGGTCGTGGTCGCGATGGTCGATCTCGGATTGGCGCCGGCGCTGCGTTGCTCGATCGCGATTGCGGGCGAAAGGCCTTCGATGAAATCGACGTCCGGTTTTTCCATCTGATCGAGGAATTGCCGCGCGTAAGCGGAAAGGCTCTCGACGTAGCGGCGCTGGCCTTCGGCGTAGAGCGTGTCGAAGGCGAGCGACGATTTTCCAGAACCGCTCAGGCCGGTGATGACGACCAGTTTCTCCCGCGGAATTTCCACGTGGAGGTTCTTTAAATTGTGCTGGCGCGCACCACTGATCTTGATAACTTGCGCAGGCATCGGGACGACAAATCTCGAACCTTTTAGTGAAGCACAGCCGCGCGTTTTCTCCAGCGAAAATCCCGATTTATGAATGAGACAAATCGCACCCTCTCGCCTGAAGAGTTGGCCGAATTACAAAAAAAATTCAGCGAGATCAAACATTCCATCAACAACGCGCTCGCGGTCATGATGGCGCTCTCGGAAATGTCGCAGCGCCGGCCCGATTACGCCGAAAAACTGGCTACCACGGTGTTGAGCAAGGCGCCCCAAATCGTTTCCAGTTTACAAGAATTCACCCAGGCTCTGAACGACAAGGCCGGTGTGAAATCCGAGGTCGCGGGCGAAGCAAAGTAGCCTGGGCGGCAACGTCTCGCGCGCATGGACGCCGTGTCGAGCAAACGCATCCTCATCGTCGAAGACGAAAAGGACGTGGTCGATCTTCTCAGCCTGAGTTTGCGCAAAGCCGGCGGGTTTGTCCTTTCCAACGCAACCGATGGCGCCGCCGGTCTGGCCAAAGCGCGCGACGAAAAGCCGGACTTCGTTATTCTCGATTTGATGTTGCCGAAAATGCCAGGGCTCGAGGTCTGCAAAGTCTTGAAAAGCGACGCCTCCACCCGCCACATTCCCATCCTGATGTTGACCGCGAGAGCGGAAGAAATCGATCGCATTGTCGGTTTGGAATTCGGCGCGGACGA
>DASQBB010000039.1:0-55403 GCA_035635435.1 Chthoniobacterales bacterium | reverse complement strand
CTCCCTTGGGCTAAAACGTTCGCTCCGGGATACGAAGCAAACCCAATCAGGACCATCAGGGCGCCAATTGTAATCAAGAGGACGCTAAGAGCGCGGGTGAAGATGTAAGCACAGTTTGAAGTTAATATTCTTTTCATGATGATTTAATTTGAGAATCCCGTGGTCAGAATTGAGATTCGAAGAAGATGGCCGGGTTGGACGTGTAGGTGCCTATGAAACAGTTGCGAAACAGTTATGCGAACTGATCGCGAGGTGGTAAATGTGGCCGGCGTCGAAAGCTAGGTTTAAGTGCCTAGGATCAGCGACACTGTAGGAAATCGAGATCGAATGATATCGCGATCTACCTTGCGCGATCCGTCAGAAAATCACGCGTCGCACTTTAAAGTGATTATCCCCTGCATGCTGGTGATTTCGTGTCACGTGCTTCGCAGATCGTCAGTCCTCGAATGGGGAGGTGCTCCTCGCTTACGATGGTGCCGGACGAGAATAGGCGGAGGGTTGATTGCGGCTTCTCTTGCCCAGCCCAACCTAAAGACGTTGTTTACCTCGCGCAGTCTTCGCGCTTCCGATAATCGCACGAACATCGTTCCGGCGTCTTGGACCGGCTGCAAGGTTCACATGGAAAAAACGGCCCCGGCTTGTCCTTCGACAACGGATTGCTACTCCGTGACTGCGAGCCTCGCTTCTGGGACAACAACTCGGCTCTCAAAAATGAGACAAAATCGGACCATAAGAATAATGAAGCCAAGATACGGCCGTTTCAGGCGTCAATTCCGAATCTGTGAAATGTATGAAAGCAACTTTGCTAGCCCTCCTTATCACCACAAACCTTCTTGCGCAGAACTCTGATCGGGGACTCGAGGGACCGATTTATCATGATGGTCAAAAGATTGCGTATGAGTACGCCGACGGAACGCGAGAATCTTACACCTACGATTCCGAAGGGCGGATGAAAACGTTTACTGACCGCGCTGGATATGTGACACTATTCTTGTACGGCAGCGACGGTTCCATGACGACAGTGATGCCCGATGGGTCAACGCAGACTAAGCCCAACACAAAATAGTCGTCGGATCGCCCCTTCGGAGCATCGTAAAACTCGTTTGCCGTCGGCTCAGTTCGGCTGCGGATGGAAACGGGTTGGTTTCGACCTCTAAATTACACCGACAGAGACATCGCAACGGCTGTCTGCAGCATCACCAAGTAACCTGGATCGGCCCACCAGGCCTTCGTCCAGAAGCAATAAGACTGGTATTTTGGCGTTGGAGGTGGGCGAGAACGCGCTTCTTGTCGACTATAATCGACATTGCGCAAAAATTTCCCCTTCAGACACATCCAGATTTCGCGAGGCATCCGATTCAGAAGTTGAAAATTGGTTCCCCCGGAAGCTTCGGCAGGGTGAAAGGAACGATGCCTCCGAGAGACAGCAAAAAGGAGACATCATGATTACAAAGAAAAACCTTCACCGTTGGTTGGCGATTCCAGTCTTTGCGATCGCACTACCGACCGCCGCGTTTGCCGAGGCGGGCGACGATAACCCGACCGGCGTGGCCGGGGCATTTAACGGTCAAATTACGACTGGCACCTCGTATGACCCGTACACCGGCAACATGAAGCGCGAGATCGACGATATTGTTGTTCCCGGCAGCATCGGAGCCTACCCGCTAAAGTGGAGCCGCTACTGGAACAGTCACGTCAGCTGGCGTGACAACGTCATCGGCGCCAAGTGGCGGTTTTCATATCTGGATTACTGGCACAGCAGCGGGGAGGGACCGAAGTTTCCAGATGGTCGGCGGATTCAGGGTGATTACGGCGTCGAAGAATGGGCCGAGACCATACAAGATCCAGCTACTTACGGCATTAGCTACCCTGACGTCGGTGAGATGGTTCATCTGGCCGACGGTGGGAAGGTGATCTTGAGAGGTATCTACAACGGCCCTACCAACGCCATCTATTACCATCCGATCCAAATCAAGGATCCGTACGGACAAACCACAACACTCAGCTGGACACAGTTGGTTAGCACTAAGTTTAGACTGGACAAAGTTACCGAGCCCGGCGGGCGTTATCTCCAGATCACCTGGGACTCGACCAATAAGTACATCACCCGGGTTGAAGCTTTTGATGGAGTCAATTCACAACCGATCCAGTGGGTCGCCTATACGTGGACGACGCTTGCATTGAACTCGACGGAAAACCCATCAGTTCAAGTATTAAGCCATGTCGATTACAGTGACGGAGCTTCAGCAAGCTACACTTACGCCGATGGCGAGTATCTCGGTGCTCCCATTTGCACCGGCCCACCGCTGCCTCGCGGCCATTGGCACGCTCCGCAGTTAACCACAGCCGATGATCCCCGGTATCCGGGACCGATGCGCCAGATTGCCTACACTTATAACGCCGACATCAACAACCAAACGCGGATTGCAAGCGAGCATCACGCGATAGTAGCCAACGGTCAATTAACAGCGGGCGAATCCGTGTCGGCCACTACAGGTGCATCAGATAGAGGCACGACAACCGCCTCCGAGGCGCGTGGCGACGGCGCAACCCGTACATTCAACTATCACAGTGTCGCGCGTTGCAGCGACAAGGATTGCCCTCCACCTCCCGACACCGAGCCGTGCCAACCTAACCCTTCGGCACTCGATGGAAAGCTTCTCAACTTCACCGATTTTCTCGGGCACACGACCACACTTACCTATGAGACCAACGACTTGGCGGCGGCAGCTGGATTCATCACTGGCGTAACAGATCCGAACGGCCATACAACGACATACGTCCGCAGCAATCTGTCCTACGCTATCCTGCGGATCACGCATCCTGATGGCACACACATCGACCAATCATTTGTGGACGAGGCTCACCCATATTTTCTTGCCAGCCGGACGGACGAACGTGGAAACACGACCACCTACCAACGAAATCCATCGACGAGTGCGGTGAATCCCAATGTCATAATTCGCAAAGATTATCCCAATGACGCTGATGAGCCCGCATCGTACGAAACGTTCACCTATAATTCCCTCGGCGAAGTGCTCAGCCATCGAATGACAAATGGCGCGACCGAAAGTTTTATCTATGACAGCCGCGGTCTGAAAACCAGCTACACGGATGCCACCGGCGCGGTGACCACTTACATATATTATACGAGCGGACCATGGACTGACCGCCTCCAGACCGTAACGCATCCGGCGAATGCATCCGGGTCTCAGGCGAGCGAAACCTATGAGTACGATCGTGACTCTGGCGGCACCGCGGTTGCCGGGCGCGGGCTTGCGACAAAAGTGACGTATGCCGACAACTCAGTTCCGAGCGGCATCTCAACCGTTACGAAGACGTACAACAATTACGGCGATCTTCTCACCTCAACCGATGAGCTTGGGCACACCACCACGTTCACGTATGACGACTACGGCCGTTTATTGACGGCGACCGATCCGTTGAACCACACGACCACCAACAGCTACGTCCCGACCGGCCAGGCGAGCAGCTACGTCACAACTTCAAAACTCCCGTTTTCGACGACGCTTCCGACCGGCAAACAAACAACTGTCGAATACGATTTTAACTGGCGAAAGACCTGGATACATCAGGCCCCGAAGACGTCTGACGCAGCCAATACGCACCTGGTTTACGACATGTATGCCAGCACGACTTACGGCAACTACAGCAGCATTGGCAACTTGCTCGCGACCATCGACCCGCGAAACAACGTCACCACCTATCACTACGACATTCGCGACCGGCAGGACTCCATCACCGACCCGCTTGGCCACACGACCAGCTACACATTCGATGCACACGGGAACAAGACGAGCGAAACGCATGCGAACAACGAGCTGATCGAGTACCTTCAGTACGACGCGATGAACCGCCTGCGCCATCAACGCGTTCACCGAGAAGCCGGGATTGTCGATGACTCCTTCTCAACGTATGACGCCGCCGGCAACCTGGACACGCACACGGATGAGGATGGGAACGTCTATAATTACGATTACGACGCAATGAATCGGCCGACGCAGTTGGCTTATCCGAACGCCAAGACGGAGATCCACACCTATGATTTTGCCGGCAATGTCCAGACCTACACGAACCGATCCGGGGCGACGCAGACGTTCAGTTATGATAACCGGAATCGGCAGACAAATTTTACGTGGACGGACGGCACGAGTTCGCAAACGACGGCGTACGATGCTGCGTCGCGCAAAACACAGATCGTGAACAGCGATGCGACGATCAATTTTCTCTATTACAACGACAATAAACTGCATTCTCAGGAGGAATGGGTGACTGCCACAGGCGTTGGCGATAATGTGCATCGTACCGTCACTTATACTTACGATCCCGACGGAAATCGTTCGAGCATCCAGTATCCGAGCGGCACAAAATTCGATTACGACTACACGCAACGAAATCAGGTGGCGGATATCAAGCTTGACGGTCAACTGACGCCGATCGTCAGCTACGGATTTGATCCGGCTGGAAATATTATGAGCCGCGCATTGGATAACGGAACGTCGACTGCCTACACGGTCGACCAGGCGAACCGGGACACGGCGGTGGTACACGCGTTGACCGGCGGACCGAAGCGGTTCGATTATGTTTACAACAGCGTCAACGACATTACCGCGGTCCAGCGTGATTCGGACAAAGGCGATGCTTACGAGTACGATCTGACCCAGGAGATCAAACGTTTCGCCCAGAATGGAAATGTCGATCTTACCAGCGGCACGATCACGAGTCCCGCGAACGACACGAACATGACCTTTGACGGTTGCGGCAACCAGAAGTCGTTGAATGGCGGCGGCACGTTTGTCGTCAACAACTTGAACGAATACACGACGTATAATGGCGCCGCGGTTGGAAACGACATCGCCGGAAATGTGCAGACGTACAACGGCTGGACCTACACCTACGACGCGCAGAACCGCTTGCGTCAGGCGGCGAGTGCGACCGTAACCGAGAACTTTTACTACGACGGCTTGAATCGCCAAGTCGCGCGCGTGACCAGCGGCGGAACAGGCGTTCCGAATCCAACTCCGAGTCCATTGGTTTCGCCGATCCCAACGGTCTCGCCGCTGCCGACGGTCCCGCCAACTCCAACAGTTCCTCCGATTGGAATTACGCCAACGCCGACGCCGACCCCGAAATGCTCCCCTCCGACGATTACCGAGTCGAACGGACAAATTACGATGACCGCCAACAGTCCCGCCGACGCGACGATCTTCTATACGGTCCAGCAAGATCGTCCGCCGGGTGCGCCGACGCACGACGGCAGTGTGGCTACAGGCTCAACGCAGGCTTACTCAACGCCGATACCGGTCGCGGCGTGTTTGAACAAGTATTTCAAGGCGATTGAATATCACGCTGGCTATACGGACTCCGATGTCAGCAGCTTTTCCTCCAACCACGGCAGCGATTTTGGCTGCGGCGGATTGGGGCCCATGAGCGCGTCGTCGAGTTCGCAGACGATTATCTTCAGTGTTTGGGACGGCGACTGGGCGATCCTCGAAGAGTACGACAGCACCGGCACTCGCGTTGAAGCGTACGTGCAAGGCTACCACGGTCTGATCAAAACGGTGCTTAGCAACATCTACTACTATCAGGACGAGCTAGGATCGACATCTCATATTGCCAGTTCGAGCGGCGCGCTGATCGAATCCTATCAGTACGATGTCTACGGGAAACCGCGCGTCTACAATTCGAGCGGTGCTTATCAGGCGGGAGCAACACCGGTCGCCAAGGATTTGTTCACGGGCCAAAGATGGCACAGCGAGCTCGGCCTCTACGACGACAGAAACAGGTTTATGAGCCCAGACTTGGGTCGCTTTTTGCAACCGGATCCGATCGGTTTCAAAGGCGACGCTTCAAATCTGTACCGCTATTGCGGCAACGACTGGGCGAACAGGGCCGACCTGATGGGGCTGGAGGGAGAGGCAACTAGCATCAGAGGCCCAGACTCAACGACAAAGCAGGTGCAATCGGCGAAGAGAAATTGGGAAGCGCCTGGAGCAGGGTTGTGGAAGTTCGAAAAACAGATGGAGGTTGGCTTCGAGCTCAAGCCGATTTCGGGGGATCAGAACATCCACGTTGATCGTATTAAGGATAGCAGCGGGCAAGTAACGAAAGATTTAGGCCGGACGGACGCATCGTTAGACATTCGTCCAGTTTCAAACGGCGAGAACGCAGTCAAAATAGTTGCCGAGACCAAAATAAATGTCCAATACGCGGATAAAGTAAAGCAGGATGCAAAGGATTTTGCGAGGCGCAAAGAGCCAGACCACTCCAATGAGATTAAACAAAGATTCTATGACGTTGCAGCAAGCCGAGTGAAGGCGCTCAATGATCACGCAAAGGCTTTCAAATCTGCGACCGAGGGGTTAAAAACGATGGAGAGTCAATTGCGGCAGCTTTTTAATGAGGCTAAAAAGGATACAATAAGGGCTCACGACAACTACGACAAAGTCCATGACCATTGCGACCATTGTTATCAGGGTGATCCATTCTTACCATGAACTTAAAAGCAACAATCGTTCTACTTCTGCTAGCATCCATTCTTAACGCGGAAGAGCTTCCTGTCTATTGGTCCAAGGGCTTAATCGGCCCTCAGGTCCATGTCGGGCATGTCGGGCGACGCGCCTTTGTTATCTTCGTCGTTGGATATACCTTGGATGGTTACTACGCATACTGCGCCTTTTCCAATCAGAGCTCCAAGCCCATGCGCGTTGTCGGCGCAAGAGATAAGTCAGGACAGTTCCGCGCGAGGGCGACTCTGTCCGTCTCCATTACTCAGGAGGGGCCTTGGAAGAAAGTGGCTGATGTAGCACCTGCCGGCCCGGAAGCGACGCTGGCGGTCGGGCCACACTCAGATAGTGAAGCCGTTATAGTTGACCTAAATAAGTTAGCTGCCCTTATCGATAAATTTGCCTATGCCAAGATCAGTATGCCCACCGGTGAAGAAACAGTTTTTTGGATAAAGGAGCTCAAGCACTAAACCTGCGCGTATGCGGCATCCCGTTAAACGAATATGAGGGCAACCAATAGCTGGCGAAGTGCCAACTATTTCAAAAGACAATTCCAAGCGGGCTTCTCGTTACTCACGGCCCACGTCAGTAGATCGGCTTTCGCTTATCATCAGAACGCTTCAACACACGGGCCACCCACATCCAGTGCTGTCCTCGTCAACCTCGGTGATCTTTCCATGGCGGCATCACCTGCAAAACAAGTTAGAAACGCGACCAGCTTGGCTCTCGAATGCGAAAGTTACCGAAGTCGATAAGGAATTAAATCACTCAGACTGGCGAGATGCTTTGCCGGCCATGCCGAAGCACGCGCGACATCCAGATCAGGTCGTTTAGGAACGTGTCGGCGCGGCGAGCGAAATTTCGATTCGAGCAGTGCCGCGCATCCTAGTTGCTGCATAATCAACGGACTATCAATCCGTTGTTTGGAGGGCGCGCGTCCGAAGTGACTTGAATCATGCTCCACGCTGGAGTGTGACACTGATTATGCCCTGCGTCCGCCCAGCAGCAAACCCTAACGGTAAACAGATCATTGCAAGGCAACACGCTTCGTCGCCCTTCATATGGCCCTGCGTCACGGTCTCAGACACAACTCTCCAGCCTTGTTGAAGATGCTGTACGAGGGCCTCATTTTTCTTGGCTTGGCCAGCAGGAGTATTCGCAAACTGTAGCGTTTTGACTTCAGCCATTTGAGCAAATCAAGTCACAACTGTCAGAAGAGTGGGAACAAACGTCAATCCCAGTCCAGAACCCAAGATTAAGCGCAGCCAATTATGGGAGACGCGTAATCCTGCAAGCTGGGTCGTGCAATCAAGGGCGTTGGCTATCAGGAAGCCCAAAAAAAAAGGAGCTATACTCGCGCGAAACCAAAAACATGTAGGACACAAAATAAGACCAGCGATTAGACCAGTACATCGTGCGCAAACATGAAACTGACGATTCTGAATAAAAAAGGAACGCGCCGGATTGCGGTGACAGTGCCAGAGTCGATGGAGCCAGACTGAATCGACAAACAGAGCCTCGAGGAACCGCGTTCCGATCCTGCTCATGTAAGAATGTGCTTCCACCTCCGCGAAATTACTCGCCAGTGTCAGGCGCAAGGTGCTCGGCATTCACCCAACCCGTATACTGATCAGTCAATACTTCCTGCCACACCGTCGGCCCGTTGTTAACACGATTGCTGCCAAGTTTAATTCCCCGCTCATTCGCTGAAAGCTTTGCAACCACCGAGTATGTGGAGCCTGGCCCGGAGCGAACACTCAAAAAATCGCCTTTCCTTATTCCAACAACCCGATACGCGTTCGGGATTGCAGTCGAGGGCAGTCGCGGTGAACTAGCGGCAGTCGGAACCGAGAGTGAGCTACGCTGCTTTAGCGCAGCGTTTTCCGCGCGAAGCGCAGCAATTGTCTGTTCCAAGTCATCATTTTTCTTGCGGAGTGTAGCAACGTCAGAGGGGGGCTCGGTACTCGGGCTCGACGCCGGAGCAGTCACCGATTCCTCTGGTGGTAACGCGAGTTCGGTAATGGTGCGAGTGCTTAGGAGATTACGCGCAACTTTGTGCGTTTTATTATCCGGCCCCGTAAACGTGATACCCGCTGCAGATTTTGTTACGTTAGTGCCATAAATTATAGTGCCGCTGGCCAATTCTATTCGGGTCGGAACTTCATACGCGCTTAAGGGAGTTGATGCAGGCCTTGAAGGCGAAGCAGTTGCAGCTGGCGCAACATAAGAGCCTGAGCCCGAGTAATGAGACGCATGTGATGCATGTGACGCATGCGAAGAGTGAGAGCGATGACCAGCGAAACGCTCTTCTGGAATGAGTTTCGTTGGCGGAGGTTTTAAAATCAGAGGCTGGTATGGGTCTCCGTCTCCGATTGTCGCTGTGTCGTCGTTTTGTGGGGGCTTGCTCGCGACCCCACGATTCGAAAAGCCGAGAAGTACCGCGGCCGCGGCGGAGACCGACGACCATTTCTTCCAGAGAAATTTGTTTTTCATTGGGGGAACGACCGGCAAGCATGGTCTCAAAACGAGTTTCGCGAATCAATTATTCTTTTCTCTAGAAATCGGCCTGTTAAAATCCGGGGGTTGACCGCTCAATTCTTACATCAAGACGGTGAGGGCCTCCTCGTGGAAGTCGATCTCGGCGTCTACAGTTTGCCGTCGCTGTTGAAGGTCGCTCACAAATTTACGGATCGCTGTTTTGTTCATTTACAACAGCGTGATGAGCGAAGCGTCGAAGTGCGATTCCAGTCAAAAAATGCCGAAGTGCCGCTGGATGCAATTGCGGGGGAGTTTTGCAACGAAATCTTGGATCAAACATTGCGCGAGATCGTGGCTCGTGAATCAGAACCGGTTCGCAATATCGTGATGGCGCATGCTCTTTCTCGCATAAACTTCACAAATTTGGAGTCTAAACCACCACATACAACTAATCTGCCCTCTCAACAGGCTCAGTCCCCTCAGACCAGTGACGCCGGGCTTACATAAAACTTTCCGTGAGTTAGAGCGCTATCAAGTCGATGGCTATCGGCTGCTGCCGATGCGCTTTCTCTCGTTGGATAGTACCCGGTATGTAGTAACGAATTTGGCCGGGAATCATCGGGTGATGAAACGCGAGGAGCTCGATGACCTCGTTAACCATCGAATTCCACAGCATTCGGTTTTTTATGACGATCTGAAGGCCGATCATTTCTTGGCCGATGGCGATTCAACGGTCTATACCGACCTGTTGGCCGCAAAATATCGAACGCGTCAGGCCCGACTACCAGAATTTACCGCTCTGCATCTCTTCGTAGTTACACTCCGCTGCGATCATTCTTGCCAATACTGCCAAGTCTCACGGGTGTCAGAGGATCGCTCCGCGTACGATATGACGAGCGAAACCGCAGATCGCGCGATTGATCTGATGTTTCAAAGTCCGTCTCCTTGCCTGAAAGTTGAGTTCCAAGGTGGAGAACCTCTCCTGAATTTCGGCCTAATTCAGCACGTGGTTAAAAAGGTCAGGCGGCGCAACGCGGGTAGGGAGATTCAATTCGTGATTACTTCCAATCTGTCGCAGTTGACCGACGAAATACTCGATTTCTGTGCTGAGCATCAGATCTATTTCTCCACTTCCCTCGATGGCCCTGCATTGCTTCACAATAAGAATCGACCGCGCCCGAATCATGATAGTCACGCTCACGTCGTTGACGGAATTCATCGAATTCGAAACCGGCTTGGAATCGACGCTGTATCGGCACTCATGACTTCGACCGCTGAAAGTCTAAAGCAACCCGAAGCAATCATTGATGAATATGTCCGGCTCGGTTTCAAATCCATTTTCCTTCGCTATATCAGTCCATACGGTTTCGCGGCTAAAACATCCGCACGCATAGGTTACGAGACCGAACAATTCATCGAATTTTTCAAGCGAGGTCTTCAATACATCATCGACTTAAATGTTACCGGTGTACAGATCCACGAAGTTTACACGCGTTTGTTGTTACAACGCATCTTGACGCCCTACGCGACTAACTATGTAGATTTGCAATCACCGTCCGGAATCGGAATCACTGTACTCGTTTACAACTATGATGGAGATGTGTACGCATCCGACGAGGGTCGGATGCTTGCGGAAATGGGCGATAAGACTTTTCGGTTAGGCACGGTTCGCGACAGCCATCGCGACCTGTTTCTGAATAGCAACACCCTAGAGATGATATTTGAAACGATGCTCGAAGGTTTGCCGGGGTGCTGCGACTGTGCGCTTCTCCCATTCTGTGGGAGCGATCCAGTCTTCCATCATCGAACGCAAGGCGACGTCGCGGGACATCGTCCGACCAGCGCCTTCTGCAAACGAAACATGGAACTTATGCGCCATTTGATTCGGACACTGGAGGATGATCCGCAGGCTGCCGCGATTTTGAGGAGCTGGATTTAATGCTTCTATCCGCAAAAATTCCGAAATCACCGGGCTCTGAGCCGTTCATCGTTCGAATTGCTGACTCCGATTCAAAGCAAAGCGGCAGCGAGGCAACCGTCGCTCACGGAGATGAGCCACTCTCGCCCAATAGGTTTAAGTGCGTCTTGCGAATCGGAGAAGCAGTAAGTCCGGATGAAATATCCATTCCAAAAGATTTAGAATACTTAAGCCCCGGCGACATTGTCCGGGTGAACCGCGAGGCTGGCGAGATTCGTGTCCTGTATCGTCGAAACTCTCCTCACAACACTTTGTTTTTCACAGAGCGATGCAACAGCCGCTGCTTAATGTGCTCCCAACCGCCACGGGCCATTAATGATGACCATCTGATCGAAGACATTTTGGAAGCGATTCCTTTGATGTCTTCGAACACCCCGGAAATTTGCATTACGGGAGGGGAGCCGACGCTCTTGGGAGAAAGGTTTTTGGCCGTGGTCGAAGCAACCAAACAATGGCTGCCCAACACAAGTCTTCACGTTTTGAGTAACGGACGATTGTTTTCGATGAAATTCGCACGCCAGGTAGCGGCAATTCGGCATCGTAACTTGATGATTGGAATTCCTCTATACTCAGATGTCGCAAGCAAACATGATTTTGTCGTTCAAGCCGAGGGCGCGTTTGATGAAACTGTTCGTGGAATCATGAACCTCGAACGGTGCGATCAACGCGTTGAAATTCGCGTCGTGATTCACAAACAGACGTCCGAGCGCCTACCTCAGACAGCCCGCTTTATCGCGCGAAATATCCCGTTCGTGGCTCAGGTTGCGCTTATGGGTCTTGAAATGATCGGATTCACCAAAACCAATCTTGACGCGATTTGGATTGATCCTGCGGATTATCAATCTCAACTTTCCGCGGCAGTCAGTGAGCTAAGGCAAGCAGGCATCAACGTCATGATTTACAATCATCAGCTCTGTGTTCTGTCGAAAGAGCTTTGGCCATTTGCGCGCAAGTCGATCTCCGACTGGAAAAACATTTACATGCGTGAGTGTGATGAGTGCTGTGTCCGAGATAGCTGCGGTGGCTTCTTTGCATCAGCACCACTTCGTTATAGCAGCCACATTAAGAGCGTGACGAAAGTCGATCGGCAAGAAAACGAAGCCTTTTTTCCGATTGTTCCACGATTTTCAAAGATTTAAACCCGCCGTGTGAAGTGCGGTATTTAGGCTTGTAATCGTCCCGCTACCGGAGCATGACGGGCGGCATGAAAATACACCCTCAGATACTCGGACTCGTATTAGCGGCGGTTTTGTTTGCTGGAAGCGCGGTATTCTCAACCGGCGCTGTTCATCAGTTCCAAGCTGGCGTGTACCGTATTGGCGCAATCTGCAATGACGGTAGCCAGAGCAGCGCGACCGGAAGTGGCGCATGCTCGCATCACGGCGGCGTCAAGTGCTGGCTGTATTCGGATGGAAGCTGCAGATAGCGCAAAACGGTTTGCTCGGTGCGTTAGGCAATACTTGTCTTAAGCCGCTCTGATTATGAAGCGGGTCGTTTCACGGACTGCCAATCCGTGCCTAAACGGAGTATAGCCATTTGGTTGCCGCACCGCTGCCAATTCAACGCGAAAACCACTCCATTTTTTTCGAGAACTTCGCGCATCAATTGCCGTATATGTGAGTGAAGGCGCTTCATGCAGAAGCGAGGGGTCGCAAACCATTTCGTTACTAATACACACATGAAAATTCTACCTCTGTTCCTTGTAGTGTTGCTGCTATGCAGCAACGCGTCCGCTGCAGCTAAGAAGTCCAAAAAGCGGCCCTGCGATCCACTCACCGGCGATGCGGTGCAGCCGCAAGCAAAAGCGCTAAACCCCTTCAAGAATCGAACGCAAGCGCCCAGCCTGTTCGATTTTGATCCAACCATTACGATACAAAAAATCCTCGCTCCCGGAAACGACTCAAATCGCTTCCCGATGACGAAAGCGGCAACAATTACCGGCTACGTCGTAAAGGTCCAAAAGGGCGGGATTGAGACTTGCAATTGCCACGCTACAGACCCCGCAAAGATGGACACGCACATCGACATCGTTGCTGATCCCAAATATGCAGTTCGCCACCTAGTGAGAACAACGTGCAAGGGCAAGACGATCCAAAAGGACACGAACGAAAAGTATCACATGATTGTCGAAGTCACGCCGCGTGTTCGTGACCAGCAGCGAGCGAAAGGTGTCGATTGGAGTACCGACACACTGAAACAACAGCTAACTCATCATTGGGTGAGGTTCAGCGGCTGGCTTCTTTTCGATACCGAGCATTTCCCTGAAGCCGAAAACACAAATCCGGGCGGCAAATGCAACTGGCGTGCAACCTGCACCGAGATCCATCCCATTTTCGGAATCAAGGTGGTAAATTAAATGCGCATTACGCATTCAGGGCTGCGGTGACGGTGAATTCACCGGAACCGTGCAGGTTTGCCTTGATGACCGGGTGCTGGAAAGGGCGTCTTCGTTGCCTACATCGGCAACGGGGCGGCAACCGATTTACGCCAACGCGTCGTTGAAACGGACTTGCAAATCCGTAGCTGGGGAAGTAGCCGAAGTTTCCCTTCGGGAGCCTTCTCTGTGTCCGAACGGCTTCACTCTCCCTCTCAGCCGTTTTTACGAAGGAAACCGGTTGCGTTTGGACATCACGTCGCCAAATCCCTTTATTGCAAAACGAAAAGGGGTCGAGGCGCCGCGCAGAAGCCTGGCCAATTTCGCAGCGAGACACGCTAACGGGCCAGCGGGTTTGCGGCCGTCGGTTTTTTGGGTGATCTCGCGGCGCAAAGCGCTGGTGCTTTCGCCACGAGCGCGGCTCCACAAGAGAACGATCGGCGAGGCGATGAAGATCGAGGAATATGTTCCCACGATTACGCCAACGATAATAGCGAGCGAGAGATCGCACAGACGCTGAGTCGCCAAGCGGGCACAAACAGAGAATAGTCACCACCCTCGGCAAGATTGCGCGGCTCAGCGTCTGCGCGACGGCTAAAAGCTTGGTGATCGCGATACTTTCGATTTAGCCTAGATTTTCGGAGACCAGCATCGCAGCGTCGATGCCGATTTAGAAAAGGGGCGCCGGGTGCCACCGGTCACCCCTGATGACCCTGAAAGTCCGAATCGACATCCGATGCACGTTAGCGCGCACAAAAAGTACCGGCGAAAATCAAAGATCCTTTTGCTGGGCGAGAAGTTACTCGAAGCGTGCACCGTTTATCAGTATTTTGGATGCGCTGAGCTTATGATTAAGGCCCAGATGTCGCTGGTGACGGTTCCGGTAACGTCCCAGAAGTGTAAGTCTGGCGCGTCTACGGCGGGTTCCGCTGACGGCCAAGCGGCATGTATTCATTTTAAACAGTTGCGGCTTTTGTCGGCTAATACGCTGGATAACCGTCCAGATTGCCGGCACAATCACATGTTAGGCCTATGGCACTTCCGCTCGAAACGTGGCGCAGCGAACTACGCGCCGTCGTAGACCAAATATATGGTGTCTATCTGGACGCTACGAGCGGCTTCGACCACCTTCTTGCAAAGCTAAAGGAGATTCTCCACGCCCACCCAAGCCCCGACACTGCTTTTATGAGGTACGGCGAGGGTGACCCGAACAGCCCCGACGCGAAGGTTCTGCATGCTGTCCCGATTGGCGACCTTAAGAAGCGCCTCGCTCCGGATTCTGACGATTATCGTCACATAGCCAACTATTGCATTGTGACGCTTTTCCAATTTTGGGAAGAAGAGTTCAGGCCGCGTTTAGCTCAACTGCGGCAGGCCGCAACCGACGAGATTCGATCGGATGAGTGGGGCGATCTACGCATCCTGCGAAATTCAATAATACACAATAAGGGCATTGCGACTTCGGATGTTGCGAGGATGAAGGTCTTCCGCTGGTTTTCAAGCGGTGTCCCGATCATGGTGACAAAAGAGCAATTTAAGGTGATTATCGACGCACTGAAGATGGCAATTGAAACTACTCTGTTAAATGGAACCTCTCGGGCCTAACCAGTCGATGCAGCCAACCGCTGGCCGCTCAAAAGCGAATATTTCAAATGGCTTCAACACTTTCATTGCAGATTGAGCTCGCTCTCGCCAGCGGCGGCTGATCTTGATCTCGTTAGGCGCTTAGCCGTCGTTCCTCAAACATGAATCGGCAGAAATGGATGAGTCCGAACCGATGGACGATTCCACTCAACAAACAGATCGTGGGAAACGTCGGGCTGTTTTACGCCTGTTACTGGCTGTCGCGCCTTGGCTGGAACGTGATGCCCACATCGCGTAACGCGAGAGGAATTGACATTCTTATCTACAGTCAAGATGCCACGCGGAAATACACAATCCAGGTAAAGACACTTTCTGGATTAACCCCCGTTCCGCTTGGAACGTCCCTCGACGGACTGAGCCCATGTCTCATCCCGAACGATATATTGCACTGTTCGATATTTTGGGATTCTCCGGTCTCGTCGAGGCCCACTTGCTAGACGACGTGCTATCGGTTTTCGGAGAGTTCCGTCAGACCGCTCATTCGTCACGCACTTTTCATCGCTAACATCCGCGAAGCCGATCTGATTTCCTACACGCTGTTTTCGGACACCTTGATCGCCTATTCACACGACGCTTCAATTAAGGCGTTTGGCGATCTCACCAAGTTCTCTCAACTTTTACTCGGCATAACATTCAATAAAGGTCTCTTGCTTAGAGGAGCCATCACAAAGGGAGAGGTATTCGTCGACGGGCACATACTCATCGGCGAGCCGATTGTACGCGCTTACCACATGCAACAGGAACAAGAGTGGGTTGGTTGCTGGATGCAGGACAAGTGTATTGATACGCTGTCTCCTGAACATAAAGCCGCGGCAGTCGATTACTCGCAAGTGTTTCATTACCCTATCCCGCTAAAGACCGGTGCCATGCAACCTCGTTGGGCGCTCAATTGGGCATGGGCAACCTCAGCGTCTTTGGACGATTGCGACTTCGAGGCCAAGATAGACGCAGCCTTCCTAAACCTGTGCGAGCGAGGGTCGTTGTCATGGCCTGTCGCTAGGAAGCGCGACAACACAAAAGCTTTCCTCAAACACGCATTGACTCATATGTATCGAACACAGTCATAACTCAACCAACAGGAGCCCAACCATGCGGTGCAGGTTAACAAGCTCCGGTTGTCGCGCCGTGTGTTTTAGAGAATTTTTTTCAGGGGCTTCGTACTGAAATCAAAGTAACAACCTTCAACGTGATATTTTCGATTCGGACCTAATTTTTAGGGACCAGTATCCAGCTAAGACTGCAACTCCAAAAAGGCCCCCACCGGTGCCACCGGCCACCCCTGATCGCATTGCGACCTCAGAATTTCCATCACAAAACAGGCCGACATTTGTTCGCCAACACACGAGGCGAGACGACGGCGCTTTTTCGTCATCACAAAACAAAACTTTTAATTACCTCGAAACGACTTGTCCTCGCACGTCGGACACGGCGCCGCAATCCGAGAGCGGCCTAAAAGGACGAAGCCTTCGGCTCCGCCGTATTCGCTACTTGCGCTAAATCGTTGCTCGCTGCGTGGTACTTCCTCGACGTGTCCTTTAGCTCGGCGACGATCTCCCGGCGCTCGGAAATCGATTGCCGACCCGGCATATTCCAGTTGGTCTCGACAAATCTATTGTAGGCCGACACCCAGGCGTCCTTCGATTTTCCCGCCTTCAGTGCCAGGTCAGCGACTTTTTTAGTCTGCTCGGCATCTAAGCCTTTCGTTTCCAAAACCAACTGAGTGTTCTCAATCTTTTCGGCCGCTTTAGTTAATTGCTCCGCCGACTGTTGCACGGCTTGATTTAGCCTAGTGACAATAGGTGAAGCGGCTTCTTCAAGAAGGGGCCGGGCCAAGTTAATCGGTATGACTTCGCTGATTAGCTGCTCTTCGGGGTGACCCGCAGCCACTATAGCAACGACGGCACCTGTCTCGTCGAAGACCGGTCCGCCACTCATGCCCCTGTTCAACGGGGCGCTAGTGATCCAATGCTTGGCTATCTTTGGGCGCAAGTTTGTTATTGACCCGATCGCGGGGGTGAAACCCTGGTCCATAAAACCAAGTCCCATGACAGGCGTGAGGACCGCACATTTCCAATTTGCCGATTGGATACTGTGCCAAGGTACAACAGCCTGAGGAAGTCTAAACAGGGCAAGGTCGTGATTTTCCAGCTTGTCCATCCAGTCGTCCTTGCCCACCTTGTATTCAACGCCTTGCTCGGCCCCTATTACGACTTTTCCTTCGTAGGAAACATAATCTTTGGGATCAGGCATTACATGTAAACAGGTGACGACATGTCCCTCTGCGCTAACTATGAACCCAGTGCCAGCCCATTTGTCCTCATAGCCATTTTCGTATCTTCCCAGGAAGCTGATCGAAACGATTGAAGTTTCATTGGTGCTCTGAATCTCTTGCCATGTTCGTACCGTAGGCTGCTTGCCGGGGTTCGAGGGATTGGACGGAGATGATTCTTGAGAATAAAGGCGCTGAAAACAAAGGGCAATTAAAGCGCCAGCGAGGAGCAGATAATTACCGTGCCGACCGAACCTGTATGGTCGTGTCATGGTCGAATTGGCATTCCGTAATTACCAGGATTGACGATGAACTGCAGATGGTGCGAGCCCATCAACTGCTTGGGTGAAAACCAGAGAACGCGATGGGGATTGAGCTGATCGTCAGGAGGAAAGCCAGCCCCCTTCAAGATCGACAGCCAGGCCAGCTTTGAGCAATAGAACCCGCTATCGTCCTCGAGATTAAAGTTCCAGAAGCGGTACGGACGCCCGATGTAGCTTGCAGCCTCATCTGCAATGGCGACTCGCTTTTCTGGGGACAAGTCCTTCAAGCGGGCAAGCCAGACTAATTCGCCCGGTCGCTGTTTTGTCCAGTCAGCATACGTAAGCCGTCGAACGCCGAACCCGACCATCGCTTCGACTACGGTAGGTATTCCATTTTGGATTTGGATGATACCGACATGTCCGACCGAACCAACCCCGGTCGATAATGGCGCTGCCGCGTCCGGTTGACGGTTTTCTAGGTATTGACCGGCAAACTGATCGTACGTCATACCCTGCAGTAAAGAATAACGCCTTTTCTCTTCATCCGTTGGGTTTGGCTTCTTTTTCAGTTCCGTCAAATAACCTCGCTTTTCTGTTTCCCATCGATTGCGATCGCCGGTACTGGCCTCACCCGGTCGCGAGTTGTACGGCACAATCGCGCCGGGCTTCTTGGGCCAAATAAGATCACCTGTCTGCAAGATTGCAGGATCAGGGAATGGTGAAGGGTTTTCCGCGCGGACAACGACGTGCGGAGTAACTGCGAATAGCGCGACACCAAGTAAAACTAAGACAGCGGTAGTCTGCTCGATCGGCTTCCCCCGGGGGTTCATGGGTTTCGAGACCGATGATGAGGATTCGCCTCCAATTTGTAAAGGTAGAATTCGAAGATGGAAACCGGTACTGTTGCTCTGTTCAAACGTCGTGTGAAAAGCGACCATTAAATACAGCGACGAGAATCACGGTGAGTCGCGCGATACTTCCGATTCCAACTACATTTTCAGAGCGCAGCACCACACCCCGACTCGTATCCGAGAAAGGCCCCCTGGGATGAGGTCGGTCACCCCTTTGGCTCGTCACGAATCAAAATCCAAATGCCTAACGAGTTCAAAATAACTTGTGTTCACCCGTATAGGAGGCATGACACGAAAACACTTCCAAGCGATTGCACATGCCCTAAAAGTCAACGGGCCAAACGTAAAGAGTGAGAATTACGAGCAGGAGGCTGCGCTGTTTAAAAGCATTGTTCTTTCAATCAGCAACGCCTGTCGGAGCTTCAATCCGAGATTCGATGCCACGCGGTTCGAACGCGCAAGCGGCTTGGACTCGATTGGCGAGCGATGAACAACGCGAAAATCCCGGTTGTCATTCTGGTTCGGGTTTCAACAGTCAAACAGGAAACCGCGCGCCAGATTTCGGAACTCCAACAGTATGCGGCGAACAAGAACTATCACGTCGTCGAAGTCTGCCAGGAAACGATTTCCGGCAGCGCCGCGGATGACGATCGACACGGCCTGCGGCGCGCTGAAGAATTGGCGGTCAGCGGCAAGATCAAGAAAGTATTGGTGCACGAAGTCTCGCGCGTCGCTCGCAGAAATAGTGTTGCACACCGCTTCGTTGAAACACTGGAAGACTACGGGGTCTCTTTGTATTGGCACGCGCAAGGCATCGAAACTCTACTGCCGAACGGCAAACGCAACCCGGCTGCCGGCATCATGCTCGCACTGCTCGCAGAGATGGCGCGCAATGAATCGGAGACTCTGCGCGAACGGATTAAATCGGGTCTCGCTATCGCGCGCGAAAGAGGCGTCGTTCTCGGGCGGCGAAAAGGAACGACGTTGAGTCCTGAGCAGTTTCTGCAAAAGCACAGGGACATCGTGCGTCGATTGAAAGCGGGTCAATCAGTCCGAAACGCGGCGAAAATTACTGCCAAAGGGATTTCAACGGTTCAGCGGGTGAAAGCCGCGCTCGACAAGTAGTGTTGCGCGTGTTCAAACAATCAACTGATTTGCAGAACACAGCTTTGGGCGACTCGCAAAAAATTAACGCGAAGCAAAAGGCGCCAAAATCCGATGAACCATTGTTTGAACACAGCGGCAGGCGCCCCTTGGGTGTAATTTCCTCAAGGTGAACGAAACTACATCGATCGAAGCGTACCTAAATGGCCGCGAGGGTGCCGAGCGAGATATTGCAGCAGGGCGGGTGGCGCTTGAACTTTTTGTCTCACCGTGGGGTGGCGGTGACCGTGGCGCGGCGATTTTAAAAGAACGCTTTGGAATTGAATCGAAAGTCGTGGTCGCTGATCTCTTTTTCGCTGGAGAGCGGGAGCACGCCGAAGGCTATAACGAAATTATGCGCGAAGAAATCGAGCGCCGATTCGGTCTTGGGGTCATCGAGCAAGCCGACGCCGAAGCAGAAGCGACATCGAAGTGGCCGACAATTCCCCAAGAACCTGCGTGGAACATTCTCCTCAAGGCTGCCGCGCTACCTTTCTTGTTCGTCGTATGTGCCTTGGCGTGGCTGTTGTTTGATTTGCCCGGCGATCTCAGAAAGCGTATCCAAGAAGAGCGAACACTACGCCAAAGCAAACGGAAAAATTCGCGCTCGTACTGCAAGAGCGATTAATCTGAATTGCCCGCGAGGCTTGCGCCGGCGTGCTTCAGCAACGCGATCTCACGCTTGAGCGTCTCATAAATTCCTGCCACTTCTTCTGGCGTTGTGCGGAACCAATCTCGATTGATTCCATACCCCGCTATCGTAAGAAAATAATGTAACGTTCTTTCCAAGAGCCCGTGCTCGTCAGTCCGAATTCGAAGCGCGTGAACTAATTTTTCATGGTTCGCCGTTCCGAGTTGCTGGGCCCTTTTCTTAGGATTGCCGGTTCTCCCGACCTTGCACGGCCATCGATCCTCGCGTTTTTGTGATGGATAGTAGTCAACATAGATGAACTTGCTTCCTTCACCGATTTCGCTCACTTCCAAATCACGCTTCGACCTGGATGGCATCGTAACGCAGCCATTTTTTGGGAGGATTTTCCAGTAGCCGTAAAAGTCACCTGGTTCAGCCTCTCCGAATTTTTTCATACGGGCTAGCGCGTTGTGGAAAACGCTGAAAACGTTTTCTGGCGGCAACCCACCTCGCTTCTGGTGATCGCTGCACACAGCCCTGGCAATCTCTTCTCGCTTTGCTTGGGTACCTGCAAACCGTTCCTTTATAAAATCGATCGCAATGGGCCGGCTCAGCGGCATGCCCTTGTAAGGATAGTTCGCGATGCCGTTAGTGCCTTCGGGATTCATACCCGCTAACCGACATGGAACCCTGCTCGTCCGCTCACTCTCCCGATTCGGCTCTTGTCCAAAACGGAAGCGGCCAACAGTCTTGTTGCCGGCGCACTACGTTTTCCGCGACTGCTCGCTTTCGCAGCTCGCCGAGAACTTCTTGCAACACCCAGTTGCGGTGACCGAAAAGCGCAAAGAGCAGGCAATCCATTGATCGCCGCGAGAGCCTGATTACCTCGTGCCAACCGTCGCCGACTTTCAATTTAAAATAGAAATCACGATCTTCTATCTTGTCGCCAAGTAGATCCAAATGCTCTTTTGCCGCACGGCACGATTCCCAGCCACCGCTGGGGTACAAATAACTCAGTGCATCAACGTAGTCATTGAGGCGCTCACCTTCGAAGTAGAACGTGTAGTCTTTGCGTCTGCCCTTTAGTCGGCGCGGCGCGGCCGGTCTCAATCCGAAGATTTGCAGCGGGTCGATCGGCCGGTGCTTATTTGTTGCTGTCATTTCTAGCTCTGATTTTAGGACTTTAGCGTGTTTTAGTGAAGCAAAAAACACGCCCATTATGGGCGTGGTGACACAGTTCCCCATCGGGAATGCTCAATCGCAGCGTTTCCGACGTGAAAACCGCCAACCCGCTTAGCAAGTTCGGTCGCAATTTGGCGCGCGTGCGCTCCGCACGCGGAATGACTCAAGAAGAATTAGCTGAACGTGCTGACATTCACGCAAGGTATTTGCAGAAACTAGAAGCAGGAGCAGGGCATCCGTCGCTAATTGTGCTCTGTCGATTGAAACGGGCGCTTGGGTGTGAGTGGGATGATCTACTGAGCAGGGTGGACACCTAAGTTTCTAAATTCATCGCGTCCGGCTGGCGCGCAGGCAGCGGATTTTGCGGCACATCGGGACAGATCGCATGTATTTATATATATATATATATGATGGCGAGTCCACCCAAAATCGGCATCAATGAAGAAGTTTACGCCGTTTTGCACGACAATCTTATTGCCGTGAAGCCGGAGTACAGCGGCCAGGACGTTATCCTATGCCCTATCTGTTTGCGCGACATTCCGCGCGAGACAGTTCTCAAGAATGGTGTTGAGCACATTATTCCCAAAAACGTTGTTCGCGAGGACGCAGCCGATTTTGCGCGCTTGGGGACGAAAAATCAGCGGTGCGGGATTACGGTACTTTGCCGGGAACCGCGCCAATGTCGCAGCGACGGCAAATTATCACACGACGGATGCAATGGGATGAAGGGCCGGCTTTATGATCGGCTGTTTCGCGATCTTTTTGATGAAGGACGACACGAGCCGGAGGAATTTGCGCACCGCCATGGCGTTGCGATCCTCATTATGGCATATCTAGGCGCCTTTCAGACATTCGGCTACGAATATATTCTGCGGCCGGAGTTAGGCGGTATTCAGGAACAGTTCGATTTCCCTGACCATTCCAAAACCGAATGGCTGCCATATGCACAATACTGGTTGGGCAAGTCAGAGACCCAAATCGTCGCAACCTCAATTGGTCAGCCGTTTGTCTGGGGCGGCCAATGCACTGATGATGCACCGCTACATGTCTATTTTCGTCGCTGCCGGGCTGTCCTACCCGGAGGATTTTGGAAACTGAAGAGTATGACCAAGCATCTCGAGTCGCTGCTCCCTTCAGAAATCGCGGCTGATCGCACCGCACCGTGATACTGGCGTCGCGCAGGCCGCAAAGTGAATGTCTTTGACTGAGTGGGATTTGTGACGAGCACGCGAACACGATGTTGTCGCATCGTGTCGGTTTCATAAACCGCATCCAGGAATCAGCGCGTATCAGCGTTTCTTACTTGCGGTTCTTCGTTGGCCTGCTGACCCAAGATGAGTGGCGTATAGCAGAGCCGCAACACGAGCCACCAAAGGTTAAGTCCTTCTGGCGCGTAACATTCCCTTTCACTAACGAACCCGTGCGCAACGCGATTTCTAAACGAGTAACCTGTTTTCTCAATCAAGATGCCACGGAGTTCGAACAGAACGGCATCGCCGAATAATTTCTTGGTCTCTGGTAGGTCCAAAAGAGGCCCAAGAACTTTCACCGGCTGAGTTAAGTCAGATTGGAGGTTTGAAACATCAACGCCTCGCTGTTCAAGGATGTACCTAATCGAATTTTCAATCTGCGGCGTTAAGAGATGGCCGGAGAGAAGCAAATCTCCTTGCAGGCCATGATAGAGGCCTCGGCGAAAAATCCCCTCGTGACCGGGAGGAACAAATGGATTATCCACGACTAAAAAGTCGAACTCCTGTTCAGATGGTAGATGCTGGCTCCAAATTTGCCTGCGAGCCGGTTCTATAAACGCCGATACACGAATCTGCCAATCGATCTCCGACGCATGCCGAAACATGCGACTCTCGATGCCCGCTTCGTGTTTTGATTGCTCACGCTCAAGCGGTTCAATATTTTTTGTGATACGGCCTGACTCGTCGATCAGACTCGTATCAACGATGCTTTGCCAAACATACTCACTCGCCTCAGCCAACACCGTCTTTCTAAGAGTGTCGGGATCAACGAGAGGCATTGAGAAAGCAAGCAGCTTTAACGCTTCACGAAAATCCGGGACGGTTACACGCTCTACTGCCTGTCTAACAGCGTCGGAAATATCTATTCGCTGCTCGAAGGTCTTCATTTCTTTCATCGATTCGCGCTGATAGCGCATCAGTCTTTGGCGAAGTTCTTCTATGTGCGCGGGATCGCCGTGCGCCTGTCGAAGTGCCTCAATACCTTTTGTGAGGGCACCGCTAGCAGCGAAATAGCTGGGTTTCTCACCTTCTATCCATCGTTCGGCCTCAATCTCGTAAGTTTTCGCTGCCTCAAGCCGAGCCACTCGTTCATTCGTTTCGTCTTTAGCGCGGTGCCATAGAGCGGCTTCGTGAAGACGATAATCCCGTGCTCGCGATGGCTGTTTGTCGCCTAAGGCTTTCTCCGCATATTGCCTTGCAATTGCCGCGAGTTCAGCTGCATCTCCAGCGTTCATTTGAACCAAAATGTCGAGGAAATGGACCGCCAAAGAACGTTCGCCCGTTACGGGTAGATTTTTCAGAGCACCAAGTGTCGCCGCTTCTGCGTCATGCCATGCGTCATTTTCCCGGCCTAACCAATGCCCGAGTTGTAGCGCACGGCGGAAAAGGTCGACCGCGAGTATCTGGTTCCCTTTGTTCAGAAGTGCTTTCGCTGCAACGATGTAGTCCGCTGACGCTTCTTTTGCGGCAATGTGGTCGTGGCGCCGTACCCATAAGATGTCGCCCACTCGTGCCCTAAGGAGTGGCTCCTTTGTCTTGAGCCTAAGTGCTGCGACGCTGTCCAGGTCCGCATTCGACAGGTCGCCAGGGACAAGGGAGCGCCTTCCGTTCATAATGACGGCAGCCGTATACGGCTCATAAGCATTGTCGAAATGCGTGTGAAAGGAGCATAAGATCGCAACTGATCGATAGGCGTTTGCCGCCTTCTCTGCACCCTTTTCCTTAGCCTCCTTCGCGGCCGCGTTGTAGGCGCTCATAACGTCGAACCAACGCACGCGATCAACCGTCGTAAGTGGCTTATCTAAATCATCAACGCCCGACAAATCTGAGCCTGTTATCGGTAGACAGTTCTCGGCCAAGGATTCCATCAATGCTGCCAAATTTGGACACCTACAACCCACGTGCCTCGGGTGCCCTCAATCGAGTTTTCTTGGGTTCATATTTAGACTAGACACCAACGCAGGCGCTTCGCACGCTCCTCCGCGCCAAACTTAAATCTTACATAAAACTGTCGGCCCTTGTTGGCCTTCTTGCCAATATTTTCGCAGGCGCTGAGATTGGATTTGCCCGCAGGCGAGGCGTTCGCAAAGGGATGCGAACGAATTTGGTAGCGAACGTCAATTTTCTCGCAAGGGCCTTTTAGATCAGCATTGTTGGCCGTCTGAGCGGCAAAGTTGCCGCCGCGGACGACGTTCGTGTTGCCTACTCCGACAATCCGATAATTCCAAAATCCAATTCTCGGATTAAAAAACAGTAAACGGTTCTCCGATAATCCGGTAATCCTTTAGGATACCGGATAATCGGTCGAACTGGGGCAGCGAGCGTCGCCGAGTGGCAGCCGGACCAATGATTTTTTCGAACCGGCCGCCCCAACGTTTGGCGTCGCTCACGCGGCAGTCTCTGTGTTGATCCGTTCGTGTGGCGCGGCAACACGCACTTTCGACTCTCCGGTCATCGGATTGACCGCGTGAATCACAGGTATGTGAACCCATTCGTTACCTTTTGCTTGAACGCGACCTTCCCTTACTGCTTCTTTTTTTAATTTGGCGAATGTTGAGGCGGCGAGCCCCTCTTTATCTATGGCCGCTTCCTTCCATTGCCCGGTGGTCATTCCGTCGACCAAACAACCGAGGATGTCACCAACGGTGTACTGCGTCCTTGCTCCTCGCCTCTTTTTTAACTTCTTCGGATCGAGTTCACGTGCCATCTGCATCAGCGGGTAGGCCCAGCGCACCACAAATGCCTTCGGTGCTGGTAAGTTTCTCAGGGTGGCTTCCACGACAAACGCGCTGTCCTCTTCATGTGCAGTAAGAGTGACAATGCTGTCTGGCTGACGACCAAACACACCACTGCCACTTGCGCGATCAATCTGCTCCTTGTTGGACGCCGACCCCTTCGCGAAATGATGGCTGTAGACCACCGCCGCACCAACCTCGTGCGCCAGAGCGTCGAACTCGTTTAGAACTTCCGTCATTTGGCCGGCGTCATTCTCATTCCTTCCACCCATTAATTTATAAATAGGATCGAGAATGATCATCGAGTAGTCGTGTCCGCGACATCGATCAATGATGCGGGGCATCAACTGTTTCACGTCCGTTGCATATCCACGCAGATTCCAGATGTCGAAGTTGGGAAGCGATACTACCAGGCCGTCGGCATCCAACACTCCGACACCTTTGGCATCTGCCAACGCAAATAGACGTTGCTGAAGAAAAGCCGGGGCAAGTTCGAAGTTCACATACAGCACCCTGCCTTGCTGAACATCGCGGCCCCACCACTGAACACCCTGAGAGACGCTAATTCCAAGGTCTAGCATCGTGAACGTTTTGCAGGTTTTGCTGCCGCCCGCGAACATGCCCGTCGTCGCAGCGTGGATCAGTCCTGATACCAGTTCGGCTGGTATCTCCAATTTTTCCTTTAGGAACTGATCTGCGGAGACGATGTCGGGAAGTTGAATTGGAATGGAAGCAGCGGTCTCGATGTTTTGCCGATTGCCCGTGGATTCAGATTTGCCGATTCGCGACCGCAGCTCATGGTTTACACCGGCGACGACGCCAAGACAGCTTTCATGAAAACAGTGAAGGGTTGGGACCCGATCGAGGTAAACCTCGCAGTCACGGCCTCCATCACCAGTATTGTGCAGGTGCTGTGCGGGACAGGTGCAGTAGCCGGCACTGTTGCTGTCCCAGTTAATTTCCCCAAGCACTTCTTCAGCGATTTCTCGCCGCCTTTGCAACTTCTCGTCGGCAATTTCCGTCTTAACCTCCCGTTTAGGCTTAGCTTCGACCGTCACCGGTAATTCGCCCGCGTTCGGATTGAAATAAGCGTCAGGGTCGTGGCTCAAGAAACAAAGCCGTGATACATCCGAGCACTTCTCGTCAATCGGCAGATTAGCTAACTCGGCGACGTGTTTCTCCACGGCGCGGAAGCTGGCTTCGTGTTTCTCGGCCTCAGCCGGTATTCGAAAGACTGCTTTGAGGCCATCGCCCGTTGGGGAGGTGAAGAGCGCCCATAGGAACATGCTTCTTTGCAGTTTGGCGCGAACCTCTGTCAGGCTCTCGGTCCCAATCGCGTCAAGATCGGCACACAGCAGCCCCGAGTGTTGCAACAGAGCATTTTGTTTTCGTCGGCTGAAGGTCCCAGACCACATAGCTGCCGGCAGGCTCTTTTTCCATTTGTCTACAGCAGTCTTCGCGACCTTTCTGTCATTGTTTGTTTCGGACATGACGCGCCAGTATTCGTTTCGGATTCGAAGGACTCGCTCGCGCAGTGTGCCTTCACCTGAGCGAACCTGCGCGACGATCTCCGTTGCGGAACAATCCGTTGGTTGGACGTCTGTCGCGTTCTTCACGCGCGACACGAGAATCGCGCATACGGCTTGCGGCGCCTCGTCCAATGTGGACTCCGGCTGCGGGGAGTTGGAAGCCTTGATCATCGCGGGCTCCTTTCTTTGCCACCGATGAAACGGTCTAATTCCGCTACTGGAATCAAGACGTGGCGCAACGCGCGGTTTGGTTTGATGAGTCCGCGCTTTATTAAGCGACGGACAGTGATGGTGGACACGCCGCCAAGATATTGGGCAGCGTCCTTTAGCTTTAATGCGCCAATCGGCGCGCTGGGAGGTTTCATAAACGAGCGGAACTTATTCAGAACCGTCCCCGCCCAGTTAGACTATTTCACGGTTTATTTAGTCCAAGGTGACGAGCCGTTGTTCGCGTCGAAGAACTCGCGCGCCCCAGGCCGGAACAAAAACTGTTCCGCAAATGCCGGCGATGCTCTTGACCGGTTCGTTATTCATTCCAAGCCGCGATTGAATCAATCGCTTGTGTCACGGCTTGAAGCATTCGCTTTCTAACGGTCCCACGACCGCCGACATTGTTACTACCGTCCTTTGAACTCTGCGATACGGAATCCCGCAGATTTTCCAACTTGGCGCACTCGTCGAAATCTTCGCCATGCACGAGTCGGAAGAATGTAGGAAATGCCTTCTTCCATTGTAACGACGTGTTTTTCGACAACGGCGGAAGGGATTTCCCAGATCCGCTTTGCCCCCACGCTTCCCACGTGCGCAAACGATTCGGCGTCGAAGAATCGCAAATCGTGTACACAGTGATCCATTCGTCGACACTCCATTCGTCTATCGGCGCCCGACGCAATATGCGAGCGAGCCTATAATGATCTAGCGCAACGCGAGTTGCGGGAGTGTCAAAGGAGAAAGCCTTTCCCTTTTCTGAGATGTTGATGTCCGTGTTCGAGGCAAGCTTCAAATTCTTCAATAGTGCATCGTTCTTCTGCACCAAACCTCTATGCAGGCTGTGCATTGCTGGCCAAGCAACTTGATTCGCTGCAATCGGCGCGAACATTTCCGGATTTGCCTCGCACTGTTGCTTCAGTATTTCTGCGGCGAACGCTGCGAGCCTGAACAACTCAGCGGCTGCATCCTGGTCGCCTTGGTTCGTTAGATCAGTAAGTTTGATAACAGTGCCGAACGCGGGTTTTGAGACCTTTTGAGCTTCGGTCAGATTCAACGCTTTATCGAACGGATGCTTCATTCAACCCATCGCCTCGCCGCTCAGTGCATCAAGCTAGCCATTTTGTCCGAATGTGCCCGGTTCACATGCGAATACGTATCCAGGATTAATTTGCCACCGTCCTTGTGAGCCTGCCACTCGGCGATGACTTTGACATCGATACCCTTTTCGATTGCACGAGTAATAAACATCCTTCGCAACGAGCGTTGACTAAAAGGCGGCAGGTTCAAGCGACGGCAAGCACCGGCAAGAGCTTTCTTTGCGTCGTGTATCTTGAAAACGAAATGTTCGTGGGATTTTCCCTCACAGAGCCGTTCGAGCAATGGCCGGATCTGCGGGAAAATCGGGATCGAAAACCCAGTAGCTGTTTTGTGTCGAAACGTGATGATTCGCCCGGCTTCCAGATCGATGTCAGATCGCTTCAGTGAGCTGGCCTCCGCTTGACCGAGACCCGCGAGACCCAAAAATTCCAAGAAATCTGCACTCTCCGCAGCATCGGCATTGAATTGCTGAGCACGCACATCGGCTATGATCGCCTTGAATTGATCATAGTTTGGCGTTAACCGAATCGGCTTCGCACGCCGCGCTGACTGCAGGTGGGCAGCCGGCGAGACAGCAATAATTCGGTCGCGTAATGCGAGGCCGAAAACTTCTTTGATACATGAGATATGCAGGTTGCGGGATGCAGGTCCAAATCGGTAGCACGATAACCAGACATCAACATCGCTCGGCCTTATTTTCGCAACTTGTGTGAGTTTTCCGGTCGGCCAATCAGCCTTGATTCTACGAACGATAAAAGTCTTCCGTTCGACCGTCTTCGGTTTTTGGTGCTGGATCGTCTTCAGATAACGATCGCATAAATCCGCTAGGGTCAGCCTGCCTTGCGAACGATCGATCTGAGACTGTTCCTCTTTCTTTCGAGCCAGGTTTCGCTCGGCGAGTTTGCGATCCGCTGTCTCTAGGCTACAACGAATTTCTTTGCCGCCCGACTTGAACCGCGCATAGTAGGTGCCGTTCCGGTACCGGTAAAGACATGGTCCGACTTTCTGAAACGCGCCGTTGTTGCCCTGTAATGCTCCCATCTATTCTAGATTCTACAGTGGATAAAAACGGTGTGCAAAGGATATTTTCGGCCACCGTTCTGACAGTCGGATTATATAGGTAAAATGGGGGTATAGCTCAGTTGGTAGAGCGTCTCGTTCGCAATGAGAAGGTCAGGGGTTCGAATCCCCTTACCTCCAAAACCGCCGCCGCGACTTTCGGTCGCAAGGAAAAAGCTTGGCTTCGGCGATTCTTTCCGATACTATTTGGCAACGCCGCAGTTGAATGATTGTGACGCGAGGAGGTCCCCTATGAAAAACTACAACTCGAGCAGCAAGCTGATCGTTCTTCTTTTCGCGGCAATGAATCTCGCCATCGTGGCGGCCGTTTCGGCTGGTGGTGGTTACGACTACTCACGAGGCGAACTGATGGGCAATAGCGGTTTGACGATCTTCAGAGCAGCGGATTTCGGCACCCACATCGGCCTGAGTATCTACATTGATGGAATTCCGATTACGACGCTTGCGCGCGGCGAAGGTTATCAAGCTATTGTGCGACCAGGTCATCATCGCTTGACTGTAACTGACACGCCGTCCCCGTACGGCAAGACGAATTTTACGCATCGCACCGTCGATCTGGCGGCCGGCCAAAATTACTCATTCACTGCACTCTGGGAGGCCGCGTCGATCGTTATTGAAGACGGCGGCTACCAGTATCACGGTTTTTACCGCTGACGCGCCACTGCCTGCCGCGCCGTAGGTCCGAGCCGGACTGGCGGTTGGCGAAGGCGGGTCGATCTTCGGTCAGTGAAGCAGAGAAGCTGGCACGCCTGCGGTCCCTGAACCGAGCTGCGTTTCGCTGATCGCGACTTTCGCCGGCGGGACCGAGATTTGCGGTTGGCCTTTTGATTTCAGAGAATCATTCAAGCTCGACAAATCTTTCGTCAGCAACTGGTCGAAGTCCTTGGTCACGTCTTCCAATTCCCGGCGCAGCGCCGCGATGTAAGCGATCTGGTAATCGCCCGGCTTGCCTTCGAAACTGAGAAGCGCGCTGTAAAGTTGATCGGTGTGCTCGCGTAGTCGCTCCTCTCCGGTAATTGCGCCGCCTTCTTTGGTCGCAACGATTTTCTTGCGAACAGTCTCGATCTTGTCGTCGAAACCTTTGATGCTCTTTTTCAGGGGATCATTTTCGGCAATGGCGGAAGCCGCTTTCACCACGTCGCGTCGCAATAACAAAATCCGATCCAGCAGTGCGCTTTCGTCGTTGAAAAGCGCGTGCACTTTCATGGCCGCGTCATACTGCGCCTTCCGATCCTCCGTGTTAAACTTCGCTCGCCGATCCAAACCGACGGTCAACTTCGTTTCATAAACTTTTCCGGCTTTGGTCAGGTGAACGGCGTAATCGCCCGGAACAAGACGAGGTCCGCGCGAGCTGGAGAACGCGATTTGCGCCGCGGGCGGCACGCGCGGCGGCTTCTCTCGCATGCTCCAGGTCACGCGATTCAAACCGGGCCGTTTACTCGCCGGAACTTCATCAATCGCGCGACCAGTCGAATCGAGGATCTCGATTTTCAATTTCCCGAACAGATGACGCTCGCGTTGATAATAAGTGATCACCGCGGCGTCCGGCGGATTGTCGCCGACGAAGACGGCGTCGCCATTTGCCCAACCGCCGCTTCCTTCGATGCGCTGTTGCACCGGCCGCGCGCTAACAAACGCGACTTCTTTGGAAGTAATATCGTTCGTCAGATTTCGGAGCGGAACAATATCGTCCACGATCCAGATGCCGCGGCCGTGCGTCGCCAGAACCAGATCGTTCTCGCGCGGTTGAATCGCCAAATCGCGGACCGCAACCGCCGGGAAATGGTTCCCTTTGAATTGCGCCCAGGTTTTTCCGCCATCGATTGAGATCCACAATCCGAATTCAGTACCAAGAAAAAGCAGCTCCGGCTTTTCCAAATCTTCTTTGATCACGTGCGCGTAGCCGCGAACGGTTTTCGCGTCTTTGTCTGTGACCACCGGCGCCCACGTTTTTCCGAAATCGGTCGTTTTGAAAACGTACGGCGCCATGTCTCCGAACGTATGTCGATCAAACGCCGCGTAGGCCGTGCTGGCGTCGAAATTGCTCGCTTGCACCCAGCTCACCCACGAATTTTTCGGAAGCCCGGGCACATTCGCGACCACGTTGTTCCAGGTCTTTCCGCCATCGCGCGTGATTTGAAGATTGCCGTCGTCGGTCCCGACCCAGATCAAATTTTTGTCCTTCGGCGATTCGCTGATCGAATAAATCGTGGTGTGCATTTCGGCCGAAGAATTGTCCACGGTCACGCCACCGGATTGTTCCTGCTTTTGTTTTTGCGGATCGTTGGTCGTCAGGTCGGGCGAAATGCGTTCCCAATTCTGGCCGTGATCGCGCGAGCGAAACAAAAATTGCGCACCGATGTAGACGGTTCCCTTTTCGTTGGGCGAAAGCGCGATCGGCGTGTTCCAGTTGTAACGCAACTTCTCTTTGTAATCCGGTCGCGGTTTGATGTTACGCGCTTCGTGCGTGCGCCGATTCACGCGGGCGATCTCGCCGCCTTGATATTCGGCGTAAATGTAATCGGCGTCGGCCGGATCGGGAAAGATCCAGAACCCGTCGCCGTTGTAGACATTTTCCCAGCGATGATTGGTGATCCCGCCCGGATATTGCGAATCGCCCACCCATGAGCTGTTGTCTTGAAGGCCGCCATAAACACGATACGGGTCTTCGTCGTCCGCGCTCACGTGATAAAATTGCGACACGGGAAGATTTTCGCCTTTCCACCATTTGCTCCCGCCATTGTAGGAATACCACATTCCGCCGTCGTCTCCGGCAAACACCGTCTGCGGATTCACCGGGTCGATCCAAACATCGTGGTCGTCGCCGTGACTTCCCTGAAAACCGCCGACCACTGCGAAACTCTTGCCGCCGTCTTCGCTCAGAATCAGCGCGCCGTCCGGTTTAAAAACGCGATCGGGATTTTTTGGATCGACAACCAACCGCGCGAAATAGAACGGGCGCCACACCATCCAATTGCTTTTGTCGCGTTGTTCCCAGGTCGCGCCGCCATCATCGGACACGAACAGGGCACTCGCCGGTGATTCGACGAAACAATAGACACGTTTTGGATTTGAAGGCGCGATCGCAACCGCGAGCCGGCCATAAGGTTTTTTCGGAAAACCTTTGTTGGCTTCCGGAGTAACTTCGCTCCACGTTTCGCCACCATCGTTCGAACGAAACAATCCGCTCGCTGAAGGTTTGTCCGGTCCGTCGCCACCGGACCGATATTCCCAGCCTTTACGCCGGAAATCCCACAGGCAGGCGAACATGGTGCTGGGATTCGTCGGATCGATCGCGACGTCCGTGCAACCGGTCGAAAGATTCGCTCCCTTCAAAACTATTTTCCACGTCTTGCCGCCGTCAGTTGTTTTGTAGAGACCGCGATCGGACGAATCACTCCAAAGCGCGCCCGGGACCGCTGCAAAAACGGCATCGCTCTTTCCCGGAGTGATCGCGATTCGCGCAATGCGTTCCGATTTCTCCAAACCAACGTGGTTCCAGGTTTCGCCGCCGTCACTCGATTTATAAATTCCGTCGCCGATCGAGACGCTATTGCGCGTCCAGGATTCGCCGGTTCCGACCCAAACATTCTTCGTGTTGCTCGGGTCGATCGCGACGGCGCCGATCGATTGCGCCGACTGCTCGTCAAAAACCGGGCGGTATCTCGTTCCGCCGTCGTCTGATTTCCAAACGCCACCGCTGGCAGCCGCGACGAAAAGCGTAATTTTTCCCGAAGGTTCGCGCGTTCCGGCGACGGCCGAGATGCGTCCGCTCATCGCGGCCGAGCCGATGTTGCGCGCGCCCAAACCGGAAATGGTCGCGGAGCTAAACGCCGGCTGCTTTTGCGCGGTTGCTAGATCGATAATCAGGCAAAAAACAATCGTGAGAGAAAAATAAATAAAGCGCATAGAGTGAAACTATTTCGAAGCTGTTGCCGGAAAATGAAAGATCGCGTCATCCACCGGCACGTTGGCTTCAGCTTTTTCAATGACGATTTTTTGTTTGTCCGGATCGCCCTTGTGCCCGGCTTCGATCGAAAATGGAACGAACACGCCGCTGATTTTTTCGTAATCGCCGACGTCCGTTTCTACTTCCTCCTGGGCGCCATGTCTGATCCGCTGAGTTAAAATTCGAATTTCGAGAAAGTGGTCCGGATCGAGATAGACGAAACTCACGTCGCCATTTTTGCGCACGACTTTGATTTTGTAGGCCGACGTTCCATCGACATCTTCTCTTCCGAGATACTCGAGCGCGCTCTCTTTCGCTTTCCAATCCACCAGCGGTCCATCGATTTCGGCATCTTCCATCAACGGCTTCACGTCGTCGGCCGACATTTTTTCCGGATCTTTGCGTCCCTGGAATGGCGATATCTTCCATCCTTCCTTGCCGTCGTAGGCTTGAACGGCGGTCATGCCTTGCAGTGTGAACTCACTGCGAACCTCGCCCGGCCGCTTCTTGGCTTGAACGTATGCGAGCTGAAGCTGGCCTTCGTTCACGATCAGTCTGCCGGTGAGTTTGAGCGATTTCAGAGCTTTGAGCGCTTCAGCTCCGCCCTTCGCTTCGATATTTTTCGCGACCAGCTCATCGAGCGTCGGTGCTTTTTCAGTTTCTGCCGCGTTCGAGAACAGGGCGGCACCAAAGGCAAAGAGAATAACTAGACGTAAATGCATATGAGGTTGATGGGCGACTCGGGAATAGAGTCGCGCCAGCTAGAGTATGCAAACCATATGCCAGACGGCAAACGGCGTTACAAGCCGCTTCTATTCAGCGGTTTGTTGTTAACGACAAAAACTTCGCTCCTATGGCGCGTCCCACAAATGGGATTGTTCACATCGATTTTGGGACGGTGGTTACAGACCGCAACCAACGCTCAGCGCCGTCTTAAATCCCGCTCCGGAATATTCGTAAACACTGGTCTCGTCGCCTTCGTAGTAAGCCGAGCGTACCACGATGTCGATCTTGCCGTCGCCGTTGAGATCGAGCAGCGCCGCGATTTCAAATTTGTTCGGCGGAGCATCTCCTTTTGCTTCGGGATAAAATTCGCCCGCCACTAATGTCGTTTCCATTTTTCCGTTCAGGGAGCGCGCCATCATCACGAACGAATATGTATTCGCCGTCGGTTCGTCCGGAATCTCGTCACCGTTCTTATAATGCGTCGCCGAAATCACGATTTCGTCCTGGCCGTCGCCATCGAGGTCGATCTGCACCGCTTGGGTGATATGAACGACCGGATCTTTCAGGCCGCGCTCGCGCAAAAACTCGCGCATAAGATCGACATACTTCTTGTCTTTCACGTCGAGCGATTTCGGTTTTCGCGGTAGCGGATTCCATTTCGCCGCAAACGCAATCTCGCCCTGTTTCAATTTTTTCGGATTCAACTTTACCATCGGCCGATCTGGGCACGCTTCCGCTTCTGTGTCGAGTTTCACGACCGTTACACTTCCAACCGGTCGGTTGACGCCATAGACTTGCAGCTTCGCTCCCGTTTTCACCGACTTCGTCGCGTCCGTCGGCTCAATCCACTTTCCGTTTTCAACCGCGCCGATCAGATAACCGTGCCGCACATCGATGATCGGAAATGCTTCCGCCGCGGCGCTCTGGCAGTAGGCGAATACGAGCGCGGCGACAAAGAATTGCGTTTTCACGAGATTGCGCCGAAGGCGAGGCCGAGACCATAAGTCACGGCGGCTTCGATGACACCGACGATTGTCATTTCGAATCCCGATGCCCACCAGGAGCGCAGGGTGATCAGCGATTTTACCGCGCCGACGGCGAAATGCGCGACAATGCTGATCACGAATGCCCAAACGACAGCCGCGATCCCGCTCATGAAGAAAAACGGAATGATCGGAATGAACGCGCCGATCGCGGTCGAGATCGCGGCCGATGCGGCCGAAGTCCACGGTTTGCCGAAATGTTGTTGGGACAGGCCGAGCTCGCTTTGCGCCATTGCGGCGACCATTTGCTCCGGCTGTTCGGCGAGTCGCTCCGCCATTCGTTGCGCTTCCTCGGGATTGAATCCCTGCAACTGATAGAAGAGCGACATCTCTTCGATTTCTTCTTCCGGATTTTCTTCAACCTCTTCCTTCTCGCGCGCGATCTCCGCTTCGTAGACTTCACGCTCACTTTTCACCGCGAGGTACGCGCCCGCGCCCATCGACAACGACGAGGCCATCATTCCAGCGAGACCGGAAATCAAAATGTAATGCTGCTGATTATTGGTCGCGCCGGCGACACCGGAAACAATTCCGAACACGGCGCCAAGTCCGTCGTTCACTCCGTAAATCGCGTCTGCAACCCAACTGCCGCCGCGCCCATGCCAGCGTTCGCGTTTCAAAATCGCATCGAGCGTTGTGCGCGGGCCAAGCTGCGCGGTCAATGTGTTCAGCATTCGTGCGTGCGCTTTTTCTTCGACCGCGCTCTCACGCAAAAAATCCTGCACGTCTGTTTCTCCGGCGAGAACATTGTCGCGCTGATGGCGGAACTCCGCTTCATGTCGATCTTCCGCCGCTTCCATTCGGCGAATGGTGACTTCCGGACCGGCGGCGCGATTGAACCAGCGTTTAATCCGCGTGCCTAACGAATCGGGAATTGTCGGGATCGGCTCGCCAAGATCGACCAGCTTCCTGGCCCAGCGCTGAGCATGCCGTTCCTCGGCTTCGGCCATGCGCAAAAGAATTGCCTTTCGCTTTTCATCCGGTTCGCGCGCGGCCAGATCGCGATAAGCCTGGGCGGAATCGATTTCAGCGCGCCAATTTCGCTTCACCACGTCGATTGTCTCTTCGCGATTTTTGGAATCGGGCATGCTCATCTCGCGCATTCGGTTTCGATCGCGGCAGTAATCGGCGGCATTGGTTTGAACAATTGTTGCACGGTGATGATGAGCGCGACCGAGCCGATGATCAATATCGCAGCGACCAATGTGCGCAGCGTCACCGTCTCATGCGCAAAGAGAGCGCCGAGCAACACCGCGACAATCGGATTCACGTAGGCGTAAGTCGCCACCTTTGCCGGATCGCAATGGCGCAGCAGCCAAAAGTAAGCGGTGTAACCGACGACCGCGCCGATTAACACGAGATAAGCGAACGCGCCTAACGACAACGGCGTAATATTGTCCGGGCGGAAATTTTTCGGTTCACCGACAAACAATCCGACGATCGCTAAAAGCAGACCGCCGCAAAACATTTGCTGAGCGGCCGCGAGAAGTGGCGACGCAGCATGCTTCGCTGTCCGCGAATAAAGCGATCCGGCCGACCAAAGGAAAGATCCGACCAGCAAGATCGACATCCCGATGAGCGGATGGCTATTGCCGCCGCCGGAAAATCGCAACGCCGGGCCGAGCAAAATTCCGACGCCTAAAAATCCGCCGGCAAGTCCGAGCCAGACAATTCCACCTGGTCGCGGCGTCATGCCGAACAGCCAGCCAAGCAAAATGATGTAAATCGGAACGGTCGCGACGATCAAACTGGCGAGTCCGGTTTCAATAAACTTTTCCGAGAGCGTTACCCCGCCGTTCCCGCCTAACAACAAACACGCGCCGACGATGAGCGACGTTCGCCATTCCGACCATGTCGATCTTAGCGGGCCTTGCGTCCGCGCGATCGCGAACATGATGAGGCCCGCGAGAAGAAAACGCGCGCCCGCCATCAAGAACGGCGGGATCGATTGAATGGCGAAAAGAATTCCGAGATAGGTCGAGCCCCAGATCAAATAGAGGGCCGCAAAAGCGCTAACGATCTGGATTTTTCGCGGCACTGCCATGGCAGATGACAGTTACTCGATGTGAATCAATGTTCCAGTCGCGCCAGCGCTTCGCGCGCTTTCGAAAACTGCGGGTTGATCGCGAGCGCTCGCTCGTACCACGTCCGGGCTTCCGCTTTCAAACCGGCGCGCTCGCAAGTGCCGCCAATGTTGAATGCCGGAAAAGCATAGATATTGAGAATGTCCCATTCGAAAGTATTCGCGCGGACCGTCCCCGGCGCTGGAGGATGAGAACGAGCGAGCAACTGTTCGTTCTCAGCGAGCAATGTATCCAGCGGCACGTCGCGCGATTTCAGCCTGACCACCATTAAGAGACCTTGTTGGTACGGCCAATAATCCGCGTCGAGACTGTTATCGTTTCCAATCGTCCCGGCGATGGCAATCGTGCGGCTGGAATTGGCCTCCACGAAAATCTTTATGTTATTGCTCTGAGGATCGTAGCGATCGAATGGGAGAACGAGATCAGGATGTTGTTCGCGCAACTGACGCACGTACCAATCGCCGAGCAAAAGTGGAATTACGACGAGAGTCGTGTCGCGGCCGACGTTCTCAACTTTTTGGAGATACATCAGCGGAAACGCGAGGCCATCGCCGGTGACCAGCAGGATTGAATGTGGCCGGATCGTATTGAACGCGTCTTCGGCAAAGTGGCGGGCGGTAAAATTTCGGCTCTGATCGATGCGGCGATAATTCGTTGCGACAGCAATCAGAACGGCAGCGAGACAAGTTGCGGTAACGACACGCAAAGCCAACAACGGCGTTGAAGCGATAGATCGCGCGACGAATTGCGCGAGCACGAGGACACCAAACGCCGCCAACGGTGCCAGGACCACTTGCGACAGGAGAAAGAACCGCTGCAGAACAAACAATGCAGACGGCGCCGTGGTCAGGTTCAGGTCACTAATCCAGACGAAAAACGGACCCGCGAAAATAAATGCGATCAGGCTGAACCAGAAATACCAACGCGCGCGCTGAAAAACTTGGATCGCTCCTAATATAATGAGCAGTCCGAAGACCGGCCCGAAAGAAATGCCAAGTGCCGCGAGTCTGGCCCATGGTGATCCGCCGGAGTAGCCAGCCGTCGCGACCAGTCGAGTCGATCCATAACTGCGCCGCGCGATGAGACGAAGGAGATCGTGAAACGAAGAGACGTTGCCCCAATTGTGGACAGGATGATGGGCCGATGCCCACGGAATGTAGGCGTAGGGCAAAAGTCCGAGCAGCAATGCAACGGCGCAGATCGCGAGAATAGTTGGGCGCGCGAACAGCGTTGATCGACATCGCCACAACACAAAACAGAACGTCGGACCGAGGAGCACGATTGTTTGATGATTTGTGGACGCGAGCCCGGCCACAAAAAATGCGGCGACTAAAAATGCGCCGCGTTCGGGCTGTTCGTGCCACGCGACGAGCAGAAGAATCAGGAGCGCGGCCAGCAAATTGTTGAGCGGAAAAACTTCGGCCGCGAGCGACCATTCCCAAAACGTTGGATTGACGGCGAGAAGTAAAGCCGCAACCGCAGCTGCAAGTTGCGATCGCGTGAGACGGAACGCGCTGAAATAGACGACGCCAATCGTGATCGCGTCGGATGTCACCGAAAGTAGGTTCACTCGAAACGGGAGCGAGCCGAACGGGACCAAGCTGAAAAGATGTCCGAGCATGGTGAACAGCGGATAACCCGGCGCGTGCGCGACTCCCAAGGTCACCGCGGCCGTGATCAATTCCGGCGAATCGCCGACAACAATGTCGCGAGCGGCCGTGACGAAATATAAAACTGCGGCCGCGGCGGTGACCAAAACTGCGCCAACCCACGGCTTGGAATTAGTACCCGCTAAGATCGACATAGTCGGGTGCCGATGATCACAATTGGATGACTTGAGCGGAGTGAATGTCTCCGCTGCCTCGGATTTTTTGCAGCAGCTCCTCGCTCGGGACATTGTCCAAATTTAAAATCGTGAGCGCGGTGCCACCGGCCTGATTTCGGCTCAACGACATGGTGGCGATGTTGACGTCGTGCTCGCCGAGCAATGTGCCAATGCGACCGACGATTCCGGGGCGATCGGTATTTTCGAGAACAAGAATAACGCCGTGCGGTCGCGCTTCCACCGGGCGGCTGTTTACGCTGACGATGCGCGGAGTCGCGCCAAAAAATGCGCCGCCGACCGAAACGGTTTTCCCTTCCGCATCGGCGGACAACTCAACCAGATCGGTATAATCGCCGGCCGCGCTCAATCGTGTCTCGGTTACTTTTAATCCGAGACTTTCGGCGAACGCCGGTGCGTTCACTTCATTGATGTCAGCGCCGCCGGCGCTTTGAAGAAAACCTTTCAGGACCGAGCGGGTGATTGGCCCGGTATCGAGCTCGTTCACCTTGCCACTGTAATTAATTTTCAACTCGTCCACGCGTCGCGGCGCAACTTGCGAGAGAAATCGGCCGAGTTTTTCGCCGAATCGAAGATGCGGCCCGATGACCGACAATGTTTTCGCGTCGAGGTTCGGCATGTTGACCGCGTTGCGAATTGTTCCCTCGAGAAGCGCGGCCCGGATCGATTGCGCAATTTCAATCCCGACACTTTCCTGCGCTTCGGCGGTGGAAGCGCCGAGGTGCGGAGTCAAAATCAAATTCGGCGCCGCGCGCAGCGGTGAATCCTCCGGCAACGGTTCGATTTCAAATACGTCGAGCGCGGCGGCGGCAACATGTCGATCTTGCAGCGCATTCGCCAGCGCCGTCTCGTCAATCAAACCGCCGCGCGCGCAGTTGATGATGCGGACGCCGCGTTTTGTTTTTGAAATGCGCGTCGCGTCGAGAAGGTGACGCGTTTCGTTCGTGAGCGGAGTGTGTAACGAAATGAAGTCCGCGCTTGCGAGCACCTCATCGAGCTCTTCCAGCAGCTCGACCTGCAAACTGCGCGCGCGCGCGGCCGAGAGATAGGGATCGTATGCGATCACGCGCATCCCAAAGGCGATGGCGCGACGGCTCAGCTCGCTCCCAATCCGCCCCATGCCGATGACACCGAGCGTTTTGTTGTAGAGCTCGACGCCTTCAAAATCCTTTCGGCTCCATTTCTTGCTGCGCAAACTCGCGTCCGCTTGCGGAATTTTTCGCGCGACGCAAAGCAAAAGCGAAAATGCGTGTTCTGCCGTGGAAACGGTATTGCCACCGGGCGCGTTGAGCACCACCACGCCGCGTCGCGTTGCCGTTTCAACATCGACATTGTCCACGCCGACACCGGCGCGACCGACCACGCGCAATTTCTTTGCCGCATTAAGCACTTCGCCGGTGACTTTGGTTTCGCTGCGAACAATCAAGGCCGCGAACTCGGGAATAATCTCGATCAGCTTCGCCTGGCTCAGCTTTGTTTGAATCGAAACGTCAAGCTCCCCGCCGCTAGAAAGCTCGTCGACTCCACCCTGTGAAATGGAATCGGCGATCAAAACTTTGGGTAACGTCATGGTGAGGCGCTAAATTGTTAGATCGCCGAAGCATTAATTCGTTGCAACTGCACGACGACTTCGATTTCCGCCGTTTGCGGAAACATATCGAGCGGCGTGACCGATTCGATCTTGAATCGGGATTGTAACTCGGCGAGATCGCGGGCGAGTGTAGCCGGATTACACGAAACGTAAATCAGGGTCGCCGGCGCAAGATCGACAATCGCCTTCCGGATCTGCGCGCTCAGACCGATCGCCGGTGGATCGACAATCACCGCGGTCTTGTCGGCGTCGCATTCTTCCAGGATTGATTTGAGGTTAGCATCAACGTCGCCCGCAATGTACGTTTCCTTCGCGGTTGCCGTCTCCAGCGCCGCTGCGATTGCGAACCGGTCCCAGTCGATTCCGACCACGCGCTGAACTTTGCCGACGAGCGCCTTGGCAAAAAAGCCGGCGCCGCAAAACGCATCGATGAGCAGATTTTGATTGAGCGGTATCAGTTGAACAATCAAATCGCGCAGCGCGTTTGCGACGCCGTCATTCGTTTGCGAGAAAACGCGCGGTCCCGATCTGGCGCGTAGGGTGTAGTGACCATCGCGAACATCCTGTGAGCGCAGGTCTGCCAGCTCGCGGTTCACTTCGTCCATCGCGATCGGGCATCGCTCGACGTCGATCAACCGATGCGAATCGCGCTGAAAATATCCGATCACACCGTTGTCGGCGTGAACAGTGATGCGATTGCGGTAAGCATATTGAAGAGGCGAGGGGATGATCGAACGCATCGGAACCTCTTTAAGTTTTCCGATTCGCTGAAGAACATCATGGACCTGGCGTGATTTGATCGCGAGCTGGTGCGCGTAATCGATGTGTTGATAAGCGCAACCGCCGCAGCGGCCGAAATACGGGCAAGGCGGTTCGACCCGATGCGGCGAAGCCTTGCGAAGATCGACAACCTCCGCTTCGGCGAATTGCTTTTTCTCGCGCGTGATTTTTGCGGAGACCAATTCGCCATCAATCGTGAACGGAATAAAAACGGCCTTGCCGTTTTCGCGCGCGACGCCTTTTCCGCCGAAGGCGACGTCTTCGATTGTTAGATCGACCGTGCGCAAGGTCTAACTGTAGCCGTCGCCCTCTGGGCGACGCAACGTTCGCTTCGCAGAGCGAAGAGGCTACACGCTCGCCACTGCCATCACGCGGTCGATCGCAGCTTCGAGATTTTCCATTTTCACCGGTTTGACCAAGTGCTCGGCAAATCCGGCTTCAAGACTTTTCTCGACATCGCCGTTCATTCCGAATCCGCTGATGGCAATTCCCGGGATTCGCGAAATGGCGCGGAGATAAGTCATCAGCTCCGTGCCGGTCCCGTCGGGCAACGCGATATCGCTGATGAGCAGATCGAATGAATTACGTGCTGCCGCTTCCATCGCCGAGCGGACGTTGTGCGCCGCTGCCACCAAATGGCCGCGCCGAACGAGCAGTCGTTCGAGCGCGACGCAGGTGTCCTGATGATCGTCGACCAATAAAATTCGTAGCGGCCGGCTTTCCGGCATGGGCGATGTGAGTTTCACAATCCGCGGGGGCTGAGGAACGGTTTTCATCGTCAAAATGAAAGTGGAACCGCGATCGCATCCTTCACTGCGCGCGATGAGTGTGCCGCCGTGCGCTTGGGCGAGTGATTTCGAAATCGCCAACCCGAGGCCGAGTCCGCCGTAGCGGCGCTGAAACGCGCGCTCGCCCTGCTCGAAGGGATCGAAAATGCGATTCATGATCTCCGGGTCGATTCCGATTCCAGTGTCGTGCACGGCGATGGCGAGAAGTTGTGTCTCCGGATTGGACGACGAAATTGTGATCTCGCCGTTGTCGGCCGTGAATTTGATCGCGTTCTTGAGCAGGTTCCAAACGATTTGCTGATACTTCGCGGCGTCGCCCGAGACATGGTGGGCACCAGCGCGCAAGTTGAGCTGCAGTTTCAAATTGCGCGCCTGCGCTTCCGGGCGGCAAATTTCCACCACGTTGTTGATCACTTCGTGGGCGTCAAGCGGCCCGAATCGTAATTGCAATTTGTCTTTGGTGATGCGGGTAAGGTCCAGGAGATCGTCGATGAGCTGGCTTTCCAATTCGACGTTGCGCCGAATCATCGAGAGCGAGTTTTTTGATTCAGGCGACCGGCCGCCATCCGCGTCAAGAGTATCGAGCGCTGCCATCACCGGCGTAAGCGGAGTGCGCAGCTCATGCGAGAGCATCGCCAGAAAATTGTCTTTGGTCCGGTTCGCAGCCTCAACCGCGTCCTTCTGCTGCTCGACTGCAGCGTGAGCGCGGTTGCGTTCCGCAATTGCGGCTGCGATTGCCATTGCGGTAATCGTCAACGCCGCCGTCCACGACTGCAGCATCAAGAGCGACTGATTTTTCGTCTGCAAAATGAACGGCCCAAAGCCATGGAGCGTTCCCCAAATGGCGATGGCCGAAAGAATAAAGATGCCGGTGGCTGTTTCGCGCGGTGTGAATCGGAACGCGGTCCAGATGACAATTGGTCCGCAGATAAATGAAACGGGATAGTTGCGCGCGGAAATTGGAAACCATCCGCCGAACACCGTTTCCGCGAGAGCGACCAGCAACAGAAGGAGGATGGTGACTTCGATCGCTTGCGCACGGTTCCAGTTCCTCTGCGACGCTGGAAAACTCCAGAGGACAAGGAGTGGCGCAATGATGAGGTCTCCCGACGCGTCTCCAAGCCACCAGGTCAGCCAGATCGGACCGTAGTCCGACCAGGGAGCGAATCCACCGAGAGCAAGACTGCTAATGCCAAACGTAGGACTGACCGTCGTGCTAACGATCGCGGCGAGCGCGAATTTGAAAACGCCCTGCGGACGATCGAAAACTCGAGCGCCTCCAGCAAATGTGTTGACCAGCCATGCGCCACAAAGCGCTTCCAAAGTGTTGCCGCTGGCAATACCGATCGACGTCAAAATATTTCCCGCTGTCCAAAAGTTTACAAAAAACGCGCCGACGAAAATCGCGGGCCACACGCGGTAACCAAGAACAAGCAATGCGGCGAGTGCGATGCCGGCCGGCGGCCAAATCGGCGAAGCGCTCGCGTTAACAGAAGCCCAGTAAGTGAGCGCGAGTTTGCCGGCAACGAAGTAGATCAGCGCCAGAGCGCCGATCGCCGGCAGCGTGGGAATTTTCCTAGGGTTCATTACCCGACCGCCTGTGCGAATCGGTCTACCTGTTACGCGGCTCGCCACGTCGGTCAACCGATTTGTGAATAATTGGGAATAACTTTCACAACCGAGGGCAAGATCGACAATCGTCGATGCGGGCTTTGTTGTAGCTGCCGCAGTCCTCAGCGGCAGAGATGATTAAGTTAGGCCGCCAGTGACAACGCCAGTCCGGCTCGGACCGGCATCTACAATTCAGTAATCGCGGCAGTAGGGATATTTCGATTCGAAGCCGAGCTCGGGTGGAAATTCTGAGTAACCGGCGTGAATCCATGGAACATCGCTCGGCAATACTGGCCGGTAACTATCGTGCCAAACCGGAATCGGAAAGGTGAGGATTTCGAAAAGGCCGGTGAAGTGTCGTGCAGTCGAACGGCCAAGGCCGCGCACGACGCCATAACTGGCGGCCGCGGAGTTGCCTTCCTCTTTATTGATTCTGCAAACTGTGACTGGCAGCTCGCTTGAAGCGAAAAGAAAATTCCCAATCCCGCGGCCGAGTTTGCGCGTCGGTCCGTAATCATTCCCCGGCGGATCCTGAATGTCGGCCATCGCGCTTGCCGCAAAAGCGATACCAACCAGCGCGACGAGGAGATGCTTTTTCATAAGTCGCTCCAACACGTAAACAGCTTCTCCGTAACAAAATCAATAGTTCATTTTGATTTTGTGCCGCGTTGTTAGATCGACAATCGCTCAGCCCGCGGGCGGACCTTGGAAATAAAATAGAACGAAGCGGCTCGCGTCGTACAACCCGTGACCGATGATTACCGGCCAAAGATTGCGGCCGGACGCGAGAACGATCACGCCCATCAATAATCCGAGCGTTCCGGTGATCGCCATACCGAGCGGATTTTGATACGCGTGCGCCGCGCCGAAAAGCGCGCCTTGAATAAGACAGGCCGCAATCCACGCGCCGCGACTTGCGCCAAAACACATCGCCAAACCCTGCATCAGAAATCCGCGGAACATAAATTCCTCATAAAGTCCCGCGCCGATGAATGAATAAACAACGCCGACCAGCGCGAGCTCGAGATTCCCTTGAACGCCAGCGAACCGGCTAAGATCGCGATGAAACCCCGCTTTTTCCGAAAAGTAAATCGCCGTGAATACAACCGCGGCGTACACAATTCCGATCAGAAATGTTTGCGACCAACTCGCAGGCCGTTTTAATCCAATGTCCGCCAGCCGTTCGCCGCGGAGCCGAATCAATCCCCAGCCGATCGCAATCAAGAGAAGTTTCCCGATCGCATCGAACACGAGCCCGACGCGCAAATTGACCGGCACGCGGACGAACGCGCCGACAACGACGTCGAGCAGGAACGTCACCGCCACCAGCGCGACGATGTCGATCAAGTAACGAAAACGGCGCGGCGGCTTGCTAATTCCACCGAGAGAGTTGATCGGATCCGCCATTCGGCAAGGCTAAATCGAATTAGGAAACCAGGAAATCAGGAAATGGTTTGCAAAAATCGGAAATGGATCTGATCGCTGACTTCTGACTTGTGACCTCTGGTCAGTGAAGTCCACGCGCCCAACCCGTGAGCTGAAATACAATCAGCACGTCGCGGTGGTCAATGGTCCCGGGCGCAAATTTCCAATTGAGCAACGTCATCACCGCGCTGGCATCGAGTTCGCGATGGCCAGTGGTTCGAAGGACTTTTATTTCATCAGCCATTCCCGTCTTCTTATTAATGACGAGACGATAAATGCCCTGGCCTTGATAACCGAGATGCTGCGATTTCATGGGATAGTCCGGATCCGGTGCAGCCAGCGCGTCTTTTTTATACTGCGGCGGGATCCGAACGATGTCCGTTGCGTAGCATGGTGTCAGGACCGCGAGAAACAACAGTGTTAACAGAATTCTAAGGGGTGAGTTCATACATTAGGGGAATCGAAAAACCCTCGCCATTTGGACGTGTCATTCCAAATTTGAAATCTGACCGCTGATGTCTGATATCTGACCTCTGGAAGAGCGGTTCCCGTAGTTCAACGGATAGAACGGAGGTTTCCTAAGGGCAAAACGCCACTTTTGCACCAATTCGCTGATGTCATCAGCTGTGCGCAAATCGCTGTAATCGACAGCGTTAACTTATTGTTACGTTCCTCACGCGTAATCACTGATTAGCACGTTTTCACCCATCCGGGTGACACAAAGGGTGACACAATTTGCGACCCGGAACCGCCGCCGGATCAGTTGAGTTATTGAAGCTGGCGTTGTCCGCCGATAGAATACCGAACCGATGTCAACGAACGTCGTTATACTCTCTGGTTTACTGATCGCATTATTAGGATCTGCTTTCCTATTTCAGAACAGCGCCAACCCCCGTCTGATGGAGGAAACTAACGATGGCGATATAGAGTTCTCTCATCCGAAGCGAATTGCGCGCGAAAGGAAATTCGCCCGGATTGGATTTGGTCTAGTGTTGGGCGGCTTTTTGTTGCAGGCAATTGGTGTCGCGCTCCCGCTGCTACCGAGATTTCCAACGCCAGCAGCCAATGGCCGTATTAACATCAATGCACCACTCTCGCGCACTCCAGTCACGTTTGCCTCTGAAGCGCAGCGCGGATTTCACGCGGTCCACAACCTCAACGCTGCATTGAAGGCTCCGGAGATCGTCGAAACTGTTAGGTCTCTAGAATACAACAACTGGACCAGCAAGGCGCCGTCGCAAGGCTTTTCGACTGGCGTGTACATCGGCGCAGCCGTACGCCTCAACTCATTCTCAGTTCCGCAGTTCTCCAAGGAAGAAGTCTCTGATGCTTCAAAAATGGCGCACGTTTACGCTGGCACCGTCCTTCTCTCCCAAAAGTACCACGATTTGACCGATCAGGAGATGAATCAGCTCGCCGGCGATTGGGCGATGGACATAGTACGAGGACTGACGAAGCAGTAGCATATTTCACTAATACGCTGGCGCTGGGCACAAACTTAAAGAAGCCCTCTTTGGCATTGCTCAGACACAGACCATCAATATTTCGGGCCGATCAAAACCACGGACGTATCTTTTGCCATTCGTGAATCTGTCCTGAATGAACCTCCTCTAGCGTTACCGCTAACGCAGGTTGTCAGAAGCGTCCGTAAGGTATTAGCCGGTTCGTCCAGCTGTAGTACCCAGTCCTTATCGAAGCTGCCATCTGACCTGCTCCCCGTTACTACAGCGATTCCGGCGTTAATAATCTCGTCCGTTCCCGCCTTTCTCATCGATACCTTCCACCCGTTTTTATTAAAAATGAGTTGCAATTGCTCAGCTAAAAAATTCGATTCGACGCTTCCTTCCAACGGTACGATCTCGACGGAACCTTTAGGCCCCTTCTGCAAAATCTCTTTTGCTTTATCAAAGCTCACACTTCGCTGTTCAGTGGCAAAATCCGAGAGTTCGCGCAACGATTTTTCGGCATCTGCTTGTTTGGTCTTAGCGTCAGCTAGATCAATTTTGAGTTGAACAAGCTCTTTAGCCTGCCGCTTGTTCACAACCAATCCGCTAACAAGTGCGACGCCTGCGAAACAGACTGCCACGATTTGGCTCAACGAATATACCGTATCCCAACTCATTTTTCGCTGCGGCGCAGTCAGTGAGTTAATCATTATCTCACATCATTCGACGGCGCAATACGAACACCTTTTTGGCATCGCTCCAACAAAGGTGTAACCAAAAAATTCTAGGCGGGAACAGCTCTGCGAGATTTCGAGCGTCTGCTCGATGCCGCCTGCTAACTCTTGTTCTCAATTAAAGGCATGGCAGCGGCCACAAGCTCTCTTCTCAATTCTGTCTTCCATAAGCCAGGTCCATCCATCTTGATGTACACGATCCCATCAAAGTCCGACGGTGTTTCCAGTCCCGGCGTGATCAGAGCACAGACTCTCCGTTGACCGAGATGAGCCAAAAAATAGCCTAGTTCGAGAATGACATTTTGCCTCGCCCGCGGGGCCAATGATTTCCCCTTAAGCCTGCCTTCATCATCGTCAGTCATCAAGACCACTGCGAACGTGATCAGCTCCGCCTCTTCAATGAACTTGGTCAGAAGATGCCGTCCCATGTTGGGCTGTTCGTGAAGAACGATGCCCCTCAGTCCGACCGCTTCCAGAAACGAAACCACGCTCTCCCGTGCGGCCTGATTTTGACCGTGAACGACGAAAACGGTATTTGGAGCTCGCCTTTCTTCAATGAACTTCGGCGTAAGAGTAGCCGCCGGTGGGGCCTCTACGGAAGTGCCACCTTTGTTTTCCGCTTCCACATCGGCGTTGTCTTTGCCGAGTGTCTGCCTCACGAGGAACGCGGACAAAAGAGAGTTCTCCGCAGTTGTCTCACCAGGATGATCAAATGCGAATTTCACTATTGCATTCGCGCGATCATGGCGGCTCCCAACTTCGCGGCCTTCACCAAGCTCCTTTACACCTGCCTCTAGTAGAAGATCATCTATCTGGGTGTGGCCCCAAGCCGAGATTGCGTCTCGTGCACGAAGCAGTTCTGATCGCGACGGCGCTGGTAACCGCCTCTGCTCAAAGCGAACAGGAACGGCGGTACCTACGACGAACCCTGCTGCCGCAAGCGTCGCGAATAGATCACGATCCTTGATTGCCCAGTGGTTCCGATTGAACTCGAACTCACCGATGTCGAGGACCTCTCGCAGTCGCCAGAGGACATTATTAAGGATTGGCGCGGCTTCAGAGAGTGGGCTGAGCGTTGCCTTAATCTCTCTCGCTGTCCCGTCGAGACGCCTAATTTCAACGACCTGTGCCTGCTCTTGCCCGCGTCCCTCCTGCATCAGAATGCACGGCCAGGAGCAAATGCTTCCCTTTGCCTCGGTGGAAAGACTCTGCAACTGACCCTTGATTAAATCGTCCGTGTACTCAAGAAACCGACCTCTTTCGATCGTAACCGCCCCGACATTCTTCTCAGCTACCTTGTGGGAAACCAGCAGGCTGTACATAGATTCTAAACGGTGTTCGTCCTTCCGAAGACACGTTATTCGTCCCTTCTAGCCCAACAAGGAACCTTTTTTGGCATTGCCCAAAGAAAGGTATAGCCAAAATTCTAGGCGGGAACAGCTTTGCAAGATTTCGAGCATCGCTCGATTATGCTGTCGCGAGATTTTAACTGCACCACATCTCAACCGCCCGGCCTCGTGTTATCGGACGTTTAAGACCGTGAAGATGTCAATTTGAGAAAACGCATCGCCAAAAAAATAAGACCAAAGAATGCTACCCAATCGACGACCATCCAAGTCAAGCCGGGCCATGCACCATCGCCACCGGAGTAGAGTAAGCTAAAGGGGAAGGGTGCCGGGGATATCTCGCGGCCGTAACCATCGAACATTTGACCTCTCGTTAAGTCGAAGCTCCGCCTAAACCCTGCGTTAAAAGCGTGAACGAAGGCGGCAATACCCGATGCTCCCGAAAGTATGCCGAAGAGTTTCGATTTCATCTAGGTTCGTCTCCGGCCGCCGCTGTTTACAACCGTCATCGACATTTAGATACTTTCGATTTCCCATTCAAAGCAAGCCGCAACTGAGTATTACGTTCAATTGCGTTCTTCGTAAGGTGCAACAAGCACCCGTTCACGGGTGGCCATTATATACATCGCGAAGTCCAACGCTTGCCTGGACTTTCGTCCGAAAAGGCGAATTCCGATGTCGTAAAATAAATTGAATTGCGAACGCCTCATCAAATCGTCAGATGGTTCGCCTTGCCATGTAGCCCAATCGCGCTGCAAGGTTCGCAAACCGAGTTCGTCGAACTGTCGATTGCCAGGCGGTCCGATTTTATAAAAATCTTCTGGCATGATGACCTCGCATAGCGCCTTGCCAAAATGAAACCACCAATGCGGTGAAAGTTTCTTTAACTCTGATGGATCAGAATATTCCAGCTCCTCGGCGAGCCACTGCTTTCGCTTTTGAATGATACGCGACGAAAGAAAGGTAAACCGTGAATGAACAAAGCGAACGCCGCCCCATACACTGAAGAGTCTGCACTTCTCTTCTCCGGATGCTTTTTCCGACCCAAGAGCTTTTGTTAAGTATTTGGTAAAGTAACGAGCACAAGCGTCCCCGCTGTATTTCAACGGCAGGAGCTCGACGCGTCCAAAGCCGTGCGACCCGGCTTTATCGCGCAAATATCTCCACAGTTCACGCAATCGCGGATCCACGTTTGCGTAAAAACGCCTTTCGACTTGCTCACGAGGAAAATTAGTTTTGAGATCCCAACCAATGTTTACCGCCGCGTGAGCATGCCAATTTCCGCTTCGCGGTTGTCGTTCACGAGTCCACATCCCTGTTGGAAAGATTTTCTTCAAAGCATTCAGATACGAATGCCATTTGTCTTGAAACTCCGACGTTTCCAAACAATCAGCCGCAGTGACCGTCAATGCGCCCACATTCTGCTCTCCATATTTCCAGATGTAGAGGCGAATGTTTTCCTGTGCGACAAAGACAGATCGATATCTGCCATTAACGATGCAGTTATCCTTCTTAAGACTAGGAAGGCGCGGCGGCGGCGCTGGCGCGCCGCCATCCGCACCCTTCTCCGGTTGAAGCAACGACGCTGCGCCACTCATACGGATACTGGATCGGCTGTTTCGCGCAGGAATCGTTCGATCTCTACTACTGCATACAACGGTCGCCCCGTTGCCCGACACGGAAAGATCAGTCCACGATTCGCCAGCCGATCCAGCGTTGCGGGGCTAACGCTTAACGCTTTTGCAGCTTCGACCCGATTTAGCGCAAGCTTCGGAGTCTCGAATAATATTTTTTGCTCATGCATGCGCCGATTTTTGCAGACGCGCGCCTGGAGCCTAAGGACAGCAGCCGCTGGCTCTTGTCCCGATTAGATACTTACTTCGACCCTTCGACCAACTTTTCCAATACCTAGCCCGCAACGTTGCAGGATTTTTTTGAAAGCGTCCTCGTCGATCGGAACCCGATATTCAAAGGCTTCGTTAAACGCCTTGTTCAACTCCGGCCAGCTGAGATCGCCCCGGTTTGCTTCAACCGTCTCGCAAGCCAATACCCCGAAGAAATAAACCGCGGCACGATTCTGTGCATCGCGTTCTGCTTTTTTCACAGCCTTTCGGACGCGCTTTCGAATTTCTTGCATCAGCGTCAAACCCTTTGCCAAGCCGTGATGGAACTTCACATCTTCCAAATAGTTTTGCCGCATCGACAAATCCACCGCGAATCGCCGGACCGTTTCGAATTCGGGATGAAGCTTATCAGCGAACCTCTTCCAGATCGTTCTTGCTTCCGCCAGGCTCTCTTTTCCAAATGTTTCTAACAACTTCTTCTCCGTTTCCGCGTTCATCGACGTCGCCCACTCATGCGCCTTTGCCATTGCGACGCAGATCGACGATTTAGCACCGACCAGTGCGCCAACATTCTCTGGACCGAACTGGCCATTAAACGGAAATCCAGCTAGCTCCCCAAATGGCTTAATTCCCCGGAGAGCACATTGCACAGCCCATTCGGGCGACTTTGGCTCAACTACAGCCGCAACTTCGCGAAACACGTTTGCATTTTGTTCGAAATTCTCGATTCGCCTAGTGATCGGCTCGTACCATTTGTCCCTAACGAACTCCGCCAGATCCCCGCTATCATTCATACGAAACCACGTTTGCCAATCGCTCTAAATCTTCCGACGCATCAAAGACAATCCGCTTCGCCATTGCTGCACTGTGCTCGCTTCGAAGATGACCGTAAGTCATGGCCACAAGCACCCCGCCATCTTTATGTCCGAGCCACTCGGCAATTACTTTGAAATCGCAACCTGCTTCGATCGCGTTCGAACAGAAAAAATGTCGCATCGTATGATGACCAAAACGCGGCAAACCTAAGCGTTCACATGCTCGCATCAGTTGAAGTCGTGCCTCAGCGATATCAAAAAGCCGCTGATCCTCTGATACCGGCCGCTTTCGCACCTGCATCGTTTCAATCAACCGACGCAACGGACCGAACAGAGGAATCGTTCGCGCCTCGTAATTTTTCGTTCCGAACTCGCCGCCCGTGACCAAAACGGTGCCGAGATCGGAATTGATATCGCGCCATCGAACCTCACGCGCTTCCGCCCTTCGCATTCCCGAGTATGCAAGAAATTCGACAAAATCTGCCGCCTCACCGGTTGCGCGATGGCCGTTACGAAGCTCTTCCAGCACCGATTGGAACTGCTTCTTTGAGGGAACGACAATGCCCGACTTCGGTTCCTTCTTCCGTTTCAAATGCCGAGCCGGATTATCGATCAATATTCGCAAAGTATTTTCAGCGTAGCCGAAAATCTGTTTCAATGTTTCGACATCGATATTCCAACTACGAGCCGAAAGTTTCGCGCCCCTTTGAATCTTCCAAGCCTCAAATTCTCTTGCACCGATCGCTCGCACCAAACGGCCATTAAAAAACGGTCCGAGCTGTTTCAATACACTGGCACGTCGATACGCCGACGACGCTTTTAACTCTGCCGTTTTGGATGCGAGCCATCGTTGCGCAACTTCTTCAAAACGGATCGAACCGTTTGTTCCATCCGTTGACAGGTGGCCGGCACGTTCGAGAAATTCGCGCAACCGACGCTTCGCCAATGCCGGGTCCGTTGTTTTCAGACTACGGCGAAACTGCTTGCCGCTCTTTTTGACGAGGAGATAGTACCGGCCAAATGAATCGCGATAAAGATTCGGCCCGACCTTCTTGAATCGCTGTTTCCCATTATGACTCTTAGTTTTCTCAACCATCGAAGATACAGGGTGACACAAACGGGTGACACAAGCAATATTTTCCTTTTTTGCTTATTTGTAATACTCTGATAATGAAGATTTTGTTCCCGTAGTTCAACGGATAGAACGGAGGTTTCCTAAACCTTAAATGTGGGTTCGATTCCCGCCGGGAACGCCAATTTCGCTTAGTGATTACAGAGGGCGCAGGCTGCGCGAACACCGATTGGCAAATCTCTGCAACGCTGCGCAGGACGTTGTCCAGAGATGTGCCCGCTAAAGGGCATCCGAGGCCTCGGCTGGCACGTGCAATTCGTCTCGATTAGATTACGGCGATGAAGCTGTGCCCCCAATGCAAAGCGCGAGAGGAGGATGACCGGTTGATTGCGTGCCCCAAGTGCGGCGCAAGCTATGACGGACCGACATCAGTACCCCGCGATGAAATAGCAGCGCTGGAACGGCGCGTCTTGAAAAAGCTTACGAGAAAAGTGGCCGGGTGGCTGTTTGGAGGTCTAAGTGTAATTACAGTTATCGGGATCGTGCAATTTGCGATCCAATTCGGCGCTTTATGGCGAACTGGTGTCTCGAAGCTAGAACTTCTTCTTAATAATCGGATTGCAGATGAATTTAAAACGGAGCGGATTCGGAACACCATTTCAGAGGTCGCGCAGACACAGGCAAAAGCGCTGATGAAGTCGAATATACAACCTGAGATAGATAAGGTGAAGGCCGATACCGCCGCAAAATCCGCCGCTTTTGATGCATTTCTAACTAAACTCAGAGAAGAAAACCAAAGTGCTTACGGGTCTTTGGCATCTGAAGTTACGCAACTGAAAGATCGCAATCATCTAATGCAATTGGCGGATGATGCAGTCAGCACAGGAAACCGGAAGGCGCTCGATGAATTACGGAGTGTGAAGATGGAGGAGAATAATCCACTGGCTCCGCTGGCGAGTTCGTTGTTTTTTCAGGTTAAGAACTTTTACCTTAATGGTAACCGAATTGGCGGATATAGACCTACGATGCATCGATTCGGCTTAACCGAAGCTTCGACGGCGACGCCACCTCCGTCGGACGATGCATACACGACAGAGGACTTATTGAATGAGCTACGACATGGGGACGACTGGCGCGACCGTGCAAAGAGTGCGGATATTTTGGTGACGCGCCGGACCAAAACTGTTCCAGATGCGCTTTTTGATAGCATTAAAAATGACCCACATCTTGAAGTAGCACGCAATGCAGTTCTTTCGTTCTGCACGATCACAGGCTATCAAAAGAAGGACGTCTTTGGTGAAGATGATCTAGCGGATTGGTGGCGCGCGCATCGCACTGAAGTTCTTGCAGGTCTGCCGGATTAAATAAAAACACGACCGGTCGGCGGTTTCTTTGATGATTCTTGCGGTGTACAGACGATTCATCGCATTAGTGCCATGAGTTGGCTGCGGCTAGTGACTTCGAGTTTTCGAAAAACGCCGTGCAAATGTTTTTTCACCGTCGCCAAACTCAAGCCCGCCTCATCGGCGATTTCCTGGTTGCTCCGCCCGTCGCAAACTAGTCGAGTGATTTCTTGTTCGCGTCTGGTCAGGCGGGCGAGAGCCGGTAAGCGGGAGGCGGTTGCCTTAGTATGCTGAGCAGTGTGACGGCGCAAGGCTTCGCACTCGATCAGAAAATGCGGCCGCGCCAAGTCGGCTGAGCTGAGCTGCTTCAAACGAACCGTCGCGCGTAATTCCGGCGACCGGGGATGATGCACGCGCTCTCGTTTGAAGACTCTGCGCGGCGCGCTAGGACGGAGCGCGCGCGCCCACTGTTGTTTGAGTTGTCGGCATCGATCCAGTATCTCGGATGGAATCCTCGAAGTCGCCGCGTTTGTCAGTCGCGCTTGCTCCCATCCTTTTTCCCAAACGGCGCAGAAGTCGCGCGCGGCCGTGTTTCGATAAATCAATTTTAAGTTCCAGCGCAAGAGCATTGTCGGCAATGGCAGTTGCTTCAGGCATTCTTCAAAATCCATGCGCACTGCGCGTTCCCGTCCAAGCGACCTGAGATGCCGAAGCGCAGTCAAAAATTGCGGATAAAGCTGCCGAAGCAATTTCATCTCCGCCAATGACGGATTGCCCTGGGTCGCCGCGCGCATGATGACGATCGCGCAAACGAGTCTCTGCCTTTCCTGGAACAGGAGGCACGCGGCGTGCGCACATTCCTGAGGCGCCAGGTATCGGCGATACAAACGCGATTTCATGAAGCTGCGTCGATTGGAAAAGAGATCGCTGATGCGGATGATCTTTTTGTGCCGCTGCGCCGCGATAGAACTCTTAAGCGGCTCGGCTGCGAAAAAACCATCGGGCATGGGCAGTGTCCATCTCGTGAACGGCGGCAAAATTGGATTGTGTCGCAACATGAATCCGATCAAACGATTTGGGACCGCGGCGGTGAGCACCTGCTGGGCGGCTTTCCAGAACGCATCGACGTTCATCGCTCGCTGAAGATTGAGCAGATATTTTTCGACTGCCGGATCGGCCATCGATCCGCGCCTGACGCTGACTCCCGTGCTCGGCCTCATCTCCTGGTCCCGTCTCGCGCTGCTCCCGTTCGAACGCGCGAGCCGTAAGGTTGCGCCGCTCAACAAGCAAAAATTAAAAAAGGCAACCTAAGTTACCTGGCGGTCATCAAACGGTGCGTGAGATTTACGCTAGAAAGGAAAGGAAACATCGCAAATGAAACTACAAGTAAACGTGCCGGTAAGCGGCTTGGACCTGGCAGCCTTGCTGCAAGGTGAAGAAGGATTCTTCCTCTGCCAAAACAGAGGACAAAACTACATCACCGTAGCCAAAAGCGGTCACTCGATCGCGTTTGGACCAACGCCGATCGGCCGAATCATCCAGGAACAACCGTCGCTCAGCGTCGGCCCCGAACCCTGGTTTGTGACCAAGATCAGCAACTCAAGCGAGTTCGCGGACTTTCGGACAACCGGAGGCCCGTCGGGTCGATAGACGCGCCCGCGTAAAAGCGAAGCGCAAAAGAAAATCAAAGCCCCGGTGAGTCAAACTCACCGGGGCTTTTTT
>DASQBB010000038.1:0-3586 GCA_035635435.1 Chthoniobacterales bacterium | reverse complement strand
CAACGTCGATCACTTAACCGAAAAATAAAAATCCTCGCCCGGCAAAGACCCGTACACAAAGGGCTCTTGTTGCCGCCGAGTGGCAGAACGAACGTCATCTCGAACGATACGAAAAAACATGCCTATTTCTAGGTTCGGCGTCTGCATGTGATTTAGAAGGCCGATCACAAACGGGCTATGTTGGCCGTTGCCATCAAAGGCGATTTGACCGTCTCGGGCTGCGTAAGCAACGAGGGTTCCGACGCCAGGCTCGACGGCTGCGAGTCCCCTGGTCAGCGAGCGTGAGGCTGTCGTTTGGCGCATTTTTGTCAGGAACGGATTGTCGCGGCACGCATCCAATAGGAGCATCCGCAGTTTCTTAGCTCCTTCCGTTGCAATAAGAACGCGGTTCAGCGCCACTGCCTCGTCGAGCACGTCCCGATCGGAGAACAACTTTGCATCCACCGGCACCAGATAATTTTCACCATTAATGACAATACCGTGGCCACCATAATAAATTACCGCCCAATTTGCGGTCGCGGCCACGTCTTCAAATTTTCGTAGAGCCTTAGTCAATTGCTCTCGAGTTAGGTCGTGCTCAACTTGTACCGATTGAAATCCTACCTTGCGAAACGAATCGGCGATCGCGTCGGCGTCGCGGGCCGGATTTGGCAGGGCTTGGACGTTTTGATAAGCGGAATTTCCAATGACCAATGCGACCCGCCTTCCCTGGTCGATCACCGGTTTAGGAGGGACGTTCGCTAATTGCAGTTTCTCCGCTGCTTTTCTCCCTTGCTCTATTGCGGCTGCCTTTCGGATTGCTTCTTCCTCTGCTTGCTTCACAAGCAACTGCTGTCCGGATTTGGCCGCCAATAGTTTCTCGTTCGCCAACGCCGCCTGCTCTTTCTCCGCTTGCGCGCGCCGTTCGGCTTCCAGGCGCGCGTCTTCCGCCAGCTTGGCGCTGTGGGTGCGAGCGGCGCTCTGGGCCTGTCTGCCCGAGGTGGGGTCTGGATCCCTTTCGAGCGCAAGCGTGAGAGCTTTGTCGTATTCCGCCTTCGCTTCCTTTGAACTGTTCTTTTTCTCGAGAGTAAGACCCCTGCCGGTATAGGCACATATGGCGTTCGCTGAGACCGCGATGGCGGCGGAAAAATCATTGAGGGAACGATCGAGTTCTCCCCGTTCCCTGAGCGTATCGCCGCGACGGCAAAGCGTTAGAGCTGAGTTCGGAATCAGGCTAACGGCCTTATCAAGATCAGTCATGGATCTGTTTAGGTCGCCCTTAAGGCGCCAAACTTCTCCTCGATTGCTGAGCGCCCGATCCTCCTTAGGGTTTAGCAACAGCGCGTCGTCGTAGTCAGAGATAGCTTGATCGAGATCGCCCTTATCTTTCCAAACGAGCGCTCGGTTGACGAGAGCATCGGTCGATTTCGGATTCAATTTGACAGCTTCATTGTGACTGGCGAGTGCCGCATCGAGATCGCCCCTTAACCTGAGGCTTTCCCCACGTCCGCTGTAGGCTCGCCAATCCTTGGGCTCGAGAGAAATCGCCCGTTCGTAGTCTTGAGTGGCGCGATCAAATTGGCCCTTGTCGATCCAGACCTGAGCGCGCTCGTTGACCGCTGCAGCGTCTTTGGGGGCGATCTTGATGGCCTGATCGAAATCCTTGACTGCTTTGTCAAAATCTCGCTTCCGGTACCAGGCATCGCCCCGATGCATGTAGGCGGCGTAATAATCGCCCTTAAGGGCAATCGCAGAGTCAAAATCCTTGATCGATCTTTCGAATTCGCCCTTGCTGTACAGCGCAAAGCCGCGAAGATAAAACGCAAAGGACGATTTGGGATCCAGTGCGATCGCCTGATTCAAGTCAATGATGGCGCGGTCAAATTCATTTTGATTGACGAGAACAAACGCGCGATTTCTGAAGGCTTCGACAAATCTGGGATTGCGTTCGATGGCTGCCCCGTAGTCCTGAAGCGCATTGGAATACACACCTTCGCGAAACCATGCGTTGGCGCGATTGTTGAAAACCGATTCCGGTTTTGGACTTTGGGAGTCGTTTATAATACGGGTGCAGGCTGGTATTCCCTCGTCGGGGTCATTGATGGAATTGTCGCAAAGTTGAACATCATCACTTGCTTTGACACTTTGCGGAAAAAGCGAAAGCAGCCCCATGAATCCGATGCAGGCGCAGACCAGGCCGAACGGACTGTTTGCGTTTTTGAGCATCAAGGTCCTCACCCCAAATGGTGAAAAATAGCTCAAGCCTCGGCAGATTCATAGGCTACGTAGCGCGCAAAACACCTCAGCTCCAGCTGAACGCTGGAGCTGAGGTGTTCACTTATACGGCTAGAACTGCATGCGTGCGCCGACACGTCCCCCGGCGCCGAACAGACCGGATCCGCCGCGAACGTCTGCCTGCACGAAGGTCGAAAACCCGCGCCCGTAGTCGAAATTGGCCAAAAATATGCCTAAGCCGCGCACTTTGCCCTGGTCGGACGGCAACACCGTGCCGCCGGCAAAAGAGCCGGTCGTCGCGCCCCCGGTGATAGGTCCACCGACGATTTTGACGTCGCTGTAAGCCAGGCCTGTGATGGTTGTCGTCACGTGCACCGCGTTCCAGAATGACTCGATACCGAGGCGTCCACCACCCTGGACGCGCCAGTCATAACCGTCTTGCAGACCCAGAGCCGCGCCACCGGCGTCGTAATGGGAATTGACATATCGGTAGCCAGCGGTTGGCTCAAACCAAAGTCCCGCGGAGATTGGAAAGCGGTACTGAAAATTCTGGGCCGCGACAAAATTCGTCACGTTGGCCGAACCGGCGCCAGAATTGAATTGAGAATTTGCACCAACATTGCCGGGTCCGTTACCTGTAAACGCCAGGATCTCGGTAAAGCTCTCGTTAATCGAGAGAAAATCAGCCTTCAATGTCGTATCGTTCGAAAAACCTCCATTGAAGTAAGTATAGTAGCCACCTACGGAAGGCCCGGACACACGAATCTTACCGGTGCTACTGCCCGTCGGAAGGACATTAGCACCGTTGGGGGGCGAACCAGCCGGCGTCGTCGTCCCGCTTAAAGAAATATCGGTCGACACATAGCCGGCCAAGATGCCCACGATCAATCCGTCGTTTCCAGCAAGGAGATTGCGGAAGGTAGCATCCACTCCCCCAATCACGCCGCCTGTGGTCGCTTTTTGGATTAGATCGGTAGCTATAACTTGCCCGCCGCCGACACCACTAACAGATACCGAAGACGATCCAGATTCGGTCCGCCGTTCGTAATCGCCGAACCCATGGGCCCAGACCCCCCACCGCCATCCTTGATCAACCACGACCGGCGGAGCTTTGACCGGCATCATCGGCGCTGCTGTTTTCCGCCTTTGCGACGACGAAACACGCGGAGCTGGCTCGGAAACGACGATGCGCTTGCAGGTCCCGTCATTGGAGCGCTCGAATCCCTCCGGACAGCGCTCGGTCTCTTCCTTGCGGCGGGCCGAGATTGCATCGAGGGCGGCGGTCGTTGTCTGCTGCGTCATCGATTGCTGAATGTCACCAAGGGCTTGACTGGAAAGCGCCGCCGTCGAAAAGGCACCCGTGTTTCCGTCA
>DASQBB010000037.1:0-4541 GCA_035635435.1 Chthoniobacterales bacterium | reverse complement strand
AGTCGGACAGAATTGTCGCTGCTGCGGGACCCGCGATGAAGCTGGCCAGTTCTACCACTTTCAAACCAGAAAAGATGTTTTCCTCTGCCATAAAATCTCCTTGTCGTAAAATCGAGTCAGGGTGCAATTCGACGTTGACGCCCGATTGCTCTGTTTCGGGCGTGCTAGTGCCCCTGGAACTTCGGAGCGCGCTTCGCAAGAAAAGCAGATGTTCCTTCTTTCTTGTCTTCGGTCCCCGCGCAAATCGCAAAAAGGGAAGCTTCCAGGAGCAAGCCCTCCGCGAGGCTCGCATCCAATCCTTTGTTTACCGCCTCGATGGAATACTTCACGCCGACGGGTGCGTTGGAAATGATCTGGTTGAGAAGAGCTTCAACCCGTCCGATCAGGTTAGCGCTCGGAACAACTTCATTCACCAGGCCGATGCGATAGGCTTCGTGCGCATCGATGATTTCGCCTGACAGAATGAGTTGCAATGCGCGGCCCTTGCCGATCAACCTGGGAAGACGCTGCGTTCCGCCATAGCCCGGCATCACTCCGATCTTTACTTCGGGCTGGCCGAACCTCGCGGTTTCGGCGGCGATTCGAATCGTGCTGGCCATCGACAGTTCACAGCCACCACCGAGCGCAAAACCATTCACAGCAGCGATGACCGGCTTGCCGAGGTTTTCAATGAGGTCCGTAAGCGCTTGGCCGGACCGCGTTTTCTTTTCCGCCGTGAGCGGAGTATCGTTGGCCATTTCGCTGATGTCCGCGCCGGCCGCGAACGACTTGTCTCCCGCTCCGGTGAAGACGACTCCACGCACTTCGGCATCATCGCGCGCATCTTCGAACGCGGATCGCAATTCGGAAATGGTTTTCGCGTTCAGAGCGTTAAGTACTTTGGGCCGGTTGATGGTCACATAGGCAATCGGACCTTTCTTCTCGTACAGAACGTTTTCAAGTTTCAAAGCAGAAGCCGGCGAACTCATGATTCTCTCCTTGTAATTGTTACGACTGATCGGAGCTGAGCTAGGAACTCGTAGGAATCTCCGCGTATGCGATGCCAGACAAATTTCCCTGGGCGAAGACGATGTTTTTCTTGTTCGATCCGTCTAGATTGGCGCTGTAAACGGATCCGCCCAAATCGGTGAGGAACATGCGCTTGTTTTCGAGATCCAATGAAAGGCCGATGCCTTCCATCAGGTGGTTAAAGACAATCTCCGGCTCTTCTCGCTTTCCGGGTGCCGCATCCATCGGCGCTCGATTCACCGTGTTGCCGCGCGGCGGATCTCCGCGGTCGGTCCAGTACATTATTCGGTTGCCCAGATCGAGATCGAGGTCGATGGGCTCGGGCAAGTTGTCAAAGAGAACTTCGATGTCTCGACGGTTTGCCGGAGTCTGGCCCTTTGGGATTTCAAGGCCGGCGCGGAAAATGCGCCCTTCGCCGGCGTTGTCATTTCCTTTTTGCGTCCAGTAAAATTTGCCGCCGTTCACATCGATCGCGATACCGACGCACCAATTCCTGGCGTCAGGCCGGTCGGCATCGCCATGCCCCGTTTCCACGAGCGTTTCGATATTTGAGCCGTCGAGATTCGAGCGCATGACGCGCATGCCTTCGCGGTCCGACCAGTAGAGTTTGCGGTTCTTCGCGTCGAGCTGGAGTTGCTTGGGAGTCCAGGTCTTGCCGGACGGAACAATGTTCGTGACGTTGGTGCCGTCGAGGTCCGCACGATCAATCGTGCCGTCGTTGGCCTTGGGATTTCCCATGTTTGTCCAGTAGATGTGGCCGGCTGCGACGTCAACAACGATGCCGTCGGGAAGTTTTCGGCCTTCGTTGACGATGATCTTCAGGTCGGAGCCGTCGGGATTCGACGTAAAGATGCGACCAGCGGCCAGATCCATGAAAAACAGACGGCCCACAGTCTTTGCGGCGGGTCTAGTGGCCCTTGCTCTTGTATTTGCGGATGACATTGAATTCTTTCCTTCCTTTCCCATTGCTTCCGATTTGCTTTTCAATTTCTTCAAGACTTGTTCATCGAAGCTTGTGCACCGCAACAGCTCAAACGAGCCTGATATTGCGTTCCATCGTCCTGATTACTGAATCCATCCTGCCGTTCAGCACCTGCTTGGCCACGCTCAACGTAAAACCTTTCACCGTGTGGAGCGGAACGTGCGATGGCAATGCCAAGGCGAAGGGATCCACAACTGCATCCACGACGACGGGGCCGCCCTTGTACGCAAGAGCCTCCGCAAGCGCGTCCCGCACGTCGCCAGGTTCCTCGATGCGGATTCCTTTTGCGCCCATCGCTTCGGCAACCTTGGCGAAGTTGGGACTCTTGAAGTCCACGCCGAAGGGGATGATGCCGGCCTCTTGCTGTTCGATCTTGACGAAGTCAAAAGCATCGTTGTTGAGGATGACCTGAACGACTGGAGTTCTTCGTTCCACTTGCGTCAAGAGATCGCCAAGGGCAAGCATCGCGTAGCCGCCGTCGCCACAGAGAGCAATCGTTTGCCGCCCTGGATATGCCAGCTGTGCGCCGAAAGCATTGGGAGAGGCGTTCGCCATGGATGCCCATGAGAACGACCCGAAAAGCCTCCGATCCCTGCCGCCACTGATATGTCGCGCCAGCCATATGACAGCCGTTCCGGTGTCAGCGAAGAAAAGGGCGTCGTCAGAAGCCAGATCGCTGAGCGTTTTGGCCAAGAATTCCGGACGTATGGGCTTGATCTCAGGACCTTTATCAACGTAGTGCTGCAAAAGACCGTGGAAGGAGTTCGTTTCCGCGATGTGCTTTTCGAGGAAGCGCCTATCGACTTTTTCCTGCACCCGCTGGAGCAGCGCATTCAGAGTGGTCTTGATGTCGCCAACAAGACCAAGATCAACAGTCGTGCGGCGCCCAATATGCTTCGGGTTCTTGTCAATCTGGACTTTTTTCACTTTGTCGCCGGGGAGGAACTCTGAGAATGGAAAATCTGTGCCGAGCATTAGCAGGAGCTCGGCCTCATGAATTGCGCCATAAGCTCCGCCGTAACCGATCAAACCTGTCATGCCAACCGCGTTGGGATTGTCGTGCTCCAGCCACTGCTTGCCGCGGAGGGCGTATCCGACTGGCGCTTTTAGTCTTTCTGAGAGTTCAATCACCTCATCACGTGCGTACCTGCAGCCATCGCCCCCGAAAATTGCTACCGTTTTCGCATCGTCGATCATTTCCACGAGTCGATTTAAGTCCGCATCGGCCGGGCGCAGGTGCGGCGCGGCCGGAATGGTTATCTGGGTCGACTCGACTTCCACATCCATGGACGCAATGTCGCCGGGCAGAGATATGACCGTGGGGCCTTTCTCGAGGACCGCGGTTAGAATTGCGGTATTGAATACGGAGCGAGCCTGCTCGGGATTGACGACCCGCGCGGTATAGAGAGAAGCAGTATCGAAGAACTTGTACGGATTGAGTTCTTCGAGGGTGAATGTATCCAAGATGCTCGTTTCGACGTCGCCCGCGATGGCGATGATCGGCGCGCCTTCCTTGCGCGCATCCATCAATCCGTTAAACAGATGAACGACGCCAGGACCAGCGGTTCCGCAGACTGCCACCGGATTGCCTGTCAAGTAAGCTTCGGCAACGGCGGCAAAAACTCCATATTCTTCGTGACGGACCTGAATGAAATCGATCCTGCCGTTTCGGCGAAGAGCATCGACAAAAGGGTTGAGTGCATCTCCGACAATGCCATAGCAGCGTTTAACGCCGGCGTTGGCGAGCATCTCACACAAGACATCTGCGACTTTTCTCGACACAACAATCTCCTTATTCGAGACAATTTCCGCTAGCTACATGCACTACCGCTGCGATGCACGTGGCTACACGAAAGCGCTGAGGCCGGTAATAGCCTTGCCGAGAATCAGATTCTGCATTTGGAACGTGCCCTCGTAGGAGTAGAGAGCTTCCGCATCCACGAAGAACCGGCCGACGTTGTAGTCAGCGACGATGCCGTTGCCGCCGAGCAGCTCGCGCGCCCACGCGACCGTCTCGCGGCACTTGGCTGTCGTGAAGGCCTTGGCAAGCGAGGCATGCGCGTCGGTCATCTTGCCTTCGGCGTCCAATTGGGACATGCGCACCAGGAGGCATTGCGAGGCGGTGATGTTGGCGAGCATCTTGGCCAGGAGGTCTTGCACCATCTGGAATGAGCCGATCGGCTTGCCGAACTGCAACCGCTCCTGGCAGTACTTGACCGCGTTTTCGTAAGCGCCCATGGCGCATCCCGTCGCCTCCCAGCCAACCATGAATCGCGTCATTTTCAGGACGCGGGCCGTGTCGCGGAACGATTGATCGTTTTGCAGGCGGTTTTCTTCCGGAACGCGGCAGTTCTCCATCGTGATCAAGCCGTTCTGCACGACCTTGAGGGCGATCTTGTTCTGAATTTTGTCGACCTTGAAACCGGGTGTGGTCTTGTTCTCGACGATAAACGCCTTGACTTGGTCGTCGGCGAGATCGCGCGCCCAGATGATCGAGATGTCGCACCAGGGAGAATTGCCGATCCATTTCTTCTGGCCGTTGAGGACCCAT
>DASQBB010000036.1:0-4142 GCA_035635435.1 Chthoniobacterales bacterium | reverse complement strand
TCGCCGTTGGAGTCGCAGTTGGCGTGGCCGTAGGTGTCGGAGTGGGCGTAGCTGTTGATGTTGGTAAGAAACTTGATGGATCCATGGTTGTCACCAGGCACACCTTTCTTCCGATTGTTTCAAGACTGCTGCCCAAGGTCGTGAATTGAGTTGGGCACAGCGGCTAGAGTTCCGCCGGCCGGCTCGAGATGTACAATCACATCCTGAATGCGCGGATTAGCGGCTATCAGCGCAGCTTTCACTTGATGGCCTATACGGTGTCCTTCGCGAATCGTAACGGAGGGATCAACCTCAACGTGCAGTTCGACAAACAAGTTTGTCCCGCTTTTTCTAACAAGTCATTTTTCGATCCGCTGCACGCCCGGCTGGTTTGCCGCAGCCGCGCAGATCGGATCCCGAAGCAGTGGAGATGCCGCTGGATCGGTGGCATCGTAAACAGAGCCTTTCACGATCCGAAAAGCATTCGTCACAATAACTGAACACGCGGCCAGCGCGCCCCAATCATCCGCCATTTCCCATCCTTTCCCACCGATCAGCGCGATTGTAATTCCAATCGCTGCCGCGGCAGAGGTTATCGCGTCAGAACGGTGGTGCCAGGCGTCGCCTTTGAGCGCGTTTGAATCAAAAGTGTCCGCCGCCGCGAAGACACGCCGCGAAAGTAACTCTTTAACCACGATCACACCGATCAGTACCGGCAATGTGAACCACGCCGGTGCATGATGCGGAGTCCTGATCTCGAGAATTGATTGATATGCTATGAAAGCGGCGGCGGCGAACAAAGCGCCGCCGGAAAACATCCCAGTCAACGCGTCAATCTTTCCGTGTCCGTAAGGGTGGTCTTCATCAGCAGGCTTGAGCGACCAGCGGAAGCCAGCCCAGGTGATCACCGACGAAAAAATGTCGCTGGCCGATTCAATTCCATCCGCGATGAGAGCATAGGAATTGCCCACTACACCGACACCGATCTTAATAATCATCAGCGACGCGTTGATGCAGATTGCCAGAATTCCAAGCCCGAGTGATTCCGATGGGGATCGCGTAGCAGCAATCGTCTTCGGCGCGACAAAGTCGGAGTTGATATCGTCGCTCATAATCGCCGTCTCCATGAGACGCGGGGACATCAATCAGCTGGTGGAGCGTGTTTTCACTTCGACGCCAGCTTCTTTTTCGAGCGCCTTGATCAAGGCGGAAGCGTTTTCTGCTCCGAAGCCAAGGTCAACGGCCGATGCGAGATTTTTTCCAACAACGCGCAGCGCCGGAATCGGTGACTCTAGACTTTCACCAAATTTTTCAATCAGGCCGGCGTCCTTGAGCATGAGCTTGAGCGCGAAGCTAGTCGAGAAATCGCGTTTCAAAATGTTTTGACCATTGCTCACGAGAAGAGGTGAGCGGAAGTCAGCGACTTTCACGACTTCCATTACGGTATTCAGATCAAGGCCGGCCTTCTGCGCGAGAACCAAACCTTCCGCGAGCGCTTCCAATTCCAACGCCACGATCAGGTTTCCGACCAGCTTCATGGCTGCGGCGTTTCCGTTCTTGCCAAAGTAGTGAACGGTCTGTCCCAAATGCTCCAGGACGGGTTTCACTTGTTCAAAGATGGTTTTGTTCCCCGCGGCCATAATCCAAAGCTTGGCCTCCGCGGCTTCTAGTTTGCTGCCGAAGACCGGCGCATCCAGAAAATCCACACCGCGCTTTCCATAAGCTTCTAGTTCTCGCAAACTCGTTGCGGGAAGAACCGTGCTCATGTCGATCGCGATCTGGCCTTCTTTGACTCCACTTAGAATTCCCTTGGAGCCAAAGACAACTTCCTCAACCGCCTGGTCGTCGCTCAACATGTAGATGACCAGATCGACATCGCGGACCGCGTCGGCTGGCGTATCGGCGACGCGAGCGCCTTTCCGGGCGAACGGTTCGCATTTCTCAGCGCTCCGATTCCAGACGGTAAGTTCGTAGCCGGCTTTGAGAAGGTTCGACGCCATTCCGCTGCCCATCGTCCCGAGACCCAGATAGGAGATTGTCTTTATCATACGATTAGTCCTTGCCGAGCGGCGCGAAGTCAGGCGCGTACCGCGCGCTCATGACCGGCTTCAACTGGGAAAGAATTGCTTCCTTGTTCGTGGTCCCGAAGATTCCAATGCGTACTTCGCCATCACTGAAATACAAAATCGTTGGAAGACATCGGATCCCGTACCACAGTCCGAGATTAGGACTGAGATCGAGTTGAACGCGGGCGACCTTCAAAAGATCGACAAACTCATCGGCAATTTCCTCCAAAGCTCCGTCCATCATCATGGACGGAAGGCTCCATCCGGTGGCAAATTCGACCAGCACGGGTTGTGTGGATTTCAGAACTTCGCTCTCGAAGTTCGATTCATTAATATCAATGGTCGGTTTCATACTCATTGCGCTTGTTAATCTCAGTAGTCGTCTGCGTGGCCTAAGAAAGGTAATGGCTGCATCCTCACCGCATTTGGCCTCTGAGTGAGGCCAAGTAGTTGCGCCAAGCGCGATTCGTAGGAGTCACAGATTGGGCTCTCACCGTTGGGTTCAACCCATTCCGGATGTTGAGCGCGCAAATCTTCGTGAATCTGCCGCTGAAGTTCGCTGTAAGAATGAATCTCGGTAAGCATGTCTTCACCTAACGCTTGCGATGAGTCGTCAGCCACTGCGCATGAGTAAGATTCTCAGTCGCCTCCGCCGAGGTGATGCCGACTCCCCCATTTGAGGTAGAGTCGTTGTCGGCCGCGCAGTCAGGCGTTTGCTTTCGGTCTCGCCGGTCGCTCAACCAACCGTTTGAAATTGCGCAGATAGTTATTGACTCGCCGCCCGACCGCGCCGCCAAAGCTTGAGGTCAGCTTCAACGTGATCCGTGTCATGCCGTCACGATCGGACAGGAACGAAACCACTCCGGTAGCAAGATGGGAGGGTGTACGACCGTTGGAAACAGTTCGCCAAGCAAGTCTTCGATCCTGAACACGCAGTATCATCTCGAGCATCGTCTCATACGGTTTTCCGTTAAAACGGAGCGACGCGACAAAATGGTTGGCGTCCACCTTTCGGACGCGTTGGATGACGTTGATGAATTTGGGATAATCCTCAAACGCCAGCCAGCGTTGATAGACATCGGAAACGGGCGCGTTCACCACGATTGATCCCTCAGCCGCAGCCATTGCGCGCGGTCTTGTCCGTTTATCCGGCACCGGTTCGCTAGGCAGAGGACCGCGCGTATTCATGTTTCGAAAACGTGCGGCTCCAACCGTCGGTAAAATTAAAGATCGACATGTTAACGACGAGTAAGGGGTCATGCCTGGGTGCGCGTCGTCGAAAAAGGTTGCGCATTCTGTTTCTGAAATTGTTTTCACGTTGTTTGGCTTTCATTGTGATTGCGTACTTCTCTCACGCTAATGGGCATTCGGCGCGCCACCACGTTGCAGTGGCGGGATTTTGCACTGCCTCTTTTGAGGGAGGATGTAAGGCTGGCGGAGAGCCCAGACGGCTGTTAAATTGACGGTCCAGCGCTGTTAAGCGGCCCAACAACGATAGCTTGTCATGAAATCCAGCTCGAGAGGATCGGTCAACGGTTCATCGGCTTTGCAGCATCCCGAAAGCTTTCATCCCATTTCTAACCAAGAAAGAGAAAACCCCCATGAATTCGACTAAAGACAAGACTAAGTCTCGCGAAGAGGACAGCCAGCCGATGCGGTTTGCCAATGCGACGCTCGACAAACATCGCCATGTCTGCGCGTTTTTTCATGGCGAGGAGGAGGAGTATCGCCTGCTACTTCCGTTTATTAAGGAAGGGCTCGCGCGCGGCGAGAAGGCGTTTCACATTGTCGATCCAAAACTGCGCGACGAGCACTTGAAGCGGCTTTCCGCAGGCGGCGTCGACGTCCCTTCGGTTAAGAAGAATGGACAATTCGAGCTGCATCATTGGGACGAAGTTTATTTGCGCGACGGTCATTTCGACCGGGACCGAATGCTCGCCTGCATGCAGGACGTATTGGAGCAGAGCCAGCGCGACGGCTTCCCCCTCGCCCGCGTCATGGGCCACGCCGAATGGGCTTCAGGCGACTGGCCCGGGGTAGACGATTTCCTCGAATACGAGTGCCGGCTGAACGACATCATACCGCAATATAAGGATG
>DASQBB010000035.1:0-29683 GCA_035635435.1 Chthoniobacterales bacterium | reverse complement strand
CTCCCTTGGGCTAAAACGTTCGCTCCGGGATACGAAGCAAACCCAATCAGGACCATCAGGGCGCCAATTGTAATCAAGAGGACGCTAAGAGCGCGGGTGAAGATGTAAGCACAGTTTGAAGTTAATATTCTTTTCATGATGGCAGTTTTGATTTGAGAATCCCGTTTAGTTGGTTGTAAATGTTGAGTGGTCAGAATTGAGATTCGAAGAAGATGGCCGGGTTGGACGTGTAGGTGCCTATGAAACAATTGCGAAACAGTTATGCGAACTGATCGCGAGGTGGTAAATGTGGCCGGCGTCGAAAGCTAGTTTAACTGCCGAGATCAGCGACACTTCAGGAAATCGAGATCGATGATATCGCGACCCACTTTGCACGATCGGTCCGAAATCAAGCGTTGCACTTTAAAGTGGTTTGTCCCCCTGCGTGCCGGTGATTTCGTGTCACTTATTTAGCTTGAGGAGGACCTTTGAAACCGTTCTTCGAAACGAGCGTTCGGCGTGAGAATCCATCGAGTCGGAATTATGCGCCGTTGCGAGATGTTGAGAACATGCGTCCCATTAGATTTTCAAAATTTTCTTCCTGACGATAGTTCGAATCGTACACCGCCGGGAAATTCTGTAGCAGTCGCGAATGCCGGGAATCATCTGATCACCCAGACAGATGACCCGAAGTCCAAGATCGCGAAGCCGCAGTAGCGTGTGACTGTGCGACGGCTGAGGTACCAGCCAGACGATCGTGCTCGTATGCGGGTGGTGATTTTGCGTGCAGAGACTCGCGAGTTCGTCGGGCACTGTTTCAAAGAACAGAAGGTGATCATTAACTATCATGATTCCGGATTTCTAACTGCAACGACAGGATCGAGGCGCGGTAATCGGGAGATTTCACAAATCGACAAAGATCGACCGCTATTCCGATGGATCGAGATTCCGAATTTCGCGAGGCCCTGTGCGGTTCGAGCAGCGTTTTTGATCCCCAGACCGTTCGAAGGAGTCTCTCGGAGCTTAGTCTCTGATAGATACGGGATACTCTTGCTGGCGGAACATGAAAGTGATCAGCCACCGCCCGAATTGAATAAAAGGGTTGCAACTCATCATTCTGCCGTTCGATGGCGATTTGCTTCAATACGGCTTGGATAGAGGCCGGACTCGTGGTCACTGAATCCTGACGAAACGAGAACTGATCTAAATTCGGCAATTCACGTGGCAGGCGGCACCGCGACCGGACGCGTTCCATCACAAACGTACTACGGCCTTTGTCGGTCGAAGTTACCGCGATTTACCGAGAATTTTGATGGGACACATATCAGTCATGTGAGGCTGTGCCCTTCGCAACTGTTTCGCGACTGTTTCACGCGCGCCATACATCCGAACTTCTTGTGAATCCGATTCTCAGTCCAAAAACATGAAATCGTTGCCGTCGAGGTTCAAACCGAAGCGAGTGCATCGAGTTGAGACCTCCGCGACACGGATAACAATAGGAGGCTCAATGCGTCTAAAACGTGGTTTTTCAATCATCTTCATTTTTCTCGCCGCTCTGTCGCTGCGGACGGTTTGGGGCCAGCTGCCGATCCCGACGCCCGCCAATTATCCTGATCCGCCGTATGCAGTCGTCACGTACAACGATGGCACATCGGTCGTGAGTCCGGGTGCCGGCGGGACCTTCGCGCTGGTCGGTCTGCAGGCTAATCTGCCTGTCCAGATTACCGTGCAGTACCCCATAAGCGACTCTGGGCAACTAATCAACCTAGAAGCACTTGATGGCGGCGCAGTTCTTCCGCCGAGTGACGCAACCGTACCAACTATGCCAAACGTTCCGTCGGTAATCCCCCACCAACCACCAATACCACCACTAAGCCTCCTCACAGACAATGTTGCAAAACTGGCTTTCACATTTGTACCGGGATCCATTTCAGGGAGCTACCGGATTGCACTGCGTCACGGTCGGCACGCGATGGTGCTCGAGTTCTGGGTCGAAGACTTGGTGAATCCCCAAAACAACCCTCCAGCAATAACGGCTGCCGAGCCAGCAAATTACTAAGCCATGAAAGCTATACAAAGACTTCTCGTCACCGCGATTCTAACGTCTGGGTTGTTGGTGAGATTATCTTATGGCCAAACTGGCAACGATAATCCAACGGGAGCTGCCGGCGAGTTTAATGGCCAGGTGACAACAGGCTGCTCCTACGATCCGTACACAGGCAGTGCCAAACGATCCGTTACCGACATCGTCGTCGCGGGAGGGGTTGGTACCTACCCGCTAGCCTTCACGAGAACGTCAAATAGTCGGTATACGATGGGACTCGACGATAGCGGCAATGGTCTTAATAGCGATTTCGGAGGAGCCGGAAACTGGCTACATTCCTATCAATGGGCGATCGACGCGAAAGGCAGGCAGACCAGCTACGGAAAACCGAAAAGCTTCACGGTGCGTTATCCTGACGGCCGGGTCGTCAAATTTGGCTCATCCGCAAATGGCGATCCATATTTTCGGGGCGGCCCAGGCGTGCGCGACCGGCTGCAAGTGTTTTGGGACAGCTCCACCGCCGGACGCGCTTATTTGATCATGCCCGATGGCGGCAAAGTGTACTTCACCATCTCGATCACATATTCAGGCACCAATGGGAGCTGGGCTTATTATACCTACCAGGCTCAGAGTATTAGCGACCCCTACGGCCAAACGACCACGATAAGTGGATCTCCAGCCACTGGTCTTGTGACAATCACTGAGCCGGCAGGCCGGTGGTTAAAGTTGTATTACACAACTATTACCGATTCTACTAACGGTTTCGTTAGCGATGTTGTAATCAATCAAGTCGCAGCAAGCGACGGTCGGTCGGTGCAGTACAGCTATGTCGCGTACAACGGCAATACGGCCCTGGACAACGTCACGTACTATGGTGACCCAACGCTCGTCGCGAGCTACACCTATCAGGACGATAATACCACCGGCGGAGGCGGGGATCCGTTGCTAGCGACCTGCATTGACCCAATGTACGCCGGGCCGATGTGGAAGATAGGATATAAATTCGCCACTGGGCTGAACGCTGATGGAACAACCTCGGCGGTGTACGGACAACTTCTGAGTGAAAACTATTTCGATGGTTCTACCGTCGGCGCGGCTATCTCAACCCTGAGCGTGAATAACACGAACAAGACGCGAACGGAAACGCGAGGCGATGGCAAGACGCGCACCTTCACTTATGGCACGACACCTCTTTTGACTGGGTGGACAGATTTCAAGGGGAACAGCGCATCGCAAACGTACGACAGCAATGGGTACATTAATACCGTGACCGATCTCAATCGTCACACAACCAATTTCACGAAAAACGCATTTACGGGTGGACTCCTGACAGCGACATTTCCTTCGACTCCTGGAGACACGCCACCCAATACACCTCGAGGCGTGGTCAGCTATACCTACGGCTCAACCAGTTGTGCTGATGCAAACAATCGCGATGCCAATAATCCTTACTATGTCTGCACTACCACGGACGAAGGATGGCATGTAACGTCTTACCTTCGCGACACTAGCAAGCGCATCACACAGATCAATTATCCGGACGGCGGCACAGAATCATTCCAATATAACTCTTTTGGCCAAGTCACCAGCCGCACGATGCGAACTGGCGGAGTAGAGACTTTGGCGTACGATTTTCGAGGCCTGAGACAGACGTACCGCGACCCTTATCACGCGACCGGAAATCCCACATTTTGGTATCAATATGATGGTCTTGACCGCTTATCTGGAGTAACCGATGCGCTCGGCCAGCAGCCAGGGGATATTAATCACACGACAAACTATACTTACAACACGCGAGGGGAACTTCTCGTCACCACACATCCCCCTGACCCTGGGCCGAGCAGCGGAGGCTCGACCGATGCACAAACAGGCCATCGATATACAGTAACCAACGCTTACAATCCAGACGGAACGTTGGCTAGCACCACCGACGAAGAGAGCCACATAACAAGTTTTACGTATGACAGCTACCGCAGGCTTCGAAGCGTCACGACGGCGGGCCACAACACGCCAGTGACCGCATACGCGTTCTATGATGCCAACGGTGTGGGTGAAGATTACAGCCACACCGATGGCAATCCAACGTGGACTGAGTCGCCGAGCGGGAAGAAAGTGAAGAATAGCTACGACGAGAACTATCGGAAAACCTCGGTGACACAGGCGTTCGGAACATCCGACGCTGCAACCACGAGCTACGGCTACGACAATGTTGGCAACGTGACTTCGATGATCTCGCCAAACGAGCAGCCTGGGGAGCTTTTTAGCGGGTTCAGCACAACTATCACGTACGACGAGCGGAACCGTCGGATGTCTGTACGGGACGCGCAGAGCAATCTCACGACCGTCAAGTATGACGCTGGCGGCCACAGAGCTTCAATCATACGTCCAAACGGGCAGGTCACTAGTTACGACAGCTACGATGCGATGAATCGCGTTCTGCAACAGACTGTGAAACAGACGCCAGATCCAGACGCCGTGACCAAATATACCTATTACACGTCGGGGCTGCTGGCCACGATGAAAGATCCTCGACTGGTCGCGATTAACAGTGCTGAAACCTACGCTTATCATTACGATCTGGTGGGGCGGCAAGATCGGCTGACATATCCGCGCCCTGATGCGAACGGCGGCCAGGCCACGGAGCTTTGGCACTACGATACTGTGGGTCGAGTCGACACCTTCACAAACCGGGCGGGCAATGTGGCGACGCTCACATATGATCCGCTGAGCCGCCCGACCGGCTTGAGCTGGAACGATGGCGTAACGCCGAGCGTCACCGTCGGCTACGATGTCGCATCCCGCCCCACGAGCATCGTCAACTCGAACGCGGCGATTTCGCGAGCGTATTTCAACGACAATCTCCTCAACACGGAGACCACAACGTATGCGGACAACACGCCCCGCACAGTGACATACACATACGACCAGGATTATAATCGTGGCACGATTCAGTATCCGAATGGCGCCTATGCGTTCACGTACCAATATACTGGCAGGAATCAGCTGCTCAATCTGATTAACAACAATGGGAATGGCACTGTTGCAACGTACAACCATGACAAAGACGGCAACGTGACCTATCGCTCGTTGAGCAATGGCACCAGTAGCACGTTCACGAACGATGTCCTTGATCGGGTTATGCACATCAACCACTCCCTGACAGGAACGACTCGCACGTTTGACTACGGCTATGACTCGGTTGGTAATCGGCTATGGATAAAACGCGATGGTGGGAATGGTGATGTGTTTGGGCATGATCTGAACGATCAATCAATGTCGATCCTTCTGAACGTAGCGAATCCGGACACGGCTGCCCCTGGTCCGCAGACCATTAACTATGATGCAAATGGAAACCGCACCACATTCTCGCCGTACGGGTCAACCGACACCTACACGACTAACAATCTGAATCAGTACACGAATCGGAATTCGTCTACTGCCAGCTACGATCCCAACGGTAACCTGTCCGCTGCTTTGGATACGTCGACATACACTTATGACGCGCAAAAGCGGTTAATCAGCGCAAGCAAGAGCGGAACCACCGAAACATTCAAGTACGATGGTTTGAGTCGCCAGGTCAGCCGCACCATTGGCGCGGGCTCGCCAGTTTATAATGTTTACGACGGATGGACTTTGATCGGCGAGTATGCGCCAGGAGCAACATCTCCAACAAACGCCTATCTTTCTGGTGCCAATGGGCTGGTCAAGAACCTGACGACGAACCAGTATTACTACCAGGACGCGAACGGTTCGACTTCGCACTTGGCTGATAGCACGGGTCGCTTGCTCGAATGGTACCGTTATGACCTGCAGGGGACACCGATCTTTTACAACTCATTAAATAATCAAATCTCAGCTTCAAATTATGGGATCCGGCATCTCTTCACTGGCCAACAATGGTACAGCGAAATCGGAATCTACGACCTACGCTTTCGGGCGTACTCCCCTGACTCTGGACGGTTTTTGCAACCTGACCCCGTCCGATTCTTCGGCGATCACACCAACCTTTATCGGTATGTTCACAACAATCCGCAGAGGTGGAGAGACCCGATTGGGCTAGCGGGACCGACTGATGGACCTATATCAGCGTTCAAGCCAGATCCGGGCTCAGAAATAGATTACCCCGTGGTAGAGGTTAATGCCCCCGATTTGCCAGACCTCGAGGGTGATCCGACAGGCGGCAGCAGCGGCGGCAGTGACGGTGCGGGAGTCGGTGGAGAGGCGCCTGAAGCCAGAGCTGAAGCCAAAGCCGAGCGCGTCGTCGTTACCGGAACTCCCGTGCCGACTGACTACAACAGTTTGAACCAGCTCCAAACTTCACCCACGCCAAATCCTACGCCTACTAATAGCCAAGTTCGGGCGCAGATGCGACCGATTATAGTCTTTGGCTTAGGACTTACTGTGATTGGATATGAAATGAAGAATGGTGCCCTTGTTATCACGGGTCTTATTTTAACTGGTTTTGGCCTTGATATATACTTAGGTGTACTCGGGCCTGACACAGGTCCCACTCCGACACCAACACCCGCACCAACGGTCTTTCCTGAGCTAACACCACTAAAAGAGGGTTGAGTCGTTTTATGAAGAGTATTGGAAAGCGCGACGAGAAGGCCGTGCCTGATTTGATACCGGACAATGCAATCAAAGCATTAATGTTCGTTGGTGCAGCTACTATTGTTTTGGGAATGTCGCTTGATTCTTTCGGGGCAGCACCGGGAACCGTCGCGCCGGTTATTGGGTTAGGCGGGCTACTACTGTTCGTCAGCCTTGGCCTCAAGATTGCATTGAGCGAAACCACGAAAGGCCGATGCAGTGATGGATCACGCGATGTCCCGGGGACAGTTGAAATCGCGGGTTTAGCGAAGGAATTAGGTAGGCCATTGTTCTCGGGGCGTGCAATAATCGTTCTCGTTTGTCTTATCGTCACTCCCCTGGCCGCAGCTTGGCTGCTCAGGTCCTATCAGGCGCTACTTGGTCTGGCTTTTCCCGTGGTGTTCGCTGGTACGATCGCAATTGCCGGACTAGTAAAAAAGTACGCTCTGACTCGGCGAGCTTTGATCGCACTCTTATCGGAAGGTGAAAAACAACAATTTCTTTCAGACCGGCCCAGTTGTTGATTACGCAGCATTAACGCACGAAGCGGATTGGCGCCGGTAGGCTTTTGGGTGATCTCACGACGCCGCGCTTTCGCCACGGGGCACGTGTCCACCAGAGCACAATCGGCAGGCGATGAAGATCGACGAATAAGTTCCGACCACGCCGCCGACGATAATGGCGAGCGAGAAATCTCGCAGAAATTGCACCACCGAACAGGCACACTTACAGAATCGGAATCGAAAGACCGTGCTCGTCGGAATCGTGCGGCGCAGCATTTGATTGACTGCAGAAATGCACAACGTACGTAGTAGCATCGCGTTATTCGCTTGGCAGATCCTGCCGTTACGAGCCGCTTGCTTTTACTAGTAACGGCCTCCTTCTCTAAAAGACCAGTCCCGGCGACATGTCATTCGATAGCACGCTACCAGAGTTTGCCGATGGTGATATTTTCGATTTCGACCAGATTTTCAGAAGCCAGGATCACGCACGATTCGCAGACGGAGAAAGGGCCCCGGCATCTCGCTGGTCACCCCCAAGACTTACTGATTTGCTATTAGGGTTACGGACTGTAGCTCCCGCGCACAAAAAGCTCCCTCGAAATTAGCACGTCTCTTAACAAGGCGACGGACTCGTCGGGAAAACCTGCACTGTTAATCAGAACATTTGGTGCAGCCACGCCACTCCAACTAATCACAAATCCCCAGTAAAATAATCGGGAGTGCGCGAAGGAAGGAATCGTCTGGTTTCCGTCATCACAAAACAAATGATTTTTGCGTCAGACGTTCTGTCGGTTGTGCTGGTAAAGCCGCTGAGCACTGCTACAGATTTGCAACCGTACCGATTATTCGGCGAAATGTGATCGTGAACGTCGCACGCTTGTCGGCGGGAGCGCCGCGATCCTGCGGGGCTATCCGCCGCTAAGGGTCACCTGTTCGTTACAAACTTTTAAGGCTTTTAAATCCGTATGGATGTCAGTATTGCTAGTCATCAACTGCCATGATCTCCCAAAAGCAGCCTGCCTGGTTGATCCTGTCGCTGATCCTTGGTTCCATCCTGACCGCCCTCTGTTGTTCGCAAGCGCAGCCCGCACCACAAAAAGACCCGGCCGCGCTTGTCGGCGCGTGGACTGAAGACGAGCGTGTGACAAAAAGTGTTCAAGACGGTATTAAGCGCGCGGGCGCTGACGAGGCCGAAAAATATCACATTAGCAAAGCTGAAATCTCTCAAACCGGAGACAAACTAATTCTCCGCGCAAAGCCTGACAAAGGACCCGAGAAGGTTTTCGAGGCAGAAGCCAAACTTGATGAGGACGGAAAGTTTCGTTTCGTATCTCGCGCTAGTTTCGAGCAACTTTCCATCAATTACGGTGCCCGACTCACAAACTATAATGAACTGAACTACGGTCCGGGAATAGGCGGTTATCACTACTGCTACACCCCGATTCAAGGATGGTCGTCTGGGGTAGGCGGGGGCCACGAAGTGGCCTTCGTGGTTTTATGGCATCGCCTCGGACCACATTTTAAACTCTCAAACTTTCAAGTCGTAGGAAATTTCGAGCCGACCGCAACGGAGACCGCACCCCCGTTTACACCTACATGGGTTGTTGATCAGCAAGGCCACTTTGTCGTGAAGTTCCCGGCCAGTTGGTTGGGCGAAGGAACAACCAATCAAAACATCGATGTCTACTTCGAAGAATCGAAGGATAATGCTAACTCTTGGATACACGATAAGAAGGTCGATCGCCCCATAATTGATAGGAATGACGATCCTCGGGTGGACTGGGTGGCATTCCGGCTGGATGACCTTTTTGGAGACTGGAATAACCGCAGTGACGGACTCTTCAGAATATCGCTCGATGTGGGTGGCGTAATCCACAACTCACCCTTATTTACTCCTGCCGACATTAATACCGCGTCGATTTTAGCGGTTAATGCCAGATGTCTCGATTTGCTCGGAATTCCATATGATAAGTGGAACGGGATCTATCAGCGAAACCCTGAAGAGGCGAAGATTTATCTCTGGCGTCAAATTTATCTGCGCGCCTTGGGTTTCAATCCAAGCGTAGATCTATTGAATCTAGGTGAGGACAATCAGCCATTTACTATCTCCCTCCGGGTGAATGCTAAGTTTAAGTCCAAAGGGGAACCGCAGACTTTTGTTACAGTTCCCGTTCATCTTGGTAAGTTTCCGACCGAGGTAAAGGAATTTCAGGTGCCGGGGGGAGAAATGCGTCATTTAATAATTGAGCCGTTCGCTCTTGCTAACGACAAAGATGTAATGGATAGCAGGCGGGCTCTGGAAGAGCTTAACGGCTTTGAAGTCGAACCTCTCCCCGATGACGCAACTGTTTCACAAAAACTTACTATTCCAGTAGACGAAAATCTGAAGGCGCGGTTTAACGGATCGCGAGCAAAGCTAACCTTAGGGACCGCTATGCGAGAATTCGGCCCTAAGTTCGACGGCTCACTATTGGAAGCTCCGCTCGAGTTGTTCAAGAGAGCGTTTGACGCGGTGTGGGTAAAGGACGTTCCGCCGTCCGCCCATGAAGTTTATCGCAAAGCGCGCAACCAAGCGGAGCAGGAATACGAGGCTTTTCGCGCTATCGTTCAAAAGCTGAAGGATCAAAAGAATCAATGGGGAGATACTGGGCTTGTCGACCTCGAATTGCAGATCAGCAAATACAATGGCTGGAAAATCGGCTTCGGTGTTCCGCGGTCCTCCTCCGCCGATCTCGTGTCAGCAACCGGAGAGCGGAGTGGGTTGACCCGATGCGGCGACCTTTCACTTACTAACTCCACTTGGACGATCGGCGTAAGCGCGATTGGAGCGTTCTTCAACCCCGAATTCTCACTCGCCATGGACACTAGTCTGATGAAAGGCTCAGGTTCGGCGCCAGCCAGCGATACACGAAAACAGAAGTTAACAAAAATACCTGGCATTGATGATTGGCTGTGGGAGACAGACGCCAGTTACGCGCGGCACGAGTTACTACTAGATCCTGCGATTGCAGCAGCATTTGATCGGCTCATTAATTCCAATGATGGGCAGTTACCGGCTACAATCGCGAAAATGCTCGACGCACCTGAATTCAATCATGTGATGGGAGAACTTAACGAGCTCGCCTTTCGGGCGATTATCGAAAAACGTGTAGAAAATCTAAGGAAGAGTCAGCCTGAGTTTTCGAATAGTATTTTTCATGTTAGTGGAGAGGACATCAAGGGTCCCACGTTGGATAAAGGTCGAGGTAAAGGTAGCAGCGCTCCTCGAAAACTCACAGATGGCATCACATTTAAGAAAATGGGCAAGCAAAAGTACGCCATTCCCGAGATGTATGAGGCCAAATCGAGTCAAACTGGAGCAGATGGCATCGCTTCACAGTTCGCCAAAGATGTGCTCAGGATAAAAAACGATGGTCTTTATTTCGAAAATACTTCTCCCGAAGTGATGGCGCACTTTGACCAAACTACTCCAAACTTCCACATTCCGCCGGAACAGCTGCTTATTCCTTCTAACGATCCAGGAATGTATGTTTCCTTGGTTCCAAAGGCCGTCGTTCCGAAGACGGACTTAAAGGTGCCCAATGCCGAGAAAATGCGCGACGAAGTGAAGATTCGTGAGCTAACAGAACAGGAGAAGTCGGCCATCCGGCGAGGTGTTGAGAAAAACACTGAACAGGCGGAATACAATTCAAAAGGACTAGAGACTTTTGCCAAACTTATGTTGCAGCGTGCTGGGAAAATGCCGTCACGTTGGAATGACACGGGCCTTACCTTGGACCAATTTAAGAAAATGGTCTCTGATTCAGGACTGTCCGAACCTGAGGTGGTGGCCGCGTTTACTGCTGGCCAACGGTGGAATCCTGAGTCGGGCGAGATGGTTGATGTATTCAAAGAAAAACCCTATGAAAGGCCCTTTCTTTCAAAGCAGCAGATAGTTGAAGAGTGGAAAACAGCCGTAAGCATTACGCCGTCCGACCCTAAGTGGGCGAGAGAAAGCGCGAAGGCCGAGGCGGAAGCCGACAAGGGAAACCGCTACATTCCGGATGCGACGGACCCAAGAAAGGGAAAATGGATCTCTCCTGTCAAAGTAGAGTGGGGCAAGATAGATGTAGACTGGGGCCGCATCGCCGAGATGGAAAGTATTAAGCAGCGTCTTGGATCGGCCAGCTCAAAAGATAAGACACGATTGGCGAAGCTTGAGGGAAGCTTGAGTGATGATGAGAAGAGCCTGATCGATTCCGCAAAACGCCTTGGGCTGTCGGTGGAACAACTTGGAGCAGATTTCCGAAATAGGCTTGAAGCGTTAAAGAAGGACGGAAAACTAGCGGTTAACGAAGAAGGAGAGGTGCCGACATCTGTGGTTGAACAGCCATTCGAAGGTGGCGTGAATGACCCCTTTCTTTCCGATGAAAGTTACCTTGAGCTAGTGCGGGCACTAATGCCGCCAAATGTCGCAACTGATAAGGAGATAGTTGAGAGCCGACACAACGGAAGATTGTTCGACACCGCAAAGAGGACATTCCGAGAGCCTACTTTGGACGAGAAGGCGAGACAGGCGGCCGTTAATTCGATTAAGGGTAATCAAAAGCTCATGGAGATATACAAAAACCATGTAGAGCTTCAGCACGATCTTGGGTGGGCCGCGGTGGAAGGGCTGCAGCGTGGGGCAGCATTATTCAAAGAGATTGCGCGGAGGCGGGAGGAAGGGCTGCTAGTGTCCTTTTACTGCGACGAAAAGAATAAGATTCTGCAACTAGATGTAATTCCAAAGGTCATAGCGGATTCTGGCGCAGAAATTCGAATTCCTCTCGGTCCCAGTCAACAAAAGGAAATGCTGAGAGGTTGGTACCGGCACGCCGGTCACGTGTTCACAGAAGGCCCAGTGCCGGATTGGCTCAAGAAGTAGTTGGTTTTCGACCGGAGTCTTTGTCCGCTTGTCTTCCGGCGGAGAAAAGAGATAGAAGGTAAACGGTAGCCGGCAGGAGTGTTTGTCCGTCGCGTCTGACGAGGTCGCGAGAGAGTGAGTGCGTCCGTCGGAAGCGCCATGTTCAAGGATTGTGCAAGACCGCGCTCGAATCTCTCATCGGAATCAGCCCCTGAGATAAACATTTCGCCCTGTGGAAATGAGGCAGCAATCCAGTCTTCTGCCTAGGAGCGTCGCTTTAGCTTAACGACTGGTGTCGATACTTTCGATTTGGACCAGATTTTCGGAAGGCATGCCCACGATCGATTCGCTGATTGAGAAAGGGGGTGCCGGCGGGGACCGGTCACCCCTTCGGCCTTGATCATCACAAACAAATCTAATGTGCCTGACGAGTTCAAAATAACTTGTGTTCACCCGTATAGGAGGCATGACACGAAAACACTTCCAAGCGATTGCATATGCCCTCAAGAGCAACGAGCCAAACGTAAAGAGTGAAGAAGACGCGGCGCTGTTTAAAAGCATTGTCCTTTCGATCAGCAGCGCCTGTCGGCGTTTCAATCCGCGTTTCAACGCTGATCGTTTTCAGCACGCGTGCGGTTTGGGCTCGATTGGCGAACGATGAACAACGCGAACATCCCGGTTGTGATTCTAGTTCGGGTTTCCACAGTCAAACAAGAAACCGCGCGCCAGATTTCAGAACTACAGCAACACGCCGCGGCGAAGAGCTACCAAGTCGTCGAAGTATGCGAGGAGAAGATTTCAGGCAGCGCACAAGATGGCGATCGGCACGGCCTGCGGCGCGCTGAAGAACTAGCGATCAGCGGCAAGATCAAGAAAGTATTGGTGCACGAAGTCTCGCGCGTCGCTCGCAGAAATAGCGTTGCACACCGGTTCGTTGAAACACTGGAAGACTACGGGGTCTCTTTGTATTGGCACGCACAAGGCATCGAAACTCTACTGCCGAATGGCAAACGCAATCCGGCTGGTGGCATCATGCTCGCACTGCTCGCAGAGATGGCGCGCAATGAATCGGAGACTCTGCGCGAACGGATTAAATCGGGTCTCGCTGTCGCGCGCGAAAGAGGTGTCGTTCTTGGGCGGCGAAAAGGAACGACGTTGAGTCCTGAGCAGTTTCTGCAAAAGCACAGGGACATCGTGCAAAGATTGAAAGCGGGTCAATCAGTCCGAAACGCCGCGAAAATTACTGCCAAAGGGATTTCAACGGTTCAGCGAGTTAAAGCTGCACTCGTCATGTAATGTTGCGCGTGTTCAAACAATCAACTGATTTCGGGAACACGGCTTCGGGCCGTTCGCAAAAAATTTACGCGAATCAAAAGCCGTGAAAATCCGAAGAACGATTTTTTGAACACAGTGGCAGGCGGTAAATGGACAACCAAATTCGCGCTGACCAAATGAGTTACTCAGTCGAAGCGTACCTAAATGGCGTCGAGGACGCTGAGCGAGACATTGCAGAAGGTCGACTCGCGATTGAAATCTTTGTGGGGCCGTGGAGCCGCGGCAGTGGCGCGAGCATGCTCAAAGAGCGGTTCGGCATTGAAACAAAAATTGTCGGCAGTGATCTCGTGTTCGTCGGAGAGCGCGAGCACGCCGAAGGCTACAATGAGATAATGCGAGCGGAAATCGAGCGGCGATTCGGCGCAGATGTTATTGAAAAGGCCGAAGCAGAAGCAGAGGCCAATTGGAAACCTACGCCGCCGATGTCAAATTGGCACGCCGTTTGGTTGACTCCAGCCTTCGCCATCTTGCTGCTGATGAGTGTGATCTTTTGGCCGCTCTCACATCTCGTCGCTTGGATTCGCCAGAAACGCTCCGGCTGCGAAACAGTTTACCGGATGAATGACGTGACTTCGATTCGGCACTGGGACGAATATCTGACGAGGTTTGTCGAGCGGGTGTTCGAACGATTTTTGAATTGAGCCAGCGCAAGCCACCGTTCAGACGGATGGCGCGGTGCTGCTTTTTCGCTGTCAGAGGTTTTGCGACGGAGCAACCGATGTTTAATCGCTCAACAGCTTCGAGAGCTTCATTCGATGTGCCGTCGCCAATCTCTCTACCGTGCTGAGTCGAAGATCGGCTTTTCGGCCCGATTCGATCTGTTGATAGTACTTGTACGAAATCCCGGCGCGCTCGGCGAACTGCTCTTGAGTTAATCCCGCTTTTCGACGCAGCCTTTTCAATCGGCGGAGCAGATGCGGCAGGATACGCGGACGCATCCCAAGAGAATCGGCAATCGCGTGGACTGATTACACCCTGTCATCGGTAGTGTTGGCTCGGCGATTGCTCCAAAAATCATTTAGAGAACATGAAGCCACATTTCGCGGTCGTGAGTAGGTGCCGGAGATCGAGGAGAAAGACGAAAGCAATAGCCGTTTTACTCGCGCTAGTTTTCGCCCAATTCGCCTACGCTGGAAATGACGCTGATTCGACACTTCGTTTAGACCTCAATGAGAAGACACACGCGTTGCAAAGAAACCATGACCGAGAAACTCAAAATATATCGGTTGAACGTCGATCGAGTGTGGAGCAAATCACGGCATCGCCGCAGGGCGCGCAATCAAAGCAGAGCAACACCGCAGAAACCGAAGCGAAAGCGTATGAAGTAGATTTAATGCGGCGGATGGGATTTGCTGAAAAAGAGATCGCTCGGGATGCAGAACGGGAGCACAACTGGCGCATCAAGCATTACGAAGCTCAGGAGAAGGATGCCGAATCTCAGATAGAAGAAGCAATGCAATACGCGCGAGAGCGTGTGAGGAAATACCCGGCATGTATCGAGGCGCTTCGGTATTACAAGGAGGCTCGTAGTCTCCATGCAAAAGGAAACACTGACGAAGCGAACCAAAGCTTAGAAGTCGCAAACAAGATACTCGCCTACGTGCAAAACCTTGAAAGAGAAGACGCCAGCTTAAAAGAGTGGGCGAACCATATAGAACAGTTGCGACAACAGGCCGACGCGCTCGAACGACAGGCCGCAGTCCAGGCGAAGCGGCAGAAGGAAGAGGACGCTGAAGCGGAAGAGGAGGACGAGGAGAGCTACGGAAAACTAAAGGGCGAAGTTGAACACGCGCAGTTTTTTCATGCGCCGGCATCGAGTATCAGTACGTTCGGCTTGGAAAATAACCACTCGAACCCGGACCTAGATCGGTTGGAAAGACAGGTCGACTACGCCAAATTCTCTCACGAGCCTGCTAGTGCGATTCATCCTTGAGCCATTTGTTAATTTGCGCTGGCAGAGTTCCCGGAAATCAGCGTTTGAAAACAACATGTGGCCGGTATCCGATTTTGGTAAATGTCTGACCCGCATCGAGTGCTAAAAGAAGCTATACGCGCGAACCACGGCTGTGATTCGTACTGGCTCAAATCAGTGCCGGTAGGGGAACGATTCGAAGGTAAACCGATTTGGCAAGAAACGGTCGAAGTCTTTGCGCTGAACAGGCATTCAAAAGCGAGCATCGTATACGCATGGAGCTACGAAGAGAGCGGGCAAACCAAGACCGTTACGCCGTCAAAGCGGCAATAGGCAGCAGTGCGACGAAATAAACAGATCGCGAATTAGGAGTGCGATTGCAAAAAAGTCGCGCTGCTCCGTGATACTACCGTCGCGCGGGTCGCGAATTAAATACCATTCGATCAGTGGCACTTACAAATAAGGCGACTCAAAAGATATTGTGGTGCGCTGTGCTTTTAAGGGAACAACCGTTTAGGCCAGCCCTGCCTGCTCCGCCGCGGCTGGCCCCCGACCGCAGGTGTGTGGGCAGATGGGACACGAAATCCTTTGATTTCCCCAAACTTCTCTAGGATTTAGTCATAAGAGAAGTTTGGGGAAAAGAGCCATTTTCTTGCCCTAAGTGCCCGGCGCGAGTGTTGTGCGATCGGTGCGGGACGAACGCAGTGGAGCCGTCCACGAAGCTGACACGAGTGGCCCCACGGCTTTCGCGCTCTTCAACCGTTCGCACCGAAATGCCAGTCCAGTAGCGTTTCTTTCCGCTTTTGCGTCCCTTGATGCCTGCCCGTTCGCCAATTCGCTTTGAAAACGTTGTCTGCTTTGGCAGATAACGATTGCCGCGCTCTTCGGCCCAATCCTTGTATGCTTTATATAATGTACTGCGTTCGATCTCGCCTTGTTCCCAACACATTTCGTCGATGAACTCACCCAGTTCGTCCTCGTCTTCGCGATAATCTGTCGTGGCGTCCGTAACCGCCCGAGCTTCACCAAGCCCATGCTTTTGCCATTCGATACAGCCTTCGATCGCCCAGTTGAGGATACCCGAGCGTTCTGCCCACAGTTTCTTTGAAAGATCAGGGTCTTTCTCCGCGTCGGAAATTTGCACGCGAAACGGTATGAGCTTTATCCGACGCCAGATTCCGTGGTCGTTTCCACGCACGTTCGGCCGGTGGTTGCCGTAAATCCACAACTTGTGCGACGGCTCGAAGTTAAACGCCTGACAGTAAAGTTCGCGGCCAGTCAGAGTGTCGCCACCGGTCATGTCTTTGACGCGGCTTTCAGCCAAATCGTCTCCTTCTTCGGTTTCCGACCCGGTGACGAACCGTTTGCCTACAAGCCGAGCAATTTCTTCTAAAGGTTGCCTGCCGTTCGCGGATACCGTGTAGAGTGACGAGACGCTCTTCAAAGCGTAGGCGCTAAGTAGAGCTTCAAGGAATTTCGTGAATGTGGACTTTCCGTTCGACCCAGTTCCAAACAAAAAGAACAAACACTGTTCCACTGTAAGGCCCGTGAGGCTGTAGCCGATGGCTCGTTGAACAAACGAGATGAGTTCGAGATCGCCGTCGAACACGCGAAGAAGAAACTGCTTCCAAACTTCGCAGGTCGCCGCGAAGTCGTAATCGGCATTGGTCTGCTTCGTTATGTAGTCTTCTCTGCTTGCAATTCTGTGTTTGCCCGTTTGCAAATCGACGACGCCATTTGAGACTCCGAGTAACATCGGATTCGAATCGAATAAGGTGGGACTGGCGGCCAAATGATTCTGCGCCAGACTGACCATCGCTTCGATTTTTGCTTTATCGCCGGCCTTTACCGCTTCCCATACCGCTTTCTTGCGTTTGTCGGCATCATCAATCTTGAGAGCTTCAGACGCCAGCAGCGGGGACAATTCTTGCGCTTTCCGAAACACGGCGCCGTCAGCGTCAGCAGTCCAACGATTGCCATCCCACAGCAACCAGCGTTTCCATGCGTGCACGTAACGGAAGTCGGCGGCGAAAAGTTTCGCGAATCGTTCGGCTCTCTCACTGTCGTTGAGTGGATACGATGCTAAAGGGGCGGGTTTCGGTGTTGGTACGTTCCAGGATGAAATTGACTCGGTACTCATTTCACAACATCCGGGTTAAAATAGAGCGCGACCTGCTTGCGGGCGGGAACACCAGAAAATCCGCAGGCTTCGAGCGCGACAGTCGAGCCGCTGAAGCGTTCCCGTGTTCCGTCCGGCATCCGCACGAATTGCGATCGCGTCCACGTCGCACGGTCGGCGCCTAACGACACCGAGTACCGCATGAGCCGAAGTTGAGCGTCTTCGGCTTGATTTCCGCAGTAAAACCAGCCATGCAGCGATTTGCTGCCACTGAACACGGCAAGTGCGAGTGATGGCGCGAACTTTGACAGATGGAACAATAACGCGGCTTGTTGGTCCAATGTTCCTTTGTCGAACTCAATGACTAGAAATCGACGCTCGGCAGTATTGGTAAGAGTGTGTTGCGATAATCGGCCGTCTTTTGTCCAGCCCTGTTCAGCCGTCATTGGGCTAGGGACAATCAACGCGAAGTTCTCTAACGAACCCGCGAGTTGTTTGCGGCTCACTGTACAGAATGTCTTCTGACTGAAACCGACGCACAAAAGGGAATCGGCCGAAAAGAGCGAGTCAATAATGAGTTCGGCACGATTGGCGTTGGTGATCGCCATTTTTTGCGGCGAGCTTTTCCACAATTCAATGAGCCGCGGCCCATTTAATGTGATTGCTTCCACTTGTTCTTCGTTGACTTTGGGCCAGGCGGGTGATGAACGACGCCGTTCACCCCAAGCCGATGCCAGAGCTTCTTCGATCTCGTTGCCGATGGGGTCGCGGGTCATCATCGACTCGATTTCGGGAATCACTATTTCGTCAGGCAGACCCAAATCGACGGCAATACACGCTGGATGATAAATCCACGGGTGAACGCCATCACCAGGTTCCGGGCAGGGCTTCACACGTTTTCTAAACAATTTAAGGGCCGTTGCGATTGATGTGATACTCATCGACGGACTCCTGCTTCTTTGACTTCGTATTTTTCGAGCGCCGCTCTGACCCGTGCCAGATCATATTTGATTAGGCGAGGTGACAGACGAAGAAATGGAATCATTCGCCGAGAAGTCCAACGCTCAATCGTTTTCAGCGAAACGCCGAAAGAGAGAGCGAGTTCATGTCGAGACAGCAAGTGTTGCGTTCGACTGCCTACGTTGCGAAATCCATCGCGTGGTGCGGGTTTTAAAGTTCCGCCAACTTCTGTCGCTACTGTCATTTTGTTTCTCCGTTGGGAAAAGATTTCGTTGCCACGCATTTTCATGCGCAGTTTCAATTCTTTCCGCGCCGGAGATTTGTCGGCGACAGGTGCTTTTCCAGCAGCCACCAAACAGTGGCTTCGAATTGTCGTTGTGGAACCTAGCCAAGAAAAACTCGAAGGATTCTCTACCCTCTAAACGCTTTTGCCTGGCGACCTGGTGTTAGTGACACCTGGAAACAGACCATAATTTACACTAGGTTTGGGACTCTTCAACCCTTAGACGATTTCTGGCGCTTACCGTCCAGGCGCGGTGCCCTGCGGAGCGTCCGCTCGCTTAGAGATTTTAAGGGCGACAATACGGCGACAAAACGTTCAAAGTGGCGTGCCTGGAGGGATTCGAACCCCCAACCTTCTGATCCGAAGTCAGATGCTCTATCCAGTTGAGCTACAGACACGAAATTGAAAATCCCAAATCCCAAATCCCAAATCCCAAAAACCGAGAAGTTGGAGCTTGGGATTTGGATTTTGGGATTTAAAAAACTGGGTGGTCGACGGGACTCGAACCCGCAACAACCAGAACCACAATCTGGGGCTCTACCATTGAGCTACGACCACCGTCGGGATTCAGATTCTAGTTTTTAGACGCGCGATTGCAAACGCGCAAAGAACGCCGCGTGCGTGGCACAGTCTCCGCTTCACCTAACCTGATGCCCCATCGTTTCGTTGCATCCCACGTTCCGTTTGTTATCATCCGCGCCCGGCGCTCCATGATAAAAATCGGCTCGATCCTACTCGCCGCGTTCCTTTTCTGTCTGGCTGGGCCGCTCTTGCCGGCTCAATCAGATGATCCAAGCGAGACGTTTCTCAAAGCGTACATGACGTCGCAACAGGGCGAGAAACTCGAGCACGAAAACCAGTTCAAAGCCGCCCTCGCGAAGTATCGGTTTGCCGGGACACTCCTCGATCAGTTGCGCAAGGCGCATCCCGACTGGCAACCGACGATCGTCGAATATCGCGGCCGCAAAGTGAGCGAAAGCATTCTGCGCGTGCAGGACAAAGCTTCGACGCAGGAGAGTGTGCGCGGACCGGAACAGCCGGCGGAAAATGTCGCTGCGGCTCCGCAAGAATCCGTGCCGCCAAAAATTGTCAAGCAAGCCGCGGCTCCGCCGCCACTACCGCCTGCCGCTAAACCGACTCCCGCCAGTACACCGAACGAAGTCGCGATTGAGCAGGCCACTCGAAAACTGCGCGACCGGGTCGATCAACTCGAAGCCGAGCTTCAAAAATCGCGCGGCCAGATGAGCGCGGCTGAAAATGAAAAACAATCGTTGAACAGCCGTCTCGATGAAACCAAATCGAAACTCGACAAAGCTCAGGGCGATCTCGAAAAAGCAAAAACGGCCGAGAAGCAAGTGCGCGATCAATTGAACTCGGCGCAAGCGTTCTTGAAGAAAACTGCCGCCGCAGGTTCGAACGACAGCAAAGCGCAGGAAGCGCTGAAGTCTGAGATCACGCAGTTGAAGAAAACGCTCGTTGTTGCGCAGCAAGGTCGCAGCGCCGCGGAAAAAGAGCGGGACGACGCCAATACGAAAGTCGCGGCTGCCGATCAACAGCGCGCGTCCGCCGGCAAAGAACGTGACGAAGCAAATGCGCGCACCGCCGAAGCGGATCAAAAAGTCGTCAGCGCGAACAAGGAACGCGATGACGCGCTCACCCAACTAAAGGGAATGAAGGACACCGAGCAGCGCGTCGAAGTGCTGGTCGCTGAAAACTCAGATCTAAAACAGAAACTGGCCGACGCTGAGAAAACCGTGCGCGAAATCAGCGCGGACAAACCGAAGAAGGAAAAGGAACTCGCCGATGTGAAAAAACAGATCGGCGATCTACAAGCGCAGCTCGCAGCCAGCCAGAAACAAAACCAGACTTACGAAGCGACCGTGGCGCAGTTGCGCTCTCAGTTGGATGACGCGAGCAAGCAACTCGAGCAGGTCAAACTGGTGGGCGCTACGCCGGAAGAAACCGCCAAGCTGACCAAAGAGAATGAAATGTTGCGCAACATCATCGTGCGCGAGCGGCAGGAAGAGGCGCGGCGCGATCAGGCGAAAAAGCTCATGCTCGCCGAGTTCGATAAGCTGCAAATCAAGTCGGAAACGTTGACCCAGCAGATTCAGTTGCTCGCCCAACCGGTGACCAGACTTACCACCGACGAATTGGCGCTCCTCCGACAACCGGTCGTTTCGATTTCCGACGATAAATTCGGCGCGGTCAAAGCCAGTTTCACTTTTGCTAAAAATACCAGCAATGCCTCGGGGCCGTCAGCCCCCCCGTCTGCACCAGCCGCTGCCGAGAATGCGATGTCGACCGACACCCCCCCGCAACCGGCTTCATCTGGGTACACGGTGCCGGCGATGTTCAAACCGAGTGTTCCGCCTGACGTTGTCGATCTTGCCTGGCAGGCGAAAGAGAGTTTCGACAAAGGCAAATATCGGACTGCTGAAAAAATTTATCAGGAAATCCTGACCAAGACGCCGAACAATCTTTATTCGCTCTCCAATCTTGGGGTCGTTTATTTCCGCACCGGCAAACTTAAAGCCGCCGAGCTGACCTTGAAAAAGGCGGTCGCGCTCTCGCCCAAGGACGAGTTCACGCACACGACGCTTGGGATCGTGTTTTATCGTCAGGCGAAATTCGACGAGGCGCTGACCGAATTAACAAAATCCCTCGGCCTCAATCCGAAGAGCGCGACTGCGCACAACTATCTCGGTATCACCGCGAGTCAGAAAGGCTGGCAGGAAGCCGCCGAAAAGGAATTGCTCGAAGCGATTTCCGAAAATCCGAACTACGCCGACGCGCATTTTAATCTCGCGGTCATTTACGCCACTTCGTCGCCACCCTCGAGAGAGCAGGCGAAGCGTCATTACGCCAGGGCGACTTCGCTTGGCGCGCAACCAGATGCCGCCCTCGAGAAGTTGTTGCACTGATTGGTAGGGGCGATTGACCTCAATCGCCCGCCTCATTAAGTTCGCGACATGCGAAACCGCTCTGCGTTCGCAATTGCGTGAGGCCTTTTCTCACCGCCAACTGGCGATATCTCGCCATGCTCAACTTCGTGGTCGATCCAAAGATCCTTGCGCCGCTCGTCCCGTCGGGAACTGAAATCGATTTCGAAAATGGCGAAACGTTCCTAAGCGTGGTCGGCTTTCTCTTTCTCGATACCCGCTTGCTCGGTCTGCCCATCCCGCTGCATCGCGACTTCGAAGAAGTGAACTTGCGCTTTTATGTGCGCAAAAAGTCTGCCGACACCTGGCGACGCGGCGTTGTCTTCGTTCGCGAATTGGTTCCGCGACGCGCGATCGCTTTGGTCGCGCGCGCATTCTACGGAGAAAACTATGTCGCGCTGCCGATGAAACACGACATCAAACATCACGATTCGAGTTTGAGCGTGGAATATTCCTGGCGACGCGGACGAAAATGGGAATCCCTAAAAATGAGCGCGACCGGCGAACCGCAATCTATTCCCGCCGGCTCGCACGCCGAATTCATTACCAAACATTATTGGGGTTACACGCGCGTCCGTGCCGGTTGCAGCGAATATCGAGTCGAACATTCGCGCTGGAAGATTTGGAGCGCCGATAACTTCGAGTTTCGCGCCGACGTCGCGGCTCTTTACGGACAACAATTTGTTGAGACGTTGTCGGCGCGGCCGCGGTCCGCTTTTGTTGCCGATGGTTCGCCGATTGAAGTTTTACTTCGCGAGCAGCTGCCGTAACACGAAAGGTAAAATTCCGCCGTGCCGGTAGTAATCGATCTCGATTTGTGTATCGATCCGCAACTTCGCCGGCACATAACGCTTCTCGCCTTCCTTGCTTTGGATCTCCAACGTTAGTCGCTGGCCCGGTTGAATAGCTTCCGACAAACCGCCGATCGAAAATGTTTGTGAACCATCCAGCCCAAGTGATTGCGCTGCTACGCCGTCGAGAAATTGCAGCGGCAATACGCCCATGCCCACAAGATTGGAGCGATGAATACGCTCGAAACTCGTCGCAACCACTGCTTTCACTCCAAGAAGTTTTGTCCCCTTTGCAGCCCAATCGCGAGACGAACCTGTGCCGTACTCCGTTCCGGCTAAAATAACGAGCGGCACATTCTCTTTTTGATATTTCATCGCGGCATCAAAGATCGACATCGTCTCGCCGTCCGGAAAATGTTTCGTCACGCCGCCCTCTGTTCCCGGCACCATCAGGTTTTTGATCCGCACATTCGCGAACGTTCCGCGCGTCATCACCAGATCGTTGCCGCGTCGCGAACCGTAACTGTTGAAATCTTCCGGCTTGATCCCGCGCGATTTCAAATATTCGCCGGCCGGTGACGTTGCCTTGATTGCGCCCGCCGGCGAAATGTGATCGGTCGTGACCGAATCGCCGAAAATGCCGAGCGAGCGCGCGCCGGTGATGTTCTCGATCTTGCCGACGTCCATCGAGAAACCTTTGAAGAACGGCGGCTCGTGAATGTAATCGCTCTTTTCGTCCCATTGATAGACTTCGCCGGTGCTGGAGGGAATTTCGTTCCACTTCGGGTTTTGATCGGCGAAATCGCGATAGAGTTTACGGAAAATTTCCGGCTTGAGCGCCGATTGCATCGCGTCGCGCACTTCTTTCAGACTCGGCCAGAGATCGCGCAGGAAAGTTTCCTTGCCGTGTTTATCTTTCGCGATCGGCTCCTTGCTAAGATCGACATCCACTCGTCCAGCCAGTGCGAAGGCGACCACCAGCGGCGGCGACATGAGAAAATTCGCTTTGATGCTTTGATGAACCCGCGCTTCGAAATTTCTGTTCCCTGAAAGCACGGACGCCGCGACGAGATCGTATTCGTTAATCGCCTTCTCAATCTTTGGATGAAGCGGTCCCGAGTTGCCGATGCACGTTGTGCATCCGTAACCGACGAGATTGAACCCGAGTTGATCGAGATATTTTTGCAGCCCGGTCTTGTCGAGATAATCGGTGACCACGCGCGAGCCCGGCGCGAGCGAAGTTTTCACCGCCGGATCGATGCGCAGTCCGCGCTCGACCGCTTTCTTGGCCAGCAAACCGGCGGCGAGCATTACGCTTGGGTTGCTCGTGTTCGTGCAACTGGTGATCGCGGCAATCAAAACGCTGCCGTGACCGATCCGGCTTTCGCCGTGACGAAATGGATCAGCGGCCGAATCTTTTAATTCCTTCGCTGTGTCCGGCGTCGGCCGGTTGTTTACCATCTCGGCCTTGTTCCGCTCTTCGCCCGGCTCGATGCTCGGTCCGCTCTTGTCGGATGAAGGCATGTCGCCGTCGCTCGGCGGCGATCCGTTCAACTGCACAAGATGCTTGGCGGCAAGATCGACATCTTTCATTCCGTAGCCGCCGTCCTTGACCGGTTTCTTCAATAGCGACCGAAATGTTTCTCCAAGCGCCGGCAGATTGATCCGGTCCTGCGGACGTTTTGGTCCCGCTACAGCCGGCTGCACCTCGTCGAGGTTCAATTCGAGATCAATGCTGTAATCGATCTCCCCCTTGCGCGGCATGCCGAACATGTTTTGGGCGCGGAAATAATTTTCGAACGCTGCGCATTGATCGTCCGTGCGGCCGGTCGCGCGCAGATATGCGACAGATTCTTGATCGATCGGGAAAAATCCCATGGTCGCGCCGTACTCGGGCGACATGTTTCCAATCGTGGCGCGATCCGGCACCGGCAATGACGCCGCGCCTTCGCCGTAAAATTCGACAAACTTCCCGACCACACCCTGTGCGCGCAGCATCTGCGTGATGTGCAAAACAAGATCGGTCGCAGTCACGCCTTCGCCTAATTTCCCGATCATGTGCACGCCGACGACTTCGGGCGTTAAAAAATAAACCGGTTGTCCGAGCATTCCCGCTTCGGCTTCAATTCCGCCAACGCCCCAGCCGACGACGCCGAGCCCGTTGATCATGGTGGTGTGCGAATCGGTCCCGACCAGCGTGTCGGGGTAAAAAATTTCTGATTTCTGATTTCTAATTTCTAATTGCTGCGAGAGGACACCTTTCGCGAGGTATTCGAGATTGACCTGGTGAACGATCCCGATTCCCGGCGGAATCAATTGAAACGTTTTGAACGCTTGCTGTCCCCACTTCAGAAATTGGTAACGTTCGCGGTTGCGCTTGAATTCCATTTCTAAATTCAGTTGCAGCGCTTTCGCTGAGCCGAAGAAATCGACTTGGACGGAGTGATCGACCACAAGGTCGACCGGAACGAGCGGCTCAATGATTTTCGGATCGCCGCCGAGCCGTTTCACTGCGCTCCGCATCGCGGCAAGATCGACAACCAGCGGCACGCCGGTGAAATCCTGCAAAACAATGCGCGCGACCACGAACGGGATCTCTTCGTTGGCCGGTTTCTTCGCGTTCCAGTTCGCCAGCGTCTCGATGTCCTTGCGCTGGACTTTCTTTCCGTCGCAATTTCGCACAACCGACTCGAGCACGATCCGAATGCTCACCGGCAATCGCGAAATGTTACCGATGCCTTGTTCTTCGAGCGCGGGCAGTGAATAAAGAAATCCTTCGCGGCCTTTCCCCGCCTCAAATTTTGTCAGCGTCTTGAATTCGTCGCTCACTTTAGTTCGGTTAGCTTTGCTTTGATCTTGTCGAAGTTTGGCAGCTGTTTCGCGTCGTCGTTGCTCTCGGCGTATTGGATCATGCCGTTCTTGTCGACGATGAACGCGGAACGCTTCGGCACGCCGCCCATTCCCAGATTGATTTGGGGCAGGAAGGAATCGTAAACAACGCCGTAATCCTTCGCGACTTTGTGCTCGTAATCGCTCAGCAGGGTCACGCCGATCTTTTCCTTTTGCGCCCATGCTTCCTGCGCGAACGGATTGTCGCCACTGATTCCGTAAACTTCGCAATTCAATCCGGTGTACTCGCGCAGTCCGTTGCCGACACTGCACATTTCTTCGGTGCACGTGCCGGTGAACGCCATCGGGAAGAAAAGCAGGAGCGTGTTTTTCTTTCCGAAATTGTCGCTCAGCTTGATTTGTTTCGGGCCGTCGGCGGTTTTGGTCGAGAGGGTAAAATCTGGTGCTTTAGTTCCAACTGCGAGTGGCATAAACAATCCTCCGGTTTGAGTTTAGAGGGGGAAATTCACTATAAGAAAGCAGCGTGACGCTGCACCCATTTTTTTGCTGGTCCGGCTCAGCCTTCCTACTTTCCTGCTTTCCTTATTGTGATAGATTCTCCGCCGATGGCAGATGATCGCTGGTGAATCGCAAGATTCGCTGGAGGAAAGTCCGAACACCATACGGCAGCATGCCACGTAGAAAACGTGGGCGGCGTTCTCGAAAGCGAACGTTGACGGAAAGTGTCACAGAAAAGACACCGCCGGTTCTTTGAAAGAAGCGCAGGCAAGGGTGAAAAGGCGAGGTAAGAGCTCACCGCTCGCGGAGTAATTTGCGAGGCACGAAAAACCCCATGCGGTGCAAGACAAAACAGAGGGAGGACAGCCGGTCCGTTTGATCCTCGGGTATCGTCGCATCATGCTGCGCGCAAGCGCAGCGGGCGGCTCACGAAAGTGAGTTGAGATAAATGATCATCGCGGCTGATGAAAAGTCAGCCGACAGAATTCGGCTTATCGCCATCTAAATATGAAGGGCGCTTTCGGAAACGAAGGCGCCCTTCGCTTTTATAGTTCTTTGTCTCCCGGCGGCAGCCGCGTCTCCGACATCCCAAGCGGCCCTTGGATTACCCGCCGCGAAGCGGTGAGCGCGCGCGTCGTTCCGAGGAACGTCAGGAAATCGACTCCGATCCTGATCCAGTTCGCCATTGTCCATTGATGGAGTTGGATAACAACCGTTGCCGAATCGAGCCCGCCATGATCCGGCTGAACGAGGCGACTGATTGTTGGAATCATCCAGCCGAGCAGACCCATCAGCGACACCAGCGCGCAGACCGCCGCGAAAATGATCCAGCGCCGCGCGGGATGATCTTTTCCTAGCCTGGCGGCGATGAGAAGGAGGATAAATGTCCAAAGCGGCGCAAAGATGACAAAGAAATCGGCCAGATTATCGAACCGCATTTCGCCCCAGGCCGTCAGCGAGTCGGGCGCGTTCCGACTGAAATGCGGCACCACCATCAGCGCGTTGAAGACCTGCCCGCCAAATCAAACTGCCGACCAAATCGTCGCCAACCAAAGTAATACGCGCGACAAGAACTTCATAGGCAACGTCAGTTTACGAACTCATCTTTCTGCGCGTCAATCACGCCGGTAGAACGTCGTCGAGGCAGGCGAGCAAATGCGAAACAGTTTCTTCGGTTTCGTCGCCCATGTTGGAGAGGCGAAAGGTTTTCCCGCGGAGTTTGCCGTAGCCGGGGTCGATGACGAGGTGATGTTTGTCGCGTAAGCGTCGCGCAAGATCGACAACCTCGATACCGCGATTGTTTTTTACGCAGGTGAGCGTTTTTGAGCGAAACCCTTCTTCGGCGAAAAAGTCGAAGCCAGCTTTTCTTACCCAATCCTGGACGAGCCCGTTCGTGCGGGCGTGACGTTCGTAACGATTGGTCAAGCCTTCATCGAAAATCTCGGTGAGCTTCGATTGCAACGCGAAGATGTGGCCGATGCTCGGCGTGCTTGGCGTCATCCATTCGGCCTGCTGCTTTTTGAATTCGGGGAAATCAAAGTAATAGCCGCGATCTTTTTGTTTCTCAGCGCGCGCGAATGCTTTTTCGGAAACGGAGAAAAGCGAAAAGCCGGGCGGAAGCGCGAGCGCTTTTTGTACACCGGTCAACATGACGTCGATGCCGAGCGCGTCCATATCGATCTTCATCGCGGAAAACGACGAGACGGTGTCGACGATAAGAACGACGTCGGGATATTTCGCCAGCGTGCAGCAAATTTCCGGCAACGAATTCATCACGCCGGTTGAGGTCTCATTGTGGATCAAAGTGACGGTGTCGAATTTTCCGGACGCGAGCGCACGATCGACATCTTTATGGTCGATGTGTTTTCCCCAATCGACTTGAAGTGGTTCGGCGTTCTTGCCGCAGCGCCGCGCGACGTCGAGCCATTTGTCCGAGAACGCGCCGCACATGCAGCAAATCACACCGCGATCGACCAGATTCCGGATCGAAGCTTCCATCACGCCCCAGGCTGACGAGGTCGAAAGAAACACCGGCTGTTTGGCTCCGAAGAGCGTTTGCAGCTTCGGATGAATATCGCGGTAAAGATTCTTAAAATCTTCGCCACGGTGACCAATCATCGGCCGAGAAAACGCGGCCATCGTCCTGGCAGAAACCTCGACTGGACCGGGAATAAAAAGCTTGTCGTGCGGAGTCACGAAGAAAACGTCGAACGCCCGACCCACCTTCGCAAGCTTCGGCGCGGCAGGCGCCCAACGTTCAATGCAGAGTGCAGATATCGATCTTTGCCGCGCTTGCGCGGGAAAGTTTCGCGTGGCATAAGAGCACGCTCGCGCGAGCCGAATCGGTCCGCGTAAGATCGACAACTCATCATGCCCACAACTCCGCCATCTTCCACCGACGCCACAGTTGAAGCGCGCGTCTTCTGGCTGCGATTCCAAAAGGAAATCGCGGCTGCGCTCGTCGTTGTAATTCTGGCGCTCGTCGGATTTGCCGGCTACCGATTTTACATGAGCCAGCGCAACTCCACGGCGGCGGAGCTGTTAGGCAATGCGAAAACTGCGCACGATTACCAGGAAGTGATCGAGCGTTATCCGAGCACGCCGGCCGGCGCGAGCGCTTACCTGCTTTTGGCGGAGACGCAGCGCAAAGAAAAGAAATTGGCCGAAGCGAATGCGACACTACAAGCCTTCATCGACAAAAATCCGGAGCACGATTTTGTGGCGACGGCGCGATTGGCCATGGCTGCGAACCTCGAATCGACGGGCAAAAACGACGAAGCCCTTGCGATTTACCAACAGGTCGCCGCGAAATATGCAAGCACTTACAATGGACCACTGGCCCTCATTTCGGAAGTGCCGCTGCTGAAAGCAAAGAATCGGATCGATGACGCGCGTCGGGTTTGTGAAGAAATTCTGACAAAATATCGGATGCCGGGACAGCAAGTTGAAGGCTCGCGCGACGACCGGATGGAAACAGTTTGGGCGGGCGAAGCGGTGCGGCAGTTGCAGTCCTTGAAACCACCCGAGCAGCCCAAACCTGCGCCAGCCGTTGCGAAACCCCCGCCGTTGTTAGCGGCTCCGACAGCTGCGGCCGCTGCACCGCCACCTCCGGCTGGTGCGCCGACTCCAAAAAAGCCGAATTAGCTGTGGAGGCAGGCGTCTCGCCTGCACGCATTTGAAATTGCGGCCGACCAGTCTTCGCCAACGAGGCTACGACTTGGCAAGCACGGCCGCCGCTACGCCGCTACAGAAGAAAGATTAGCGCTTCGAGAACTGGAAGCGTTTGCGCGCGCCGGGCTGGCCGGATTTTTTTCGCTCCTTCATCCGCGGATCGCGTCGGAGCAAACCCTCGCTTTTCAATCCGCCGCGAAGGCTAGGGTCGGCCTGGATAAGTGCGCGCGAAATCGCCAAACGGGCTGCCCCAGCCTGGCCGGCAACGCCGCCGCCGGTGGCATTAATAAAGAGATCGTAGGTGTTCACCATCTTCGCCGTCTGCAATGGTTGAAGGACCACGTTCTGCAGCGGAACGCTCGGAAAGTAATCTTCGAAGTTGCGGCCGTTGATGTCGATCTTGCCGCTGCCCGGAGTCATACGGATGCGCGCCACGGAAGTTTTTCGGCGACCGGTGGCGATGAATTCCTGTGCTTGAGCCATAAAAATTAGTTAGGCGAGCTTGACCGATTGTGGCTGCTGCGCGCTGTGCGGATGCGATTCTCCGCGATAGACCTTGAGCTTTCGATAAACGGAGCGGCCGAGCCGATTGTGCGGAATCATTCCGCGGACTGCGCGCTCGATCAGTAATTCAGGATGACGCGCACGACGCGCGCGCGCATTTTCAGATTTGTGCCCGCCGACGAAGCCAGAAAAGCTCATGAAACTTTTTTGCTCTTCTTTTTTCCCCGACAAACGGACCTTCTCGGCATTGATGACGACGACGAAGTCGCCGGTATCGACATGCGGCGTGAAAATCGTCTTCTCTTTGCCGCGCA
>DASQBB010000034.1:0-50933 GCA_035635435.1 Chthoniobacterales bacterium | reverse complement strand
CTGAAGGAATCGTCATGCGCTGATTGCTCGTGACCAAGAACTCCGGGCAACAACCGCACAATTGCATCGACCAGCACGAAGGCCGCAATGGCGCCGTTCGTCAGGACATAGTCACCGATCGAAATCTCGAGATCGACAATGTGCTCGATCACGCGATGATCGACGCCTTCGTAGTGACCGCAGATGACGATGAGATGTGATTCTTTCGAAAGCTCAGTCGCCAGCTTTTGATCAAGGCGACGGCCGCCCGGCGACATCAGGATGATTTTTGATTTTTGATTTTTGATTGCTGATTGTTGCAGTTCCTCAACAGCGGCAAAGATCGGTTCCGGTTTCATCACCATCCCCTGCCCGCCCCCAAATGGCGCGTCATCCACGATGTGATGTTTGTCGGTTGTCCAATCGCGCAGATTATGAATGCGAAGATCGACAATCTTATTTTCCTGCGCCCGCTTCATCATGCTCTCGCTCAGCGGCGCGCGGCAGATTTCGGGAAAGAGCGTTAAAATGTCTATGCGCACAACGGTTTAACCGCAGAGAACGCAGAGCCCACAGAGATTCAAATCAATTTTCCTCGGCGCTCTCGGCCCACTCTGCGGTGAACGATTAAAGCTACTCGACGATTTCGAGCGTGGCCCGTTGTCCGTGGCGCGAAGCCGAGCTGTTTAGCATCGCACGGATCGCGTGAATGGTTTGCCCGTTGCGGCCAATGATGCGGCCGACGTCGCTCTGACGCAGTTGTACTTTGAAGATCGTCATTTTGCCGCCCGGAATTTCCGTCAGCACCATGTCGTCAGGAAATTCCACGAGTTGTCGAATGATGAACTCGAGGAATTCCTTCATGTCGACTCGGGAGGAGGAGGCGGAGTTTCCGCCGGCGAAGGTGGCGTTGCTTCAGCGGGCGCAGTCGGAGTCGCAGGTGCAGCTTCGGCGGCGGGTTCCGTTGCAACGGCGGCCGGCGCGGGCTTAGGAGCAGGTTTTTTTGCTGCCTTTGCAGCTGCTTTCTTCGCGGCGGCTTCCGGGTTTTTCGTTTTCTTGATCAAGCTCCGAACCGTGTCCGACGGTTGCGCGCCTTTACTGATCCAATGTTCGATCCGATCAAGCTTCAACGTGCTGTTTTGCCCGGCCTTCTTCGGATCGTAGGTGCCTACGATCTCAATAAATTTTCCATCGCGCGGACTACGTGTGTCCGTGACCACCACTTTAAAATAGGGGCGATTCAACGCGCCTTCTCTTCGTAATCTGATTGCAACTGCCATATTATTTTTTCATTCGCGCCATTTGCGCCATCATCTTTTTCATTTTGCCCGCGTTCTTCATCAACTTCTTCATCTGATCGAAGCGGCGGATCAAATCGTTCACCTCGGTGACGGTCGAGCCGCTGCCGCGAGCGATCCGCTGACGACGCCGCGCATTTAAAATCTCGGGGCGCGTCCGCTCCTCGCTGGTCATCGAAAGCACGATGGCTTCGGTGCGCTTGAGCTGCTTCTCCTCAATCGAGAGGCCGGGAACGTTACTCATGCCCGGTAGCATGCCAAGCACATTTTCGAGCGGCCCCATCTTTCGCAGCATTTTGAACTGGCCGAGAAAATCGTTGAAATCGAACGACGCGCTCCGCAATTTTCGTTCGAGACGTTCCGCGTCTTCGACTTCGATCGTCTCGGCGGCTTTTTCCACAAGCCCGACCACGTCCCCCATTCCTAGAATCCGGCCGGCCAGACGCTCCGGGACGAACGGCTCGAATTGATCGAGCTTTTCGCCGGTGCCGACGAACTTGATCGGTCGCTGCGTCACTTCCCGCATGGACAACGCCGCGCCGCCGCGGGCGTCGCCGTCGAGCTTCGTCAAAATAATTCCGGTGATTTCCAGCGCGTCATTGAAATGCGTTGCAACGCTGACTGCCTGTTGACCGGTCGCGGCATCGACCACGAGCAACGTTTCCTGCGGCTGCAAAGATCTCTTGAGCTGCTGAAGTTCTTCAATCAGGGCGACATCAACTTCCTGGCGACCCGCGGTGTCGAAGATGTCGATGTTACCGCCGGCTCGGGCATGCCATTCGAGCGCTGCGGTCGCCGCACGTTGGACGCTCTTTTCACTCGGGTCCGGCGTGAAAACCGGAACGTTGATTTGTTTCCCGAGTGTGGCGAGTTGCTCAATCGCCGCCGGGCGTTGCAAATCCAAAGCGACCAAGTTCGGACTGCGGCCCTGTTTCTTGAGCAACCCCGCGAGTTTCGCAGCAGAAGTTGTCTTGCCGGAACCGTTCAGCCCGATGATCAAAACTCGGTGCGGCTCGCCTAAATTCAGTGGCGCGGCATCACCGCCGAGCAAGATCGACAATTCATCGTAAAAAATCTTAACGATCTGCTGTCCGGGCGTAATACTGCGCAGAACTGCTTCACCGAGCGCTTTCTCTTTGACTCGCCCGATGAATTTCTTCGCGACTTGAAAATCGACATCGGCTTCGAGCAGCGCGAGCCGAACCTGGCGGAGCGCGGCGTCAATGTTCTCCTCGCTGATCTTTCCGTGGCCGCGGAGATCCTTAAAGATCTCCTGCAGCTTATCGCCCAGTTGCGAAAACATTCGCTACGAACAACGCGCGCAAAGGCGCGGTTATCTCTTGGGCGTCGCGGCTGGAGATGTCGATGTTCCGGCGCCGGTCTCGTCGATTCCGAACGTCCAGTGTGCTTCAACTTTTTTGTCGCCGGATTTCGCAGTCAAAATGACCGTGCAGCTTTTCTCCCGCAGTTTTTGCGTCACCTGATACGAAACAACGCCGGTCTTTGGATCGAACGATGCCGGAACAACGCCTAGCCCGCTGATACGCAACTGCACGCTGGCTGGATCGATCTGCCCGATCGCGCTCAGATTCGCTTTGACCAACGGCAGCGCACTGCGAACGGTGGTGCCGTCAGCCGGTTCGGTCTTTAAATCCTGCGGGCCCACTACCGCGACCGCCGGCGCACCTGGACCGCCGCTCGAGGTCGCAATCATCTTCACCGCGTCCTCAAAAACTTTCGGCTTGTTCGCTTCGATCGCGTAGCGGCCGAGGGCGTCCATCGGCGACGTGTACCTAATCGGTTGCCCGTAGACAGTGAACATCGCCTCGTATCCAGCGTTGCGCGCAATTTCCCTCACATGCTCGTTGTAATTGCCAAACGGTACGGCGAAACAGTTGATCCTGATCCCGAGCCGTTGTTCGAGCAATTGCTTGCAACCGACGACTTCATTCTGGATCCATTGCTCGTACTCGGCGCCGGTAAGTTTCTTTTTGGTCCTTTTCCTATCGGGGTCCATTACCATGACGGTATGGCCTTCGCGCAAATCCTGGTGTGTGGCTGAGTGCGCCTCGATGTCGATCCCGTTGTCGCGCATATCGGCAAGCTGTTCCCAAGTGATTGCCTGTCCGCCGCCGAGGCTGGCACCAGCCACGCCTTCGGTATAAATGAACATGGTAAAGGTGTAGCCGAACTTTTTCATGATCGGCCAGGCGACTTCATACTGAGATTTCCAGCCATCATCGAACGTGATCACGGCGCATCGCGGCGGGATGTTTTTTTCACCGCGCTTCCAAGCGAGCAGATCCTGTAAACTGATCACAATGATGCCGCGATCCTTCAGCTCCTTCATTTGCGCTTCGAACACGGCCGGCGTGATTTCAGTCCCGGGATAACGGACTTTGTCGACCAAGCGGTGGTAGCAGTAGATGATGGTCTGCGCCGTTTGATCGACCACCGGCTTGGAGACGGTGGGCGCCGGTGTGGCGGGAGCGGCCGCTTTCGGCGCCGGGGTCGGTTTTGCTGCGAATGTGACGCTGCAGGTCAGAACTGCGAAGAGGAGTGGATACAAAAAGAGTCGGGTGCGCATAAGTTAGAGTAAACGCCTTAAATCTGGTCGGACAAAAAACAAGCGGTTTTTGTGCGAGACACCAAACTTCCGGCGCGAAGTTTGCTGCCTTAAAGGAGAATCGCGTCCATCAGAAACCTTTGGCGGGGCGGTGTGTTTTAATGTAAGAACCTCAGATGTCTCGAACCAGTTGCCGACTCGTACTCATTGTTTCTTCGGGCCTCCTGGCCGCATGCGCTACGGGACCCAGGCCGACTGAAGTCGGCACAAGAGATACGAGCAAATCCTTCAACACCGTCGTCGTCGATGCCGGACACGGTGGCAAAGACAACGGCGCTTACCGCAAATTTGGCGGCGCGGAGAAAATTGCGACGCTCGATGTCGCCAAACGTCTTTCTCGCAAGCTGCGTGAATCGGATCTGAAAATCGTGATGACGCGGTCGACGGATGTTTTCATTCCGCTCGAGCAACGCGTCGCGATTGAGAACGAGCAAAAGAGTTCCATCTTCGTCAGCATTCATTTCAACGATTCGCGGCGGCGGGGGATTCGGGGATTCGAAACGTATTACCATTCGGCGAACTCATTTGATCTGGCCCATCGGATCCAATCGAAGTTGATGACCATTCCTCATTCGGCCAACCGCGGCGTGCACACGGCAAATTTCCGCGTCTTGCGACTGGCCAAATATCCGGCGGTGCTGGTTGAATGCGGTTTTCTAAGCAATCGGCTGGAGGGCGGCGAAGCGCGCGATGCCGAATATCGCGAAGCGCTCGCGGACCGGATTGCGGAAGCAATTACGGAACAACGTTATGGTCCGGGCGTTTATCGCGCGTCGAAAAGCGCAGGCGCGCAGCCGCCAGGCGAAGGTCCAGGGCTAGCGCCCTCGTCACTCAAGCACGATTAGAATCTCTTCTGTGGTGGCAGCCGTCCCGGCTGCGAAATTGTTGGCGTAATGCAGGCGAGACGCCTGCCGCCACAGCTGCGGTTAGAATTCTTTGCCGCGCTCCTCGCGTCCGATCGCCGCGAGAAAAATTATTGCCAGAAAAACAACCGCTTCCACCAGCGCCATGGTCAGCGCGTAATTCGGTTCTCCATTGGCCGAGGGGAAATGTTCCGCCAGCCACGCCTGCTGTTGAGCGGCGTAAGCGGCGGCGAAATTTCCGAGCTGATAAGCGAGCCCGGGAAACGTCCCGCGAAATTCCGCCGGCGAAAGTTCGTTTAAATGAACCGGCACCACGCCCCACGCGCCCTGCACCATGAATTGAATCAAGAATCCACCCATTATGAGTAGCGCTGTTGTCGGCGCGAAAATCCAAAGCGGAATGAGCAGCATTCCGCAGATCGCCGACAGGATAATGACGCGCCGACGTCCCCATTGTTGCGAAAAGAAACCCATGACCGCACCGCCGCAGATGGCGCCGGTCGCATAAACAATACTGATCATCGATTTGGCGTTGACGCCAAAACCGCGCTGTTTTTCCAAATAGGTCGGATAAAGATCCTGGGTGCCGTGCGACATGTAGTTGAACGCGGTCATGAGCAGCGCGGCATAGACGAACAAGGCGCCGTGTTGCCTAACGAAGATCGACATCTTCATTCGCGGGCGCTGGCCACGAACGCGGTCGCGTTGCCAGACCGGCGATTCCGGAACACGCGCGCGAATGTAAATGACCAGGAACGCCGGCAGCGCGCCGGCGACAAACAATCCGCGCCAGCCAAAATGTGGAAAAACGATCCAGTAAACCAGCGCGGCGAGCAGATACCCGACGGCGTAGCCCTGTTGTAAAATTCCTGAGAACAATCCGCGCGCTTGCGTCGGAAGCGATTCCATCGCCAGCGACGCACCCAGTCCCCATTCGCCTCCCATTCCAATTCCAAAAAGCGCGCGCAGGATCAAGAAAACGGTGAAGTTCGGCGCGAACGCGGTCAGCAGTTCCATCACCGAATAAAAGATGATGTCGGCCATGAGCGGAATGCGGCGGCCAAATTTGTCGCCGAGCAAGCCAAAGACGAACGCGCCAACCGGTCGCATCATTAAAGTCAACGTGATCGCGAACGCGACTTTGGGGATGGTCTGCCCGAAATCGTGGCCAATCGGAACGAGCACAAACGTGACCAGGAAGAAATCGAGCGCATCGAGCGCCCAACCGAGGAAACACGCGATAAACGTGTTGCGTTGGTCGCGATTGAGGAGCTTAAAAAGCCGAATCGCTTCCACGTTCCATTAGATTGATGAATCCCCTAGAGTCTGTTCAAACCTGTGAATGATTCAGAGCCTCCGCGATGTCCGATTAGGTCTTGAACGCCCTGCTTGATATTGTCATAGGTTTCATAGGCGCTGCCGGCGACGGAGTTCAGTCGCTGGAAACGGAGTAGTTCGGATGCAAATGGGGCGCCCGCGGCGCGAATCTGTTCGTCAAAGAGTGTCCGCGCGAACTCGTACAACGCCAAATCAAGCGAGTTAGCATCGCGCAGCAGTGCGCGAATCTTCGCATCGACACCCTCAGGGCGCGTTTTTTCATGGCTGACGTTCTTTTTAAGATAGAACGGCATGCCCCAATCAAACATTCGGCTCAACAAAAGCAGACTTGCATCAAATTCTTCCGTCAATCCGACAAAACAGAAATTGGCGCGCAGGTTTTGTTTCGCTCTTTCAAGTGCGTTGCAATCCAGTGGACAGTTTGGACTACTCAGACCGCCCGCGATCATCCGCGTTTGGTGATTAAAAAATTCGGGCGTGGTGCCGTGTTCCAACAAATCCTCAAATCCCAATCGTTCTTCCTTTATCATCTGATGGAGATAATGGTCGGAATGACTGCGCGCGTAAGAGTAAAATGACAACGCCCGGGCGATCGGTTCGCGCAAAAAGGTCACATAACTTGACTCGCCTTCTACGAACCGATGAAAGCCAAAGTGCAAATGACCTTTGATTAAGCGATATTGCGCTCGTTGCCGTTCAGGCAACTTGGCAAAGCTTTCGATTTCTGTGCGATGACGAGAACCGTCGAAGGTCAGCGTTTCACTGCGCGCGTAATTGCGCTCTAAAATTCTTTGAAAAGTCATCCCGCCTGTCTTCGGAATGTGCAGGAAAATGAGGGTCTTCGACGCTTTGGCCATGGGAAAACCCGCGCAGTCTAGAGGACGCGGCCCTACCTGAACAGCTTTTCGTAGGGACGTGTCGGACACGATTCGGAGCCATTCAGGAGTGACAGAGCGCAATTCGTCATTCGGGCGTAGTCATTTTCGAGCACGAGTCAGAGTAGGAGCACGAGCAGGAGGACAAACGCATCTACGTATCATGATGCGTAGATTTGTTTCTTGATCCTTGGCATAAACACCGCTTAGTTCTTCGCCAACATGCCAGCTGACGTTCATCCTCTCGAAGCCCTTTTGCGCGAGCGCATCGTCGTCCTCGATGGCGCAATGGGCACCATGATCCAGCGCCGGAAATTGTCCGAGCAGGATTATCGCGGAAAACGCTTTCGCGATTGGAAAGGCAAAGATCTCAAGGGCAGCCTGGAACTGCTGCAACTCACGCAACCGCATGTCGTCGAAGAGATTCACACCAAATATCTCGAGGCCGGCGCCGACGTCATCGAGACGAATACATTCAGCGCCACCACCATCGGTCTGCACGACTTCCTTTTTTCCGGAGAGCCCTCCGGCAAAAGGAAAGACCAGGAATTTTTCCAGCGCGTGGTCGACGATGTCGATCTTCGCAACCTCGGGCGCGAGATAAACTGTGAAGCGGCGAAGATCGCGCGCCGCGCTGCCGATCGCATCGCAAATGAAACCGGTCAGCGTCGCTTCGTTGCCGGATCGCTCGGTCCCCTCCCCGTCACCGGTTCCATTTCTCCCGACGTAAACGATCCGGCTTTCCGCGCGGTTTCGTTCGATCAACTGCGCCAAAGTTATTTCGATCAGGCGAAAGCCTTGCTCGAAGGAAATGTCGATCTTCTCGCTGTCGAAACGATCTTCGACACGCTCAACGCCAAAGCGGCGCTGTTCGCAATCGCGGAAGCGTTCGAACAATCGGACAAGAAAGTTCCTCTGTTGATTTCCGGAACGGTGACCGACAAGTCCGGTCGAACCTTAGGCGGGCAAACCGTGGAAGCATTCCTCACCTCGGTCGCGCATGCCGAGCCGCTCATCCTCGGGCTGAATTGCGCGCTCGGTCCTGACGAGATGGAACCGCACATCGAAGAGTTGTCTCGAATCTCCCCTTATTATTTGAGCGCGTATCCAAATGCAGGTTTGCCCGATCCGCTTTCTGAGACCGGATTTCCGGAAACACCGCAAAGCCTTGCCCCGAAGCTGGCGAAATGGGCGGAGAATGGCTGGCTGAACTTGGTCGGCGGTTGCTGCGGCACGACCCCAGATCACATTCGTGCCGTCAAAGCATTGGTGAAGGAATTCAAGCCTCGGAATCTTTTCTCTGAAAATGGAACCGGATAATACGCTGAAACTTTCCGGGCTCGAGCCGCTCAACATCACGCCGGAAATGGGGTTCGTCATCGTGGGCGAACGCACCAACATCACCGGCTCGCCTAAATTTTCGAAATTGATTCTAGCCGATGATTTCGACGGCGCCCTCGCCGTTGCGCGTCATCAAGTCGCGGGCGGCGCAAACATTCTCGACGTCAACATGGACGAAGGAATGATCGATTCGGAAGCGGCCATGACGCGTTTCCTGAATTTGATCGGGAGCGAACCGGAGATCGCACGCATTCCGCTCATGATCGACAGCTCGAAATGGAGCGTGATCGAAGCCGGACTGAAGTGTGTGCAGGGAAAAGCGGTCGTGAATTCGATCAGTTTGAAAAACGGCGAAGAAGAATTCTTGCGCCAGGCGCAGTTGGTTCGCCGATACGGAGCCGCCGTCATCGTAATGGCGTTCGACGAACAGGGACAAGCCGACAATTTGCAACGCAAAATCGACATCTGTTCTCGCGCCTACAAGCTTTTGACCGAACAAGCGCGTTTCCCCACCAGCGACATTATCTTCGATCCAAACATCCTCACCGTCGCGACCGGACTGGACGAACATCGTAACTATGCGGTCGATTTCATCGAGGCCACGGGCTGGATCAAAAAGAATCTTCCAGGCGTTCGCGTCAGCGGCGGCGTAAGCAACATTTCGTTTTCGTTTCGCGGGAACAACACCGTGCGCGAAGCGATGCACGCCGCGTTTCTGTTTCACGCGATCCGCGCGGGGCTCGACATGGCGATCGTGAATGCCGGTCAGCTCGCCGTTTACGAAGAAATCGAAAAGGGGCTTCGTGAGCTAGTCGAAGATGTGCTCTTGAACCGGCGCGAGGACGCGACCGAGCGGCTGGTTGATTTCGCGGAGAACATCAAAGCGAAAGGAAAAACGAAGGTTAAAGACGAAGCCTGGCGCGCACAGCCTGTCGAAGAACGACTGAAGCATGCACTCGTTAAAGGCATCGTTGATTACATCGACGTCGACACCGAGGAAGCGCGGCAAAAATGCAAACGCCCGCTCGACGTGATCGAAGGGCCGCTCATGGCGGGAATGAGTGTGGTCGGGGACCTGTTTGGTTCGGGAAAAATGTTTTTGCCGCAGGTGGTGAAGAGCGCGCGGGTGATGAAGAAGGCGGTCGCGTATTTGATGCCGTTCATGGAAGCGGAAAAATCAGCGGGCGCAAAACCGCAGGGCCGCATCGTGATGGCGACGGTCAAAGGCGACGTGCACGACATCGGCAAGAACATCGTCGGAGTCGTCCTCCAATGTAATAACTACGACGTTGTCGATCTTGGCGTGATGGTGCCGGCAGCGAAAATTTTGGAAACTGCGCGCGAGATAAAAGCAGACGCGATCGGATTGAGCGGGCTGATCACGCCGTCGCTCGACGAAATGGTGCACGTGGCTCAAGAGATGGAGCGCGAAAAATTTGAATTGCCGTTGCTAATTGGCGGCGCGACGACCAGCCGGGCGCACACGGCAGTAAAGATCGCTCCGCATTATCACGAAAGCATCGTCCATGTGCTGGACGCGTCGCGCGCAGTTGGTGTGGTCAGTTCGCTTCTGAGCACAAAACAAAAAGCGGCGTTCGATGCCAAGACTCGCGCCGAATACGATGCGTTGCGCAAAGCATACGGCGCGAAAGCGCAGGCAAGAAAATTACTGACGCTCGATCAAGCGCGCGCGAGTCGGACACCAATTAAATGGAGCGGTTACCAGCCGCCGAAACCGGATTTCATCGGAACTCGCGCAGTTTCCCCGTCGATTGTCGATCTTCGGGAGTACATCGATTGGTCTCCGTTTTTTCATGTCTGGGAATTGCGCGGCAGATATCCGGCAATTTTCGAGGATCCGGTCATCGGTAAACAAGCCCGGGAACTATTTGATGACGCGCAAGAGATCCTGGATGAAATCGCGGTCAAAGGTTTGTTAACCGCGCGAGGCATCTTTGGATTCTGGCCGGTGAACGGTCGCGGTGACGATGTCGATCTTTTCCATGATGAATCGCGGCGTGAAAAACTCGCCACATTTTATTTCTTGCGGCAGCAAATCCAAAAGCCAGACGACCAATTCAATCATTGCCTCGCGGATTACATCGGTGCGTCAGATTATCTGGGCGGATTTGCGGTCACGATTCACGGTGCGGACGAGCTGGCGAAAAGATTTGCCGCTGGGCACGACGATTACAGCGCGATCATCGCTAAGGCGCTCGCCGACCGGCTGGCCGAAGCTTTTGCCGAGTACTTGCATAAGCAGGCGCGGATCGCGTGGGGATTTGGCCGCGATGAAGATTTGTCAAACGCCGATTTGATTCGCGAAAAATATCGAGGAATCCGGCCCGCTCCCGGGTATCCGGCGTGTCCCGATCACGCCGAAAAGCGGACGCTATTCGATTTGCTCGACGCCGAAGGCAAGATCGACATCAAGCTGACTGAATCGTATGCGATGCATCCGGCCGCGAGTGTGAGTGGATTTTATTTCTCTCATCCGGAAGCGAAATATTTTGCCGTTGGGCAAATTGGGCGGGACCAGGTCTTGGATTATGCCGACCGACGGAACGAGCCAATCGCAACAGTCGAGAAGCGGCTCGGGCCGAATCTTGGCTACGAACCGGACTAATTTAGCTTGAGAAATCGGGGCGAGAGGATTTGAACCTCCGACCTGTCGCCGCGGCGACCGCTCACAAAAGCTTGTTCAGATGCTCCCGGCCGCGTCCGGTTTTGTAGTATCGCTCCTGCCGCATTGCCTCAGCGCGAGTCCTGAAAGTTTCCGAGCGGAGCAATACCCAAGGCGCGCCGTGCTTAGTTGCCTTCGATTCGCCAGCATTATGCCGGTCTAGGCGATCGTTCAAATCTCCGCACGATCCGACGTAGCGCCGTCCGGTTTTCTTACTGTGCAAAACGTAACAGCAAAACATTCAAGAAGATATCGGGGCGAGAGGATTTGAACCTCCGACCTCCTGGTCCCAAACCAGGCGCTCTACCAAGCTAAGCTACGCCCCGTAAACAGCGTGAACCTTTACCATGAACCATTCCTTCTCGCATCCGGAAATCCGATTACATTGCGAAATCCGCCCAATGAACCCAATCTGGCTGATAATCTCGACAATCTCGGCCAGCGTCGCATTGACCTCGTACGCTCAAGTAGCAACTGATCCGGATCTACAATCAAGCGTGCCCCGGCCAACGCCTCTTCCGAGCGCGACACCTAAAGCGACCATTCCGGAACGCGCGCAGATTGATGAAATTTTTAAACAAACCTCGTTAGGCAAAGAGGCGGACGAGCGCCGGCTGCACATCGAATGGCGGCAACTGCAAAACCAGGTGGTAAACGACGCGGACATTGTGGCTGCAAAAAGATCAGCTCAAACGGCGCGGACCGATTCGGAGAAGCGCCAGCGGCTCCGCGATTATTACGATCTCTACTACGGGCGGATGCACGTGATGGCACGAAGCGCGGAAATGAAAGCTGCGCTCGACCAGTTGAAGACGGCGCATCTGAGTCAGATCACGCAAGCGCGAGTGCGACACGAAACCGACAGTGAATTGCCGACGCCAAGTCCGACGCCGAAAAAGAAAAAGGACAAACGGGCCGAAAAGTACAAGGTAAACCAGGGCTGATTCCGCGATCGTGATTGCAAGTCCGGTCGGGGATTGAGAAAGGCAATCTTGCCCGGGCTGCGGCAACGGCTATTTTAAGCGCCTCGAAAATTACGATGGCGCGTTCGTCTAGTGGTTAGGACACGGCCCTCTCAAGGCCGGTGCACGGGTTCGACTCCCGTACGCGCTGCCACCCTTTTCCCTAGCAAATGGCTATTGGTGGCTTTTTTCATGACAGATTCATGACAGATGGGCGGTTTTTGTCGAACAAGAAAGCCGACTACTCTAAAGCGTAAAGGTCACTTCCCGCGAAAATCTGCGTTGAGCGTACAGCCCATTTTGTTAAAAGCTGTGCATGCCCAGAACAATGCTTCGGTGTATTCAGATCGCCGTCTTTTGGACTTCGATGACAGCCCTGTTTGCACAAAACCCCACCACTTCTCCATCCGGTACGCCAAAGTATAGCCCGGTTGGCGCTCCAGGTTCTGGCGCTTCAGTTATTTCTGGCGGGGGCGGAAAAGGCGCGCCTGTTTTTCCCGCTGGCGCTCCCGATTACGACTACGAACAGCACCCGGTCGGCGCTGCCGGTTCTTTCGGCGGCGGCATAACCGGAGGGTCGTCGCGGATCTTGGCACCGATGCCGCATTATTGGGCACTTGTCGCTGCCGTCTTGCTGTTAGTTTTTAGCCTTTATGTGTTCGATCAAAGCATCGACTTGCAGCAGTTGGCTTTTCGCGGCATCGACGGTGCCCCAAGCCCGCGCAAAGGGGCGGGACTTGTTTGGCTCGGTTGTCCTTTGATCGTGGGAATCCTAGGTCTACTGACTTATTGGAATCACGTCGAGAACGTGACACCGTGGGTAGATGCGGCTAAAGCCACCAACAAAGAAATCTGGGGAGTTGTTTTATTCCATTTACCACTGTCGCTCGTTCCGGCCTTCGCACTTTCGAGTTTGCTTCCGGCTGCCCTCGCTGCGCACAAATTCATGGTGGTAAAGTCAGTCGCTCGCAGTCGAGACACCCAAGAAGCAACTACGCGCTTCGGCATCGGGAGTTCCGCAGTCGGAATTGCAATGGCAACGGTCAACTTCGCTGCGAGCATCGCGACGTTAATTACATTCTTCGTCAAGAATCGGTGAGCATTCGTCTATGCGTGACGACAACCTTTAGCTGTGTCGCAGCGCCGCAGAGTATGATTTGAATTCCATCGCCGGGACAGTCCCAACGTGCTGCAGCATACTAAGCAGCGACAAAAAGAACTGGATTAGCGCCTGCGTTGCGGGAAACGACGTGACACTAGCCTTACCCCGACGCCCGAACGTCACTGCAAATGCTCCTCGTTGGAGTATGCATGCCAAATGAATACGCCGGATGCCTGAAAGATTTTTTAAAACGGAAGAAAACTTTTTGGGTGCGCAAAACTGTGTTCCGCCGGTCAAACATACAAACCCTCCAATAATTTCTTTTGGCTTGATTGGCGCATAGCGACCACCCGCGTGCGGAATCTTTGCGCTTGTGCGTTTCAACCTTCTAACGGAAGCAATTTTCTTCGCAGCGTATTCGATGCGTTCCTTCGTGGCGTCCTGTTTGATTTCAAAAACTGCGTAAACGCTCTCCGCTGGGATGTAACAAGCCCCATCGACGTAAAAGAGAAACGGAGAATATTGCCGGTCGAAGATCACCAAATCCAGCTGCTCGCTAATGTTACCATCACAATCAACAACGAATGCTTCGGCGACTTGGTAACGTCCGGGTAGATAGTCTTTTAATAGCCTACGCCATTTATTCTCGGAAACGTTACCCTTGCTTGTTGGGTGGTTGACGTTTCGCCGCGCTGTTCGCAATTGGGCAACCATCTCTTTCTGCAGACCAAGAAAAATTTTCCCAAGATTAACCTTCGGAGATTTCTTTTTCTTCACCATAAAATTTGTTCCCAAATTGGAGCCGCAAGAGACTGAGCTGCTTGCACGGCGATGCTATTTTTTTCCGCACGCGTCAGGTCGTCCGATATTCTGTTATTCGAATTCGCTGGGTCGATCACGACCGCGGTCGGGAAGTTTGACGAAAGATAACTGAAAACTGCCCACACGTTATTAGCGAGCTGGCCGCTCCGCCTTCCGCTCAGTGCATCTAAAATGGTTAATTCCAAGTAAAAAGAAGGAAAATCTAAGCCGTGTAGCGCGCGCCAAATTTTTACCGCACGCATTTCGTCTAGCCTGCCACAAGTCTGCACAAGATTGATATGCTGCGACACGTTTGTCTGTGTCCACGTTTGCGCCTTACTCCTAAACAGGCTGTGGTCAGTTGTGTTACCCGCCTGCTTCCGCGCAGGAACAATGTCAATTTTGATTCCGCCGTAGGTGACGCCGACAGATACGTTCTGCCGTTTAGGACTATATGGATTGAGACCGCGATAATTAAGGAGACTGGTATAAATATCGGACAACGTTCCCGGAGTGTTAGGCGCCAAAGAAACAAACAGATCAACGTCAGCAAGCCCTCGTATCGCGGTTCCTTTCGCGCTGGAACCTGAATATGTGATTTGGAGCAAATATTGATTAGCCCACGTTGTTACCAAACCGGCGACCGCGGTCGCCGCGTTGACCACCGCCTGAGGCCGCACGAATTGCGCATATTTCGCAATAATCGAACTCACATATTGGTCGGGAGTCATTGGGGGGTATTGTGCGAACTGAATTTCGATGAATTACAACCCGTCGGCTAAACTGATCCAACTTTTTTTGGTCGCGGTTTGAACAATCCAGACATAGTCCTCGATAGGCAGGAACGCGGCAAACTGTCCCCAAACCCATTCTCTGGCGATTGCGCGTTTTGAAAAAGAGGATTGTTTGCGCGTCACTCGTTTTTCGACGGCGGCAAAAACCAAGACCGGCGATCTCCGCGCGGCATTTTCTGCTCTCGTTTTCTCGGTAGAGATAATAATCGACTTGGCTCACCCACTCGAACGTGCGACCGATTTGTTCTAAGATGGAAAATGGATTCGCAATATGGAATGGATAGAACCTGAGTACGAGCGGCGAGATGTAAATGCTGCCGCTAAGGAATTGCTGAAAAACGAGGCTCTCCGAGGTGCGGAATATCAAGAGGCATCACTTATCGTAAATAATTGGCGATACGCGCACAATTATCCGCTCAACACCTTCAAAGTTACGTTGCGGGCATACGCGAAAAAGGCTTTCCCTCCCGCAATTGTGGCTGAGCGCCGAAAACGGCTCGAATCAATTCTTTCGAAATTACAGCGAGAGCCGTCAATGAAACTCACCCAAATGCAAGACATCGCTGGATGTCGCGCAATCGTCGGCTCGGTAGCGAGCGTTGACCGATTGGTTGACATCTATCAACGCAGCGATCTCAAGCATAAACTTCATCACGTTAAGGATTACATCGCCAGCCCAAAGCCGTCCGGCTATCGCGGCGCGCACATGATATACGAGTACTTTAGCGACAAGCGGGACACTTGGAATGGACTGAAAGTTGAATTGCAATTCCGATCTCCGCTTCAACACGTTTGGGCTACTGCCGTCGAAACTGTTGGTGCTTTTACGAAACAAGCGCTCAAATCAAGTAGAGGGCAAGCCGAGTGGTTGCGATTCTTCGCCTTAATGGGTTCGCACATTGCGAGGATAGAAAAAACCGCACTCGTGCCAAACACTCCGCAAGATGAAACTGAGTTAAGATCAGAACTGTCGGAATGTGCAACGCAACTCAACGCTTTTTCGCAGTTGGAAGGATTCCAATCAAGCATCGGCGCAATAGATGAGCCGGGTTTAAAAGAGTCTGGGTATTATTTGCTAGAACTAAACACCGCGAGCACACCACCCAGTCTTAATGTCACTGGATATAAGAAATCTGACCTCAAAGCTGCGATGTTCGATTCTACAAAGGCCGAAAAAAATCCTGACCTCAACGTCGTCCTCGTTGCGGTGAGTTCGTTGAAAACGTTGAAGCGTGCATATCCCAATTATTACGCCGACACCGAATCGTTCCTGCGGATTCTAAGGAAGGCCGTTTCTTAAACGAATGCCGCTTATAAACTCTTGTGCTGCTTGCGTCTAACTTGCCGTCGCCCACTCGAAAAAGGCTGCGAAGAAATTATCGAGCGAAGCGATCGTTGCGTCGTCGCCAATGCATGATAACAAAAATTGAATTTCTCCAATCGGCTCCTGCGCCGCGTCGATCGCTTTCGATCGAATGTGCGGGCCAGCTGGATGTCCGGTCACTTGCTCGATTCGCGCGTATTCCTCTTTGCTTACTTTTTCCGCAGCTCGCTCGGCGACTTTTACAGCGCGTTCCAGAATAGGACGAAAGAACGGCTGGATTTCTGTTGCATGAAATCGCTTGAACGCATGGTCGACCATCGTAGGGACGCGAGGCATTAGTAACAACAATTCGCGTTCAAAAGCTATGTCTTTGAGGGCGGCGAATCGATCGGCATTTGGCTCGGCAAGATAAGCTTCCTCAGCACTCGCGACGGCAGCATTGAGTGCAGGAAGCCGCACGCTCAATTGGTGTTCTTCGAGCTGCCGCAATGTGCTTTCAAGTTGCTTGGCCTCCTCGATTTGCTCAGAGGTTAATTTTATTTTCATGGATTTTTTTAGAGACCTTTTCTACGCAGTACGAGTTGCTCGGCAATTTGATAGCGAGCTTTTGGATCGGTCGTGCTCGCAAGTAGAGCTTCAAGCTTTTCGATGCTGAGGTTCGCAAATGGATTTTTGTTTCGCACCATCACAGATTTTTGGGCACGTCGAAACGCCTCAACCGCTGCATCCTCGTTCAACGCCGAGACACAGGTAAAATCGCCACGGGTGGCGGCGGGCTTAGCCGTTGAAACGGTAGCCGCGCCCGGAAAACGCGCAGTCGCTCCGGCTGCTCTGGCTTTCCAGTCGGCCAAAATCTCATCCGGCGATACGCCAAAGGCTTTAGCCTTTTTCTCAGCTTCCGCGCGAAGCATTTCGGTCGCTTCCGCGAGGGTTCTCGGTTGTCGCTCGTTAAATTCGTTAATCGACGTTTTCATTCTTTTGTCGAATGGCTGGATGTCTAAACGCGCATCAAATCGAGCAACGCGAACCAGTCTCGCGAATCGACTGAGTAGTCGCGTCCGCCGGCGGTTGCGAGCACTTCTGCGATAAAAACAGTTAGCCTGCTGTCCGACCAATTCGAAAGCGCCTCATGCGCGTCACATCGGCGCGCGGGCAGTTCGTATCCTGTCCACAACCTCGGAGCAATGCCGTCGATGGTTTGTGTTAGATAAAATGCAATTTTCCGAAGAAACGCTGTGCGCCCATAAGCGTCGAATTTTAATCGCGCCGCCCTGAGATCGTTGAAGCGCAAAAGGCGTTCGTCGGCTGATGTTGGCAGTTCATAACCTGCGCGCGGAGAAAGAATGCTCGCAATGACCTTTTGCGCTCGGCGAAATGAGCAGGGCGCTGTCCGCAAAATCAAATCGCTCGCCTCTTTTCGCTGTGTTGGATTTTTAATCCGACCTAGCAGATAAAGGATCGAGATCGTCAATCCTTCGACCCGTGTACGTTCAAGGCTGTCGAAATTTTGCAGCGCTAAATGCCGCGAAACAAAATCAGGCGCGCGACCGATGGCGCTCGCGATCGATTGAACTCGAAATCGTCGCCCATCGTTGTCCCTAAATTGAAACAGCCGATGAAATGCGTCCGACCGAGCGAATGGGTTTTTAAGGTCGCCGGCGCGTAGTGCCGTTATGAGCGTGTCCGCTTCCATCAGCAGATGCACGGTGTCAAAAAAAGGAATCTGCGTTTGCATTCACGCCGTAACGTTACGGCGCGCGACGTTTCGAGCAGGTAATCGCATCAAATTTACGTCGAAACGCTCGGTCGAGACGCGAAAAGCCGCGCGTGCATTCACGCCGCAACGTTGCGGCGACGCGCGACAACCGCAGCCGGAAAGGGATTTCGCGTGAAAAGAGACGACATTTTCACGCCGCGACTGTCGCGGCGCGGATGGATTTCTATAAACTCCTTTGCCTTAAAGCCTTACAAATATCGAACTTCGCTGAAATGCCTTTAGGAACGCAGGAACAACGTTTCTTTCCAAATTCTTTTCAGCGCCGCCATTACGTTAAGAACCTAATTCGATTCGTGACCCGACAAACCTTATTTTCGCCTTCCAACGTGAAACCTGAATGTCGGAATCGAACCTACTGAAGCGCCAAGATTCCAATTAGCCGCTAAAAGAGCATCGCGGCTGGCCGGCGCAGACTCCGATTCGATTCGTTGAGACACTGGTGCCAAAGTGCACAAAAAATTCCGACGGAGTGTCATAAAAAAAGCCGACGAGGAAATTTAACTGCTATCGAGTGCATCTTCTGTAAGAGATTCCTTACCTATGGGGTATCCTAAAGGCTGAGCCTTTAGGAATAAGGTTGGAGAGGTCGACACACGTTTTCATGTTGATAAACGAAAAAATGTCAAAATCGCCGGAGTGGTCGAAAAACCCTGAAAACGTGTTCTGACCTTCGGGAAATACGCTGGATAATCGTTGAAATTGTCGGCATATTTCACGTGCATGTTAGGCTACGCAATACGGAGATAACGGATGTCAGGGGAAATGGTTCCGATTCTAAAGGAAGTCGCCCAGGTTCCCGGGCTGCTAAAGGAGATCTATGGGGATCTCGCCAAGCCAGGTGTAACACAGGCCGGAAAGGCTCTAGGCACCGTCCTAGGTTTAGGAAACACAATCCTATGGCCGCTAATGCTTCTGAACGAGCGAGCGAAGATTACCCTAGAAAAGAATTTGGAGAAGTATCGCGAGGAGCTCAATAAGGTTCCCCCAGCGCAAATCTCGGAAGTGCCGCCCGAACTGGGAGTCCCCATTGCCGAGAAGCTAGGGTATGTCACAGACGAGCAACTCAGCGATCTTTATATTAATCTACTGGCCAAGGCGTCCACAACTGACTTTTCGCACACGGCACATCCGAGCTTCGTAAACGTGATAAATAATCTCTCCCCTGACGAAGCACTTCTCCTTCAACACGTCACGAATGACCTACCTTTTGTTGAGGCTCGTTTAAAGAAGAAGAGCGCGAATGAGTGGCGCACACTAGCAGCATTGATCACTGGCCTCGAGAGAACTGCCAAGCTCTCATTCCCGGAGAATTGCGTTGCCTATTTTAGCAACTTCGAGGGACTCGGCCTGATTAATATCCGACACGACCTCTATATTGCCGACCCGCCGCAGTATGAGAAGCTTGAGAAATATTACCGTCCGATCCTGGAATGCGTTCCGCACGACAAGGAGATGTGGGAATTTATGTTTGAGCGAGGGAAAATCGAGGTCACGCCGTATGGGGAGCTTTTCATTTCGGCATGTCTTAGGAAACTCAAAGCGCGTGAATAGCCGCGAGCGGGTTCTTGAACTCGCGCCAAGCGGTAAGAAAGTGTGCGACTAAGCGCGGGTGATTTTGCGCGTTAGCGAAATTGTAGTTACTAATAGACAGTGAAGATGTTTCCAGAGCTAATTGGTCCGCCTGGTCTAATCTTACTCGCCGCAATTCTCGGCGGGTTCGGAGCGTTTTGGGCGGCAATGAAGGAATCAAAGTTGCGGGCAACAAGCGAGCACGTGAGCACGGAACACACAAACTTGCTTCGTGATGTCGCGGCACGGATGGGCAATCGAAAGGAACTAGAAGAACTCATTCGCGCGCGATCAAGAATGCTCATTACAGATCGGCGGAAGGCCGACAATATCGCAAACGAGATCATCGACGAGCTACCAAAGCGGGCGGAAGATTTAACCGCGCTTGAAAAAAATAAGCACGATAAGGCTGAACAGCTTGTTCTAGACTTCCGCCTTAATTGGGAGCCACTGATCCGCTCGATCATTCAAAGATTTGATGAGCTCGTAAAGCAGTTCCAGGCGAAAGGGGTTAAACTCGAATGCATCGAAAATGATGCATTCCCGTTAACGGTTTTTTACGGTGGTCGAGATAGCGAGATTCGAACGCTGCGCGTCCCAGGAGTCGGTGCCGACCAAGCCGCGCATTTCTTTTATTCTGCGATCCGACTCGATCCCGAGGATCAGGGATATGCAGCGCTCAGGATTTCAGTCATCGAGAGTGGTGAAATGTTCTTACTAACGATCACGGCAGACGGAGCGGAGTGCAGTCGCACTACTCCAGAAACGAAAGAAACGAAAAGCCATAAAATGGCGACGGCTAAGGACGGTAACATTCCGCCAGATTTTCGTGAGTTCGTCGATCAAGGGCTTGTGAATGTGTTTGAACGGTTGATGCTCTTGCAAGCTACTCACGCTGGGACAAGCGACGCGCCGGATAGCTGGCGCTATAAACAGTCTCCTCCGTAACTCCGCCGCTACGAATCAGAAGGGTTTGGATTTTAATGCCGAATAGTCCGCGAACAACGATGCGTTTCGATGAATTTCTCAACATCGCTCGGAATGAAACGAATGACTTTCCCGAATTTCACGTAAGGAATCCTCTTCGCTCGAATCCAATTCGCGACCGTTCGCGGTGACACGCGACACTTTTTCACGACATCGCGCGTCCGAAGCAATTCGTCCATCTGCGTCTGCGATCATTTGTCTAACGCGGCGCATTACTATTATGTGCCGACCGATGCGGCCGAAAGTTCCACGACGTTCGCGGGCTGTCTCGGTGAAATCGAGAACCATGCTGTCGCGTCTTGATCGTCGGCAAGTTCTCGATAATTCCGAAAAAGCATTTGTGGCGAGTTGCCCATTTCGAGCGCCACCCGCGCGGCGTCATGACATTGCGCGAGTCGATACGTTGCATAGCTATGTCGCAAGGCGTTGGTCGGCCACGCGCCGATAGTTTTCTTCGCGACCGTAATCGAGCGTTCGGCGGCACGCTGACTCGAAAAAACCAAACCGTCCCCTCCCCGATATGGTGCGAGCCATTCCATCAGGTTTGGCTGTATGGGAGCAAGCCGACGCGTTGCCGTTTTCGCCTTGTCTTTGCCGACTTCGATGTGCCCGCGCGTAAAATTCACGTCGCGCCATTCTAAGCGAATCAATTCGGCCGAGCGGATTCCGGTGAATGCGCCAATCGCAAAATAAAGCTTCGCCTCTGCATCGGCTGTGTCGAATAACGTTGCGAGTTGCTGCGGAGCCAAGATTCCGATCTTGCCGCCGCGCTCTTTCGCTTTGGGCACCCCCTCGGCCTCAGTCGGTTCGCCCTTCGGCAAATAGCCGCGTGATCGAGCAAATCGGAAGAACGTCACGATCGACATTCGAATGTTATTTCGGCCGCGCGGCCCGAGATTCTTTCCGCGTAACCAATCGTCGATGAGCTTAGTTGTGAGAGAGCCAATGTTTGTTTCGAACGCCGATGCGAATTGATTCAGATGATGCCGAATCGTTTGGACATAGCGACGGCTCAAATCTTCGGTTTCCTTAATCGCGAGAAACTCGCTAGTGATTTCTCGCACCCGCTTGTCCAGAATCTTGCGCCGCCGGGAAAGATGTTCTTCAACGGCGGATAAAAGCGATTCGCCGTTCAGCTTTGATCGCGCCGAAACGTATTCTTCAACGGCGATCTGTAACGGAATGTCGAGCGGCTTCAAAAGTTCGAGGGCGCTCGCGTAACGATCGCGATCGGTGTTCGTAAGCGCGAGGGCACCGAGCTGATTATTTATGATCGACGAAACAACGTCCTGAGCTTGTCCTTTTGCGGCCGCAAGATTTCCGAAGCTTCGCCGGATTCGTCGGCCGCCTATGTAATAGGCTAAGACAAATAGCGTATACCCGCGCGATTTTGTCTGATAAATTTTAACCGGGACGTTCCCCGCCTTGAAAATGAGGGGTTTTCCGCGAGTCAATTTTTCATGACAATTCATGACAGCCGGAGCGCGGAATCGTGCATTTTGATGCATTTCCTGCGGGGCGTTTTGTCTAAGTAGCAGGCGTTTTCCCTTCGATTCGACTCCCGTACGCGCTGCCACTATTTGGCCGCAAAATTTTTACCGCCAAGGGCTTGCGGACGGTGCGATTTCATGTGATAGATTTGACGATTCGTCCAGGGCGGCGTCATGGGGTTCATATTACCGGGTCGAAATTCGCGATCGGTAAGCCGCTTTCTGTTCTCACTCTGCTCACTCAGCTGATTCGTTATGAAGAAATCTACCTCTGTATCTATTGCGCGTCCGGCGAACGGTTCGCGTTTTAACGGCGACAATCAAATCGAGCTAAAGCAACTGCTCAACGCATTGACCGCGTTTAAGCGCGGGAACTTCTCGGTGCGATTGCCGGAGGACTGGACCGGGCTCGCCGGCAAAGTGGCAGATACGTTCAACGACGTCATCGCGATCAACGAACGAATGAGCCGCGAGCTTGAGCGGATCGGACGCGTGGTTGGCAAGGAAGGTCGTATCAGTCAGCGGGTTTCCTTGGGCGCTGTCTCGGACGGCTGGGCGGATTCGATCGGATCAATCAACACGCTGATTGGAGATTTGGTCCATCCGACCAGCGAAATGTCCCGCGTGATCGGCGCAGTCGCGAAAGGCGATCTTTCGAAAACGATGGCCAGAGAAATCGACGGGCAACCGCTCCAGGGCGAATTCCTGCGGACGGCCAAAACAGTAAACGCCATGGTCGATCAACTCGGAGCGTTTGCTTCGGAAGTGACGCGTGTCGCACGCGAGGTCGGCACGGAAGGAAAATTGGGCGGCCAGGCAAAAGTTAAAGGTGTGGCCGGCACTTGGAAGGATTTGACGGAGAATGTGAATCTGATGGCGGGAAACTTAACCGCCCAAGTTCGGAACATCGCCACGGTCACGACCGCGGTAGCGAACGGCAACCTGACCAAGAAAATCACGGTCGACGTCAAAGGCGAGTTTTTGGAGTTGAAGGACACGGTCAACGTGATGGTTGACCAACTGCGTTCTTTCGCATCGGAAGTCACGCGAGTGGCGCGCGAAGTTGGTTCGGAAGGAATCCTCGGTGGCCAGGCCAGGGTCGAAGGCGTTTCCGGCACGTGGAAAGATCTGACCGATTCGGTGAATTTCATGGCGCGCAATTTGACCGGACAAGTGCGCAATATCGCGGACGTCACGACCGCGGTCGCGCGCGGCGATCTTTCCAAAAAGATCACGGTCGATGTGAAGGGCGAAATTTTGGAACTGAAAAACACCATCAACACGATGGTGGACCAACTGAGCTCGTTCGCTTCGGAAGTGACCCGCGTGGCCCGCGAAGTGGGCACGGAAGGAAAACTGGGCGGTCAGGCGGACGTGAAAGGCGTCGCGGGGACGTGGAAAGATTTGACTGACTCGGTGAATTCAATGGCCGGAAACCTGACCGGTCAGGTGCGAAACATCGCAGACGTCACGACCGCCGTCGCCAACGGTGACCTGTCCAAGAAGATTACGGTCGATGTTCGCGGCGAAATTTTGGAATTGAAGGACACCATCAACACGATGGTGGACCAACTTCGCTCATTTGCGTCGGAAGTTACACGTGTGGCGCGCGAAGTGGGCACGGAAGGGAAACTCGGCGGCCAGGCGGATGTGAAAGGAGTTGCCGGCACTTGGAAAGATTTGACCGAGAACGTCAACCTGATGGCCGGAAATCTGACCGCGCAGGTGCGTAACATCGCTGAAGTCACAACCGCGATCGCGAACGGCGACCTGTCTCGAAAGATCACCGTCGATGTGAAGGGCGAGATTCGCGAGATGAAAAATACGATCAACACGCTGGTCGATCGGCTCGGCTCGTTTGCCTCGGAGGTCACACGCGTGGCGCGCGAGGTCGGTTCGGAAGGAAAACTCGGTGGGCAGGCCGAAGTGCGCGACGTTTCCGGAACCTGGAAGGACCTGACCGATTCGGTAAACTTCATGGCCGGCAACCTTACCGGTCAGGTGCGTAATATCGCCGACGTCACAACGGCGGTCGCCCGCGGCGATCTTTCGAAAAAGATCACGGTCGACGTGAAGGGCGAAATTTTGGAACTGAAAAACACCGTCAACACGATGGTGGACCAGCTCAGCTCGTTTGCGTCGGAGGTGACGCGCGTCGCTCTTGAGGTGGGTTCGGAAGGAATTTTGGGCGGCCAAGCAGAAGTGAAAGGCGTTTCGGGCACGTGGAAAGATTTGACCGACTCGGTGAACTTCATGGCCGGCAACTTGACCGGTCAGGTGCGTAATATCGCGGAAGTGACGACCGCGGTCGCTCGCGGCGATCTTTCGAAGAAGATCACGGTCGATGTTCGCGGAGAAATTTTGGAGCTGAAGAACACGATCAACACGATGGTGGACCAACTCAGTTCGTTCGCCGCGGAAGTAACACGCGTCGCGCGAGAGGTCGGCACCGAAGGCAAGCTCGGCGGACAGGCAGATGTCCGCGGCGTTGCGGGTACGTGGAAGGATCTGACCGACTCGGTGAATTCGATGGCTGGCAACCTGACCGGTCAGGTGCGCAACATTGCTGAGGTTACAACTGCGGTCGCGAACGGCGACCTCTCGAAAAAGATCACGGTCGATGTTCGCGGAGAAATCCTCGAACTTAAAGACACGATCAACACGATGGTGGACCAGCTGCGATCGTTCGCGTCGGAAGTAACGCGCGTCGCCCGCGAAGTGGGATCGGATGGAGCGCTCGGCGGTCAGGCGCGAGTGGAAGGCGTTTCGGGAACCTGGAAAGATCTGACCGACTCGGTCAATTTCATGGCCAGCAACCTGACTGCGCAGGTCCGCAACATTGCCGCAGTCACGACCGCGGTTGCGACCGGCGACCTTTCGAAAAAAATCACGGTCGATGTTAAAGGCGAGATTCTCGAGCTGAAAAACACCGTTAACACGATGGTGGACCGGCTGAACTCGTTTGCGTCGGAAGTAACACGCGTCGCGCGCGAAGTCGGCACCGAAGGAAAACTCGGCGGACAAGCCGTGGTGCGCGGAGTTGCCGGCACGTGGAAAGATTTGACCGACTCGGTGAATTTCATGGCCGGTAACCTGACCGATCAAGTGCGCGGTATCGCCAAGGTTGTGACCGGAGTCGCAAACGGCGACCTGAAACAAAAGTTGCTTCTCGAAGCGAAAGGCGAAATCGCGGCGCTAGCGCACACGATCAACAGCATGATCGATACGCTGGCGACGTTCGCCGATCAGGTGACGACGGTCGCGCGCGAGGTAGGGGTCGAAGGAAAACTTGGCGGCCAGGCTAACGTGCCCGGTGCAGCCGGAACGTGGCGCGACTTGACCGATAACGTGAACCAGCTCGCCGGCAACCTTACGTCGCAGTTGCGCGCGATTGCCGATGTGGCGACGGCGGTAACGAAAGGCGACCTCACCCGATCGATTCAGGTCGCCGCCGAAGGCGAAGTCGCGTTCGTGAAAGACAACATCAACGAGATGATTCGTAATTTGCGAGACACGACATCTCGCAACAATGAACAGGACTGGTTGAAGACGAACCTGGCGAAGTTCAGTCGAATGTTGCAAGGGCAACGCGATTTGCTGGCGGTCGCGCGGATGATTCTTTCGGAGCTGGCCCCGGTAGTTTCGGCCCAACAAGGAGTTTTCTATATTATAGATGGCAACGGAAACGAACCCGAACTCAAGTTGCTCGCCAGCTACGCCTATCGCGATCGCAAAGGCGTTAACAGTCGCTTCAAACTTGGCGAAGGACTCGTGGGGCAAGCGGCGCTCGAGAAAGAACGCATTCTCCTTACCAACGTGCCGGATGATTATGTGAAGATTAGTTCCGGCCTTGGGGGAGCGGCGCCGCGGAACATCGTAGTTCTGCCGATATTGTTCGAAGGTCAGGTCAAAGCTGTAATGGAGCTTTCGTCCGCCGAACAATTCAATCCAACGCACCAGGCGTTTCTCGATCAACTGACGGAAAGCATTGGGATCGTACTCAACACGATTGAAGCGAACACGCGCACGGAAGATCTCCTGAAACAATCACAATCGCTCGCTGCCGAATTGCAAAGCCGGCAGGAAGAATTGCAGCAGACCAACCAGGAGTTGGAAGAAAAAGCGCGTCAGCTATTCGAGCAAAACGCCGAAGTGGAAAGAAAAAATCGGGAAGTCGAGCAAGCGCGGCAGGCACTCGAAGACAAAGCACGGCAACTTTCGCTCACCTCGCGTTACAAGAGCGAGTTTCTCGCGAACATGTCGCATGAATTGCGCACGCCGCTGAACAGCTTGCTCATCCTGGCCGAGCAATTATCAACCAATCCGGAAGGCAATTTGAGTTCGAAACAGGTCGAATTTGCCAGCACCATTCGCGATTCAGGTGTCGACCTTCTTAAGTTGATCAACGACATCCTCGATCTTTCCAAGGTCGAGTCCGGAACCGTTACGGTGGACGTCGGCGAAGTTCGGTTTCAGGAAATGCAGCAAAACCTGGAACGAACTTTTGGGCACATGGCAGAAAGCAAAGGCCTCACTTTCAAGATCGACATCGACGAGGAGCTGCCCTCCGCAATTTACACAGACGCCCAACGGCTCGATCAGGTTCTGAAGAATCTGCTCTCCAACGCGTTCAAGTTCACCGAACGCGGTTATGTCAAATTACGAGTGGCACCCGCGCCCGATGGTTGGAGCGCCGACCACCCCTCGCTTAAACGGGCAAAGGCCGTGTTCGCGTTGTCTGTCTCCGATAGCGGAATTGGAATTCCGGCGGACAAGCAGGCAACGATTTTCGAAGCGTTCCAACAGGCCGACGGGAGCACCAGTCGCCGTTATGGTGGCACGGGTCTGGGTTTGGCGATTAGTCGTGAACTTGCGCGCCTGCTTGGCGGCGAAATCAAGCTCGAAAGTCAAGAGGGCCACGGCAGTACCTTCACTTTATTTTTACCGGACGCTTACTCTTCCGGCGAAAAAGAGAAGGTCGGGGCGACAGCTGCTCCTGAGATCGCTGCGTTACCTGAACGCGACCGGACCGAACCGGTGATTTCCCCATTTACAAATGCCTCGATTCCCGATGATCGCTTTGGCATTCTGCCATCCGATAAGACGATCCTCATCGTAGAAGAAGATCGCGATCTTGCGCAGTGGCTTCTCGAGTCAGCTCACGAGGCGGGCTTCAAAGCAATCGTCACTCCGCAAGGACGCACGGCACCGGCATTGGTCCGTGAATACACGCCCATTGCAATTGCCGTCGACTTGCACTTGTCGGACATTGAAGGTGGCAAGCTCCTGGAACGAATAAAATCCGACCTTGCTACCAGGCATGTTCCGGTCATAGCCCTATCGGCGCCTGGTTCCGGTTTGCAGAACGCGTTGAAACACGGTGCAATCGCCGCGCTCGAAAAACCGATAGGATCCGCCGCGATCCGGGCAGTTTTCGCGAAGGCCGCCGGCATGGCTGCGGCAAAGACAAAGAAATTGCTCGTGATCGAAGACGACTCCGCTCAGCGCATTGCCATCCGGGAACTGGTTGGAAACGGATCGGTTGAGATGATTGAAGCGTCCTGCGCCGCGGAAGCGTTGGCCGCGCTTCGCGAGCATGAGTTTGGCTGCGTTATCCTTGACCTGATGTTGCCGGACATGTCGGGATTCAAACTGATTGAGCAAATCCGCGCCGAGCATCAGCAACTGCCGGTGATCATCTACACCGGGAAAGATTTGTCCCGAAAGGAAGAAGAGCAGCTCAACCGGCTCGCGCAAACGATCATCGTTAAGGACGTCCGCAGTCCGGAAAGGCTTTTCGATCAAACCGCATTATGGCTGCATCGGGATGTCTCGAAATTGCCGACGGACAAACGCGATCTCCTGCGCCGCCTGCATGATCCAAATGAAATCCTGGCCAGCAAGAAAATCCTCATCGTAGACGACGACATTCGAAACATCTTCGCCATGACCAGCCTACTGGAGCGTTACAAAATGAATGTCATCTCCGCCGAAACCGGCAAAGCGGGCATCGAAGCGCTCAAGAAAGAGCGCGACATTGATTTGGTGCTGATGGACATCATGCTGCCTGAAATGGATGGGTATGACACGATGCGCGCGATTCGTCAGATGTTCAGCTTCAACGAACTTCCGATCGTGGCGTTGACGGCCAAGGCGATGAAGGGGGACCGCGAAAAATGCATTGATGCCGGCGCGAGCGATTACATCGCCAAACCAGTCGAAACCGAAGAACTGCTCTCTCTTCTGCGCAATTGGTTGCTTCGGTGATGTCGGAGACCAAGACCAACAACAATTCTTCCGGAGACAAGGTGAGCATCCTGGTCGTGGACGATCGTGCCGACAAGCTCCTCGCTTACGAAGTGATGCTGGCTGAATTGAACCAGAATATCGTCTGCGTTGGATCAGGCAAAGAAGCGCTGCGCCGTCTCCTGCAGGAAGATTTCGCCGCGATCCTGCTGGACGTGAACATGCCGGGGATGGATGGCTTTGAGACTGCAGCATTGATCCGGCAACGACAGCGTTGCGAGACGACACCGATTATTTTCGTCAGCGCGATCAACGACACGGTGAACCATATTTCGCGCGGCTACTCTTTGGGAGCGGTCGATTATATTCTCACACCGGTTGTTCCGGATATTCTCAGAGCCAAGATTGCGGTCTTTGTCGATCTTTTCAAAAAGACCGAACAAATAAAACGGCAGGCGGAAGAACGAGAAAATTTGGTTCGGGAACAGGCGATTGCCGAGCATGCGCGCGCCGAAGCCGAGCGAGCGAGCGCGGCGAAAGACCGCTTTCTGGCGATGCTGAGCCACGAGTTGCGCACTCCCCTCACTCCCGTCCTGGCGTCCGTCTTTACGCTCGAGCATGAGAACAATGTTCCGGAAAGTATGCGCGAGTCGCTTCAGCTCATTCGCCGGAACGTCGAGCTGGAAGCGCGCCTAATCGACGATCTTCTCGATCTAACGCGGATCAGCAAAGGCAAGGTGCAACTTAGTTTTGAGATGGTTGATGCTCATACTCTCTTGCGCAACGCCCTGGAGATTTGCCAATCCGAAATCGAACAAAAACAACTCGAGCTCCGGACTGAGTTCGTGGCAAATAAAGTTTATCTCCAGGCGGATCCCGCCCGTCTCCAGCAGATCTTCTGGAATTTGATCAAGAACGCCGTCAAGTTTACGCCCAACGGCGGAAGGCTCCGCATTGGCACGACCAATGACGGCGAAGGACAATTTCGGGTGGAGGTCGAAGACTCGGGTTGCGGCATCGATTCCGAATTGCTGCCGAGAGTGTTTCACGCTTTCGAACAAGGCCGGCGCACTGAATTGGGCGGCCTCGGACTCGGTCTCGCGATCAGCAAGGCCCTGGTTGAAGCTCATCACGGTTCCATCAACGTCGAAAGTCAGGGCCGCGATCTGGGGGCGAAATTCACCACCCTTTTTCCAACTTGCGAAAGGGATGCGGTTCCAGAATCGACCCACGCGCCGCGCTCCACTTTGAAGCGCAGATCAGTCCGACTTCTTTTGGTGGAGGACCACGAGGACACAAATCGGTCCCTTACTCGCATGCTTCGCCGCCGCGGTTACGAGGTGCATCCGGCAAACGATGTTCGCTCCGCGCTCGATATCGCCGCCAGTAAACCGTTCGACGTCCTGGTCAGCGACATCGGATTACCCGACGGTAGCGGCATCGATCTACTCAAGGCATTACGCGCAAAAGGTGAAGTTTTTGGAATCGCCTTGTCCGGCTACGGAATGGAAGAGGACATTCGCCGAAGCCGCGATGTTGGTTTCTCCCATCATCTGATTAAACCGGTCGATTTAAACAAACTCGATTCGATCATCCAAACGGTGTCGCTACCTGGCCGACCGGATCCGGCCGGTTCAATTCCCGCCGGAGCAACCTAGCGATCCGCCATTTCTATTTTTCGTCGATGATTTTCCGATTCGCCTAACAAATCGACGCGATTTACGATGATCTGCCAAATATCAATGCCCATTGCCGCGTAGATCATCTTTAGCTCTAATCGCCTCGAAAATTACGATGGCGCGTTCGTCTAGTGGTTAGGACACGGCCCTCTCAAGGCCGGTGCACGGGTTTGATTCCCGTACGCGCTGCCAACTTCGTCCGTTCGGCGATTATTCGGATTGAAAGCATGTTCGAGTTACAATAGAGCTTCTGTCGGATGCATCGACTGGCCGCTATCATGCAACGCGACACGGTTGTCATGACGTTGGCGTCTTTCACTCTGATCGCGTGCTCTGTGGCGCGAGGCGGGGAAAAACGAGAGTCGATGACACGCATTGAATTTTCCTTTGAGGCTGATTTACTACGTAGCGCGCGACCAAAAACGATCTACGTGGCTGGCGACCGCTATGCGCGCATTGAGGAATTCGCGGACGCGACGTCTGGCGTGAAAAACCTGATTGTAGTTAGTGAGCCGGACATTTGGCTAGTCGATGCAGTACGCAAGACCGTTGGCCATGCAGTTAATCATGAAACTGACCCGACCGTGCATAATCCCATTTTAGGCCCTGATGGACCTGAGGAACTTTTCGCGTTAGAATATGGTCGTGAAGTCAGTTTTTTTGAAGAAGCGAACGCGAGCCGTCTCGCAGCTGAAGAATTGTATGGCAAGCGGTGCGACGTTCGAGAAATTATTGTCGCTGAGTATCGCTTGCGCCTATACGTCGATCCCCACCGGCGCACGCCTATTGCAATGAAGGCCTTTAAGGATGGCGAACTTCTATTTGGTCTACGTTATAGTAACTATCAAACGGATCTTCCATTCGACCTCTCTATATTTCGGCCGCCAAAAGGCTTAACACTAATTGAAGCCTCTGAATAACCCGTGACTTTGGCCGCCTACATTCTGGCAACCATTGCATTAATCGTCATCCTGTGTGCAACATCGGGCAGAAGCCCAAGAGATTCGCGCAAGCGGCAAGTTAACTCATATCCCGATTACCGGGATGAGAGGAGGTAATTGAAACTAGATTCGATCGTTACGAGCCCTCGAAATGTTTTGAAATCAACAACAGACCGAGCATAGAAGGCGGCCCACATCATCAAGAGTATTGCATGGCAGAAAGCGTCGCGGATCGACTTCGACGCGATTGTAAGTTCATCCTTTTCGTATTGAGCTTGGAGCTGCTTCAAAACAGCCCGACACTGCGACAACTTGAGCCGAATTTCGACGGAATCATTCGGTCCGACATCTGCCGCCAAACCGTCCAAGGTTGAACAGAACCGCTCTGAACTAAGCAGCATCTCAACTAAAATTGCTGTATCCTGTCTCAATTTAGGTAGCCTTGTTGCATTCATCACGGTAGTCGTTGCGCCGGTATCAGTCGCCAGCGCAACTAACACATTGCCGTCGAGCAACTACATTAGCCAAGGGTATCCGCCTCAGCTTCAATTCGTGCTACATCACTCGAATTAAACGGGCTGCGCCCGCGCGAGATCGGAAATCCTCGCTTGCTCTTGACCAAGCCAGATTCGTCCAGTCGAGTGGCATCATACGAACGCAATTGGGCGGTCAGAAAGCGCAATAACTCTTGTTTCTGCTCCGGTGGGAGCGTCGCGGCAGCAGCTTCGATGTCGGCCAAAGTCATCTTTTCGGCATTTTGACCGATAACCGAGCGTACGTCACACTGCAATTGCAGTGCCGCCGGGCATTCTACCTGTGAACAAGATCGCTGAGCGCTTAGGCTTCAGCGTAACCGCGCGGCGATACACCTCGTCACGATCCTTGCTGTGATGAAGGAGAGTTCCTTCAATGACTTCAAGTTTGTCATTAGTCTGAGGCTTTCCGATTAAGATCCATTCACCCTCAAACTGCTTTTCCATCTCTTCGACTTTCATGATTTGGACTTCACTCACAAGCCTTCTTTTTCCAAGGCGTCATGCGTATTTACAGCTTGTTTGAGCGTGATTTTGTTCCCTTGGCTGATCCGATCGAGCCGTTCTCCGAGCATTCGACGATATTCCGGATCACTGCGATGGATGAGAACGCCGAGATACGCGGCCGCGAAGAAGCGTTCTTCGTCGTTCATAGCCTCGATGGTTCGCTTGATTTCGGAGGTGCTCATTGTTTTCGAGTGTCTTGAGATTCCATCGCGTCTAACTCAGAAAACCGCTGGTCGGCGCGCTTGTCGCAATCCCGAAGAACGTCTGCTTGTGCTTCCAAATCGAAGACTGCGCCAACCACGCGCCGGCGTTCGGCGGGCGACAGCTTGGGAAGTTCAGCGATGATTTCTGAAGGGCTCATCGACGGCAGAATTCTATCAGTTAGGCGACTGGTTTTCAACCACGCCTCGCATCATTCGCCCAGCGGGAGGTGGGAGCGAGGAGATGGGAGTGAATCTCGGAAAGCATCTCGCGTAAACCGTAACGGAATTTCCAGTTTGGATAATCGCTTTGGAATTTGCGCACGTCGCTGATCCACCAGATGTGATCGCCGATGCGGTTGGCTTCTTCGTACTGCCACTTTAACTTTTTGCCGCTGATCTCTTCGCAAAGATCGATCGCTTCCAGGATCGAGCAATTGGCGAACCGGCTGCCGCCGATGTTGTAAACCTCGCCCGCGCGCGGCGCCCGAATAAATTCGGCAAATGCTTCTACCAGATCGAAGCTATGAATATTGTCGCGCACCTGTTTGCCTTTGTAACCAAAAACGCGATACGGACGACCGGTCACGGTGCAGATCACAAGATAAGAAAGGAATCCGTGCAGTTCTGTTCCGGCATGGGCCGGGCCGGTCAGACAACCGCCCCGAAACGAGACGGTCGGCATCCCGAAATAGCGGCCGTATTCCTGCACCAACAGATCGGCCGCGGCCTTGGAAGCGCCGAAAAGTGAATGTTTCGTGTGATCGATACTCATTGATTCCGAAATTCCCTGCTCGTACTCGTGACCGGGTTCAATCTCCCAGCGCTTCGGTAATTCCCGAAGCGGCAAACGATTCGGCGTGTCACCGTAAACTTTGTTGGTTGACGTGAAAATAAAGGGCGCTTCCGGACAAAATCTCCGCGCTGCTTCAAGGAGATTGAGTGTGCCGTTGGCATTTACGATAAAATCGGTTTGCGGATCGCGCGCCGCCCAATCGTGCGAAGGTTGTGAAGCTGTGTGCACGACCGCTTCAATTTTACCGGAGCATTTCTTGAATAGCTCCATAATGCCGCCGGCATCGCGGATGTCGATGTTGTGGTGATCGTAGCCGCGAACCTTCGCAATTAAATCGTCGCGCGTGTTTCCGGTCGAAGCTTCCGGTCCAAAAAATTGCGCGCGCATGTCGTTATCGATGCCCACTACGCGCGCTCCATCCTTCGCGAAGCGCCTCACCGCCTCAGATCCGATCAATCCGGCCGAGCCGGTGACGATGATCGTACGCATCAGGGAGAGTAGTTATTGGTTATCAGTTAATGGTTATACGGGCTGAAACCAAACAACGGATAACGATTAACCATTAACTAACTTTTTCGCGCCACGAAAAAGTTTCAGTGGTCGCCGTCAGGTTTGGCTTTTTCTTTCTCTGAAGGTTTTTCGTCCGCCGCCGCTGACGTTGCCTTTTGGTCTTTGTTCGGACCAGCGCCGGCCGCGTTTGCCGCTTTGGAGACTTTCGGATCTTTCTCGCTGCCAGCCGTATCGGCTTCCTGCTTTGCAGCTTTTGGATCTTTCGCGCCGGCTGCGTCCTCTTTTTTCGACGCCTTGGAATTCGCGTCACTCGCGGTATGCGGTTTCCCCAGCTTGTCGCCGGTCCAATCGATATCGACGTCCATGAGCGTTCCCTGGAACATTGGATCCTTCATGCTTTTGCTCGGCAGCTTTTTCGGATCGACTTCCTCCTTTTTCTCGCCTTTGGTGAGGTTCGGCTTGCCCGGCGTCAATGAATTGACAAGGTCCTCCGAGCTATTCTGGCTCTTGCCAAGAGAGGTTTTGCCGAGAGCCGATTGGCCATGGGCGAATGGAGCTAGGAGCAGCGAGCAAAAAGCCAGGAGCGGGAGTAGGAGCAGGGAGCGCATAGCTTGGAGCGTTGGGAGGTTCGTTATCCGTTACTAGTTATCGGTTATTAGCTAATAGTCAACGGAGATGGGAGCGGGGCGATCTCAAAAATTTCAACTTCTGGAGATGTAGAAATTTCCGAGAACGAGCACGTCCATTTCGGTGCGCAGAAAACAATCGAGCGCTTCTTCGGGAAAACAGACAACCGGTTCGTTTTCGTTGAAGGAGGTGTTGAGCACCACCGGGATGCCGGTGAGGTCGCGGAAATGTTCGATCAGCCTGTAATAACGCGGATTCGTCTCTTTGTGGACGGTCTGCAAACGCCCGGTTCCATCGACATGGATTACGGCCGGGATCATGTCGCGGTATTTCGCGCGAATCTGGAACACTTGCATCATGAATGGGACGTCGTCGTCCGTTTCAAACCATTCCGCGGCGGCTTCGCGCAAAATCGACGGCGCAAATGGCCGGAACGATTCGCGCCGTTTAATTTTCGCATTCAAAACGTCCTTGATTCCGGCATTGCGCGGATCGGCCAGAATCGAGCGGTTGCCCAACGCGCGAGGCCCCCACTCCATCCGACCTTGGAACCAGCCGACAATTTTACCGTCGGCGATCGCCTGAGCGGTGCGCTTGAGAAGCTCTTCCTCGTCCCCGATGTAGACAACGCTGCAACCGCTGTCCGCGAGCTCCTTTTTTTTCCAATCGATCAGCGCGTGAATTTCTTCCATGGTCGCTTCGGGACCGAGGTAGGCAGACATCAGAGGTCTGAGGTCAGAGGTCAGATTTTGCTGATCGCTGATTTCTGATTGGACAAAGGCGGCTGCGCCGATAGCGCCGCCGGCGTCGCCGGCCGCGGCCGGACAATACATTTTCTTGAACGGCGTTCGCCGATAAACTTTTCCGTTCGCAACCGAGTTCATCGCGCAACCGCCGGCGAGCGCGAGATTGTCGGAGGGATGCTGTTTGTGCAGCAACTGAAGCAAGGCGAAGAACGCTTTCTCGTAAGTCGCCTGGACCGAGCGCGCGATGTCCTTGTGTTTTTGCTCGATCGGTTCGTCCGGTTGGCGCGGCGGGCCAAGAAGATCGACCAGCGCGCGCCGATAAAGGGTGCCGACCGTCGGGGCGCAGTCGTTCCAGGTGTAGGAAACGTTTCCGATGTGGTGACGGAAAAATTTCAGATTCAACCGGAAACTGCCGTCCGGCCGAATCCGCACGACTTGGCGAAGGGGCTCGAGATAGTTCGGTTCGCCGTAAGGCGCGAGTCCCATCACTTTGTATTCGTCTCCGTAATGCGGGAAACCGAGAAACTGCGTCAGCGCGGAGTAAAAAATGCCCAACGAGTGCGGGAAATAAACGCGATTCTCGATCTTGACCTCGCCGCCTTCGCCGAACCCGAGCGCGGTGCTGGCGAAATCGCCGAAACCGTCGATCGAAATGCACGCCGCTTCACTGAAGCCGGAAACCAAATAAGCCGAAGCCAAATGCGCGAGGTGATGCTCGACGTAATGCATCTCGGCTTTGATCTCGATCGCGTAGCTTGCTTCGAGTCTCTCCTTCACCGATGCGGCGCTGCGGATATTTTTAACTTTTTGCGCCATTAATCTCGGATGCGGGAAGTGGGTCAGGACAAATCCGAGCCGGCGCAAATTGTTCACGCCCGGTTTGCGATTGATGGCGATGTGATCGACGTCCTCCAACCGTATTCTTGCTTCCTCCAGAACGTAATTGATCGCGCTGGTCGGCAGCCCGGCCCAATGCTTGATCCGGCGAAAGCGTTCCTCTTCCGCGGCCGCGACCAGATTCCCATCGACAAACAAGCAGGCGGCGGAATCGCCGTGATAAGCGTTAAGGCCCAAGATTTTCATGGGAAGAGGTCAGCGATCACAAGTCAGCAAAACAGCAAAAATGAAGCCGCCTTTATTCCGGAACGAGCGCGCTGATCCAACGCGCGCTTCATGCATTGATCTTTAGATCTTTGAAGACTTCATCGATGGGCCGTGTCGGTTCATTACGGCGTACGGCAATCGTTATTAGATCAATGATGTCTTCCAATAATTCCTGAATGAATTTTGCCGCGTTCATCTCTTCCAGACATCTTAACGGCGCTTCACTTCGATTCAACCTCGCGAGAAGGCGGTAAATTTTCGCGGTAGCGGAAAATAAGAAACGGTAACCTGAAAGCGCTCAGATAACGCGGACCGAAAAGGCGCGGTTGGCGGAGCAAGCGCAGAAACCAGCCGAGATAAAAACGGTCGGCCCACATCGGAATTGGCGGTTGATCGCCGGTCAAAAAACCAAGCGCCGCGCCGATGCAATGAATTGCAGGTCGCGCGCGGAGATTTTCTTTCAGGAAAAGGCCGAGCTTTTCCTGAACGCCGCCGCCGATCCCAACCACCACATGCTTTGCCGGCGAATGACTCCGATAGGGTTCGCAAGCCCCGATTATTTCGGGGTTGTCGATCTTCGCAATCAGCGCATCGTCGCGCACTCGCGCTCCATAGCGCGGCGCGACATAAAAATCCGCAGTGCCGGTTAGATTGACGGAGCGCAGCCACACGATCGTTTTTCCGTGCGCTTCTTCGCTGGGCACGATCCACAGCACGCGCTCTTCCGGATGCGCCGCCAGTCGCGCAATGAGTCGCTTTAAGAATTTCAAACCGGAGATTCTTTCAACGCTGCGCCCAGTGAAGATTTTCCAGAGCAACACCATCGCGCCGCTGTCGGCGATTGCCATGTCGGCAGAAGTAACAGCGCGCCGATAACCTTCATCTTCCGAAATTTTCACCAACGCCGGAGCAGCAGGAACGACAAGCAGGCCACCACTCGCCGACATGGTGTCAACGGCTTCATCAACCGTGCCGTTGAAGAAGTTGATGCCCAAGATTTGTTCGCTAGCGAACATCGTTATTCGTTAATAGTTATTCGTGATAGTTAGCCACGTTTGCTAGCATGGGAACATGAAAAAGGTTCCCCTCGTTAGAACGTTTGAAGAACTCGACGCAGGCTCGGAAACGACGATGACCGTGAGTGATGATCAGCCGCCGTGAGTGCGGCGTGAACTTTCGTGTTCTACTTCGGGTCAACTTTTCGCGGAAAAGTCTGCCGCAAGTTCGCCGAGATCGTTTGACTTCCGTATCTAAATCGAACGGCGCCATCTACGATGCTGGTTGCGCGCAGCGTGGCGCTTCCTTCCGGTGTCTCCAACGTGACCGAGGCGCCTTCGCCGATGATCCGCCCGTTGACCACGGCAACCGGAGCGCGACCAAGAGCGATCGAGCTAACATGCAACATGTCACTGGTAACGATTGGAGGCGGCGCGGCCGGCGCAAGCGAGGCCGGTAATCCAGCAGCCGACCACGCCACGCCGACCTGGCGATGAAGTTCCCGGATCAAATATCCGGAACCGCCGACGACGAAAGCGGTGAACAAAGTAACGCCCGCAAGAAAACTGACCTGACCGACGCTAATAAACGCGCTGAGACGTCCGCCTTTTGAGCGAGCAAGGAGAAGCATCCTGTTTACCTAGCGACTCCTGTGCCACTTATAGTCTACAATGCCAATTAATCTCGCCGCTGAACTATTTACGCGCGTAACGGAATGAGCGCCGGGTCTAGCGCGCGCCGTCCAGATTTCGAATTTCGAAATCCGAATTTCGACTTAGAGTTCTCGCCTTATGCCGTACAAAGACGTCGCTCCGCCAAATGGCGAAAAAATTACCCGAACCGAACGATTAAATGTGCCGGACAATCCGATCATTCCGTTCATCCGCGGCGATGGGACTGGCCCCGACATTTGGGCGGCAAGCCAGCGCGTGTTCGACGCCGCGGTCAACAAAGCGTTCGGCGGCAAAAAGAAAATTGCGTGGTTTGAAGTGTTCGCGGGACAGGCGGCCAAGGACAAGTTCGATTCCTGGCTGCCCGACGACACGGTCGAAGCGTTCCGCGAATATCTGGTCGGCATCAAAGGTCCGCTGACGACGCCGGTGGGCGGCGGCATTCGTTCGCTCAACGTCGCGCTTCGGCAACTTCTCGATCTTTTCGTTTGTTTGCGCCCGATCCAATATTTCAAAGGCGTCCCCTCGCCCGTCAAACATCCGGAGAAAGTGAACATGGTGATCTTCCGCGAAAACACGGAAGACATTTATGCCGGCATCGAGTACGCGGCGGGCACACCGGAGTCGCAAAAGATCCTCGATTTTTTCCAAAAAGAATTTCCGAAGGAATTCGACAAGATCCGATTCGGCACCCGCGAAAAGGCGGCGGAATTCTGGAAACAAGTCGGCGCGCCTGAAAAAGACAACGTGATGGTCGGACTGGGATTAAAACCGGTGAGCCGTTCCGGAAGTGTGCGCTTGATCCATAGCGCGATCAGTTACGCAATTCTCAATCAGCGCAAGAGCGTGACGCTCGTGCACAAGGGCAACATCATGAAGTTCACCGAGGGCGCATTTCGCGATTGGGGCTACGACGTCGCGAAAAATTACTTCGGCGCGGAAGAAATCGACGGCGGGCCGTGGTGCAAAATTCCAATGGCCAAACCGGGCGGCGGCCTTGTGATCAAGGACGCGATCGCCGACATCACCCTGCAACAAGTGCTGACACGCCCGGAAGATTTCGACGTGATCGCGACGTTGAACTTGAACGGCGATTATTTGAGCGACGCGCTGGCCGCGCAGGTGGGCGGGATCGGGATCGCGCCGGGCGGCAACATTAATTACATCACCGGTCACGCCGTGTTCGAAGCGACCCACGGGACGGCGCCGAAATATGCGAACCAGGACAAAGTGAATCCGGGCTCGGTGATTCTATCGGGCGAAATGATGTTCCGTTACATGGGCTGGACGGAAGCAGCCGATCTTATTCTAAAAGGATTGAAGGGCGCGATCGCAAGCAAACGCGTGACTTACGATTTCGCGCGGTTGATGGACGGCGCGACCGAGATCAAATGCAGCGAATTCGGTGACAATGTTATTCAGAACATGTGAGCTGGGGAGCGTGGAGCTTGGAGATCGCAGCGGATTGACCGTCGCTTGATTCGTTCGCGGACAACAGGTTAGCAATAAAAGATCGAGAACCCGATATTTCCGGTTGAACGCGGATTAAAGTTAGATAGGGTGGGCGACTTTTTATGCGCCCGATTTTGTTCCCCCGCCGAACCGCTCTTTTAATTTCCATTTTCACCGCACTTGCGGCGACGGAGATGCGCGCGCAAAGCACGCTCATTCCGCTGACCGCGCGCCGTGACATGGTCTTCGATCACGCCGGAAAACATTTGTACATCAGCACGTCGGATGGGTTGGTGCGGCGCTATGATTTGGCCACGAACCAGATCGACAACTCTTACAATCTCGGAGGATCACTTAACGGAGCGGACATTACCAGCGATGATGGCTTCCTGTTAGTTGCGCAGGAACAGATCGTAAATTCTCATGGAAAATTCCAGAAACCGAATCTGGCTACCGGTGGCATTACCGATATCGTTTATCCGGTCGAACCGTACTCTGGCGAGGCCGGTGGTTACTCAGTTGCCATTGCCGCGAGCGGGATTGCGCTGGTCACAACCGAAAGGCAACCTCAAACGTCCGGCGGCAACTCCTTTCCTCTTCGGGCAATCAACCTGACTTCTGACGCGATCACAGTTCGCAACGAGATCGCCGGTGTTTCCGACTCGACTTGGATCAATCACAGCGCTGATGGAGGGCTGCTTTATCTTTTCGCGGGTGGTCTGGTCACTTACAGCAGCCACACGGACGGATTTGGCCGGATAAACGGAGCCAAAGATTGGGGCAACACGGCGATTAACCGTGACCAAACACTGTTTGCGCGCGCGAACTATTATTATGGAGCCTCGATTGATTCGGCAGCTGGCCTGACTTTCCAGCACAGCTTTCGCGGGCTCAATGCCGGGGTCGCTTTCGATCCGACCCGCGACATTTTCTATGGCGTCGACAATATCAATGGCTGGATCATCGCGTTCGATTCGAACACCTATCAGGAGCTTTTCCGATTCGATGTTGGCGAAAACATCGACACTTCTCCGATTCCTCCAGGACCATTTGATACCGGCCGACTAGTCGCGAGTCCGGATGGACGTTATCTGGCCCTCAAGACGGCAAGCGGCGTGCGATTGTTTACGATTCCATCGCCGCCTTATCCGGGACCGGCCGTTGCTGACTATGGAGAGCCGAGAGGCATGGTGTTCGATCACGCAAGCCACTACCTTTACGTGACAACCACGACTGGATTCGTCCTCGGCTTCAATATCGCGACCACAAATCTGGATCGCGTGTACAACGTTGGTGGTTGGCTCTACGGCGTCGATATTGCGGCGGACGATTCGTTCGTCCTTGTGGCGCAAGCTTATCCAGGAATGAAGCAGGGCTCCGTCCAGAAAGTGGATCTGCCTACCGGCTCGATCACAAACTTCAATTACGATCGGATCGATGCCGAACGCGGCGCCTACGACCTTCACATTGCGGCGAACAATACCGCGTTCTTTTCAACGAGCGGAGACACCGTCCCGATTCGCCAAATCAATCTCCAGACTAACCAGCTTACGCCGCGAACAGTGCCGAACTCCAATTGGGGGACCATGGACGGCAGCGCGCAGATCCAGCGCAGCGCCGACGGGAATCTGCTCTACTTCCTTGATACGAACAGCTCCGCCGGAATCACTTTCAGTTACAACGCGAGCACGGACACGCTTACCGGCGTCGGCGACGTCAGGACATATTTCGACCTCACGAACGCGGCGGTGAACCGCGATGGCACACTCGCCGCGCTTCGTTATGCCGATTCGGTCGTCCTTCAAAGCGGCCCCGACTTTCACACCACACATTCTTTTGCGAATTTCACTGGCGGGGTCGCCTTCAATGCGAAGAAAGATGTACTCTATGCTTTGACCACGACGACGGACGAGATCGTGGCCTACGATACGAACACGGACGCAGAAGTGGGGCGCATGTGGGTTGGAGAAGATTTGCCCAGCACATTAGTTGGTCGGCTGTTCGGAGTGGGGAGTTTAGCCGCAAGCCCCGATGGCCGTTATCTCGCGCTTTTCAGTCCAACGGCGATTGTCCTTTTCGATTTGCAAAATCCGCCGCCGCCCCGGCCGAACTATACAATCTCTCTGAGCGCATCTCCGAGCAGCGGCGGAATCGTTGATGGCGGCGGCACTTTCCCGATCGGAACAAACATTGTCGCCAAGGCGACGCCGGCCACGGGCTACAACTTTGCCAACTGGACTGAGAACGGGCAGGTCGTCAGCACATCGCAATGGTACAGCTTCACTGCCTCGGCGAATCGGCAGTTGGTCGCCAACTTCGTCGCATTTCCAACACTTAGCATCGCTGCATCTCCGATAAAGGTAAGCAAAGGCGGCAGCGCCGTACTGACTGTTTCGGCCACAACGATGAATCCATCCCAGCCGGTTCTGGTGAATTATTATACCGCCGGCAGCGCCGTTCCTGGAACCGATTACACGCTGAGCGGTTCGATTAACCAGATTCAGATCACGATTCCGGCCGGGCAGTCCTCCGCCACGTTCAACTTAAACGTGATTACGACTAAGACTAAAGGGAGCGAACAGGCAATCGTCGTCCTAGGCGCTGGAGCTGGCTACAACGTGGCGCCTGTCGTCAAAAAGAAGAAGCCCAGCCAGGCGACCGTCACGATTCTAAACAAATAGCGCACCCCCAGAAGCAACGGGCACGTGATTGAGCACATGTGAGCATGCAGTGTGAGCTAACGCCCGCGGCCGATGCAGGATAGCCCCCGGCATTTTACGCTCGACAAATAAATTAGTTTTGTTCTAACCTCGACATCGTCTCGGGCGGTTTAGGGCCACGGGGATTCCTCTTGCGGCAACGCAGTTCACTCAATGAGGAATCCCATGAACACAAAAATTCGCTTCGCGGCTGTGGCCGCATTCTTTTTATCGGCTGTTCTCTTTCTGACGTTATCTATTCGAACGTCGCACCCGCCAGTTCTGGCCAAGAACGCGGCCACATTAAGAACAGCTTTCGCTCAGCTGCCGCTAAGTTTCGAAGCAAACGCAGGACAAACGGATTCGCAGGTGCGATATCTCGCGCGCGGGGCCGGCTACACGATTTTCCTGACGGCAAACGAGACCGTGCTCTCGCTGCAAGATCGACAGCATGAAAATGCGGTGATTCGACTGCATCTCAACGGCGCGAACGCGGCGGCGAAGATCGAGCCGATCGATCAGCTTCCGGGAAAGAGCAGTTACTTCATCGGAAATGATCCCAAAGAGTGGCGCACAGATGTGCCTCTGTTTTCCAAGGTGCGTTACGAGAACGTGTATCCCGGGATCGATGTCGTCTATCACGGGAGTCAAAGGCAATTGGAATATGATTTCGTCGTTGCACCCGGCGCCGATCCGAATGCGATCAAATTAGATTTTCAAGGCGCGGACAAGATCGACATCGACGATGCGGGCGATCTTCTGCTGCACGTTCGTGGCGGCGAGCTGTACTTGCGAAAACCGGTCGTCTATCAGGAAATCAACGGCGCGCGCCGGGAAGTAAAGGGAAATTACGTTCTGAAACAGAAATCACGCGTCGGATTTGAAGTAGCGAAGTACGACGCAAGCAAGGCGCTGGTTATCGATCCAGTCATTCTTTATTCGACTTATCTGGGAGGGGGCGGAAATGAAGATGGTTACGGGATCGCGGTGGACGCGCTCGGTGCCGCTTATGTCACCGGGCACACCAATTCCCTGAACTTCCCGACTATGAACGCCTATCAGGCGACCTTGGGTGACGATTCGGCCACGAGCGGAAATGGCGATGCCTTTGTCACCAAGTATGACGCGAACGGCGTTCTGGTTTACTCGACCTATCTGGGTGGCAGTTGTACCGACATCGGTTTTGGGATCGCGGTCAATGCAGCGGGCGAAGCTTACATCACGGGCACGACCGGTTCGGGGATCAATCCACAGAGCCAAATGCCGGATTGCAGTCCTCTTAACAATCCATTCAAGGAATTTCCACAGGTGCATGCTTTTCAGAATTACGCTGGATCCTCTGATGCCTTTGTCACAAAACTAAACGCGGCCGGGAACGATCTTATCTACTCGAGCTTTCTCGGCGGCGGTGGTTCTGAGTTTGGACGCGCGATTGCGGTGGACGCGCTCGGCAACGCCTATGTCACCGGTGATACAATTTCGAAGAGTCCGCAAACAACAAATTTCCCTACTACCCCGGGCGCATTCCAGACGTCCAATGCGGGAGGCGAGGACGCGTTTGTCTCAAAGATTACTTACGACCCGCTAACAAGCACGACTTCGCTTGCGTATTCGACTTATCTCGGCGGCGGCAGTCTTGATTCAGGACGTGGCATTACCGTGGACGCACTCGGGAATGCTTATGTAACTGGCACCACCGGATCTGGAGCTGTCGATGTTTGCAACAACCCCGATCCATTTGCGCAACCAGCCTTCCCAACCACGCCGAATGCCTATCAAACCGCGATGGCGCCGAGTCCAGTAAATCCCAATTGTGTCGGTCCATGTTGCTTAACTCCAAATATTTTCGATGCGTTTGTGTCGAAAATAAATCCAGCAGGCGGCGGCGCGAGCGATCTTGTTTATTCGACTTACCTTGGTGGCGAAACGCAAGCCGTGCAAAGCACTTCCGCGTTTGACGAAGGACACGCCATCGCGCTGGATAAAACCGGAAATGTTTACGTCACGGGAGAAACCGCCGCGGCGGATTTCCCGACGAAGAATGCTTTCCAACCTTCGTTTGGTGGTGGCGGTGCACCAGTCGGTGATGCTTTCATTACCAAACTTCAACTCAACAACACGGGCCCTAACGACTTGGTTTATTCAAGCTACCTAGGCAGCGGCGGCAGTCACTTCGAGGGCAACGGAATTGCGATCGATGCCTTTAACAATGCCTACGTAGGTGGAACGGGAAGCGGAGTAGCAATTGCCCCGCCCGCCGCCACTCCAACGCCTACGCCGCCTCCGGGACCAGGACTTGGTCCGCCAACTGCATACGGCGCATTCTTTGCCAAGATTGATCCGAGTCCTGCACTGCAAGGCATCTTCGCTGTTCCTGCCACCCAGAGCGGCTCGGGTATAGCGCTTGATCCATTAGCGGACGTCTATCTCACCGGCACTACTCCAGGCGGCCTGACGACTGTCAATGCCGCGCAACCAATATATGGCGGCTTTAATGACGCCTTCGTCATTAAACTCGGGCCGGACTGCGTAGTCCAGATAACGGAGTTCGCCTGGGAAGTCAGCACCGACGGAGGCAACATCTGGTTTCCCGTTACGCTGCCCAACACGAATTTTGGGTGCATATTCTGCACGCGCTTGTACCGCACGTTCGTCACAGGGGTGCCAAGCGCGGTGACGTTCAGGTTCGGGTCCGATAATGAGGCGCGGATGTTCGTCAATGGCACAGTCGTCTTCGACCAGTACTACATCGAGGGCGTTGACTGGTGCACGACGATGGCCTGCTGCTCGGAGTGCTGCAACACATTCACCACCTGTACCAACATCGTGAACAATCAAGCACCCTTCTACCTCAACGCGGCAGGGCTGGGGACATTTACAACTGGACTGAACGAGATCCGTTGGCAGGTGAACAACGAGACTGCCGGCAGTGGCTTCCATACACTGATGACAGTCGCTTTCGCCTGCACCCCTACTCCCACACCGACTCCGACTCCTACTCCGACTCCTACACCTACGCCAACTCCAACCCCGACACCAACACCTACTCCGACGCCAACTCCGACACCGACACCCACACCAACTCCTACACCAACTCCAACTCCGACACCAACTCCAACTCCGACACCAACTCCTACACCGACTCCAACACCCACTCCGACGCCTACACCTACGCCGACACCGACTCCAACACCCACTCCGACGCCTACTCCAACGCCAACTCCTACGCCTACTCCAACGCCAACTCCTCAGAATGGGAGCTTCGTTATTGGCGACGGAAACGCCACCGTTGGTCAACACGTCACATTCTGGGGCGCACAGTGGTCGAAACTAAACAAGCTTAGCGGCGGAGCCGCTCCGGCTGCATTCAAGGGCTTTGCCAACATGATAAACCCGAATCCACCAGCTTGCGGCGGCATGTGGAGCACCGATCCGGGCAACAGCCCGCCACCGCCGGCGACCGTTGCGCCGACAATTACCGTCATTGTGGCAAGTTCGATAACGAAATCGGGTTCGGTGATCTCCGGGAACGTTCCGAAAACCGTTACCGTTCAGACCGATCCCGGGTACGCTCCGAATCCCGGCCACGATGGAACTGGAACAGTCATTGCGGTGAACTGCCAAAGCGCACCGGCGCGAATCCCTTCCACCTCGACAACAACGACGACGAAAAAAGCGCGCAAGGCGCGATCGCGGTGACGCGATAAACAAGTGACGCAGGCCAGACGGGAATCGATTCGCCGAATCGAGCGCGTCTCCCATTAATGAAATTTGGATCAGACCAGCCACTGCTAAAGCTTCGGCTTGGCAGGCGGAGGTCGCCGATCTATTAAGAGCGACCACTTATGCGCAGACTTCTTGCATTCATCTTCTTTCTCACGCTCGCTGCCGGGAATTTGTTCGGACAAAAGCGGAACATCACTGAAAAAGATTTGTGGGACTTTGTTTGGATCGGTGATCCGCAGGTTTCGCCGGATGGATCGCGGGTTGCGTTCGTGCGCGCGACGGTGAACGAAAAGAAAGAAGGCTACAACACCTCGATCTGGTCAGTGCCGGCGACTGGCGCTGAAGAACCGCATCAATTGACGAAGGGCGATCACGATTCGACGCCGCGCTGGTCGCCCGATGGAAAATTTCTGCTCTTTGTTCGCGCGACCGAGAAGGATGGCAAACCCGAACCGGCGCAGTTGTCGATCTTACCAATGGCCGGCGGCGATTCTTTTTCGTTCACCGATTTGCCAAAAGGCGCGAGCAATCCGGTTTGGTCGCCAGACGGAAAAACAATTGCGTTTACCAGCGAGAGCAGCGCGGACGATTTGGCGAAGCAGGAAAAGAAAAAGAAAAAGGAAGAAGAATTGAAGAAAGCGGTGAGCGCCACTTCACCCGCGGTCTCGCCGGCCGCTTCAAAAACTCCAGGTGAGAAAAATACTGCGGCCAAGACCGGCTCCGACGACGCCGCGAAAAAAGCGGAGACCGAATCAGAACACGAGAGCGACGTGCGCGTAATTACGCGCGCGGTTTACCGCGAAGACAACGAAGGCTACACCGATCCGAAACATCCGGCGCACGTCTGGGCGATCCAGGCGCCACGCAATGCTGATGAAAAGGTGCAACCGAAGCAGCTGACATTTGGCCGCTTCGACGAAGGCAACATCGTCTGGTCGAAAGATGGAACGCAGATCTATTTTGTTTCGCTGCACGTGGACGAGCCGTACTACGAGCAACCGAAGAGCGAACTTTATTCGATTAGCGCCAACGGCGGCAACGCGACCAACCTGAACTTAATCGACATGGACTTGGGCGAGTTGTCGCTCAGTCCCGATGGCAAACAACTCGCGTTCGTCGCTTCCGTCACGCAGCCAGTGAGTTCTTATACCCAGCCGGACCTGTGGATTGTCGATCTTACGCCGCACGCCAAGCCGCGAAATTTGACCGACAAGTTCGATTTCGACGTCGGCAATGGGCCGTTCGGTGACAACGCCGCTCCGCGCGCGGGCGGACACAATCCCCCGATTTGGACGGCGGACGGAAAAAGTTTGATCGAAATTTACGGCAAAGAAGGGAAAGCGATCCTTGCCTCTTTCGACGCGGCGAGCGGCGCGGTCACCGATTTGGTAAGCGGCAATCAAGCCGTGCTTCGAGTTCGCGCTTCGAACAATACGTCCAGGCTCGTTTATACGATTTCCACGGCGACACGGGTAAACGATTTGTTTGTGTTGGATCGACAGTCAGCAAACGCGCAGCCGAAACAGCTGACCGATGTTAACAAGGAACTTTTTTCCAAACTGAATCTGACCGAGCCGGAAGAAATTTCTTACAAAAGTTTCGACGGCAAAACGATTCAGGCCTGGGTGCAGAAGCCGCCGGATTTCAATCCCGCAAAAAAATACCCGCTCATCCTCAACATTCATGGCGGACCGCACGCGGCTTACGGATATATTTTCGAGCACGAATTTCAGTGGATGGCGGCGAAAGGTTACGTGGTGCTGTTCCCGAATCCGCGCGGCAGCACGACCTACGGCCAGGATTTCGGCAATGTGATTCAGTACCATTATCCCGGCGACGACTTCAAAGATTTGATGGCCGGCGTGGATGAGGTGGTGCGACGCGGTTACATCGACGAAAAGAAACTCGGCGTGACTGGTGGAAGCGGCGGTGGATTGCTCACGAACTGGGTGGTCGGCCATACGACTCGTTTCGCTGCGGCGGTGGCACAGCGCGACATCGCGAGCTGGACGCATTGGTGGTACACGGCGGACTTCACTCTGTTTCAGCCGCTCTGGTTCAAGGGGCCACCGTTTGACCAGGAAGAGGACTTCAAGGCGCGTTCACCGATCACCTATATTAAAGAAGTGAAGACGCCGATGATGTTCATTTTGGGCGAGGCCGATCATCGCACACCGCCGGGAGCAGGTGGCGAGGAAATGTTCCGTGCGCTTAAGTTTCGGAAAGTTCCGACGGTGATGGTGCGCTTTCCCAATGAATCGCACGAGCTCTCGCGTTCCGGTCAGCCGTGGCATCGGGTCGAGAGATTGCAAAACATTGTCGGATGGTTCGATCATTGGTTACTCGGCGTGGCCAAACCGGAATACGAAGTCGCGCCGAAAGAAGAAGTTTCGATCAAGCGCGAAAGCACCGAGCAAAAGCCGGCCAAGCCGCCGAGATAAAGTCCGAGCCGGACTGGCGGTTGCGGGCGGTTCGGTAGCCGAGCTTATCCAAATTTTTGGAACGTTCCGCCGACCCCAAGGCTTTGGCGTGACAGGCAGAGAGGGTGGCCCCATTATTCTTAGCTATGGCTTCTTCGTCGCTCTGGCAGCGATTTCAGCAATATTTTTTGCGCTACGACGATCTCGGCTTCTCGATCGACATCAGCCGGATGAAGTTTCCGGACGATTTTTTCGACAAGATGCGCTCGAAGATCGACAAGGCGTTCGCGGCCATGCGCGACCTGGAGGCGGGCGGAATCGCGAACCCGGACGAGAAAAGAATGGTGGGCCATTATTGGCTTCGGAAACCGGCGCTGGCGCCCAATGCGGAGTTGCGCGCCGATATCGAAAAGACAAACGCGCAGATCAAGAAATTCGCAGCTGATGTCCAGTCAGGAAAAATTAAAGGCGGCCGCGGTGAAAAATTTAGGCACGTTCTCTCGATCGGAATTGGGGGCTCGGCGCTCGGCCCGCAATTCATTGCCGAAGCGCTCGGGACGGCGAAGGACCCATTGGACATTTATTTTTTCGACAACACCGATCCGGATGGATTCGATCGCGTGCTCGACAAGATCGACAACGAGCTCGCGCGCACGGTTGTCGTGGTCATTTCGAAATCGGGTGGAACGAAAGAAACGCGGAACGGAATGTTGGAGGCGGAAGCGCGCTTCAAAGCCGCCGGATTGGATTTTGCCAAACACGCGGTCGCAATCACCGGCGCCGGCAGCGATCTCGACAAGCTCGCGGAGAAAGATGGATGGCTCGCGCGCTTCCCGATGTGGGATTGGGTCGGCGGCCGCACTTCGGTGATGAGCACGGTCGGTTTGGTGCCGATGGCGCTGGAAGGTTTCGACATCGATAATTTCCTCGCCGGCGCGGCGGCGATGGACGAGCGAACGCGAGCAAACGATTTCCGCCAAAATGCCGCGATGCTGCTGGCGTTGATGTGGTTCTATGTTGGCAACGGTCGCGGCGAAAAAGACATGGTGGTGCTGCCCTACAAAGATCAGCTTTTGCTTTTCAGTCGATACCTTCAGCAACTGGTGATGGAGTCGTTAGGCAAAGAGAAAGATCTCGACGGCAAAACCGTCAATCAAGGGATCGCCGTTTACGGAAACAAAGGATCAACCGATCAACATGCTTACGTTCAACAACTACGCGACGGCGTTTTAAATTTTTTCCTGACGTTCATTGAAGTGGCGAAAGATCGACATCGTCCCGTATTCGAAGTGGAGCCCGGTGTTACGAGCGGCGATTATCTCCACGGCTTTCTCCGCGGCACGCGCGCGGCGCTTTATGAGAAAGGGCGTGAATCGATCACGGTGGGCATTCCTGACGCGAATGCATTTAACATTGGAGCGTTGATCGCGCTCTACGAACGAGCGGTCGGCTTCTACGCTTCACTGGTTAACATTAACGCTTATCATCAACCGGGCGTGGAAGCGGGAAAGAAGGCGGCGACGCGATTGTTGCAGTTGCAAAGCGAAGTGCGCGCAAAACTTTCGCCCGGCGCCGGAAAGACAGCGGAGGAAATCGCACGCGCAATCGACGCCGACCCGGAGGATGTCTTTCATGTTTTGCAACACCTTGCGAGCAACGATTCGCGTGTCCAGATTTCGAAAAGTGAAGAGGCGTCCGATGACAAGTTTTCCCTCGCGGAATAACATTTGCTCGATGTCGCCCTGAACTATGTCGAAGTCTTCTCAACCGGGAGGTGAGTCGCCGAGCGTGGCTTGGCCGGACATGGTGAAGTTTATCCGACAACTGAGTCACGATATTCGAAACAATTTGAACGCGGTCGAGCTGCAATCGGCTTATCTGGCCGAGCTGGCTGAAGAAGCGGAAATGAAGAACGAGATTCAGCGGCTGCGCGAAATGATCTCCGCAGTCGGAACCAATCTTCAGCGGCTGACGGCGGGGATCAGTCAGGTCAGCCCCACCGCCATTCCGTATCCAGCGGCGGATTTCATCGAGGACTTGAAACAAAAACTGTCGAAGGATCTCCCGGATAACGCGGCCAAGGTGACGTGGGATGTGCAATTAAATGATGAGGCGCTAGAAATCGATCCCCAGCTCGCTCAACAAGCTTTCCTCGAACTTTTCAGCAACGCTTTTCAACACGAACGCAATGTGAAATCGATCGCCGTGAAAACGTACATCGACAAAGATCGTTTCGTGTTTGAGCTGCGCGAACCAAAAGCGCGTTTCGAGTTATCAACCGAAAATTGGGGACACCAACCGCTCCGAAACGTGAGTCAGGGACATTACGGACTCGGCCTCAATCGCGCCCGTTCGATTGCGGAAGCGCACGGCGGCGATTTGCGAGCGGAGTACGATCGCAAAGCATCGACACTCGTGACTGTCGTGACGCTCCCAGCTTCCCCCGCTGAAGAATCTTAAGGGCGATGAAAGAGAGCCGGCGAATTCTGATCATCGACGACGAGCGACCGATTTTGCTCACACTCGAAGCGTTGCTCGGCCGTCACGGATTCGAGACGGAGACCGCCGCCACGGCTGCCGCCGGAATAAAAGCATTGAAAAACAAAGCGGCGTCGCTCGTTCTGCTCGACCTGCAATTGCCGGACGCGGAAGGACTGCAAATGCTCGATCAGATCAAGACCGAGCGGCCGGAGACGCAGGTGATCATCCTGACCGCGCACGACACGCTTAACAACGCGATCGAATCGATCAAGCGCGGCGCATATCACTTCATCAGCAAACCGTACGCGCCGGAGGAACTTCTTAGCTTGGTGGAAAAAGCGTTGGAAAAACAATCGCTTCTTCGTGAGACGCAAAAACTGCGGGAGAAGACCGAAGAGCTCGAAAAACGTTTGGAGATTGCGGAAACGCGATTCACTCCCGTGTTCAAAAGCAAATCGATGCAGGAGATTGAGGAATTGGTTAACGCGATGGCCCCGTCGGAAGCGAACGTGTTGATCACTGGCGAGAGCGGCGTCGGCAAGGAGGTAATCGCGAACATGATTCATCATCGCAGCCGGCGGTCCGATCGGCCGATGGTGAAACTGAATTGCGCGGCGTTTCCGCAAACGATGATCGAGGGCGAGCTGTTCGGTTACGTCAAAGGCGCGTTCACCGGCGCGATGAACGATTTTCCGGGAATGATTTCAGAAGCAAACGAAAGCACGCTCTTTCTGGACGAGATTTCAGATATGCCGATCGACTTGCAGACGCGGTTCCTGCGCGTGCTGCA
>DASQBB010000033.1:0-3536 GCA_035635435.1 Chthoniobacterales bacterium | reverse complement strand
AGCCTATCCCAAGATGAGATCTCCCTGAAGGGTCGTGGTAGACCACCACGTTGATAGGCTCCGGGTGTAAGCATGGTAACATGTTCAGCTCAGGAGTACTAATAACCCGTTCGGCTTGATCTTTTACTTTTCTGTTAACCCGTCCGGCAGCTGCCGGACGGCAAACAGAGGAGACCAAAAGATCTCAAAACAAAACGAAGCCTTAAACGTTGGCTTTCACTTCCTGTATGTAGATATCAGAGAACCGGCAGTTCTTTGAAAGATCGACATCGTCTCCAGAGATCCGCGTCGGCGCGAAGCGCCGAAACCGCCGGTCCGGCTCGGACCTCTGGTGACAGTAGCGCAGTGGCCCCACCCGTTCCCATTCCGAACACGGCAGTGAAACGCTGCAGCCCCGATGGTAGTACGGCGATAGGCCGTGCGAGAGTAGGACGTCGCCAGAACTAAATGCCCGCTTTGGCTTTCCAAAGCGGGCATTTTGCTTGCAGGCGAATCGTCATTTGAGCCAAGCCCCGGTGTGGGCTAAGAGAAAGAATTGCCAACCGAAAGGATTTCCCATGCTTACAAGCCAAAAAGTCATCGATGCGGTCAACGAACAGATCGGGTACGAGTTCAGCGCGGAGCTGCAATATTACGCGATCGCGGCGCATTTTGCGGCGGAGGCGTTGCCGCAACTTTCCCAGCATTTTTTCCAGCAGGCCGAGGAAGAGAAAGGTCATGCGCTGCGGTTCATTAAATACGTGGTTGATGCCGGTGGACGGGTGGTGATCCCGGCGATCGATGCGCCGAAATCAAAATTCAAAACACCCAAAGACGCAGTAAAGCTTTCGCTCGATCAGGAAGTTCACGTCACTCAGCAGATCAATGGCTTGGTGGAGTTGGCGCGAAAACAGAACGATTACATCACGATCAATTTTCTGCAGTGGTTCCTGACCGAGCAACTCGAAGAAGTTTCGTCGATGGACAATCTCTTAAAAATCGTCGAGCGCGCGGGCAACGATTTACTGCAAGCCGACGAGTACCTGGCGCGAGTCGGCGTTCGCTCCATTCCCGAGCAAGCCAAAGAATAGGAACGTGGTCCGAGCCGGACTGGCGTTGTTCCATCCAGTTGCGGCCGACACGGCTGCCTCTACGCCGCTGGCTTCCGCCAATAGCCGAGGACAAGGCCGCTGATGGCGAAACCGAGAAGTGGCCGGCCCATGTCGATGCAAATGAGCGGCCACGGATTGGTTTCGAAAGCGGAGAAGACGGAAATGGTCGCGTATTCAACAAACAAAAACGCGAACCAACAGAGCAGCGCGACTTTCAAACCCATCGCGGCGCTCGTGACATTCAATCTCGCAAACAGCACAGCCAATACGTAGTTAACGACGATCGATGCGCCAAACGCGAGCACGTAAGCGCCGATGTTATGCGTCCGCTCGATGTCGGTCGCGGTTTTGGCGTGAAGATTCAGCCAGGTGTCTCCCCAAATGGCGTACCAGCCCCAGCCGATGAGGAAATAAGCAACAATAAGAATCCAAACGGCCAGATGGTTGATTCGAGCGTTCATTACAGAAAGCAGTAGACAGGATTTGCCCGATTTTTACGAGACCATTTTCTTACCACGAAGGACACGAAGCTCACGACGATTGCAACCGGAGAAGCAATTTTTTATCCGCAGATTTCCGAACCCTAAATCCCGCAGATTCCTGCTTTCCTGGTTTACGCTCCCGCTAGTTCATCCATTTTGTTCCCTAGCTTGTAGTTTGCCGCAGAGCGGCGGGATTCCTGATTAAATCTTCAGGCGGAGACAGGCTCCGTCTCGCTAACCGGTTCCGCTGCTGGCTTATCAACAGGCGCAGGCTCAATGGAAACAATTTCACATCCGCCGTTTGGCAATGTCGCAACTTCGCCAGCTTTTTTGCCAAGCAGCGCCTGACCAATCGCCGTTTGATACGAAATAACATTTCGATCCGGATCGCCGTCCCAAGCACCGAGAATCGTATAGGTCTCTTGTTTTTTTGAATCCTTATCGCGCACGGTTACGATGGTTCCGATCGACACACGCGACGTATCGGGATTTTCGAACGCTGTTCCGCGCGCGTTTTGAAGATCGCGTTCAAGCTCGGACCGTTGACGGGCGAGCACGGCCTGCATCTGTTTGGCCGCTTTGTATTCGAAGTTCTCGCTCAGATCGCCGTAGGAACGAGCCAGCGAAATTTCCTTAATGTTGTCGGGAATCTTTTTCTTAACGAGCTCCTCGTATTCCGCTTTGCGCCTTTCCAAGCTGCTCCAGGAAACAACGAGGGCGGCTTTCTCCTCCGCCTGCGCACCGGCAATCATGCTTTCGAGATCGGGATAGACTTTTACGATTCGCGCGAGTAACGAACGCTTGGTCAATTCATCGAACAAAGGACTCAGCTGGAGTCGCCGCAACGCATCGCGCGCGAGCCCGGCATCGGCGTTTCCAAACATGTCCTGGAACAGTTGTCGATCGTCCATCAGCAAGCGCTGCAATTTGCTCGCGCGACCAGGCGCCGAATGCTGCTCGCGATCGAGCGCGGACAAAATTGCGGCCAGCAATTCCGGATTGATCAACCCCCCCCAGTCTTCACGTTCGCTAATTAACCAGACGAGCATCTCGCTGGTCGCGGAATGTTCGCGAAGACTGCGCTCGATCATCTCTTGGAGCTGAGCGTGCTGTCCCGCCTCCCGAAACACGTGCGGAATTTGTGCGACCATTCGGCCGTGCGTTGCCTGCATCAATTGCAACGCCCGCGCGCTCCAGCGATCGCCCAGCGCAGCAGGCAACGCCTGCAAAACGCGCTTTTCTTTCGCCGCCGGCAGCTTCGGCAAGATCAACGTTAACCGCCTTTCCTCATCGCCGATCAATTTGCCGAGGGTCAGACCGATGTGAGTCGTCTTCAATTGCGGAAACTGCTCCAGTAAGTCATCGCGGCCGAGCACGAGCTCGAACGCAAGCTCGGGATGCAATTTCTGATTGCGGGTGGCCACGTTTTCGATCGTCGCAATTACCAGCTGCAATTGTTTCTCCGGTTCTTTGAATTGCTGATGAGATTTGGCGATTTGCTCGAGCGCCGCAACCTGTTGCTTCGGTTGACGCGCGTGGTTGAAGGCCTCGATCAGCTCGTCGGCATGCGAGATTCCTTCAGCGCGGATTTGAATCGACTCAGTCTTTTTCGCCGGAATCGAAAATGCGCCGCTCGTTTTCAAATGTTTGCGAGCCGATTCCCACCAGCGTTTCCATTCCACTTCACCGAAAAGATCAGGAACCATCCAGTCGCTGATCTGTTGGGCGGTCGCCTGCCCCTCAAGGCTTTCTAAAATGTTTCGCACCAGCGCGACCGGGTCATCTTTGGCGAGCTTTTTGGTTGCGGCGAGATCGCCTGCCTTGCGCGCGAGAAAATGTTCGGCCGGAATAACGGTCAGATTCTCGGCGGCGTATTGGAGCTGCATCGGATGACTCTTTTTGCCGGTGAAATCGATCACGATTTGATTGAGAAGAAGATTCCACTCCGCGACCCGGCCAAATC
>DASQBB010000032.1:0-1885 GCA_035635435.1 Chthoniobacterales bacterium | reverse complement strand
TTTTCACCAGGCAATTGTAGGGCGGGCGCTCCGCCTGCCAAATCGGCAACGACTGCCGTTGCCCGGTTTGCGGCGCTGCTCTTTGCCGCTAGCGTGAAATATGAACACGAAGGTGATAGGGAAAGATCTGACAAAGGAATCGCCGCGCAGTCCGCGGATTCGGGTCGGCGGTTACGCAATTCTTGGGCGCACACTCGACAAATGCCGCGCACTCGTTGCCGGCAATATCGGCGAATACCATTTTGATTGTCCGCTCGACAACATGCTCTTCGGTTTCAAAGGCGTGAAGGGTGACGATTTCAAAGCGCAAATCGAAAACGGCGCGAGCGATGACGAGATGGTGGAATGGCTCAATCGGAACGGCCAAAAGAAAACGCCCGATGAAATTAAACGCTGGGGCGACGAAGTCACTGCGCTAAATCCGTACAACGATCCGGAGCGACGCGAATGGTTTGTCGAACAACTAAAGCCACTAGGGCTCGATCCGGCCAAGACGACATTGTTTGAATGGCTCGAGAAAGACGACAAAGCCTGCCACGCCCAGAAAGCGGCGTAAGAGCGCAATTGTCGATCTTGCATAAAGTGGGAGCGGCCTCAGTGCCGCGATGATGCCAGTCCGGCTCGGACTCGGGACACTAAGGTCCCTCCCACATTACGGTTTAATCAGCGGCGGCGACTGGTCTTCGGTGATGCCGGTGTCTACGCCGCCGCGCAGTTTGCTGTGGCCAACGCCGTAAAGGAAATAAATCGTGAGACCGATCGCGAGCCAAGCAAAGAAACGGATCCATGTCTCAAGCGGCAGGCTCAGCATCAAGACAAAGCAAAAGATCACGCCAAGAATTGGAAACAACGGAACCATCGGAACGCGGAACGGTCGCGGCCGGTTTGCGTCGGTGCGTCGCAAGATAACAACACCGATGCAAACGAGAATGAAGGCGAAGAGCGTCCCGATGTTGGTCAGATCAGCGAGCGAACCGATATCGACCACGGCAGCGATGCCACCGACGAAAACGCCGGTCCAAATGGTGGTGATATGCGGCGTGCGAAAGCGCGGATGAATTTTGGCGAAATATTGCGGAAGCAAACCGTCCCGCGCCATCGCCATGAAAATGCGCGGCTGGCCAAGTTGAAACACGAGCAGGACTGAAGTGATCCCAGCGAGCGCACCCGCGCTGATGAGGGCTTGCGCCCAAGGATAACCAGCGAACGCGGTCGCGACAGCGGCCGGATCGCCAAAGTAGGTTGTGTAATTGCGCGCGCCGGTGATCACCGCCGCCATCAAAACGTAGAGAACGGTGCAAATGATCAGGCTGGCGATGATCCCGATCGGCATATCACGCTGCGGATTTCTGGTTTCTTCCGCGGTCGTTGAAACAGCATCGAATCCGATGAACGCGAAGAATACTATGGCGGCGCCGCTCATAACTCCGCCGATGCCGGTCGGAACGAACGGATGCCAATTGGTTGGATGAATCATGAACGCACCAAACGAGATCACGAAAACGACCACGGCGAGTTTAATGATAACAATGGTGTTGTTGGTGCGCGCGCTCTCGCGAATTCCGTAGATCAAGAGCGCGGTCACGGCTGCGACAACCAGCAGCGCGGGAAGATTAAGCGCGATCGGATAGCCGGCGATCGTTGGAATCGTCGCCGAGGAAAAATTCGATAGCGCTTCACCACCTTGATCGACAATCGTCTTTGCGGTTGCGTAGTCGTTAACAGCCCAGACCGGAAATTTTAATCCAAAGAGACTTCCGAATAGCCGGACGAAATAGCCCGACCAACCGACCGCCACTGCCATGTTGCCAACGGCGTATTCGAGAATGAGGTCCCAACCAATGATCCAGGCAATGAGCTCACCAAGCGTCGCGTAGGAGTAAGT
>DASQBB010000031.1:0-99562 GCA_035635435.1 Chthoniobacterales bacterium | reverse complement strand
GCTTCGCGCAGCTCTTCGTCCTCGACCAGCTTGCCGGCGCCTTCCATCGCCGAGAGCAATGTCGCTTCGGAGAAACGCGCCGGCGGCTTGGTTTCGTTTTGCGTCACCTCGATGTCGAGGACTTTTGCGGGTTCGTTCGGCGAAATCGCAACCAGCGATTCTTCGCCCTGCTGTTCCGAAGCCGCTTCGCGTCCGTAAACTGCAAGCCAGCCGGGATCTTTGATGACTTTGCCTTCCGTCTTAAAAGCGTCTTTCTCCACGCGCGTGATTCGGGTGGTCACCTCGAATTGCGCCGCCGGGAAAAATCCGCTGATAAAACGGCGCACGATCATGTCGTAAATTTTCTGCTGCACTTCGTCGAGACCGTGCGGCGCAGTGCCGGTCGGAATGATTGCGAAGTGATCCGAAATCTTCTCGTTGTTGAAAATCCGCTTCGAATGTTTGACCCACTGGTTATCGAGCACGGTGCGCGCATGCGGATTGTCGATCTTGCTCAACGTAGCTTTGACTGTTGGGATGTAATCTTCCGGCAAATAACGCGAGTCTGTTCGCGGATAAGTGATGACTTTGAAGCGCTCGTAAAGCTGTTGCGCGATTTGCAACGTGCGTTTCGCGCTGAAGCCCCGGCCGTTCGCATCGCGTTGCAAACTCGTCAGATCGTAAAGTAGCGGTGGCGCCTGGGTTGTCGGCTTCTTTTCTTCGGTGGCGACGCCAGTTTTACCGAGACAACGGTTTTTGATCTCGTCGGCTTGCGCTTGATCCCAAATCCGTTCCGCGCGCGCGTCTTCATCGCCATCTTTCGCAAAATCTTCCTTAAACCATCGGCCGCGGTAACTGCCGGCTTTGACCTCAAAATCGCCGAACACCTCATAATAAGAGCGCGACTTGAAGTGATGAATTTTGTCCTCGCGTTCAGCCAGGATCGCGAGGGTGGGCGTTTGCACCCGACCCACCGGCGTTAGTTGAAAACCGCCCGTGCGATTGTTGAACGCCGTCATCGCGCGCGTGCCGTTGATTCCAACAAGCCAGTCGCTTTCCGATCGGCACACCGCCGCTTTCGAAAGCGGAACCATTTCTTCTTCGGAGCGCAAATGATTGAACGCGTCGCGGATTGAGTCCGTTGTCATCGACTGCAACCACAAACGGCGAATCGGCTTTTTCACGCCGCTGAGCAGGACCAGATAACGGAAAATCAATTCGCCTTCGCGTCCGGCGTCGCAGGCGTTGATGAGAAGATCGACATCGTCGCGTTGCATCAAACGTTTGAGCATGTTGAAGCGCGCTTTCGTTTTCTCGATCGGCTTGAGGTGAAATTCTTCCGGAATGATCGGCAGATTGGCGAAGCTCCACTTCCCGCGCTTTACGTCCAGCTCGCTCGGCAACGCCAATTCGACCAAATGTCCGAGGGCGGACGAGATGACATAGCGATCACTTTCGAAATGATCGCCTTCTTTGTGGAAACCGCCGAGCGCGCGCGCGATGTCGTTCGCCACGCTCGGTTTCTCCGCGATGATCAACGATTTAGACATTGAAATTGAACAGCTTGCACAACGGGGGAGAGCAGATCGCGGACGAGGCTAAGCGAGTTTCACGAAATACTTTCCGGGCAACTGCTTCACCAGTCGCTTCAACTCAAGGGCGAGGAGAGTAGAAGAGACTGTCGCGCTTGGCAAATTGCATTTCGTCGCGATCTCGTCAATCGGCGTCTCCGTTGCTTCGATTGCATCATAAACTTTACGCTCTTCATCCGAGAGCGGAGGCAACGGACGCGCGGCTGCTTGGGGCGATGGTTTCGTCTCCGGCAAAAGGATTTGGAGATCATCGAGAATATCGCCCGCGTCCATCACCAGCTTCGCGCCTTGTTGAATTAATCGATTCGAACCAATCGCGCTCGGCGCGTTAATGTGGCCGGGCACGGCGTAAACCGACCGGCCCTGCTCCAACGCCTGCGAAGCGGTGATGAGCGCGCCGCTGTTTGCGCCCGCTTCGACCACGAGAATTCCATGGCTCCATCCAGAGATGATTCGGTTGCGCATCGGAAACGTTTGGCGGTCGGGTTCGATCTCCATTGAGAATTCAGACACGATCGCGCCGCTGCCGTTACAAATTTTCTCGGCGAGCGCCTGATTTTCCGGAGGATACAATTTTGACAAACCGGAACCGATGACCGCGATCGTCCGTCCTTTCGCGGCCAGCGCGCCCTGATGAGCGGCCGTATCGATCCCGCGCGCGAGTCCACTGATCACGGTCAGACCTGCATAGGCCAATTGATAGGCGAGCTTTTTCGCAGACTCGCTCCCATAATGGGTGGTGCGGCGCGCGCCGATAATGCCGATCGCGTGATGATCGCGCTCCTGAAGTTCGCCCCAAACGTAAAGCACGATTGGTGGCGCGTGAATTTCGCGCAGCGGCCTCGGATATTCCGGCGAAGTCTGAGTAATAACGGTCGCTCCGAAATCTTTGATGCGTTTCAGCTCGGCTGGAAGATCGACAATCGATTCCCAGTTAGAAATTTGATCGACAACTTCTTTGCCAATTCCTTCAACCTTTCGGAGCTGATCGCGCTTGCCAGTGAGAATTCGCTCCGGCGATTCGAAAGCCTGGAGCAACTTGCGCAGACGCACCGGCCCCATCGTTGGGAGCATGTTGAGCGCGATACACGCTTCGGTTGAATTCATTGAATCAGGTAGCGGCGGTTCACCGAACCGCCACCGTCGGGGGCGTGATCATGATTGAGCGGGCGATTGAGGTCAATCGCCCCTACCTACGCGAACTAAAATGGAATCTCGTCTTCGTCCGCTTCGCCGCCCGCAGGTTTTGGCGGCGGAGTTGTTTTGCCCGCGCGCGATTCCTTTGCTCCTTCGGCAGCTTCGGATGCGCCGCCGGCGGCGCCGGGCGGACGACCGCCGAGAAGCTGCATCGTTTCGCCGATCACGCGCAACTTGCTCCGCTTTTGCCCGCTCTGCTTGTCGTCCCAAGTGTCGAGTTGCAATCGGCCTTCGATGAAAATCGGCCGGCCTTTCTTTAAATATTCGCCGGCGATTTCAGCGAGTCGCGCCCACAAGACGACATCGACAAACGTGACTTCTTCGCGTTTTTCGCCGCTATCGAGCGTGTAGGAACGATTAATGGCAATGCCGAGATCGCACACGGCGCTGCCTTTGGGGGTGTAACGCACTTCCGGATCGCGCGTCAGGTTTCCGAGGAGAATGACTTTATTGAAACTGGCCATGCGCCAGGTCTAGCCGATTTACTTCGCGTGCGCCAACTTTTTCGCCGGCTTTTCCTTGCGCTCTTTCTTTTCCGTTATCTCGCGCAGCCGCTGGTAATGCTGGCGATAAACTTCGGGGTCGAGTTTGAATTTCGATTTCAGTTTATCAACCAACTCCGGCTCGGCGTGAAAAATAAAGTTCACGTAAAAGCCGGCATCGAGCGGTCCGGCCGCATAAGCGAATGGACGTTTGTCCATTTTCTGGACCTGCTCGATCTCCGCCCCTTCTTTCTTAAACTCGGACTCGAGGCGGTCGACAATGTCGTGGACGCTCTCTTCTTTGCCCTGCGCGTTCAGGACGAGCAGCGCTTCGTAACGGTTCTTCATGGTTCTTTTTCTTCTTCGATTTTGTTGAAAGTGTTCATCGCGGAAACGACGCCTTTGTCAATCGCCCATTTCACCGCGTCCGCCGCGCGAGTGATTGTCGATCTTATAAGCGGTTTCTCCTCTTCGAAAAAATTGCTGAGCACATAATCGGTGGCGCCTTCGGCCGGGGCGTCGCCAATTCCAATTCGCAATCGAGGAATTTCTTCGGTGCCAAATTGGACGATGATCGATTCGAGTCCGTTGTGTCCGCCCGGCCCTCCGTTTTGACGAATCCGCAACCGCCCAAGCGGCAATGAAAAGTCGTCCAGCACAATCAGAATTTCTTGAGCCGTAATCTTAAAGAACTGCGCGATCGCGAAAAGAGGATGGCCGCTGCGATTCATGTAGCTCGCAGGCTTAACCAGGAGAGCATCGCCGATTTTTGCCGTCGCCGCGTCCCATTTCCCCGATTTCTCCCAAGCCACTCCAGATTCGTGCGCGAGAAGATCGACAACCATGAAGCCGACGTTGTGACGGGTGTGCGCGTATTCGGCGCCGGGATTGCCCAAGCCTGCGACCAAGCGAATCGGTTTTTCGTCCACAGCGGCAAAACTGAAAATGCAGAATAACGCCGGTCAACCGCCCGTGCGGCTCGCACCTCGGACCTACTTCTTCTGCTCTTTTTCTTTTGGAGCCGGAGCGCCACCCTTGCCCGCTGGTGTGGGCGCACCTTTCGTCGGCGCTGTCGCACCCTTCGCCGCCGGCGCTCCCTTCGCGCCAGCAGCCGGAGCGGCTGCTTCGCCCTCTTCCTTCTTCGCCGTGATGACTTCCGGACCGGCAGCGGCTGCGGCTTCGGCCTCGGGAGTAACTGGCTCCTCTTCGATGACCGGCGCCATTACGGAAAATGCGGTCAGATCGGGTTGAACTTTTGCGGTAACGCCCGACGGAAGTTTGATGTCACGAACGTGAATCGAATCTCCGATGTTGAGCGCCGAGACATCGACTGTAATTTTGTCGGGTAGATCGCGCGGCAAACATTCGATCGGCAGCGCGCGCAAATTCTGGTCGAGCAAGCCGCCGAAATTCTTTACGCCGTTGGCGATGCCCAGCGCTTCCAGCGGCACATCGGCCGTGATTTTCTCGTCCATCGAGATCGCGTGAAAATCGACGTGGAGGACGTCGCCGCCGACCGGCGAATGCTGAACTTCCTGCAAGAGCGCGGTGCGAGTCCCTTTGTGACCTGCAATTTCGAGTTCCACTAAAATGTTTTCGCCCGACGCGTGACTGAGCATGGCATTGATGTCGCGCGCAGAAACCTGCAACGGTTGCGATTTTTCTTTCCCGCCATAAACAACCGCCGGAACAATGCCGCGCGCTTTCAATCGCCGCGCAGCGGAACGCCCCGTTTCCGACCGCGGTTCTGCTTTCAGTTTAACTTGCTTTGCCATGTTCGTTAATTGTCGATCTTGAACAGCGACGACACGGACTCATCATTATGGATTCGTTTCATCCCCTCCCCGAGAAGCTCGGAGATGCAGAGCACGGTAGTCTTAAATCCTTCCACCGGGCGCACCGGCGTGCTGTTGGTCGTTATTAATTCCTCAATTTTGGACTTTTGCAACCGGGCGATGGCGACATCGACCAGGACGGCGTGGGATACGCCGGCATAGATTTTCTTCGCCCCGCGCTTTTTCAAAAGCTCTGCCGCCGAGGTGAGGGTTCCGGCCGTCTCAGTCAGGTCGTCCACCAGGAGCACATCGTGATCTTTGACTTCACCGATCAGGTAGAGCGCTTCGGTTTCAGTGGCGCTCTTTCGTTCCTTGGCCACGATTGCGAGATTCGCGCCGAGCGCTTCGGCATAGGCCGAGGCCATCTTTAAACCGCCTATGTCAGGCGACACGACAACGGTTTTGCCGGTGAGCTTCTGCCGCAGGTACTTAATTAGTACCGGCAGGGAATAGAGGTGATCGACCGGGATGTCGAAGAAGCCCTGCACTTGCTGCGCGTGCAGGTCCATCGTTAACACCCGATTGACCCCAGCGGCGCAAAGCAGGTTCGCAATCAATTTCGCCGTGATCGGAACCCGCGGCTTGTCTTTGCGGTCCTGCCGGGCATAACCAAAAAATGGAATGACCGCGGTGATTCGATCAGCGCTCGCGCGGCGAGCGGCATCGACCATGATGAGCAGTTCCATCAAATGCTCGTTGCTAGGCGGCGAAGTCGGTTGAATGAGAAAAACGTCCCGACCACGAACGTTTTCCTCGATCATCACGTAAGTCTCCCCGTCCGGGAACGAACTGATCGCGGCCTGGCCAAGCGGGACGCCGATGTATTTGCAAATGCGCTCGGCCAACTCGCGATTGGCGGTGCCGCTGAAGACTTTCATTTCTGGCTGGAGCGCGAACATGAGGGGCTAAATTGCCGCGCGAAGGGAGCATTGGCAATGAACAACTTGCCAGAAAGGAACTCTTTCGCGAATGGTACCAGCCTCCATGAACGCTGACGCAATCCGGACCGAGCGACCCGCGACCAACTCGCGATTATTCGCGCACACCCGCTGGGACGCGCTGCCGGTCGCGGCGGGGCTTTTTCACCTCGCCTACTTTTTGGGATTGTTCTTTTTGTACCCGCACGCGCCGCTTTGGGTGATGCTTATTCTGGGGTTCATTTACTCGCTGATGGTCAACGCGAACATCAACGGCATCGGCCACAACTTCATCCACAACCCGTTCTTCCGTCCCAAAATTCTGAACCGCGCTTTCGGAATCACGCAATCAGTCGCATGCTGTTTCTCACAAACAATGTACGACGCTGTGCACATGCAGCATCACAAAGGCAATTCGGATCGCCAGGACGAAAATGGCGATACGATCGATTGGTTGTCGATCTATCGCCACAGCCACGACGGCGAACCAGAAAGTCCATGGCGCTACGTCTTTCTCAGTTTCTTTCGAGATGATGTCGGCGCGATTCGGCGCGAACTGCGCAAACGCGGCAACGGCGATGTGTTTTGGGGAAATCTCGAACTGGCGGCGTTCGCGGTCACGCTGCTCACCATGTTTTTCTTTAACTGGCGCTACGTCATTTTTTACTTCGTGCCGTTCTGGTACCTCGGCCACTGCTTCAGTTATTTGAACGGCTACTACCGGCATTACGGCGCCAATCCCGACAAACCGATCGCCTGGGGCGTGAGCAGTTACGGCAAGATTTACAACTGGCTCTTTTTCTACAACGGTTATCACGCCGAGCATCATTTCCGTCCAAAAGTGCATTGGACGAAAATGGAAGCGTTCCGGCAAAGCATCGCCGAAGTGCAAAAGCAGGAAGGCGTTCGCACAATTAAGCGCGCCCACATGCTCGGCTTCCTCGATCCCGATTTGCCCAAGCGGGGCAAAGGCGATGGCGTTGTAGCGGCGTTTGTGTCAAACGCCGAGCCTAATAAATAGGCGCTCGCCGCGGCGAGCGCCTCTACAATTATTTTGCGAAACCCGCGCGCAACTTTTCTTTCTTCGCTTCGCAATCTTGCTGCAATCGACGAATCTCGGTCACGAGTTGTTTCTCAAGCGATTCCATTTCGTCGAATTTTCCGGCCGCTTGCGACTTCTGAATCTCGCCTTTCAGAAACAGTTCTTTCTCCGCGGTCCGCGCTTTGAAAGTGGAATCGACCTCCGCGAGCTGGTTTTTCTGGTCGTCGGTCAGTTTGACGATCGGCTGGCTCTTGGCGAGTCGCTCCATTGCCAGCTCGTAAGCCGATTTCATTTCAACTCTTCCTCTTCCTCTTAATCTCAGTCTGAACTCAGTCATACTCTTGCTCCTGCTCCTAATCGAATCAATTGTAACATCGACATCATGGAGATTCGCCTTCTCAGCATCGATTTCGACGGCACGCTTGTCTCACGCGTGAGCGAACCGGTCCTGGACCGCCAATGCATGGAATTGATTCGCGATTTGCAAAGCGACGGCGTTCTTTTCTCGATCAACACCGGACGTTCGGTCGATCTGCTCGAATCGGGTCTGACCGATTTTGAATTCCCGGTGCGTCCCGATTTTATTTTAACAACCGAACGCGAAGTTTTCCGTCGTGGTAACAACGGCGAAAAATGGGAGGCGTTCGGCGATTGGAACGAGCGCTGCGCGCGCGCTCACGCCGAGTTGTTTTCTTCCGCGCAATCAATTCTCGCCGAGGTCGTTGATTTCGTGACCCAGAAAACGAAGGCGCAATTGCTTTATCACTCGGCGGGGCTGGAAGGATTAAGGGCACAGAGCGACCAGGAAATGGACCGCATCGTCCAGTTCATTGAACACGCGGGCGCGCAAGAGCCGAAGTTCAACTATCAGCGGAACACGATTTACCTTCGTTTTTGTCACGCCGACTATCACAAAGGCGCGGCTCTGGCCGAGCTTGCCCGCTTGATCGACATCCCGCGCGAAAACATTTTCGCGGCGGGCGATCATCACAACGACATCTCCATGCTCGACGGCCAAGTCGCGGCGATGCCAGCTTGCCCGGCAAACGCGATTGATGACGTGAAAGCGGCGGTGCGCGATGCAGGCGGCTATGTCGCGAAACACCAGCACGGTGCTGGTGTCCACGAAGCGTTGGAACACTTTCTTAGGTAGGGGCGGTTCACCGAACCGCCCGCGGGCGATTTAGGTCAATCGCCCCTACCTCGCAGTTGCCAGCGCGATCGGCGCGTCGGCTGAGATTTTTCCGGCGAAGCGATTGGTCATGTAAGTGAGCAGCAAAACCCAGAACGAAAGCGCGAGTCCGAACAGCGGAAATTGCAACGCGAGCGGCAACGAATAGATGATCGCCATCAATGGAATCCAGACGGCCCAGGTCGCGAGCAACGTCGGAAATATCTTGTCGCGATAATGCGGCCAGGTGAAGAGATCACGCACCGGGCCTAACGAGACGCCGTTGTTCTTCCATTCGTAAGTAAGGACGCCGAACGGGGCAGCGAAAAAAACGTTGTAGCCAAACTGGTCGATCAAAATCTTCCCGAACACGACTGGAGCTGTCGCAATATCTCCCAACCAATGCGCTTCGAAGCGGTAGAGAAGATCGACCAGTGATCCATCGAATCCCCAGACCGGAATAGTGAACGCGAGGTTGCGGAGATTTCCCAATTGCGGCCGTCCGCGTTGAAAAAAAAGAATCAAAAAGATCTCGGGCAGGATCGCGCCGGCAAGCACCGACGCAACGATCACAAACGTGAGTCCGTGCGTCCGTTTGAACTCGGCGAAACTACGCAACGCCTCCGCGGCTCTCGGATTCGTGTAATACGCAATCGCGAGCGCGAGCATGATGGCCTGAATGATGAGCGCCGGTTTAGCGTTCGCCCGGGCTGCTTCCCACCCGATCATGAATGGCGTTCGCGATCTACCCATCGCGACAGATCTAAATCAAAATCAAGCGCGAAGGCGAATCACCAGCGCACCGACGCGTTCGGACCTGCGGTGCCAGTACCTGGCTGAAGGCGACTTTCGTCGCCCGTTTTTTCGCCTGGAACAGGGTCTCCACTGGCGGTGGTATTGCTGGTCGAAGCGCAACCACTCAGTCCATAAATGACGAGCGCGAGCAAACCTAATATCGAAAGATATTTCATTCGGCAGGAAACCTAACCAGCTCCGGACTTTTCTCCACAAAATTGTGTCGACGGCGGCCGATTGCCCGAGGCGCTCAGCGCCGTAACTTTCCGGGTGCGCACGAACGGAAGGATCGATATCAAGTCTCTCCAGCTCGCCGAACTCGAGGAGAAGGTCCGCGAGATGGGCGAGCCGCTTTATCGGGCGAAACAAATCGCGGACTGGCTTTACCAAAAGCGGGTCGAATCGTTCGAAGAGATGACAGATTTGCCGCAAGGATTCCGAAAGCGGCTCGCTGAGCAGTTCGACTTTAACAAGATCGACATCGTCCGCGTGCTCGGCTCCCGCGACACCACGCGCAAATTTTTGTTTCGGTTGAGCGACGCCAACTTGATCGAGTCGGTTTTGATTCCGGCGTCGCCGGCGCTCTACGGATCGCGCTCAGACCGGCGGACGATTTGCATTTCAACGCAAGTCGGCTGCGCCTACGGCTGTAAATTTTGCGCGAGCGGTCTGGACGGATTCAGTCGCAACCTGAAGCCGAACGAGATTGTCGATCAGATCATTTCGGTCGAGCGCGAGAGCGGAGAAAAGATCGACAACATGGTGTTCATGGGAATGGGCGAGCCGCTGGCCAATTTGGACAACGTGATGCGCGCGATTCAAATCATCAACGCGCCATGGGGAATTGGTATCGGCGCACGCCGTATCACACTGTCGACGAGCGGTCTTGCGCCGCAGATTCGGGCGTTGGCCGACGAGCCGCTCCAAATCCGGCTCGCCATTTCGTTGCACGGCGCAACCGATGAAGTCCGCAATCAAATCATGCCGATCAACCGCCGTTATAACATTGAGACGTTGCTTTCGGCTGGCGATTACTACACGTCGCGAAAAAAGCAGCGACTGACTTTCGAATACATTCTGATTGCGGGCGTGAACGATTCCGATGAACAAGCCCGGCTTCTCGCTCGCCATGCCAAACGGCTTTCGGCCAAAGTGAATTTGATTCCCTACAACACCGTGCACGGTCTGCCCTGGTCGCGACCGTCACAAGATCGACAGGAAAAGTTCCTGTCGATTTTACGCGAGCGCGGAATCGCGGCGACGTTGCGCCGGGAAAAGGGCCACGACATCGACGCGGCCTGTGGACAATTGCGCCTGCAAACCAAGCGCGAGTTGCAGACCGCAAGTTCGTAAATCACGGAAAATTTTTTGCGCACCGGGCCAAGCTGGCGTTAAGTGAGATTATGTCCGACTTCGAGGGCGAACGGGAAGGGATCTGGGACGAATACGATTGGGAGCGCTTCCTTCAGCAGCAAGATCAGCGCACGGAAAAATACATGGAGCTGCTGGAGAAGTATATCGACGATCCGCAGCGCGACGAAATTATCGCGCGGGAAATGGGTTGGACGCAGGTTTTGGGTGACGGTGATTGGAGCGCTGAGGTGGACGCGCTCCTGGACGAAGATTGGCGTTTACAAGATCAGGAGACCTCGGCCAGCGCTGAACTCAAGCTCAGCGAAAGTTTCGAGGACCATATTCTCTATCGTGCGGCCTTCGCCTTGACCGTTTGGATCGACAAACTCTTCGACCAAAACGCTTCGCTCCAAAACGAACCGGCGGCGATCAAGCTGGCAACCCACGCGGCGCTGGCCAGCGCGAAATTAGCGGCGGCCTTGAGCGATGACGATGTGGACGAACTCGGGATGACGATCGCTTATTTGAAGCGCGCCCTGAAAGCGATCACGGTCTCGCTCGATTCGGCGGCGAAATTGCTTTCCGAGAAGCTAATCGCGGCCCGCCAGTATTCCGTTCTGCAGCAACGGCTTTTTCAAGTGCGTGATGGCATTATTACGCTGATGGGGGAATACCGCGGCGAATGGCGCCGCCGCTTCGGCTCCGAAGGCTTTCGGAGTTGAATGAATTAAGGACCGGTTCCGTCGAATATGGAAACGGAAACGACTCCGGCTCAAGCCGATGTATCGGAACTGGATTTGGTGAGACAATGTCAAGCCGGCCAGACTGAGGCATTCGACCAGCTGGTAACCCGCTACCGGACAAGAGTATTCGCTATGATTTATAACATGGTCCATAACGAACAGGACGCCTGGGACCTGGCGCAGGACAGCTTTGTCAAAGCGTGGAAATCGATCGGGCGCTTCCGCGGGAAATCGTCGTTTTACACCTGGATTTATCGCATCGTGATGAACGTGACGATCGACTGGCTGCGCAAGCGCCAGGTCAAAGCCGGTGGGGCCGAGTTCGATGACGCGATTCAGTTGAAAGAGATTGACCCGGCCTCCAAGACCGTGCCAAAAGCAGACCCGCTCCCCCACCAGCGAATGGAGCAACACGAGATTCGCGCCCGGATCGACCACGCCATCTTGCAGCTCTCCCCCGAACACCGCGCCGTAATTTTGATGAAAGAAATCGAAGAAATGCAGTATCACGAGATCGCCGAAAGCCTTGGGTGTTCCATCGGCACGGTGATGTCGCGCTTGTTTTATGCCCGCAAGAAATTGCAGAATTCCCTGAGGGACGTTTATGAAAACGTTTGAAGAAAAATGGACAGCCTGGCTCGACGGACAATTGAGCGGCAGAGAATTGACTGAATTCGAGGCGTCGCTGCCGGATTTGGCGACGGCCGAGGCCGAGAAACGCGATGCGCAGAAGCTCGGCTCGTTTTTGAAGGAACAACTCACCACTCAAGCACTGAGCAACGAAGAGTTTTTCAATCATCAACTGCGCGAGCGGATCGCCAGCGACACGCAAGATCGACCTCGTGCAACATCGACTTGGTGGACGATTCCGCGATTGGTTTGGTCAGGCGCGACCGCGCTTGCATTGTTTGTCATCACTACGGTTGTGCTCATGACCCAGCATCAGCCGGGTGAACAGTCGGAATATCTCACGCAAATTTTGAATACGCGGGTGGATCCGGCGGCCAATCCGAGCGCCACCATCTCGATTTTCGAAAGCAAAACCGACAACAAGGTCACGGTCCTGTGGACCGAGGGGTTGCAAACGCTGCCGGCTGACTACGCAGCAAAATAAATCGACGATGCAGCTGAGGCCTTTGCTTCTCGCCATGTTCCTGATCTTGGCGTTAAGCGCGGTTTCGGCTGATGCGGCCCAGGCGGTTTGGAGTGGTCTGGTAATCGCGGAGAACGTTCCCCAACCGGCGCCAATTCCACCGGAGCTGACCGGGCTCGAGCAAACGTTAAAAGATCTTTTCGGTTACAATCAGTTCGAGGTCATTGGCCAGTCCAACAAGACGCTCAAGACAGGCGACGAAGATTGGCTCGCGAACAGCAAATATTTCGCACTCCATGTCGATGCTCGCGGCGAAAACGACTCCGGTTACTCATTGAACCTGACGCTTTATAAGGAAAAGGACGTCCTGCTCGAGACCGACGCCAACCTGAGCAAAAGCAGTCCGCTTGTGATTAAAGGACCTCAGGTCGGGAGCGGACAATTGCTTTTGGTGTTAGTTGTCAAAGACGACGAGCTAGCTCATCGGAGGCGTCATGCGGAGCCAGCCAACCCGATCACGACTGCGTGGCAGCGTTTGCGCCGCGCCATTCACAACGTCATTCCATAATTTCCTGCGTCGCGTCCGGCTGACGGTTGAATGGCTGCTCGATTTCGATTAAGGGCAGCAATGCGCATTTTGGCTGGCTTGAGCGTTTTGTTTGCGCTGGTGACGACTATGGCTGCAGAAAAACCGTACGATTTCGCGGGCACGCCGGGCAAACTTCCCAAGCAAGTCGTTCCGCTAGAATATGCGATACGAATTGTTCCAGACCTTGGAAAACTTACTTTCGCCGGCAGCGAAAAGATAAAGGTCAAGGCGACCGCATCTGTTCGCGAGTTCGTGCTCAATTCGGCCGAACTCGAAATTGCGAAAGCTTCGGTCGATGGAACTCAATTATCGCCGGATGCGATCAAGCTCGATCCAGACAACGAGCTGCTCACGATCGCTCTGCCTAAGGAATTACCGGCCGGCGAGCACGTTCTCGGTCTCGAGTTCAGCGGAAAGATTACTCCAAAAGGCCGCGGCTTTTATTACATGCCCTATCAGGAGCAGGGCACCGGCGCGAAAAAATTAGCGCTCGGCACCCAATTCGAACCAAGCGATGCCCGGCGATTTTTTCCGGGCTGGGACGAGCCAAGTTTTCGCGCGCGCTTCCAATTTACCGCGGTGGTCCCGGAGAATTGGCTGGCCGTTTCTAACATGCCGATCGAATCCGAACGCAAGATCGAGATCGGTAAAGAAGTTCGTTTTCAAGCAACGCCATCGATGTCGAGTTATTTGAACGTGTTCGTCGCGGGCGAGCTTGATCTTATCGAAACGAAAGTCGCCGGGACACAAATCCGCGTGATTGCGACCAAGGGAAAGGCCGAATGGGGCCGATACGCGCTCGAGAGCACCGCGCAGATTCTCCAGTATTACAACGATTACTTTGGCGTTGCCTATCCACTTCCGAAGTTAGACCAGATCGCCATACCCGGCGGTTTCGGCGGTGCGATGGAAAATTGGGGCGGCATCACTTACTACGAATCGGCCCTTCTTTTCGATCCTAAGAAATCGTCCGCCGCGACGCGCCAGCGCATTTACGAAGTCATCGCGCACGAAACGGCGCATCAATGGTTCGGCGATCTCGTGACGATGGCCTGGTGGGACAATCTTTGGCTGAACGAGGGCTTCGCTTCCTGGATGGGCAGCAAATGCACGGCCCATTTCAATCCCGACTGGGAAGTTTGGCTGGCCAAAAATATTCAACGCGACCCGGCTCGCCGCAGCGGAATTTCCAAAGAAGTCGCGATGGAAGGCGACGCAAGATCGACCACACACGCCATCCAACAGCCGGTCGCCAATGAATCCGACGCCAACAGCGCCTTTGACGATATCACTTATCGAAAAGGCCAAAGTTTTTTGCGAATGCTGGAAAGTTTTCTCGGCGAAAATGTTTTTCGCGACGGCATTCGTCGCTACATGGCGGCGCACAAATATTCAAATTCGACCACAGCGGACTTGTGGAACGCTTTGAGCGAAGCTTCGGGCAAGCCAGTCGGCGAAATCGCGGCCGCCTGGACCGAACAACCGGGATTCCTGGTTCTAGTAATGAAGCGCGCCGGCGATAAGATTTCGCTGAGCCAGGAGCGGTTCACGATCAATTTCCCGAACGCGCCCGCGCTGGAATGGAAGATTCCCCTCACCTACTTCGTCGTCGGTGAAAATAAAATCGAGAGCCGCTTGATGACCGGCAAGATCGAGAATCTCCCGAATGCCGCGACCGATCGTGTGATCAAGCTGAACGCGAACGGCGCGGGAAACTATCGCGTCCAGTATGACGAACCGTCTTGGAAAGCGCTGCTCGGTGCGCTGCCGAAGTTAAATCTCGAAGATCGCGTCAATTTGCTGTGCGATTCATGGGCGCTGGTGCACGCGAATCGGGCGGACATTCCGCTTTATCTCGACTTGATCGCCAAGCTGCCGCCCGGCCATGAACTGGCCGAGCGCGATCAAATTGTTAATGCGTTCGATTACATTAACCGCTTGTTGGTCGGTGATCCCGTCCGCGAAAAATTTCAGGCCAGCGCGCGCTCGATCTTGCGACCAACGTTTGATCAACTCGGCTGGGAACCAAAGAAGAACGAATCGCCGCGCGATTCACTGCTGCGCGCGAGTTTGATCGTCGCGCTAGCCGATTGGAACGACCAGGAAATCATCGACGGCTGTAAGAGACGTTTTGAAAAGTTCGTTGTCGATCCTGGTTCGCTCCAACCGAATCTCCGCGCCTCCGTTTGCTTCGTGGCCGGACAAAACAGTGACGAAGCGACTTGGAACAAGCTGCATGAACTTGGATTGAAAACGACCAGCATTGAAGAGAAACAAAATTATTATGATGCGTTGAACGCGGCGCGAGATCCGAAGCTCGCCGCCAAAGCGTTGCAAATCTCTTTGACCGACGAATTGCCGACGAGTCGCGCGCTTCACGTCGTCGGTAAAGTCGCGCGCTACAGCGGGCATCCCGATCTCGCGTGGGACTTTGCCAAGGCCAATATGAAAGCTCTGCTCGAAAAAACCGACGCGCTCGGGGCCAATACTTTCGCGCCTGGTCTGTTCGTTTTCTTTTCCGAAAGAGCGCGCGCGGATGAATTAAAAACTTACGCGAAATCGAATTTGCCGGCCACGAGCGTCAAAGAAGTCGCCAAAGCAGTTGATGAAGTCGAGTTCCGCGCCGAGTTCAAACAACGGCTCATGCCGCAACTAAATCGCTGGATCAGCAGCCAGACGAAACGCAATTAGCGACTTACAAATTCGATTGCGACTGGTCTTGCTCGAGCGTGATCAAGAGTCGCATCGGGATCATGGATGACTCGTGAAATCCGTGACGCCGGAAAAACTCCTGGGCCTGGTTCTCTGGGCGGTCGGTCAACAAAGTGATCCGGAGAAAATTCTTCTGGCGCGCAAACTCGATCGCGTGATTGAGCAGCTTCGCACCATAACCGTGTCCCTGAAATTGCTTATGGATCACCAGGTCCTCGAGCAAGACCACGAAACCGCCTTCCGCGGTGCTGATGGTGAATAGCAGATTGATCATGCCGACGATCGCGCCGTCGCGGCGAAGCACGAACACGCGGCCGCGACTCGGTTGTTCGAAAATCAAGCGCAAGCCGCGCAGCTGTTTGTCTTTGTCCGGGCGAAAATCGCTCTCCTGCGCAAAGAGTCCGCCGAGCATTTCGGACAACTCATCCAAATCAGCCTCGGTAGCCGGCTCAATGACGACTTTCTCGCTCACCGTTTGCATTGCTTATTCCAGAAATTGAGCGCGCTGGCAACCCGCGATTGAGAGCACGTTTCACGCGAGATCGACTGGATCGACATCTTGCGCCCGACTAAATTGACAATGCTCTCCCCCATCCTAATGTAACCGCTCTCAATTCGCGCCGAGCTTATTTTTCGGCCTTATGAAACGCACTCTTCAGCGATCCAAACGAACGCGCAAGCAGCAGCACGGTTTTCGAGCGCGGATGCGGACGAAAGGCGGACGCGCCACCCTCGCGCGACGGCGCCAGCGCGGACGCAAGCGACTTCTGCCCAAAGGCGTCGATCGCCACTTCGCGCGCCACACCCAGGCGTAATTTTTTGGATGCGGGTGGGCCGCTGGTTTTTCTGGCAATCGGAAATCGGCACTCTAAAATCTACAATTGCAGCGGCACCGTTAGCTCAATTGGCAGAGCAGCTGACTCTTAATCAGCGGGTTATAGGTTCAAGTCCTATACGGTGCAAAAGTCCGGGCCGGACTGGCATTTTTGGGTCTCGTAAAAATCGGGCTAATCCTGTCTAGATTCTGATAGTAATCTCTGCACATGAAAGTTTCGGTGGTCATTCCGGTTTTTAATGAGCGCGGCACGATTGAGCAGATCGTGAGCGCCGTGCGCGCCGCGCCCATCGAGCACATTGAGATCATCGTTGTGGACGACGCTTCAACTGACGGCACTCAGGACATCCTGAAAGAAAAAATTTCGACGATGGCCGATCGGATTATTTATCAGCCGAGCAATTGCGGCAAAGGCGCAGCGTTGCGGGCCGGGTTCGCCGCCGCAACCGGCGACATCATTTTGGTCCAGGACGCCGATCTTGAATATAACCCGAGCGATTATCCCACATTGCTCGAGCCAATCCTTTCCGGAAAAGCCGACGCCGTCTTCGGCTCACGGTTCATGGGCGGGCGACCGCATCGCGTCCTTTATTTTTGGCATATGGTCGGAAACAGATTTCTCACCTTGCTCTCGAACATGTTTACGAACTTGAACCTGACCGATCTCGAAACGTGCTACAAAGCGTTCCGCGCCGACATCCTAAAAAATCTGGATCTCCGCGAAAACCGCTTCGGTTTTGAGCCCGAAGTCACGGCCAAGCTGGCGAAAACGCGATGTCGCATTTACGAGGTCGGCATTTCTTACAACGGCCGCACTTACAGCGAAGGAAAGAAAGTGAATTGGAAAGACGGCTTCCACGCCATCTACGCGATTCTACGTTACAATTTATTTGCCTGAATCGCGCGCTGCCTCGCTTAGGTTCACGCCTTCGGCGTGGCGGTGGCACTCGGCTGGGCCTTATCGGGTTTCTGGACCAGGGTTTCGAGCTTTGTTTTCAGCTTCGGTGGGTCCAAAGCTCTTGGTACACTGTTAATATACATCGATTGACCGAGCATCGGCGTCTTAATCTCGGGCGCAACCAGTGGATCATTGTTCAGCAGCAGGAGAAGCCGCGCGCCAATATGTGCGGACGTCAACTTCGCGAGCATCTCAGCGTCTTTAGTGGTCAAACGAAGTTCCAATGATCCCCGGTCTTCAGTCGGCGTCGAAGGGCCGCCCTCGGGCTTCGGCATGCCAGACTTCATGCCAAACGACACACCCGCGAGTCGGGAAATCGTCATGTCGGGTTTTTCAGCGATGTAGCCGAGCTTTGGAAACGCTGGGAAGTCGGCCGCGTGTAATCCTTTTCCCGGTTCCTTGGAGACAATGTACACTTGAAGCACCGGCTGGTCGCTCGCCCGCGCGACAAGCGCCACCGACACCATCCAGACGATGAGGAATCCCCGTGTCATTGGCGGGCAAGCTCAGTCATTGCTCCGGCGGACGCAAGCGGCAGCTCATGTGAACATACTTCGGGCCTCGGTTATGCCCGGAGCTTAAAGCACCCAGTGAATAACTTTCTTGACGGGAGAAATCCCAGCAGGCAAAAGAGGAACCCGCACGGGGAGGCGCGGATCGCTTTGGCAAAATATCGTTTTAACCTTTCAGTGGCGCTGGTTTGCGCTGCGTTATCGTTTGTAATCCGCAGCCAATCGTTCGGGCAAACGGCCCCGGACGCCGATCGGGCGCAGCTTTCGCAAAACCAGCTTCAATCCCCGTCCGGTTTTGCACCGGGCACAACCCCGGAAGGCGTTGAAGACGGTCACGCGGCCGCGAGTCCGAACGACGCCGACATCGGTCAGCAAGAAATTCTGAAACGCGTCGCGCAATATCAGCCGCTCACGCTTCAGCTCGCGTGTCCGATTTTCTACACGTCGAACGTCGCCCTGACACGGAGCGGTGAAGTCGGCGATGTCGTAATAGCGCCGGTGGTGGCGGTTTATTACCAGCCACGTATCACGAAAACGCTCTACGCCAACTTCGACGCTCGGGAGCAAATTTTTAATTACGGCAAATACCACAGCTTCGATTTCGGAAGTCTCGATGTCGAGGCGGGCCTGAATTATTTCCTGCCCCAGTTTCACAATCTCATTCTCCGCGGCGAATACGATTTCAACCGCCTGACTTTCGATGACCGCCTCGGCGACGAATTTTTTTCGAATCACGCGTTGATCTTTAGCGCCGAGCTGCCATTCCGGTTCAGCCGCGCGCAGCAGCTCTCGGTCGGGGTGGACACAAACATCAGCGTGGGCGCGGACCACCAGAGCCCGCGTCGCAATGATTACGAAGGTTATTTGGGTTACACCGTGAACCTGACTCGCGCGTTCACGATCAATGCCGTCGGGCGGGTGGTGGCGCGCGATTATCATCAAAACGGCCGGACCGATGTAAGCGAGATTATTTCGGGCACGGCCACTTATCGTCTGACCAATTGGTGCTCGATCAGTGCGATCAGCTCATTCGCGCACAGCGATTCGAACCAGAGCGTGTTCGATTACGACGTCGGGAATGTCGGCGGCGCGATCGCGCTCACTGCGAAATTTTAGCGCAACGTGAAAAGGGCAATTAAAAGCACGCGACCGAGGCTCGTGTGGACAGGCGTCCTTGTCCTGTCGTTGATCGCGGTGGCAAGTTCGACAATTGCGGCGCAGCCGAACGAAGCCACCGTCACGCGAATCGTCAATGAAGTGCAGTTGCACGCAGCGCAAACATCGCCGCACTCCGCGTCGGTAAACGATAAAGTGCGCGACGGCAGCAGCGTAGAGACGGGTATGGATTCGCGCACCGAACTCCTCTTTGCTGACCAAGGTCTGGCGCGGCTCAGCGCAAACACAATTGTCACTTTCAACGAAGGAACTCGCAATCTTGATCTGGCCGACGGTGCCGTGCTGTTGCAAATTCCAAAAAGAGCGGGCGGCGCAAAAATCACAGCGGCTGGAATGACTGCCGCGGTCGCAGGAGCGACCGTGATCGTGGAGTATCACCCGCACGCCTACATCAAGCTCATTAGCCTGCAAGGCACAGCCCGTTTGTATTTGAAGCGTCGCTGGGGCGAATCAGTAATCGTTCGCCCTGGGCAAATGCTGATCGCGAATCCGGACGCCAAAAGTTTGCCCGACCCGGTGGATGTCGATCTTGACCGGTTACTGAAAACGTCGCTCTTGATCATCGATTTTCCGCCGCTTGGCAGCCAAAACTTGATTGCGAAGGAAAGTGAGAAACAGCAGCGCGCGAAATCAAAAAGAAGTTTGATCGACACGAATCTGGTCATCTTTGGAAAGGGGACGTTGGTGTCGCTTACCAATCCTGTGCAGACGGCTGCGGTCAGCCATCCAATTGCCCCTTCTGCGCCGCCGGGATCGGACGCAATTCCATCCTCAACCGACCTCGGCACGATCGAGACGCCGCCAAATCCGGCGCCGACTGTGACCGGATTGCCTGCGGCAGATCAGGCAACAAATACCCCGCGCTGAACATGAAATCTTTCAGAACAAGCATCGGCGCCGGCTCGATTTTACTTTGCGTTCTTGCTTTTGTATCGCTCTCGGCTGGAGTGAGGGCGGCAGAGTTACGGGCTGCGCGCGTTACGAAAATAATCAATGATGTGAAATTGCTTCCCACGCAGGCGGCGGCGCGGGCAGCGGTTGAGAACGAGAACGTCGGTGGCGGCACTGCCGTGCGGACGGGAACGGATTCGCGAACGGAGCTGACCTTCTCCGACCTCACGATCACGCGTCTTGGCGCAAACACGATTTTTAGTTTCAACGAAGGAGCTCGTCAGGTCGACCTCGGTAGCGGCGCTGTCCTGGTGCAAGTCCCGCGAAACGGGGCAGAAGTAAAGGTCCGCACCGCCGCTGTGACAGCCGCCATCACCGGCGGGACAGCTCTCTTTGAATCTCACAAAGGCTTACCAACGAAACTCCTGATGCTTGAGGGAATCGGTCGCTTTTACCGAAACGGTCACCCCGAGGAAGCGGAGATTGTTCATGGAGGAGAGATGGCGATGATGACCGCGGACGGCCAAATCACCCGGCCAACAAAATTCAACGCCGCGCTGGTTTACAAAACATCGAAGTTGATCACCAGCTTTCCGCCACTACCAAACGCCGACTTGATTATGGCGGTAATCGACCAGCAGCACGCGGAACTATCGGGTGAAAGCGGGCCGACGAGCCAGCCTCCAAAGGATTCCACGGGCATCGACACAGTAACCACGGCAGTTGCGGCAACTGCGACTTCAACAACCAGCAGTGGCTCAAAGTTCGGCCCGCCATCGCTAATCGTGACGGATCCTTATCACATAACAAGCGGCACGGTGATCAATACCGACCCCACGATTACGACCAATGGAATAACGGATTTCGGGAAACTTTATCGTGGCGCAGCTATCGACGGCCCGTTACCCACCTGGCTTGGCAGCTCACCGTCGGCTTTCGACAGCGTCGATTTTTTCGACAGCAGTGGTGGCGGTTTCAACAATCCCGATAACGTTCCGATTCCCGGATTCTTGTTCAACGGGCTGCTGTTGGAAGGAGATCCGACAGTTTCCAACTCCAACGGCTATCCAACTCTCGGGCTTGTCGCCAAAGGAGATATCAACTCTTCTCCAACTGGGGCCGTTTTTACGTTCGGCGGGATGCAACACGTCGGTCTCGTCTCACTCAACGGCTCGATCACCTTGTCCGGTATTAGTTTCGCGAATTTCGGCGAACTTTTTGTCTACGCTCGCGGCAGCAATGTCACCATGGAAGCGCCCGTGTCCAACGTCGATAAAGTTACGCTGCGGGCCGTGGACACGGTTCTGCTAAAGGCACCGGTAGCCGTCAACCACTCGTTCAAGGCGCTTGCCGGAAATAATTTCCAGACTAGTTCGATGACGACCGCCAACCAGATCACGATTCAGTCGCTCGGCAGTATTAACATTCAGAATTCCTCTCAACTTCTGGCCATGGTCGACGCCGTCGGAAACAGCGGCCAAATCGTGATCATCGCCAGCGGCGACAACGGGACCGCGAATATCGGCGGAACGATTCAAGCCGATAAGGGCGAGGTCGACATCCGTCAGACCGGCACCGCGGGTCAGACTACTCTGAATAATGCGACTATCCACGGCGACGTTGTCAAACTCTCGGCGCTTGGCGCCAACGGAAGGCTCAACATTGGCAGCGGCAACGTTCTCGACGCAAACACGATTTTGAAACTGTACGCCGTCGGAAGTAACGGCACGCTCAACTTTCTAGCAAATGTGACCCTTACCAGTCCGTCGACTATTCTCGCCGCCGATAGGATCAACATCGCCTTTGGCGTCGTCGTCACGATCAATTCGCTTCAACCGGCTGATGTTTTCACGAATAATCCAAACTATTTCGGTTTTGGAGGAACGGGCAATCCGGCCACCACCGGAACTTTCGGCGGTATGGGCGCGAAAAATCCGCTACCTCTTGCCAATGCACCACCGCTTGGTGCACCGGGTCAAGGGCCATGATAAGATCGACAATCACTCCAATGAAAACTCCCTTTCCAAATTCAAATCTTGTCGCTGTCATTAGTTTAATCGGCATCGCCACCGTCCTTTTTGCCGCCGACCAAAAACAGGCCCGCGTTACCGAAGTGATCCACGACGTCCGGCTTCTCGCCGGGCAGACCGCGGCGCGTTCGGCTGCCGTGAACGACACCGTTCGCGAAGGAACAGCCGTTCGGACCGGAACCGATTCACGCGCAGAACTGACCTTTCTGGACCAAACCCTCACCCGACTCGGCGCGAATACGGTCTTCAGTTTTGGCGCAGGCGCACGCACTTACGATCTCGGCAGCGGCGCGATTTTAATGTCGGCGCCGAAACAGACCGGCACTGTGAAAATTACGACGGCCGTTGCGACCTGCGCCGTGAGCGGTTTCACCGCGATTTTGGAACGCCATTCAAACACGTGGAATAAATTCATCATTCTTCACGGCGACGGCTGGCTAAAAATTAATGGACTTCCCGGAGAACCCTGCCATTTGCAGACCGGACAGATGGTCGTGTTTCCGCCGCACCCGACGCATTGCCCGCAAGTCCTCAACATCGACATCTCGAAATTACTAAACGGCAACCTGATCAAAGGCTTTAACGGGCCGCTGCCGGAATGGAACATCATTCTGGCCGACATTGAGAACCAGCAAACTTCGCCGCCGCACGGTGGATTGATCGATCCGACCAACCAAGACACCATCGACCAGGCAATCAATGCGCGGCCACTAGAATCGGCGCCGCCGCCGCCGCCTGCAACGCCGCCGCCTGAACTCAGACCGCGCTGACGCTAATCAACCAAGTCAGCAGCGCAGCGGCGGTCGCGAACGGGATCGGATCGACCGGCGCCGGTGGAAGATCGACAATTCCATTCTCGTCTGTCCGCGCGGGTCGCCCGACATAACGGCCGCGTTGCGGCGCGCGCGCTGGCCATCGCGTGACGAAATAGTTTACAGCGAATTCGGGCCGCACCGGTAGCCGCTGGCCAATCGAATCAGAGCGTGCTTGATTATAAAGCGGCAGATGTTGGTGCGGTGTCGTTGTTGATCACATTTTAACGAACATGACAACGTTGTTCCCTGGTCATGCACGTCTTAGAGCTATATGCGCAAGCTTACTGTTGTTGGTGTCGCTCGCACTGGCTCAATTGACGACTGCGGCGCAATTGAAAGAAGCGCGCGTCACCCAAGTAGTAAAAGACGTGAAACTGCTGCGGACGCAGACAGCGCCGCGCCCAGCCGTCGTCAGTGATGAAGTTCGCGATGGCACTGCCGTGCGCACAGGTGTTGATTCCCGGGCCGAGCTCACCTTCACGGATCAAACTCTGGCGCGCCTCGGGGCCAATACGATTTTCAGCTTCAAGGAAGCAACACGAAAGGTCGATCTAGCGAGCGGCGCCATGCTGCTTTACGTCCCGAAAAACGGCGGCGGCGCGAAGATCGATACCGGTGCTGTTACTGCCGCGATCACGGGCACGACGTGTTTGATCAAGAGTCATCGGAACTCCTACGCCAAACTCATCTTTCTTGAAGGAAGCGGCCGCGTTTTCTTGAAACGCCGTCCTGATCAATCTGTGGTTCTACACGCGGGCGAAATGCTCGTCGTCAAAGCAAATGCGACCAGCCTGCCGCATCCGCAGAAGATCAACCTACGCCTGCTGCGCCGAACTAGTCCGCTGCTTTACCCTCCGCTTCCGAGCGAAGGATTGATGCTGGCTGAAGAGCAGAAACAATTGGCGGAAGCGCCGGAAGGCACGGTTGTCGATCCGACCCAGCTCGATGTGATCGACCAAAAAACGAATGCTGTTCCAAAACCGCGTCATCATAAGCCCTAGGCCATCGCGCGACGGACAACGTTACTTTCGTTTTTTCTCGTCGAGATAACCCGCGCCGAGCGCAAACCCGACGCAGAACAGCGCAGCCGCGGTCGCGAACGGGACCGGATCGAGCGGCGCCGGCGGAAGATCGACAATTCCATTCTCGTCTGTCCGCGCGGGTCGCCCGACATAACGGCCGCGTCGCGGAGCGCAAAAACGTTGCGCGAATTGCTCGAGACGCTCCGGCAAATCGGAATCGGAAATCGGTACACCATGACCGCAGCCGACGACGTTTGGTCGCAAGGTTGCCAATTCTCGAACGGACGCGCAGGCTGCCTGCCAGTCGATTATGAATGGCGTCGGCGGGCGCGAAAGCTGGCGCCGTCCCGTCAGTAATCCGCTCCACGAATCCATGTTGACGGTGGCAAAGGCGTCACCGGCCAAGAGAACACGATCCGAATCGCGAAAGAATGAAACCTGACCCGGAGAATGTCCGGGGGTAAAGAACCATACCCAATTTGGTGCGCCCGGGACTTTCTGCGTTCGCAACTCGCGCAGCCGCGCACCGAGATCGCGCGATAGCCGCGGAAAAAACCGCGAAAGAAATGCCAGTGCGCCGCCAACTGTCGGATCGGGCGGTGGATAAGGCGACCTGCCGATCAAGAAAGGAATCTCGAGACGATGCGCGTAAATCGAGACGTCCCACCTTTCGGCAAGCGCCAGCGCCGAGCCGGCGTGATCGATGCGGCCATGCGTCAACACGATTGCTTCCGGCCGCGAACCGGAACCGAATCGTGCTTCGGCCGCCGTAAAAATTTCCCGCGCCCATCCCGGCAATCCCGCGTCAATCAGGACCCACTTGCCTCCGGGACGACCGATAAAGTAAACATTCGCAAAACTCACCGGAAGCCAGCCCACGTCCGGCGCGATTCGAGTGATTAATCTGCTCGGCATTTTTTTATGACGTTAATGGCAACCACTCGGCTCGATTTTTCAGTCGTTAGGCGGAATAGTCAGGGTCAGGCCCGCCTTCAGATTATCAGGATCGTCGACTTTTTTCTCGTTTGCGTCGCGGATATCTCTCCAGCGCTTCGACGTTTTGTAAAATTTGCGCGAAATCGAAGCCAGAGTGTCGCCTTCTTTCACGGTGTAACTGTGGGACCCGGGTTTCTTCGACTCGGTTTTTTCCTTCTCACCACGACGCGATGGCGATTTTGATGCGGCCGCGCGCGACCGCGATGTTCCTTCGTCGATTTCCTTGTGTAAGTTTAGATTTTCATTTCGCAAGCGAGCCGCCTCCGCCCGAGTCACGACCGAGTCGCCGGACAAACTCGTGCCGAACGCGACTTCGTCGCGTTTCATGAAATCCTTAACTTCAACCGCGTGCGACCCGTTTGGATCGAGCACCAGATAACGTTTGAAATGATGGAGCGCGGCCAGGGGGTCGTTCAGTTTGTCGTCGTAAAGGAGCGCGAGTTTGAAATGCACTTCGGCCGACTGCGGCGTGCCATCGAGCGCCGCTTCGTAAAGATTAATCGCCCAGAGATAATCGCCCTGGGCCGCCTTCCAATCCGCCTCCTTGACCAACCGCGTGTTCCGCGAGGTCACCATCCGGTCGCACCCGCTGACCAGCACTAAAATCGAGAGCGAAGCTGCGAAAAAGTGAAGGCGATAGTTGTCAGCGCGCATTTCTCATGATCAACGTCCTTAATTGTGAAACCGAGTCGAGCGCAAATTTTCTTCGCGACCGTAGCGCTTTGCGCGCCTTTGATGTCGATCTTCGGCGAGCTGACGGTCAGCGAAAGTTATCAAGTCAATTTTGTAGATATCGATGGAAACACTTTCTCGACCGCTGACGGCCATATCACGACTGTCGTCCTAATCGGCAAGTCGAATGCCGATAAAGCGCGTGCGGTCGGAGATCGAACGCCGGATCTTTGCCTCACCAATCCAATTTATCGGATGGTCACTATTCTGGCGTTTGAAAAGAAACACAGCAAACCGGTCCGCATGATTCTGACTTCACTGGTGCGACGACGCGTCGATTCAGAAGCGCGCCAGCTTCAAACGCGTTACGATCGACTCAAGATTGCGCGCGATGCGCGTCACGATGTTTTCGCCATTGCCGATTTCGATGGAACAATCACGACGCAACTTGGATTACAGCCGAGCGCAACGCTCTTTCACGTCTTTGTTTTCGGTCGAAAAGGAGAACTGCTGAAACAATGGAACGATGTTCCATCCTCTGAGGAGTTGGCCGCCGCTTTAAAACAAAACTAATATTTCGGCACGTCCGAGTCGATCTCGTCCGACCATTTGGCGATCCCGCCTTCGAGATTGAACACATTCGAGAAACCGGCTTCCCGCAACAAGCGCACCGCCTGCGCGCTGCGCATTCCGCTGTGACAATGCACGATCGTCAAACGTTCGCGGTCCAATTCCTTCAAGCGATCAGGCAACTCACCGAGCGGAATCAGCTGCGCGCTGTCGATGCTCGCGATTTCGTGTTCGAATGGTTCCCGCACATCGACAAGCTGAACCGGCTCGCGCGCATCGAGCTTTTCCTTGAGTTCACGCACCGAAACCGATGGAAGGTTAGTCGGGACCCCGCAGAATTGCTCGTAATCGATCGGTTCGGTGATCGTCGGCGAATCGCCACAGACGGGACATTGCGGATCGCGCCGGAGATTGAATTCACGGAATTTCATTTTCAGCGCGTCGAAATAGAGAAGCCGGCCAACCAGCGGTTCGCCAACGCCCAGGATCAATTTGATCGCTTCGTTTGCCTGAATCGTTCCGATGATTCCCGGTAAAACGCCGAGCACACCCGCTTGCGCACAATTCGGAACCGATCCCGGCGGCGGCGGCTCGGGAAACAGACAGCGATAACACGGCCCGCCCAGATGCGGCGCGAAAACAGTCGTTTGTCCGTCGAAGCGAAAAACCGAGCCGTAGACGTTTGGCTTCTTTGCGAAAACGCAAACGTCGTTCGACAAATAGCGCGTGGGAAAATTATCCGACCCGTCGACCACGACATCGTAGTTCGAAACGATCTCGAGCGCGTTCTTGCTCGTGAACCTGCACTCGTGCGTTTCGATCTCGATGGTCGGATTTGCGTCGCGTAATCGGTCACGCGCGGAGTCCAACTTTTTCCGGCCGACGTCTTTGGTGCCGTGCAAAATCTGCCGTTGTAAATTACTAAGATCGACATCGTCGAAATCGACCAGCCCAAGTTTGCCGACGCCGGCAGCGGCAAGGTAAAGAGCGGCCGGCGAACCGAGGCCACCCGCGCCGATGCACAAAACGCGCGCGGCATTGAGACGCCGTTGTCCTTCCGCGCCGACTTCCGGCATGATCATGTGCCGCGAGTAACGCAACTGTTCGTCCTTGGTCATCGTGTTTTAACCAGGTCCCAGTTAATACCAACGATCCGCTCGTTCTCAATCCGCTTCAACGATTTCGGAAAAATCAGGTAGCTCGCACCTTTGTGTTCTTTAAATCCGACGATACCGAATTCACTTCCCGCTTCGCTTTTTTGAATCGTCATCACACGGTTGTTTTTGATTTCCGATTGCAGATGTCGATCTTGCGCCGGCCTTTGCCAGAGCGTGTAAACTTCGGGCTTGCCCGCTTTCTCGACAACCTGCGCAAAGCGCGCGGTTTTAACCTTGAGCAGTTTCACAAAAAGTCCGCCAGAGAACTACGGCAAGGAGGATCAAACTACCGTTGCTGCATTCCTGCCCTGGCGGGTTTCGTCAGTCCTCAATCCATAGCCCCTGACGGAGCAGAAAGTTTACAAGATAGTTTATCGTCAGCAAATGGGTCTGCTAATTCGACAGGTTTGCCTTGCAAAACTCTAGAAGATTCCATTATAACGGGCGATAAGTGCCCCAGAACGTCCGATCACTGAACATCATTTGCAAATTGGGTCTCTCAAATGAGTAGCCTATTGCTGTTGAAGAGCCCGTTTCCGCTCGCAATACTCGGGTTGTTGTTGTCATCGGTCCAAGGTTGGGGCGAAACGGAGGTCAAAGAACTTCCGCCCGTCCGACTAGATTCTGGAATCGATAAGGTCTATTCGAAGCCTTTCGTGCTCAAAAAAGAGAACGTGCTCGATATCGCGACAATTCTTTTGAAAAAGGCGAGCGAATTACCGGGCAAAACACAGTTTTTGGTGCATGTGACACGCAAGGATGATCGCTTTTTCGAAGCATCAGATGTAAACGCAATATTCTCGGATCCAAATTCAGCCACCCGCGAGGTCGATAGTGTCACCTTTGCGTTGTACGATTTACAGCAGGACAACCTTCAAGGAGGCGATAAGCCTCGGCAGATTGTTTTGTTAACCTATCAGAACTTCGGCGATCCGAAAGTCCGCGCTAAAGTCACCGGCGCAAGTATTTCCTGGTCGCTATTGGTCGTCGATGAACTTAATGCTCAAATCGAGCGCACGCTCGTTTCCAACTGGAACATTACGAGAGTTTCAACGTTAGTGTTGGCAACTCTTTTGATTTTGTCGCTGCTCTGGATTCTGTATCGCTTCTCCTACAGTCGCATGGAGAACATGACGAGTTCTACATTTTTGGTAATGCATATTTTCCAAATGGTCACTGCCCTTACCGTTGTAACTCTCTTCTTTGGTGTTTTGAATTTTTCACGAGTAGTGGCTTGGCTGAAGAGTTCGAATGGCATCTTTTCGTGGGGAGACATGTCTGAGGCTTATTCGCGGCAGCAGGCTTTCGGCGATAGTCTGTTTTGGACGGTGGCCGTGGGCTTCGTCGTTTCTCTTATAACAAACCTTATTACTGCTAGAGTGGCGTCCGCCAAAAAAGCGCCCGCGCCCCAAGCCTAATCCAACGTTTTAGCCGTTCACTATCCCAGCCGAATTACTACGACTTGGGCGGGGACGTTTGACCTCCGTTGCCCATTTTGTTTGCATGGCGCCGTGAAATGGATCGCGCTCATGTGCTCGATTGCTCTGCAATGCGCATGCACCACGCCGACGACAGATCAATACAACCGGCGCGATCTTTACAGCCCGGCACCGCCGCCCGATTCGCACGAAGCGATGCGTCAGATGAGAGCGAGGCCGCAGAACGAACAAACTCCGGCGCCGAAGCCGCAGTTTCGCTAGTGATCAACCAAACGGCAGGTTGGCTTTGACTCGCGCTTCGTCCGTTTTATCGACGCGCGCCATTTTGCCGAGGTGCCGCCTGCGTTTCGCGCTCTTGGACGAGAGCAAATGACGCCGGGACGATTGGGCGCGCAAAACTTTGCCGCGAGCGGTGATCTTAAACCGTTTCGCGACTGCTTTGCGTGTCTTGCTTCGAGAAATTGACTTCGGCATGAGGCGCGAAAGATAGATGCAGCAGTTACTTTGACAACCTCTTTCGAATCGGGCGTTGAATGTTGGACGTTGAGCGTTCCGCGTTTGCTGGAACATTGTGATGTATGGAAGCCGTACCTGAACAAACGCCGCGCGTCGTGATTATCGGCGCCGGCTTTGGCGGACTTGAGGCCGCGAAGAAGCTCTGTTGTGAAGCAGTCCGCGTGACGGTGATTGACCGGACGAATTACCATTTGTTTCAACCGCTGCTTTATCAGGTCGCGACTGCCGCGCTTTCCCCGGCCGACATCGCCGCGCCGGTGCGGGCGATCTTGAGCAAATGCGAAAACATGGAGGTGATCCTCGCCGAAGTGCAATCGATCGACGTGAATGCGAAGAAAGTGAAGATGGTCGATGGCGAGCTTGATTACGATTTCCTCATCGTCGCGACTGGCGCGCGGCATTCCTATTTCGGACACCCGGAATGGGAAAGACTCGCGCCCGGCCTGAAAAGTCTGGAAGACGCCGTAGAGATTCGGCGCCGCATTTTGCTGGCATTCGAATACGCCGAGAAAATTTCCGACGAAGCCGCGCGCAAGGCCGCAATGACCTTTGTCGTCGTCGGTGGAGGACCGACCGGCGTGGAAATGGCGGGCGCGATTGCAGAAATTGCGCGTTACACTTTGGCGAAAGATTTTCGCCACATCGATCCGTCGCAAGCGCGTGTGATTTTGGTGGAAGGCGAACCGCGTGTGCTTGCCGGCTATCCCGAAGATTTGCAGATCAGCGCGATGCGGCAGCTTGTCGATCTTGGCGTGGAAGTGCGCACCGGCATTCACGCGACCAATCTTTCGGAGCAAGGTTTGCAAGTCGGCGACGAATTCATCCCCTGTCGCGTAAAAATCTGGGCGGCGGGCAACAACGCCTCGTTTGTTGGCCATTCGCTCGGCGTCCCGATTGACAGTGTTGGTCGGGTGATCGTGAACAAAGACTTAAGCATTCCTGATCATCCGGAAGTGCAAGTGATCGGCGATCTGGCGAACTTTTCGCATCAAACTGGTCAGCCGTTACCCGGAGTTTCGCCGGTTGCAATGCAACAAGGCCGTCACGCCGCGCGGAATATTTTGGCGATGATCGAAGGCGGCGCGCCGCAACGTTTTTGGTATTTCGACAAAGGCAGCATGGCGACGATCGGGCGCAACAAAGCCGTGGCGGATCTTAAATTGATCCATCTCAGCGGGATGCCAGCGTGGTTGGCGTGGTTATTTGTCCACGTCATTTTCCTGGTCGGTTTCCGCAATCGGCTCGCGGTGCTTTTCCAGTGGGCCTGGGCCTATTTCAGTTTCAACAAGGGCGCCCGCCTGATCACGCGAAATTTTCAGTCCGAACAACGCCCTCCCGCGTAACGAATGGGTCTTCGAATTGCGATCGTTGGATCGGGCGCGGTTGGAACTTACTACGGCGCAAAGTTGGCTTACGGAGGAAGCGACGTGCACTTTTTGATGCGCGGCGATTTAAGCGATGTTCGGCGGGATGGAATTTTTGTTCGTGGTGAAGGTGAAAATTTTCGGGCGTCGAAAGTTAATTGTTACAATTCCACAAAAGAGATCGGCCCTTGCGATTTAGTAATCGTCGCGATGAAAACGACCTCCAACTCGGATCTTGTCGATCTTGTTCCGCCGTTGCTGCACGAAAAGACCATGGTGCTCACTTTGCAGAACGGTCTCGGCAATGAGGAATTTTTGGCCAAGCATTTCGGCGCTGAACGTGTCCTCGGCGGACTATGCTTTATCGCCGTGACTCGACATTCCAAAACGGAAGTCGAGCGCTACGATTATGGACTGGTGATTATCGGCGAGCTTGAAGGCGCCGCGCAGTCGCGCACGCATCATGTTGCCGCCGAATTCATTCGCGCAGAAGTAAAGTGTAAAGTGACCGACGACATCGCGCTCGAGCGTTGGCGTAAATTGATCTGGAACATTCCTTTTAACGGATTGTCGATCTTAGCGGGCCGAATCGACACCGCCGCTATCGTTCGCGACGAACATTTGCGACAGCTCACCCTCGATTTGATGGAGGAAATAATTGAAGCCGCGAACCAATGCCGCCACCCGCTCGCCCAAGATGCGTGGCGTGAACACATCAAACGCTCGGAGAAGATGAGCGGATACAAACCGTCGACCCTGCAAGATTGGGAATCCGGCAAGCCATTGGAAATTGAGGCGATTTGGGGCGAGCCGGTGCGCCGCGCGGTTGCTGCGGGCGGACAAATGCCTCGAACTGAAATGATTTACGAGCTGCTTAAGGCGCTCGATCACACACGACGCTCGAAATGAAGCGCAACGCGACGCCGCAAATCTCTGTTCGCAATTTGCAGCGCAAAATCCGCGCCGACATTGTCGATCTTGAAAGCTTCGCGCGGAAAGCGGTGAAGCTTTGCCTGGCTTTACCGCGCGAAAAACAGACTGAGCTCGAGCAATTGCCGGAAGTATCGATCTTGATTGTCTCTGACCGCAAGATTGCGGAATTGCATCGAAAATTTATGAACGAATCCGGCCCGACCGACGTGATTACGTTTCAACACGGTGAAATTTTCATCAGTGCAGATATGGCCGGGCGCAACGCGAAACGATTTGGAAATTCGCTCGCGCGCGAACTGCGCTTATACATCGCCCACGGTTTGCTTCATTTGCATGGATTTGATGATCGAGATCTCGGAAGCGCGCGAAAAATGGAGACGGTCCAGCGAAAAATTCTCACCAACGCGGCGCTTTGAAGTGCGGCGACACTGTGATAGCATTTTTTCATGAGCGCGGTCAGCGCCGTGCACCTCGAAAAAGCATCTGCCTCCACGGTGGAAGCCCCGACAAGGGAAACGGAAACGCAAGGCGAAGAAGAACTCGATTTGCCGTGGCAGGTCGTGGTGCACAACGATCCGGTTAATCTCATGACTTACGTGACGATGGTGTTCCAGCGCGTCTTTGGTTATCCACGCGAAAAAGCGGAGCGTCACATGCTGGAAGTGCATCACAAAGGCCGTTCGATTTTATGGAGCGGCGTGCGCGAACGCGCTGAGTTTTACGTGCAGCAGCTTCACGGTCATCTCCTGCTCGCCACCCTGGAGAAAGTTGTTTGATATGGAAATCTGCCGCCAGGGCGACGCGTTACAGATTTCCGATCTCGATCCGTTTCTGGCAGAACTCCTCCGACAAATTCCCCAGAGCACAAATCCCGACGGCGCGCCGGCTGCCGAAGAACGTTTGTTCAGCCGGCCATCGGGAGAAAAGGAAATTTGCGCGGAGTGGAAAAGTTACGTCGAACCGGAATTGCGGGGGCTTTTTCGCACCGCCAGTGAAACAGTCGCCGCCGATCTGACCCAGCTGAATGGAAACGAAAAATCATTGCGCAACCGCACGCTCCGCATTCCAGTCGAGCACGCCGATGCCTGGCTGAACACGCTCAATCAGGCGCGATTGGTGATTGCCACTAAGTACAATTTCTCGGACGAAGAGTTAAACGACCACGATCGCTCGCCCATCGGGTCGCGTCGGGACCTCAGCCTGTTTCAGGTAAATTTCTACGGATTTCTCCAGGAGTTTATCCTGCGCGAGTTGAGCGGTCAGGCAGGATGCGAACCGGATTGACCCTGGCTGCGCTCGCGCACCATCGACATCAATCGTTCCTTGATCGCGTCGGACGCTTTGGCCGGCTTGAGGCTAAGGGCGAAAGCTTCGTGCAAACCGTAGCACTGATTAATGAAGTCCTCGGCGGCGGAGCCGTATTGTTTGCGCGCAGCCTCAAAGTCCTGCAGTTCTTCGGGTTCTAACGCGCCAATAACGTAGAGCCGCGCGCAATTCTGGAATTCTTCAAAGCTCATCTTTCAACTCCTTCAAGCCGTCATATATCTTTTTCAACCCTAATTCGAGGCGGGTTTTTACCGTCCCCAAGGGTATATTCGTATGAAAAGCGATTTCGCGCTGGCTCATCCCCTGAAAAAATGCAAGTTCGATGACCTGCTGCTGGGCCTCAGGCAGGGAATTGATCATTTTTGCCATCAGGACCCGAGTATCCCCGGCCTCGACTTCCCTCTCGGTCACATTTTCCACCCAGGCAAGAGGTTGCTGCTCAGGCTCGGCTTGGAGACGCTCTGCCGCCCGAGCGTAAGCCTGTCTTTTTCGCAAGGCATCAATGGCCCGCCGCCGAGTCAAGGTGACCATCCATCCCAATGGTTTGCCTTTTTGGGGCGAGAAATTCTTTGCCTGGTTCCAAATTTCCATGAACACCTCCTGGAGTAGGTCGTCCGCTTCGGTTTCGTTGTGAATGATTCGCAAAATCAGCGCCTTCACGATCCCGTTGTAGCGATCGTAGAGCTGCGAAAGCGCGTCTGCGTCTCCCGACTGAATGCCTAACATAAGATCGACATCGCTCGGCGCGCCCGGCTCCAGCTCGACCGCACTAGCAGCTTTAGGGGTTGGATCGACCGCCGAGGGCATCTTCAAGTTTTAATTCGACTGGTCACTCGCGTCCAACAATTTTAGATCTCTTTACTTGGTTCACGATAAGCCTTGACCGGCGCGCGGCTGGACAAATACGATTCGCGCTCAACTCAGTTCGCGGTATTCCGCGTCAAGCCAACCAAAAAATCTCATGAAAATTATCATCTCATTTCTCGCAACCGCCTTCCTCGCGGCAATGACTTTTGCTCAGGAAGAATCAGCATCGCCGGCGGAATCGACCGCGCCGACAACCGAAGAAAAGGCTTCAGCCACGGTTGAAGAAACGCCCGCCGCTAAAGCGAAGGAAGCCACCGCCCCCGCAGCCGAAAAGAAAGCAGAGGCCGCAACATCGCCGGCAGCTGCGGCAAAAAAGGAAGCCACCACTGCGACGGCTGCAAAACCGGCTGCGCCAGCAGCTGCTGCTGCTCCGAGTGGAAAAAAAATGACCGTCAGGGAGATGGAAGACAAGTGGGAAGCTTCGATTCCCAGCCACGACTTTTCGACAGTCCAGGGGTTCGTTGCCTCTGATTTCATCGGCGTATCTTCACAAGGTAAGTTTACCGACAAGGCCAGCATGCTGGCGGAATACAAGAAAGACAAAGACACCTATAAGTTGGCGAAGAACGAGAAACTGAACGTCAAAAACTTCGGGCCGAACGTCACCGTCGTGACCGGCCGCGCCCGGGAAAAAGGAACAGGCAAAGACGGTAAAGCGTTCGATCGAACCTTTCTTTTTACCGACACCTGGATTCTACGAGGCGGTCAATGGCAGTGCGTAGCCTCGCAAATCAACAAGATTAAGGGCTAATCCCGAATTCACTTTAACCAAAGGCGGCCACGGAAACGTGGCCGCCTTTTTTTGCGAGCAGCCCTGCAAGATGTCGATCTTACGGCCGCGTGAACGGATGATTGCGCGGCGCGCTTTGTGCGGCAAAGGTTAACCGCATGCCGTCCAGCACTAAGCAAGCAGTGGCCGATCCGCTTTGGTACAAGGACGCGGTCATCTACGAGCTGCACGTCAAAACATTTCACGACAGCGATGGCGACGGCATCGGCGATTTTCGCGGCCTGATCCAAAAGCTCGATTATCTCCAGGAACTTGGCATCACCGCCATTTGGTTGTTGCCGTTTTATCCTTCGCCATTGCGCGACGACGGCTACGACATCGCCGATTACTTCGACGTTAATCCGAACTACGGAACGCTTGACGATTTCCGCGCGTTTCTCGACGCAGCGCACAAACGCGGGCTACGCGTCATCACCGAGTTGGTCATTAATCACACCTCGGATCAAAATCCCTGGTTCCAAAAATCGCGACGGGCACCGCCCAGTTCGCCCGAGCGTGAATTTTACGTCTGGAGCGATACGCCGGAAAAATATTCCGATGCACGGATCATCTTCAAAGATTTCGAAACTTCGAACTGGTCGTGGGACCCCCTGGCGAAGGCTTATTACTGGCATCGTTTCTATTCCCATCAGCCGGATTTGAATTTCGACAATCCGGCCGTGCATGAAGCGGTCGAAAAGGTTTGCGACTACTGGCTGGCGATGGGCGTCGATGGATTACGGCTCGACGCCGTGCCGTATCTCTACGAGCGGGAAGGCACGAGCTGCGAAAATCTGCCCGAGACGCACGCCTATCTGAAAAAGCTCCGCGCGCATGTCGATCAAGAGTTTCCCGGTCGCATGCTGCTCGCGGAAGCGAACCAGTGGCCGGAAGACGCGGCCGCATATTTCGGAAGCGGCGACGAATCGCACATGAGTTTTCATTTCCCGCTCATGCCGCGAATGTTCATGGCGCTGCAAATGGAGGATCGCTTTCCGATCATCGACATCCTCGATCAAACGCCGCCGATCCCGGGCAACTGCCAATGGGCCATGTTCCTGCGCAATCACGACGAGCTGACGCTCGAGATGGTCACGGACGAGGAGCGCGATTACATGTGGCGCGTTTACGCCAACGATCCGCACGCGCGCATTAATCTCGGCATTCGCCGCCGGCTCGCGCCATTACTCGCAAATAGCCGCCGCAAAATGGAATTGCTCAACACCATGCTCTTTTCCATGCCGGGCACACCCATCATTTACTACGGCGACGAAATCGGCATGGGCGACAACATCTACCTCGGGGATCGCAACGGCTGCCGCACGCCAATGCAATGGAGTCCAGACCGCAACGCCGGTTTTTCCCTGGCGAATCCGCAACAGCTGCACTTGCCCGTCATCATCGATCCCGAGTACCACTACGAAGCGACTAACGTCGAAAATCAGCAGAAGAATCTATCGTCGCTGCTCTGGTGGATGCGCCGCGTCATTGCGATGCGAAAAAACTTTCGCGCCTTTTCCCGCGGCTCACTCGAATTTCTTTTTCCGGACAACGCCAAGGTTCTCGCGTTCCTGCGCCGCTACGAAAACGAAACCGTCCTTATCGTCGTAAACCTTTCCCGTTTCGCGCAAGTGGTTGAGCTGGATTTGGCGCACTTTTCCGGATCTGTCCCGATTGAAGTGTTCAGCCGCAATCCATTTCCAATCATCAAGAAATCCGGTTATGTGCTCACGCTCGGGCCGCATTCACATTATTGGTTCACCCTTCAGCCGCAAAGCGAACGACGCCGGATGGAGAAAAAACGCGTGGTGCCGACGCTCAACGCGCGTCCGGAATTGCAAACATTGCTCGATGACGGCGAGCGCGTGCGGCTCGAGAGTGAAATTTTACCCGAATACATTGCCGGCTGTCGCTGGTTTGGCGCCAAGGCCCGCACGCTTCGGCAAATGCGCGTGCTTGAACGTTCCGCCATTTCCTCCGAGCCTAACGCCGCGCAATTTTGGTTCGTCGAAGTAAGTTATCTTGATGGCCCGACTGAAACCTACGCCTTGCCGGTCAAGATCGCTTCCGACGACAAAGCACACGCCATTTCGCAATCCGCGCCGCACTCGGTGATTGCTCGTTTCGGTGACGAGCAGGGTTCGATTCTTTTTGACGCCGTTTGGGACCCCGAATTTCGCGAAAAACTTTTCCGGCTCATGTTAGATCGACAACATGCGAGTGGCCGAAACGGAAATCTGGTCGGCGCGCTCAGTCCGCGGGTAGGTCAGGTCGCGACTGTTCCGCCTTCAAATGTTCTCAGTGGCGAGCAAAGTAATTCCTCGATGCTCTTCGCCGACAAATTTTTCCTCAAGCTTTACCGAAAACTCGAGGACGGCGTGAATCCCGATGTGGAGGTCACCCGTTTCCTGACCGAACGGGCGAAATTCGACAACGTGCCCGCATTCGGCGGCGCAATTGAATATCGCCGCGACAAATCCCAGCCCACCGTCGTTTGTTTGTTGCAGGACGCGGTCACGAGCGAGGCTGACGCCTGGACGATGACGCTCGATCACGTCGGCCGTTTTTACGAACGCGTCCTTTGCCGCAAGGCCGAGCTGCAAAATGAAACCACGCCCGCCGGTCCACTGGTTGAAGAACTGGTCGGTGGCGTTTACGCCGAGAAAGCGAAATTGCTCGCACAACGGACTGGCGAATTGCATCTCGCGCTTGCCTCGGTCCGGGACGATCCAGTCTTCGCGCCCGAGCCATTCAACGCCATGGCCCAGCGTTCCGTTTATCAAAGCATGCGCGCGCTGCTGCGCCGGAATTTCGATTCGCTGAAAAAGAAATTGCCCGACGTGCCCGAAAATCTTCGCGACGAAGCCAAGGAAGTTCTCGGTACCGAAAAGGAAATCCTTGCTCGCGAAAAGCGTCTGCTCGATCGCAAAACGAACGCCGCCAAAATCCGGATCCACGGCGATTATCACCTCGGCCAGGTCCTCTCTACTGGAAAAGATTTCGTCATTCTCGATTTCGAAGGCGAACCGGCGCGGCCGTTGAGCGAGCGCAAACTGAAACGCTCGGCGCTCCGCGACGTCGCCGGCATGATGCGCTCGTTCCAATACGCCGCTTACAGCGCGCTCTGGCAACCGGCCATGCGCGCCGAAGACGTTCCGTTTCTCGAGCGCTGGGCCGATCTCTGGTATCGCCAGATGAGCAGCGTCTTTCTCCAAAGTTATTTGCAGACCACGCCCGGCGCGACCTTCGTCCCGCAAAATTCCGACGACCTTCAGATCCTACTCGAAGCCTATCTTCTCGACAAAGCCGTCTACGAAATCGGCTACGAACTCAACAACCGCCCCGACTGGGTCATCATCCCCATCCGCGGCATCAAGCACATTTTGAAATCAGCCTGAAAACACACGAATACCCCGGAGAAAAATGTCTGGCAAAGTAAGTTCGCCCTGCACCGGGTTTTCGCCTAGCGCTCCGCAAATTTATCAATCGGTGATGGACGTCATCGATTCCGTTTTGGAAAACCAGAGCATTGGACGCTATCTGGATATTGGAAGCGGCGATGGTCTTTTGTTGCAGTTAGTTGGAGATCGCTTCGGCCTGGAACGATTCGGGTGCGATCACACTAATCGTTTTGCCAAATGGTCGAACGTGCCGATCGACATCGTTGATCTGGATCGCGAGCCATTGCCATATCCGGCGGACCACTTCAGTCTCGTTACCTGCGTTGAAACGATTGAGCACCTCGAAAATTTTCGAGAAATGATTCGAGAAATTTACCGGGTCTTACGTCCGGGTGGATGGGCGATTGTGACAACCCCAAACGTTTTGAATTTGCGTTCCCGCCTGCGCTATCTCACTTCCGGGTTCCATAATATGTTCGGGCCCCTTGCCATTTCCGGACAAAGAATGCACGACACACACGGGCACATCAGCCCCGTTGGCTGGTTTTATCTTGCCCATGCCATGCTCAAAACCGGCTTCGAAAATTTACAAGTCCGGGTTGATCGTTTTCAGCGGCGCTCAATAATTGCGCTCGTTTTTCTATATCTTCCCATTCGCCTGCTCGGCCGGTTTTTTCTCTACCTGGAACGTCGCCGGAACATTCAGAGCATCACGCCGGAGAACGAACCGCTCGTGCGCCAGATCAACACGCTCGACCTTTTGCTCGGTCGGACCCTCATCGTCGCTGCGCAGAAAGCTCACTAATACAAAGCTGCTGTCTCGTATCTGAAACGCGATGCGAAAGTTGATTGTTATATGGCGCAATTGGCCCGGCTGGTGGCGGCGATCGTTGGTTCTTTCGATCGGCCTAATTATTGCGTGCGCGGCTGTTCTGTGGCGTTGCTCAGGTCCTGATTATCGCGAACGAGTTGACCGCCCGCTAAGTTTGGATCAGGCGAGACGCGTTGGCATGCTCGCCAATTTTCCATTTCCTGCCTCGGCCCATGATATCTATTGCGCGGCTTATGCTGATTGGATCTCACACGAAACCTTGATCCGATTCGACGCATCTGAACCCGATTGCGAAGCTGCGATTCCGAAAATTTTGGAGTGGTACGAAAAAGGACAAAACCGAAATTGGACTTATTCGACAGTCCCACTAGCAAGTGAGGTGTATTTGCCGGGTCCAGTCGATGCTAAATGGTTGCCAAACGTGGATTGGTGGACCGGGCTACGCGTGAAACACGGTTTTTTCGCGGGCAAGGATTCTTCAAATATGCCGCAAATCTGGATCGATTCTGATTTGGGACGTGTTTATTTTTACGAAATCGATTGATGATCAGAACGCATTAAAGATTCTCTTCCTTTCATCTGTGAAAATCTGTGTCAATCTGTGGCCTAAACAGTCCCTAGGAATCCTATGAATCAGCATCTCGATAAGATCGACAATGACATCGCGGAGAAGCATCTCCTGAAACATCCGTTTTATCTCGCGTGGACGCGCGGAGAGTTGAGCAAAGAAGCGCTAACCGATTATGCGAAGCAGTATTATCATCATGTCGCCGCGTTTCCGACGTATCTCTCGGCCGTGCATGCAAGATGCGACGATCAGCCAACGCGGAAACAAATTTTGTCGAACTTGATCGATGAAGAAGCCGGTTCGCCCAATCATCCGGAGCTTTGGAAACAATTCGCCGCAGCTCTCGGCGTGGAGGATGTCGATCTTGCGAAGACAGAAAAGCAACCGGAGACCAAGAATCTGATCGAAACCTTTCGAGCCGTCTGCGGCGAGCAATCGACGGCGGAAGGATTGGCCGCGCTTTACGCTTACGAAAGTCAGATCCCGGCAATCTGCGAATCGAAGATCGATGGATTAAAGAAGCATTACGGCTTCACCGATCCGAAGCATTACGAATATTTCTCGGTTCACATCGAAGCCGATCGCGAACATTCCGCAGCCGAACGCAAAATGCTGAGCACCTACATCGATGACCGTAACATCGACAATGTGCGTGCGTCCGCGCGTTGCGTCCTCGACGCGTTGTGGAAAACGCTCTCCGGCGTGTGCCGACGACACGCCATCGCGTGTTAAGCCCCTATCGCGCCAATTACCCATGGAAACTTGACCGTTTTAAACGGTCAAGTTTCGAGCGATTGAGTTATCTTGGCGTGATTCCTTCGGCCAGATCGACGTGGAAACTTTGTTTCACTTTGTTCGGGCCGAAAGTTAATTCCGCGTTGTAATCGCCTGCGGGCAGCAACCGTTTCGGATCGTCGCCGCCATATTCAACGCTGACATCTTTTGTCGGGCGCAGGTCCCAATTCAATCGCGTGAATCCGGGCGTGCCGGGCGCTTTGATGGTCGCCACCGGTTGGCCGGTCGATTTCGTGACCGAGATTTTGATTTCGTCGCCGCTAAACTCTTTCACCCAGACGGTAAAGAGTGCGCCTTCGTCTGGATTCTTTCCGCGATAGACTCCTTTGCCGTTTGCATCGACAAACCCGGGCTGCAAATACGCGCCGGTAACCGAGCGGACACTAAATAGATGCGCCGGTTTGGCCGCAATCTCAGGCGTGAATTCGCGGAACGGCGCGCTGTCGTCCAAGACCGCGATGCTGCGTCCGTGTGTCGCTATCGCGAGATCGGCTGTGCGCGGATGAATCTGGATGTCGTCCACCCGCACTGGCGGAACGTCGCCGATGCGGACCCAATGCGCGCCCTGGTCGAAGGACGCGAACAATCCGAAGTGCGTACCAGCGTAGAGCAACTTCGGATTCGCCAAATCTTCGCGCACAACTTCAACCGATGCGTTTGCCGGCAAATCGCCAACGATCGATTGCCAGGTTTTGCCAAGATCGCCCGTTCGCAAAATCATCGGACGATCATCGCCGGTGCGATAGGCATTGGTCGCCACATAAGCGACGTTTGGATCGACATTCGACGCCTCGATCCGCACGACCCATTGTCCGCGCGCGGGTTCTGGCAAATTGTTGGTCAGCTCGGTCCATTTGCCGCCGTCGTTTTCCGAAATCCAGACTCGGCCATCATCAGTCCCAGCCCAGAGTAATCCCGCACGCTTCGGAGATTCAGCCAACGAAAAGACAACGCCATAACTTTCGGCGCCGCTACCGACCGCATTTGTTTTGTTTGGATCGTTATGCGTCAGATCTGGACTGATCACGGAATATTTTTCCATCCGATCGGTCAGTTTGAAGACGCAATTACCACCCAGATAAATGACGCCCGCTTTGTGTTTGCTCATGATGAGCGGCGAGTTCCAATGGAATCGGTAGCGCGCCGCGCCTTCCGTTGGTTCGGGTCGTAAACGCCGCAGCTCGCCGTTGCGCAAATTGATCCGATGTACTTCCCCACCCTGACTCTCGGCGTAAAACGTGTCGTGATCGGTCGGATCGAACAAAACATAAAATCCATCGCCGCCGGCAAGCGCGGTCCAATCCGAGTTGCGAATCAGCTCTTTGCTCTGCACGCCGCTCGGACCAACCCAGTTCTCGTTGTCCTGCAATCCGCCGGCGATTCGGAAGTACGGTTTCGAATCGTCGAGTGTGATCCGGTAAAACTCACCTGCCGGAATCTTGTTTAAGTGGTCCCAATTTTTTCCGCCGGCAAAACTTTGATAAAGACCGCCATCGGTCCCGAGCAACAGCCGCTGACACACGGGTGGCTTCGGCGGTTTGTTTTTGTCTTCCGGCTTGGGCGGCTTCGGCGCCGGCACAGTGCCGGGCTGAATCGCCAGCGCGTGACAATCGGGATGAACCTTTTCGGAAAGATCTTCGCGGAAATTTTTGCCGCCATCGTCCGAAACGAGCAGCGCGAATTGCAAAACATAAACACGCTGATCGTTTGCCGGATCGATTCGGATCTGGCTGAAGTAAAACGGGCGCGGATCGATCGCGCTCATCCGCGTCCAATGTTCGCCGCTGTCTTCCGATCGAAAAACACCGCCGCTTTTGCTTCGCAAATCGCTCAGCGTGCCCGAGCCGCCTTCAAAACTTTGGACAACCGCCATTACGATTCTCGAATTGCTTGCGCTCACGGCCAGACCAATTCGTCCGGTTTGCGCGGGCAAGCCGCCGCTCAATTTTTTCCAGGTCGCGCCGCCATTTGTGCTTTTGAAAATTCCGCCAACATCTTCGCCGCCCGTCGCGTTTGGTCCGGAAGTGAAACTCCAGGGCGTACGCTGTCTCGCGTAAAGCGTTGCGTAAACGGTTTGCGGATTAGTTGGGTCGAGAATCACGTCGCCGCAGCCGGTGCGCGCATTGTGCGGCGCGGCTGCCTGCAAAATTAGTTTCCACGTTTTCCCGCCATCGGTCGTTTTATAAAGACCGCGCTCGCCGCCGTCGGCCCACAAATGTCCCATTGCCGCGACGTAAGCGACGTCGGAATTTTTTGGATCGACAACGATGCGCGCGATGGCGCGGCTGTCTTTCAGTCCGACGTTTGTCCAATGTTCGCCGCCATCGGTGGTGCGATAAACGCCGTTGCCCCAATCGGAAGAATTCCGGTCGTTCGCTTCACCGCTTCCGATCCAGATGACATCCGAGTCGGACGGGGCAATCGCAACCGCGCCGATCGACATCACAGGTTGTTTGTCGAAGATCGGGTCGAACGAAACGCCGCTGTCCCCCGACTTGAAGACGCCGCCATGTCCAAGCGCGACGTAAAAGACAAACGGGTTGCGCGGATCGATCGCAATGTCGGAGACGCGCCCGCCCATGACCGCGGGACCAATGGATCGCGCCTTCAAGTTTTTGAAAAGAACATCGGTCAATTGCGGCGCGCCAGAAGATGGCGCGGGCGTAACTGAAGCGGACAATGGTGGCGTCGTACTAACCGGCGAAGCCACCGGAGGCGATCCCGCGGCTGCGGGAGCGGACGCCGGTGGCGATTCTTCCTGAGCGAACGCAATCGAACAAACCAACAAACCGTAAGCCAAAGCGAATCGAGTACTCATAAGGGTGAAGAATAAATCATGGCGATTGATAGGTTGTAGGGCAAGCGGTCGCCGAAGCGATCTTGCAGATTTCTGTAGCGGCGTTCTCTGAGCGCCGCAATATTGTCGATCTTGTATGACGCAGCCAGTGTTGGAAGGAAAGGTTGGAGTTGTTTTCGGAGTCGCGAATAAGCGCAGTATCGCCTGGGCGATTGCGCAGGCATGGGCGGCGGCGGGCGCGCGTCTGATTTTCAATTATCAGGGCGAGCGACTGAAAGAGAACGTCGAGGAACTAACGGCCGCATTTGGAGAAAAGACGCCGTTGTTTCCGTGCGACGTTTCGAGCGACGCCGAGATAAAGAGTTTTTTCGAAAAAGTCCGCGGCGAAACCGATCGTGTCGATCTTTTGCTCCATTCGATCGCGTTCGCGCCGAAGGAAGCGCTGGAGGGCGATTTCGTCAGCACGACGCGGGAAATGTTTCGCGTCGCGCACGATATCAGCGCGTATTCACTGGTCGCACTGGCACGTGAGACTGCGCCGTTAATGACCAGCGGCGGGAGCATTGTGGCCATGACCTATTACGGCTCAGAAAAAGTTGTGCCGCACTACAACGTCATGGGCGTGGCCAAAGCGAGCCTGGAGGCATCCACTCGCTACCTCGCTTACGATTTAGGTCCGAAGAAGATCCGCGTGAATTGCATTTCGGCCGGACCGGTGCAAACGCTGGCCGCACGCGGCATTAGCGGATTCTCCCAGATGTTAAAACATTATCAGGAACGCGCCCCGTTGAAGCGCAGCTGCGAACCATCCGAATTGGCCGCAACCGGCGTATTCCTGGCGAGCGACGGCGCGGCCGGGATCACCGGTCAGGTGATCTACGTCGACGGCGGCTACCAAATCATGGGGATGTAGAAATTATGATCGCACGGATTTGGTACGGGTGGACATCATCCGAAGATGCGCAAAAATACGAAAAATTGCTGCGCGAAGAAGTTTTGCTGGAAATCGCAAAGCGCAGTATCCCCGGCTACAAGGGCGCGGAAATTTTCATCCGCGAGGCGAAGAACGACGAAATGGAATTTATCACACTGCTGCGCTTCGAAACGCTCGATGCTGTGAAAATTTTCGCGGGCAAAGATTATGAGCAACCGGTGATAGCTCCGGATGCGCGGCGGTTGCTCAAGCGCCACAGCGAACGCTCCCTCCATTACCAAGTCGTCCCCCTCAATTGAATCGCCGATGGCGTTGGCCGATGAATTGCGGCAGTTGTTGAGCAACGACGCGATCGCCGACGATCCGGAAACGCTTGCCGCCCATAGCGGGGACAAATGGTTCGCGGCCGAAGCCCCGGAAGTTGTCGTCTTCGCAAGATCGACATCGGACGTTTCGAAGCTGCTCAAATTTGCATCGCAGAAAAAAATTCCAGTGACAGCCCGTGGCGCCGGCTTCGGTTACGTCGGCGGCTGCGTGCCGGCGAAAAAGGGCATCGCGCTTTCGCTGATGCGAATGAATCGGATCAAGGAAATCAATTTTGCCGATGCAATCGCCACCGTTGAGCCGGGCGTGATCACGGCCGATCTGAAAGCGGCAGCACGCGCGCAAAAATTATTTTATCCGCCCGATCCGGCGAGCATGAAAGATTGCAGCATCGGCGGAAACATCGCCACCAACGCAGGCGGACCGCGTTGTTTGAAGTACGGCGTCACGCGCAATTACGTGACCGGCCTCGAAGTTGTGCTCGCGAACGGTGACGTTTTGCGAACTGGCGGACGCGTGCACAAAAACAAAACCGGCTTCGATTTGATCGGCCTTTTCGTCGGATCGGAAGGAATGCTCGGCGTTGTTACCGAGATGACGCTGCGGTTGCTGCCGCTTCCGCCCGCGCGCGCGACCCTGTCCGCTGCCTTTGCCACGATGTCGCAAACAGCCGCAGCGGTGCAGGAAATTTTCGCGAAAGGATTTTTGCCCGCGTCGGTCGAGATTGCGGACGGTTTCACGCTCGAAGCCGCGCGAAAAGATCTCGGCCAGGCGATTGTTCCGCCAGGAAACGCCCATCTCCTGATCGATCTCGATGGACAGGAGGAAAGCGTCCGAAGCGAAGCGGAAGCGATTCGTCAATTGCTCGCCGACAAGAAACCAAACGCTCTCGAAATGGCGACCGGCGAAGAAAATTGCGAGAAACTTTGGGAGTTGCGCCGGCAATTCAGCAATTCGTTGCGCGCGACCGGTCTCACGAAATTGAATCAGGACGTGGTCGTGCCGCGCAGCCACATTGCCGATCTTGTCGAATTTGCGGAGCGCTTACACACCAATTACGGCTTTCCGATCGCCTGTTTTGGTCACGCCGGCGATGGCAACATCCATGTCAACATCATGGCGGACCGCTACAATCGCGACGCCGCTGTGCGCGAAAAAGTGGAGCGCGCTCTCGACGAACTTTTTGCCCAGGTCCTGGCGTGGGGCGGAGTCATCACCGGCGAACACGGAATCGGTCTGGCCAAGAAACGCTGGTGGCCGGACGCGACGAGCGAACCGGTGCGCGAGCTTCATCGCAAGCTGAAAAGCATCTTGGACCCGAATGGGATTTTAAATCCCGGAAAATTTATTGAGTGAGTTCTTACCCCCCACCTGCCGCTTCGCGACTTCCTCTCCCTGAGGGAGAGGATTAAGGTGAGGGCGCTGGCAACACGGCGCTTAGTTCTTACGCGCAATCGCGCGATTTGATTCGAATTTCTTAGTGAGGGTTAACGTCTAATTCTTGTCGGCGCGCTCGCGCTGGCGTGAAATCGTATGAAACTGGGAAAGATCCCGCACACAGTCGCTGCCTTGCTCTCATCCGTCACATCGCTCTTCGCTCACGGAACAGTGAGCAAGGCCGAGCCGACCAAGTTGAAGCTGAGCAAAAAGTCCGAGAAAAAATCGGAGGAGTCCCGCGTCGGCATTGAATCGCTCGCATTCGCACCAAGTCATTTGCGATCGGCCCCGCCGTCACCGGGCGAGCCATATCCGTGGAAACGCCAGATTGTAACGACCGTTTTTTGGATCGGCGAAAAACCGAGCGAAAATAATCCGGTGCCGAACCGCTCCAGTTCATGGGACAAGGAATGGTCTAAAAGTTATGGCGGCTTCGACGACCCGAATCCGGCACGCCGGCAAGATTACACGCCGGTGAAATTCACGCCGCGGCAGAATCCCTTTTATTGCGCGCTTCCCTACAATGACAAAGGCGCCAACGGACATCGGTCGGAAGCGTCCCGTGTGATCCCCTGGTTCAAGGACGCGTATCAAGGGCCTGGCGTTTCGGTGTGCAAAGATCGCTGGATCGCGATTCGCAAGGGAAACAAAATCGCTTATGCGCAATGGGAAGACGCCGGACCGTTTCGCACCGATCATTGGCAATATGTTTTCGGCAACGAACGGCCAAAGCCGAACCTAAACAAGGGAGCCGGTCTCGATGTTTCTCCGGCGGTGCGCGATTTTCTTGGGTTAAGCGAAACCGATGTGACCGATTGGCAGTTCGTCGATTTCAAGGATATACCGCGCGGGCCGTGGTCGAAATTGGGCGAAAACAACACCTTCGTCATCAACGATCGGAATGCGGGAACGCGGTTGGCTCAGGCAAAGAGCAGCGGCGGCCCTGCAGCTACACACGTTGCGGAATAGCTAATTCTCTGCGCTAGATCGACCTCAACGATCAATCGCGGAACTAGGCGGAGGATTTGTCCGTTGTTCGTTCACCCGCATGAAAGCAAAGTAACCGCCGATCAAGCAGCCGACGATCAGGACAAAGAGAAAAACAAATCCGGCGGCGCGAAATGACCGATAGCGTTCTCCCGCTTGCTTCCAGGTCGCGCGCTTTTGGATCAGCTCCAATTCGAGCAAGCGCGATAGCTTATCGGGGTCGATTTCGTTCGGTTTAGGCTCAGCGGGATCAGCCATGACGCCGGAAAATCCGCAACTCTCATGCCTGACTATCACCGGGCTTCAGCTCGGTGACAGTCTCGGATTGCGACCTGCATGCTGCAGGATCGACACCATTCTCATAAAGACCTTCGCTACTGGCACCATCGTTGCTGTTAAACAGGGGTGCACTCCACCTTCTTCCAGAAAGTCCTCATCTGCGCCTTCGCCGGTTTGCTGGCTGCCGGCCTCATTGAATGGGCAAGAGTCTTCGTGGAGGGCGCCGACGACGCCTTGAATAAAGGCTACAAGCACCGCGCGGTGTTCGATCCTGGGAAGTAGCACAAAAGCCCGTTGCTGCTGCCTCGCGCGCGCATAGTTTGCGTTCAAGCGTTGGCACGTACGTGCCAACTTTACGGCGGGAGGCCCCGAGCGGAGCGAGTGGGTCTAGGGAAGCCGGGCACTGGATTAATACAGTTTACATCCAACGTTAGGCGTCACGCTCACAGGCGCGTTGACACGCGCGCCATCAGAGTCTCGATTAAATCTGTATTAATCCAGCAGCATGAAAGTCGGTTTTGCACAGCTCAATCCCACCGTGGGAGATTTGCGCGGTAACTTCGATAAGATCCTTCAATCTTACGAGCATTTGGCCGCGGCCGGCGCCGAACTCGTCATCACGCCGGAACTCGCGATCACCGGTTATCCGCCACAGGACCTTGTTTTCAAATCCCGCTTCGTTCCGGAAACGCTCGAGATCTTGGACCAACTGCATCGCCGCGTCGGCAAAGCGGCGTTGCTGGTCGGATTTGTCGATCGAAACGAAGGCCGCGGCCGCCCTTTTCACAACGCCGCCGCCTTGCTCGCGCGGGGTGAGCCGATTCGCAAAGCCCACAAGTCGCTTTTGCCGACTTACGACGTCTTCGATGAGGACCGTTATTTTCAACCCGCGGCCCGGGTCGAACCTTTCGACCTCAACGGAAAAAAAATCGGCGTGACGATTTGCGAAGATATTTGGACGGAACATTATCTCCCGCGCCCGCTCTACGACTGCGAGCCGACGCGAAGTCTGATCGAACAGGGCGCCGACGTGATCCTGAACTTGAGCGCGTCACCGTTCACTTTGCATAAGCCGGCGATTCGCTACGAAATGGTGGCGACGCTCGCGCGCACTTACCACCGACCCATCTTTTACTGCAACGCCGTCGGCGGGAACGACCAACTCATTTTCGACGGAAACTCTATCGCGGTGAATTCGTCCGGCGGTTTGATCGCGCAGCTCCCCGCTTTTCGCGAACACGAACAGATCGTGGACACGGATTCAACTGCCGCGGTCGAATTCCGCGAAGAACCGACACCACAGCAGCTTTTCGCCGCGCTTTCGTTAGGTCTGCGTGATTATTTGCGAAAATGTAATTTCAAATCGGCCGTGCTCGGTCTTAGCGGCGGCGTTGATTCCGCGGTGGTGGCAGTGATCGCAGTCGAAGCGCTTGGAGCGGAGAACGTGGTCGGCGTTTCAATGCCGAGCCAATATTCGTCGCGCGGCAGCATCGACGACGCGAAACAGTTGGCGAAAAACCTTGGCATCAAATTGTTGCACGTCCCGATCGCGGAGACCTTCGCCGTGTTCAAAGGCCAGTTTAAAGAAGTGTTTTCAGGAATGCCGGAAAACGAAACGGAAGAGAACATGCAGCCGCGCTTGCGCGCGATGACGCTGATGGCGCTCTCCAACAAATTTGGGCATCTTGTTTTATCGACCGGCAACAAAAGCGAGCTCTCGGTCGGCTATTGCACGATTTACGGCGACATGGCCGGCGGTCTTGCCGTCATCAGCGATGTGCCCAAGACAATGATTTACGAGCTCGCGCGCTGGATAAATCGGCAAAAAGAGATCATTCCAAGATCGACAATCGACAAACCGCCGAGCGCGGAATTGAAACCGAACCAAAAAGATCAGGACACATTGCCGCCGTACGAAAAGCTGGACGAGATCCTGCGACTCTATGTGGAAGACAATTTGAGCGCGCGCGACATCATCGGCCGCGGGTTCGACGAGACAACCGTTCGCTGGGTCCAGCGCCGCGTCGATCTCAACGAATATAAACGCGAGCAAGCCGCGCCCGGATTAAAAGTCACCAGCCGCGCCTTCGGAGTCGGCCGCCGCATGCCCATCGCTCAAAAATACGTGGACTGAATCGCGCAATCATTATGGAGACGAAGCGATCGATTTGGGCCGCGCTAATCGCTGCTGTTTTTCTAATCAGCGGCTGTGCGACGCAGCCCCCGCATTATGTAATCGACAAGGAAAAAGCCAATGCTCGCCGCAAGTCCGTTATTGTCCCCACGACTCAAACCGACGCATGGAAAACCCACGACAAATTGGTCGCTCTATTTCCACACGCACGTAACCTACCACGCTACAAAGACCTCGCCGGCCACACTCTGCAATCACCGAAGGTGATCGATACCGGTCAACCGATTTTTCCGCAAGACCTTGTGAACGCACATCAGCAGGGACGTGTCTTTATCTTGGTACTCGTTTCCGAAACCGGCGATGTCATTGATGTAAGAATTCTTCTCTCGAGTAACGCCTCACTTAACGCTCCCGCGCTCGCTTCCACGAGGCGGTGGAAGTTCTCTCCTGCAACGGTTGACGGTAAGGCGTGCAAATTCATTGTCGGTCTGCCGTACGATTTCAGAGTTACAAAACCTGTATTCTAGCACTCAACAAAAGCCCATTTCCGAATCTCCACCCTCTTAGATGGCTAAGAGCTCGCGTTGCCAGGGAACGAGAAGCGCGTCGGCGCGGGATTGATCGGCGGCGATGGTTTCCAAAGTTGCGCGGGGGGCGATGAAGGAAGATTCGATGTGCAGCTCTTTCGCGGCGTGATCGCGCTGCCGGCGAAGTTGTTCGATGCGTTTCACGATTTCGACGGTCGCGCGCGTTCCAGAACGGCGCGGTCGAACCGGCCAATCTTTTTCCGGCAACTGCATTCCGCGTTCGGCGGCCTGGCGAAAAGCGCGGCGGCGACGATCGGAAAAATGTTTGTAATCCGGGGATTCCCCAGTTGCGAACCTTTCGGCGGAATGCAGCAACTCGCGATTTTGCAAAATGTGAAACGGCGGCCGATCGGCCGCTTCCGCTTCCTTCTCGCGCCAGTTCCATAACTCGCGCAGGACGGCCGGCGCGCGACCGCGCAACGCGCCCGCACCAGAAATCCGCCACGCTTCATCGACATCGCGTTCGCGGTCGATTGCGGCCAGTTCGAGCGCGCGCTGACACGATTGCCGGAACCACTCCATTCGATTTCGAGAATTCAACTCCGCTTCCAAACGCTCGGCCATCGGCAGGAGATAGCGCGTGTCGTTGACCGCATAGTCGGCCATGCGAGCGGGAAGCGGTCGCTGCGCCCAGTTCGCTTTTTGCGATCCTTTCGCTAACTCGATTTCAAAATAACGCTGCACCAGCGCGGCCAGACTGAATTCGCGGATCCCGATCATTCGCGCGGCAATCACGGTGTCGAAAATTCTTTGCGGCACGAAATTCAAATTCCGCCGCAGCAATCGTAGATCGTAATCAGCGCCGTGAAGAACAATTTCTTTCAGCGCGAGCGCGTCGCGCAACGGCGCAAGATCGACATCGGCCAGAGGATCGACAATCGCATCGCGGGTCGGCACGGAGATCTGTAGCAAACAAAGTTTCTCGCGGTAGCAGTGGAGACTGTCGGCCTCGGTATCGATCGCGACGCGATCGACCGATTCGAGTTGGGGAAGCAGCTCGCGAAGCTGCGACGCGGTCGCGATCACTTCAATCCGCTCAGCAATAGCTCGGCGTTGGTTTTGGTCGCGTTAAGGTTGTCGATCAACTTTTCCATCGCCTCGATCGGCGGCAGCGCGGCCATGGCTTTGCGCAAGAGCTGCACTCGCTCCCATTCTTCCGGGTGATAAAGCAAATCCTCGCGCCGCGTCGCCGAAAGCATCGGATGAATCGCTGGATAAAGTCGCTTTTCCTGCAAGGCGCGGTCGAGATGTATCTCCATGTTGCCGGTGCCTTTGAATTCTTCGAAGATCAGTTGATCCATTCGACTGCCGGTTTCGGTTAGCGCGGTCGCGAGAATAGTCAGGCTGCCGCCTTCTTCGACATTGCGGGCCGATCCGAAAAATTTCTTGGGCTTAGTCAGCGCCTTGGCTTCGACGCCGCCCGACATGATCCGTCCCTTGCTCGGTTGCAAATTATTGTAGCCGCGCGAAAGCCGGGTCAGGCTGTCGAGCAAAATCACCACGTCTTTCTTCATTTCCAATAAACGCTTGGCCCGCTCGAGCACCATCTCCGCGACCTGCACGTGCCGGGTCACGTTCTCGTCAAAGTTGGAATGATAAATCTCACAATCGACCTCGCGCTCGAGATCGGTCACTTCCTCCGGCCGCTCGTCCACCAGCAGCAGAATGAGAACGATCTCCGGATGATTCACGCGAATCGCTTTGGCGATCTCCTTGAGCAAAATCGTTTTGCCGACACGCGGCGGCGCCACAATCAATCCGCGCTGGCCGTGACCAAGCGGCGCCAGTAAATCAACTCCCCGCGCGCAGATCGAGTTCGTCTTCGGATTTTCGAGCATGATCCGTCCCTGTGGAAATTGCGGCGTCAATTTTTCGAAATCGGTCGGCTCGCTCCATTTTTCGGCGGGTTCGTCCTCGATGGTAATGACATCGTCGAGCACGAGACCTTTCTCGCGGTCGCGCGGGAGGCGGACTTTGCCGGCAAGTTTTTGGCCCGGCCTAAGATGATAAAGCTCAATCGCCGCGCGCGGCACGTAAACGTCTTCCGGGACAGGCAGGAAATTCAGCTCGGGGTAGCGCAACAATCCGAACGAATCGCCGACTTGATCGAGAAATCCTTCAGCCGTGACGTTGACGCCCTGGCCGAGCGCGGCCCGCGCGATGTCGAAAATGTGATGGTGCCGCGTGCGCGCCGGATGCAGATGCAAATTGAAATCGCGCGCGACCGGAAAGAGATCATCGAGCTTTTCCAGCTCGTTGATGCTCAACTCCGTCCGAGCCGGGGTGCGAGCCGCACTGGCGGTTTCTTCTGTGGCGGCAGGCGTCTCGGCTGCGCTCCGAGCCGGAGTGGCCGTTTCTTGTTCCGCGGCCGACACGGCCGCCTCCACATTTTCGTTTACGCTTTCGTCCATTTTTCCTGACGCCACAGTTTCATCAAACTCGCCGCTTGCTCCGCGAGCACAGCTCGGTCGCCGTTGTTCCAAACAACGTGATCGGCCCGTCTGATTTTTTCTTCGAGAGGCATTTGGGATTTGATCATGGCTTCGGCTACACCACGCCCGATTTCCATTCGCCGCATAAGATTGGCGAGTTGGATGTCGGGCGAACAGGCCACGACCACCACTCGGTCGCACAAGGTTTCACCACCGGTTTCATAAAGAAGTGGAATGTCTGCGAAGAAAAATTCGGGAGATGTGCGGTGCCTGTCCGCTTCAACGCTCCATTGCCGGCGAATCCGGGGATGGAGAATTTGTTCGAGCGCGCTTTTTTTGGCCGCGTCCTGGAAGATTATGGTGCGGACTGCCTCCCGATTCAAGTCGCCGCTGCGAGAAAAAATGCCGAACCCAAATTTGGCGAGCAGCTCCTGTTTGACCTCCTCAAGATCGACAAGTTGCCGGGCGACCTCATCGGCGTCGAAAAATTTGGCTTGAGGAAGAATCTCGCGCAGACATTGGCAAAAAGTGCTTTTGCCCGTGGAAATTCCACCGGTAATTCCGATCGCTGGCATCTCAAGTCATCATAACTGCGGCCATTTTGTAACAGAAGAAAACAAACGTGCTTACAAGATTCTCTCGCAATGCCTTTTGGGCTTGACCGTTTTAAACGGTCACGTTCGAATAAACGATCAACAGATGAGAAAAGAGCGGACAGTCTTGGAAGTGCTGTTCCCGCAAGTCCGAGCTGAACTATTACGATTGCTTTTCACCGCGCCGTATAAGGAGCGGTATGTGCGGGAATTGATGGGTATGAGCGAACTCAGGCTTTCCACGGTTCAAGACGAGCTTCGCAAACTGAGCCTGCTCGGACTTGTGACAGACCGATGCGCTCACGGATACCGCTTTTATCGAGCAAACAGTAGTCACTCATTGTTCCCACACCTTGTTCGCATCGTCGATCATAGCGAAAGAACGCCTTATTTGAATCACTCGGCGTTGCATCCAAAGCGCAACGCGCGACGACGACGAGGACAGACAAAAGCGCGGGCGTTGCCGCCCGACCGGCCGATGAAATGGAACCTGTTCTCGAAACGATCGAGTCCGTGACCGTTTAAAACGGTCACCATCGCGTGCCTGCTTTCGAGATTCCATTTGAGATTGGCCGGCGCGGCCGCGATTTATTTCTTGTAAGCCGGAATTTCCGGCAAGATCGGCGGCTGGACGGTCTCTTGTTCCTCTTCTTCTTCCGTTTGATTGACCGGTTGTCCCGCAGGGTTCACCAGCCGCGCTGTGACAAAGATAATTAGATTACGTTTGATGTGTTGATCGACATTGGTGCGGAAAAGGCGGCCGACCATCGGAATGTCGCCAAGGAAAGGCGTCCGATCTTCAACTTTCTGGACGTCTTCGCGCATCAATCCGCCGAGCACCACGGTTTGCCCATCCCACACGCTCACGCTCGTGGTTACTTTTCGGGTGCTGAAAATTGGCTGGTTAATAACGTTATCGGTCAGAGTGATCGCTTGGGTGACTCCGGTTAAAGAGCTCGGAATTCCAAGAAATCCCAAAAGCGCGGGGTTCACGGTTTTGATCGGACTGCCGTAGTTGATAAAACCTTCAAACTCGACGACCTGCGGCACCAAATTCAGATCGATCGTGACACCATCCGGGCCGACGACCGGTTCCACTTCCAACGTCACGCCGGTATTGCGCGTTTCAAAATTGGAAGGCGTTGACGGCCCGACGACCGGCAGAGCAATTGTCGTTGACGTAGAATTACTGCTGCCCCTGCCCTGAATGTCCGGCACCTTGGGCTCGGTAAACTGCGTCGGATAACGGAATTCGCGCACGATCTCAATGACGGCGCGCTGGCCGCTCTTGGTCGTGATTTTTGGCGCCGAGAGAAGATCGATTCCTTTCTTTTGATTCAGTGCGCGGATAACAACCTGAAATTGCGGGTCGGTGAAAACGCCGGACAACCCGAAAATTCCCGGCGCGAGCGAACTTGCGCCCATCGTCGGAAACAAAAGTGCGTCGATCGCATTCGCACTGATCGCGAGATCGCCGCTGCGATTTCCGGCGGTGACCGGAAATTGCCCAACGGGTATGCTGCTGCCCGGCGGAACAAACGGATAATCCGCGGCATTCACGGCTGGCGCCGTTCCGGAAGTTCCACCGCCGCCAAAGACGCGATGGTTTCCGATATTGAACTGACCGAGCAACCAATCGAACCCGAGTTCTTTCAAATTATTTTGATTGATCTCGATGAACTTGGCTTCGATCTCGACTTGTTTTGGTCCGGCGACGCTGGCTTGTTCGACGATCGCATCGACCAATTCGAGATTGTCGGCAGTGTTGCGGACGATTAAGCGGCTGCTTTGCGGCAGAAAATGCGCGCTTGCGCCCGGCGGAAACGGAACGCCCTGACTTTCGAGAAATTCTCGGGCGCCTTCCCGATTAACGAGTTGATGTCCGCCGGTCGATTCCTGAGTGTCTTTACCAGTACCAGCTCCCGCCGCCGCCGCTGGCGCAGCCGCTCCGGTTTTATAGGCGCCCCTCTCTAGCGCTGATGCCTCGACGTTCACGCTCGTGCTGATGAATCCGGGCGGGACGCGATACTCTTTTGTGAGCAGGTCGTTGCTCTGCTCGGTGATTGGAATAATCGAAACCGCATACGGCTCCACTTTCACTTTCAATCCCGCTTGGCTGGCGATGTAACGCAGCGCTTCGCCGAGCGGAATCTGGTTGAGCGTAATGGTGATCCGCGCTTCGGCTGGCGAGATCGCCGGCGCAGCAACGACGGCCGGCGCAGCAATCGGACGCGCCGGAACTGGAGTTGCAATCGCCGGGGGAGCACCTTCCGGCGGAACGACGCCGGCGGGCGGTTGTGCAGGCTCAACCGGAACTGCCGGCGGGGCAATTTGGCCAAGCGGCGCAAGGCGCAAAACAATGTCGACGCCTTTCTTGCCGTCACCGCCGGGGTCATTAGCAGCGGCTTGTTGACGAAGAAAATCAATCGCTTCGCGAACACTGGCATCGCGAAACTCAACTCGCGGAATGATAATCGAGTTTAACTTTTGGGTGATCCGCGCCGTTCCGGTGACATCGCGTTGAAATGCTTCGGCCAGAGGCTCGATCGTTTTGCCGTATTGTTTGACCGGTTGTTCCCAACCCTTCTCCACCTGCCAAATCTGGCGCGCCCTCGTCTCGTTGTAGGCCTCCTGATTGTAATTGTATTTCGTGTTGTCGATTTTCTCTTCGCCGTGACGGGCGGCGGTGTTGTAAGGATCGATCGCCAGGACCTGCTCATATTTTTTGAAAGCGAGATCGTAACGGCCGGAGTTGTAATAACCATCGGCATCGGCCAGGAGTTTTTTTACTTCCTCAACTTTTTCGATGAACTTCGGGCCCATCGTTTTGTTGAAGTAGCCGGGCTGCTGCAAATGCGCCAGCAACTCCAGCGCCGCCCGGCAATTTGGATCGTAGCGATCTTCCAAAACTTCGCGTACAACCGACTCGGCTTCGGCAAATTTGCCATCGGCGATGTTTTGCTCGGCGATTTTCACTCCGCTCTCGCAAAAACCGGCCACGGCTTCGTCGTGCGCTTTGGCCGAGGTGACAGCGTCAGGCAGTGAGTTTAGCGCATTGCGAAATTCATCGTGCGCCACCGCGTAATTTTTCGCCTGCATCGCGGCTTGCGCCCGCGCCAGCGCCGCGACCCCGCGCGGCAACGCCGCCTGGCGGCGTTCCACCTCACGCTTTGAAATGCGATCGACATTTTGCGAATTGACCGCCAGACAAAGGACAAATTGCGCGGCAACAATCAAGCCGGCGAGAAACAACCGGTCGCGGCGGAAATTTAATTTCATGTGTGGTAGATCAGGGATTGAACAGGCCAATTTCGATCGGCTCGTCTGCCCGTTGCGAGTTCACGATCACCGCCTTAGCCGGCCCAACGTCTATCAGCTTATATTTGATCTGCTCCTGCGGTTTCAATGAAAATTCCTGGTCTTTTCTGACCTGGAACTCCTGTCGCCCGCCCCAGGTATAAACAAAAGTCGCCACCGACTCCGGCGACATCGCAACCTTCTCTTTGATCAGCGTGAGCTGCTGTTTGGTTTCCACCTGTTCAAGCGTCAGCTCGGAAACATCGACATTCGTTGCGTATTTGTTTGGCTGATATTTTTCGAAGAATTTCACGATCTTGAATCGCGTTCCTTTGATTGAATCGCCGACTTTCAAAAATTGCGTCGGCTGTTTCAGGTCGATCGTATTGATCGCGTAGGTGTCACCGACCCACGACGAGAAGACGAGGCGAAACGGTTCCTCAGTCGCCGACTTGAGTTTTAATTTCGTGTAATACTCGGGATGCGAATTGCCGTCAGTCGGATTGGTGTGGCCTGACCATTCGTCGAGATTATTAAACCCATCTCCGTCCGGGTCCTGGTCGAGCACATCGGCATCGGCGATGGGCAATCCAAATTGCTCCAGCCATTCGTTCGGCACAGGCGGATGGACTTCGGTCGTCTGCAATGTCGCGGGTTGTCCGTTTGCACCGATGAAATGTTTCTCTGGAACAAATAGTCCGGAGCGACCTCCAAAGGTCCATTGCGGCGGTTGATGCAATTTTTCGGCGGCGGTCGCAAGCTCCTGCGCCTTCGCCAACGGCGATGCGCTTTTTAACGACGGCGTCGGCGGCATCACGGCAAGTTGCGAGCTGAAGTGCGCCGCGTTACGCCAGATCAAAATGGAGCTAAGAAAAAGCAGGATGGTCGCCGCGATCAGCAAGACTCTTTCGTAGTGAGCGCGTACCCAGTCCATATTTAGAACGCGAAACGCACCATTTCGATCGTCGCCGTGGTCTCGACGTGTTCGTTGCCGACGATAAATTTTATCGCGCTGGTTGGTTGTGTCGCGGTCGCCACCGCGGCATTGCTCTGCTCTCGTGACGGTCCTTTCAGCTGCTCATTCCGCACGGACAAGGTGCGGACGATGAAAAATTGTCGCTCCGAGCTCCCGATTTGGTTCAAAACTTTGCGTATCGCCGATGGCGAAGCCGTGAACGTAAGATCGACAATCGCGCGTTCGACTGTAGCGGGCGCGGCATTTGCCGGCCCGGACGGTTTACGCGCTGCCGGAGCTGTAGCTGGCGCCGTCTCTGGCGGCAGAGTCGCACGCTTGAGAGTTGCGATTCCATCCACTCGCGCGTCGACCAAAATGCCCAGGAGCAATTCAACTTGCCCGAGTTCCTGTGCAAGCAAGGGCGCGGCTGCAGTCGTCGGCAATGTGGTTGTGAATTCGTCGAAGCCGAGATGGAAATTTTCCGGCAACTTGACCCGATTGGCCCGCGCTTTTTCGGTTGTGCTGACAATTGCCTGACGCAAGCGCGATTGAAATTCGTTGGGCGCCAGCGGTGCGATCGGCACCATCTGCGCTCGCAGCTCTTCTTTTAGCTTATTCAGCGTCGCGCCATAATTATCGAGCGCGGCTTGCGTCTTTCGAAAATTCTCCTCGTTCGGAAAAGGATTAAGATGCTCCAAACGGTTCCGCTCGGTCGCGGCGGCGCTGAATTGAGCCGACGCTTCGGCAAAGCCGCCGTTGGCATGGAAAAGAAACCAGAGCACGAGGAGCACCGCGCCCGCGAACGCGATCAAAAAATTCCCGAGCCAGCGATTTTCGCGGTACCAATTCACGGCAGCCTCACCGGTTTCTTGAGATCGAGGCGCAGTTCGTATGGAAACGCCCAATCTGTGTTGTTCGGAATGGTCGATTTGATTGCGCGCGCCTGATTGTTCGGGTCGACGTTGAAGAAAGGCGAGCCAACCAGGTTCCGAAAATAATCCACGACCACTTCCTGCTGCTTCGGGTTGAACAAATAGAGCCCGCGCAGAAGAACGCCATCGATCGCAGCGTTTCCCGCTTGCCCTTTGGTTGTCGATCTTGCAACCGCCGGCATCGGCGCGATTTCGGCCGCGCGTTTCTCATCCACACCGATTGGTTTGCCGCCGGAAATCGGGATCAGCTCTGTGATCCAAATATCTTCCTTGGGCAGACGGGCGTTGAGATCTTCGAGAATTTCTATCCAAAAAAACCGGTCATTGATCGCGCTCGCAAGCGGGGCCCCAACGGCGTCGAGCGACGACGCCTGTTTGCGCAACTTGTCGATCCTAGCCTCCGTCGCGTGCATCGGCGCATTGATTTTTCCAATCTTTTCCGCGCCGAACCGGGCCACTTGCGCGGCGCGCGTGTAATAGAATCCCCAGCCCAGCAGCGCAAGAACAACGGCGGCGGCCGCCACCATAAAAAACGGCCGGCGTTTTTCGAGTTCCTGCCGGCGCAAGACAATTGCCGGGCGGAGATTGAGTTCCATCGGACACGCGCTGACCGAGCGAAGCGCCAAACCGACCAGTTCACCGAGCAAATGCGCCGAACGCGTCAGTTCGTTGACTGGCGCCGAATGCGCGACCGTGACATTGCGGAGCGGATTAAAGAATTCGATCGGCACCTGCAGTTTCTCGCGGAAAAATTCGCGCATGTAGGGCGTGCTCGCGCTTCCGCCGCAAAGGAAAAGGCGCTCCGGTGCGTTTCCCTGTTGCTGCGCCCGATAATGACTGATCGATCGCATGACCTCGGCGTGAAGACGGGTCATCGTGCTGCGCATCAGTTTGGAAACGCGTGCAACTTCGGGATCGGTCGGCTCCGCGTACGCGCCCCCAAGACTGACAAAGCCGTCTCGTTTCTTGCGAAATTCCGCCGCTGCAAACGGCTCGTTGAATTCCTTCGCAATCGCCGCCGTGATTGAACTGCCGCCGACCGGAATGCTGCGCGAGAAAATTTTTTGCGGCTCGACAAAAAGCAGATTGGTCGTGCGCGCGCCGATATCGACGAGCAACGAACAGCCGTCCAGGTCCGCGTAGTTGTAACGAAATGCATTGTAGAGCGCCATCGTTGCAACATCGACAATCGCCGTGCGCAGCCCCGTTTCTTCGACCGCGGCGTTGATCTCGTCGAGCAAGTCGGACTTGATCGCGACTAGCACGACCTGGACTTGCTCCTCGCCGCCACCGCCGATCAGCTGATAGTCCCAGACTACTTCGTCGATCGGGAACGGCACATTTTGCTGCGCTTCGAAGGCAATGATTCGCTCGATCTTTTCCTCTTCGACCGCGGGCAATTTCACGAAACGCGCGAAAACTGATTGCGCTGAGACCGCATAATTAACCGCTTCGTGTCGAATCTGCAGCTCGGCCATCATTTCGCGCAACGCCGCGGAAATTTGTGCGCGCCGAATCTCCTCGCCGGCGGGGTCGATCAGCACTTCGCGCAGACGGTAGTTTTGCAAAACGAGTCCGCCCTGCGGTTGCGCCTGAAACTCAGCCAGGCCGATCGTCTGCGAGCCGAGATTCAGACTGATGATGCGGGTCGGTTTGGCCATTAGATCGACAATCAGCGCGTTTTAATTTGGGCGTAACGGTCCCAGTAAAGCGGCGCGAATGGTGTTTCGTTCTTATTTAGAACAAATCCGGAGATCGGCGGCAACGCGGCGAACCACTGGGACGGCGCACGCGCCAGGCTCAGTTCATCTTTCACAGCGCCACCTTGAACGATCTGGACGGCAACATTTTGAAAGATGTTTGGCAGAACCGGTTTATTCCCTGCGAATCGCGCAAGCGCCACCGGCAAGACGTACATCACTGATCGATTCAGTCCCGCGGAAATATTTGTGTGGGTGACTTCACCGGTGAGCAATCTTCCGTTGAAAAGAACGTAATATTTCAGCGTTAGTTCGTCGGTCCGTTCCAGCGCGGAGATAAATTCGACTTCCACTTCCAGCCAACGTTCGTTCGCCGCCGGCCGATATTGTCCGATCCCGTAGTCGGGCGTTGGGATCAGATTCTTGAAGATCTTGGTGATTTGAAACTCGCGTCCCGCCGGCGCGCGCACCTGCGCTTGGATGGCGAGCGCCAGGATCGAGAAAACGAAAAATATAAACCGGACCCTCGCTCTCATTCGCAGATGTCGATCTTGCCGTAGGCAACGATCCTACAGCGAGCCGAAAAAATTCGCTCCAGCCTGTTCGATTCCAGCTGAAAACGCCAACCATTTGAGGCTAGCATCGAGCTTGGAGTTACTGCCGATGTCTTTGCCTCTGAATCGGAACGTCGTTTTCCGATCTCTCGTGTTCATAATTCTTGCGGCAGCGCTGGTTATTGCGCTGTGGCCGACTTTTCAGGCACCTGGTCAGCCCGAAGATGAAGGTATCGCCCTGGTGCACGCCGAATTATTTTTGAAAGGGCGCCTGCCGTATCGAGATTTCGAAAGAATTTACGGACCAGGAAATCTCTTCATCCTATCGGGCGCTTACGCGCTCTTCGGAACCAACATATTCGTCGAGCGGGCGGTCGGACTCGCTTATCGACTGCTCGCCCTGTGGGCAATGTTTGGAATCGCAAAACGCTGGGGGACATTGGTCGCGACGGCATGTGGGCTGGCGGCCCTGGCGGTGCTGGGCAACGGGGATGTGTGGGCGAACACGTGGGCGGCCGGGACCGCGTTCGCGCTTTGTGCATTTTGGACGATTGCAAACGCGGAATCGCGATGGCGCTGTTTCGCCGGTGGATTTTTCGCGGCCGTTGCGTTGTTGTGCCGCTGCGATTTCGGTCTCGCTTTACTCATCGCAATGATACCGCTCTTTTTCGCGATGAGAGCGACAGCGAAAAAAATGTTTCTCGGAGGCGCAGCGCTCGGATTATTGCCGTTGCTTTGGCTCGGCGCCGTCGTCGGACCGGCTCCGCTGATACGCAATCTGTTTCTGCTTCCGGTTTTTCAGCTAAGTCCTGGAGGATATCTGCCTCTGTCAGCCGCAACACCGGATGTTGTTTGGGTATTCTGGATCTACATCGCGGCGAGCGCCGTCAACGTCGCGGCTGGCGTTTTGGCGTTGCGCCGGTCCGCGCCTGAGCGTGGCCGGTTGCTCTTGGGCGCGGCGCTCTTCGGCTTTGGGCTAATTCATTACGCCCTCTCGCGCTTCGACAGCGGGCATGTCTTTGATAGCGCTCAGGTCTCTCTTATGCTCCTGCCCGTCTCGATTTCGGTCGTCTTCTCCCTCGTGGCAAAACCATTATCTCGCCGGCTCGGGATAATTGTCGTCGGTATTATGGCGCTGGTTGCAATCGCCCTTCTCCAGCTCGCGCCGCCGGAAAAGGGAATTTTCATTCAACAAAATGGGCGCGCGTTTCCAGTGGCAACGACGCAAGCGCCGGAAGCCGCGCAGGCAGCGCTATCCGAATTAGAAAGGGTTTCATCGCCGGACCAACGTCTCTTCGTCGGTCCGGCAGATTTGCGCCGCACCGTTTATTGCGACACGTGGATTTACCACCTCTTCCCGCAGTTGACCCCGGCCAGCTATTTCTTGGAAATGAATCCCGGGTCGGCGAATGCACCGGGCTCGCGGCTGGCGCGCGACGTGGCAAGCGCCGACTGGCTCATCCTCAATCGCGCGTGGGATGACATCTTCGAACCAAATCGCTCGTCGGAATACGGGCCAGATGAACCAAATAACGTCGTGCGAACAGACTTTGATTTGTGGGCGAAATACCGCCCCTACCTGATCTTTCGCAACCAGAGACTTCGCAATTTAGTGGTGCCACCCGCTGCGCCACCTGGTGGTGGGATATCACGCCGTGAAAAATCACTTTCTATTCCGCCACTTCTACGCAGACCGCACATGATATGTCGAGGCAATGGGCGCGTCCGACTGGTACCGAGAAACATCTTCCCATTATGTCCTCAAACTCCGCTCGGAATGCAGACGCCGTGGTGAGCGATCTTATCACGAGCCGAAAAATCTTCGTTGTAGAGAAGCCTGAGCAATCAACACGCAAACTCATTGGCGCGGTTGCTGCTCGTTTTTTGGTCGAAATGAAAAAGTTCGCCCTCGTGCTCTTATTGGTGGCCGCGGTCGGATACTACTTTGGAATCGACCCTACCGACTTCCTTCCAACAGTGCCGCAAAGTGATGCTGCTCGGGACAGAGTCAGACACGCGCCCGCTGCGCCCGAACAAACGCCGGGCGCTCAACCAGCGGCAAGCGCCGCAATTACTCCGATTGCCAACTCTTCCGATGGCTCGCTGGCGAATCGTTGGCAGCCGTCTCCGAGTCCGTCTCCTAAAAAACCCTGACTTCGACTCCAGGTCGGAGCCAACATTTTGCTTTTCTTCGGACAGCACTGGTCTTACGTCTCGAGCGAGTTTATTCCTGTGGCGCTTCTCGAACGTTGACGGTGTCGAGACGGAGATGACCCGATGCTTCGCTGAGACGAATCTTTTCGTCCGCCGAAAAATTGACGTCGCCTTTGCCGTCTCCGCCTGACTCCTGATCTGTCAGTTCGAGTTCGATCAAACCATCATTGGTCACTTCGCTTGCGAAGATGGCAATACTGCCCCGCTCTTTGCGGTGTTTGTGACTTGCCCGAAAGCTGTCGGCCGCTTTCTCGGCGTATTTTCCAAGGTCGACAGTGCCAACCAACTTTGGTCCTGTGCTGATTCGGCCGGCGTGACACGATTCGTAATTCCATTTGCCGGAGTAGATCTCGACAAAGTTTTTCGAGTCGGGCGACCATAGGACTTCACACTCACGATGATTGTATCTGTGGCGGGTCCCGAAATAATCGCCGCCAGTCGTGCCGAGAATGCGGCGGGTCGTAAGATCGACAACGTAGTTAACTGTCTTGCCGTTCTCCGAATCAACGCCATCGGTTCCGTCAGAGTCGTCGGTTGAATAAGTTCCGGGAAAATCCGGGTCCGCGAGCTTGTCCCAATCAATTTTCCCTTTGGTAAATCCCAGAGCGATCGCGTAACGGCCATCCGGTGACGCGGTCCCACGAATTACCCGGTATTTTTCTGAATCGCCTGTTACGTTCACAAACGGATCGAGATCGAGCTGACCAGATTGTTGGAGCGACTCGGCAATCGTTTGCGGCTTTGAAAGCAGCTCCTGATCGCTTCGTTTGTCCTTAGGGAGTTTCTTAAGATCGACCGCGACGTTTGGAACCTGAACAGTGTCGGTCGATTCTCCCGGTTTGAAGCGCGCTGTTTTCTTTAGCTCGCGGATAATTTCTCCGTTACCAGCCAGGCATTTTCTCGATTCATCCACCTGTGTCGTGCCATCGGGTTGAGCAGTCTCTTCGCGAGTCAGAACAAACATCCCGTCGTGAACGAGTTCGAAGTCCGCAGCAATATACTCCGTCAATTCGCGACGGCCGGGCGCAGTCCGTTCGGTCGCGACTTTGATTGAATCGCCCGCTCCGTTAAACCAAGCCTGCTGAATCGTTGTTTCATCACCGGATTGTTCCTTCTTTGAGTAATGAACGGAGCGAGCAAGCTGATCTTCGATTTGTTCGTAATGACGCATCAAAATTTTCACGTCCTCATCTTTGGCCGGCGCAGCAGAAGCATTGCTTCGGATGTTTATGATCAGCAACAAAACGAGAACAGAGAGAGCAAAAGTTTTCATTTTTATAGAAAAGTCATCAATCGATGAGACCAGTCAGGGAACTAAAGTGATTGGTTTCACCAGCGTTCGAACAAACCCCTGATGAGTCCCCGCACCGATTACAGTAACCGGGCCGGTGTGACGACAAGACAAAATCTTCCGACGATTCAATCCCTAAAATTCGGAGCAATTCATCACGACGCGGCCGCGGCATTTCTCGCTTCGGCAGATTATTTTGCACTTCTCCTGGACCGCGATCGTTCCGCACACTGGGCATCTAACTTCGCTTTCGTGATCGACCGGCTTAGTCGATTTCGCCACAGCTTCAGGTGAAAGCTGGAAGATATGCTCCACGCGAACCGTGTCGGAAAACTAAGGACGCCAGCGCGGGACCCGGCCGTGAAATTCGTCGTAGGAAGCGCCGACGTTGATGTGGACTTTGTCGTCGCCGATTTCGCCCACGATGTAGCTGCTGAACAGGTCGCCTCCGAATTTTCCAGTGGCGTGCCCATACATGAAGCCAATTTCGCCGCCGGTGTAGAGGTTTGAAGCGGATTGCAACGGAAGAGTCTCAACCGAAGAATCCTTCCCATCCTTGGGATCGGAGTTTTTCCGGATGTTCGCATGCACGACTATTTGGGCCATACTGTAGGAACTCGATTCCCCGACCGTAAGATCGACATCTGGCTGTCTCATCCGGCCTAGCTCGGTCGTGCCCGGCAATCGGCCGTCCAAAAACGTCCACATCGGCAGACCGGCGACGAGCGTTGCACTGTCGACGGTGGCGAAGATACCAGAGGGATCTAAAGCAAAGTTTGAAGAGCCATCGAACTCCTGCGCCGCAACCGGCAATGACAAAGCAACCGAGCCCAGAACCGCCAGGAGCGCCCTCTTGATCATGTCCCGATTGTCAATCGAACACGCCCGAACGCCAGCGAAATCTTTCATGTCAACCCATTGAACCAGCGAATCTTCTATCGGTTGCGGAATTTTGTTCGTTACCGCTCTTGGTTATCTCGCGATTACTTGGCGCGATGAAAAGTGCCGGTGACTTCAGCATTACTTTTGGCTAATGCAGGAATGTCGTGTGATTGGAAACGTGTTTGATGCCCAGAGAGCGCACCCTCACGTGAGTCGGCACCAATGATTATGAATCCGGGGACACTACCTTTCTCCACGAGAGTCTGACCATCTGGCGAAAGACTGAGCTGCCCGGTTCGATTGCCGGCGTGGAACACGATCGTGTTTCCGACACGCTTCACGTCATTGTAACGCCCGGTCCCGTAACCTTCGAGCACACCAAGCAAAGAACCGCCTTGCGCAATGACAATCTTCGCCGAGGTGCTACGAGGCGATTTATCGCCCTTCAGAGTGCCATGGAACTCCTGTCCCATGACCGTTTCCGTGCCGACCCAAATGCCGTCGAATCGATTATCTGGGGCGGCAGCAAGAGTGGCATAAACCAGACCGACAAACAGGCTCATCGAGATCGATTTTCGTTTCATGGTATAGCTTTAGTTCAGCTATGTATTCGACAGCCGCGCTCGTTTGGACGTATCCGGCGGGTACCTCGGCAGGGGCTATTTTTCTTCAATGTGAAATCGATGAAGCAAGCGGTGCGCGAAAGGGGCGAGCAGAAGGGATGCGATGCCGATGAAGGCCAGTCCCGAAAAAAGCGCGTAGAACGAAGCGAAAAGTTTTGCCGCAGTCGAATGGAGGGGGTCGACCGGACCCATCCCGCCCAAAATCATCGAGGCGTTGAGAAGCGAGTCGATCCAGCTCAAGCCTCCAATGCAATGGTATCCGAGCACGCCCATCCCTAGAGCGATACCGATCAAAAGAAGCCCAAGCAACAGATGACGAGCGACCCGACGCATGAATTTCGCGCGGCTCAGCAACGGATGATTTTGAGGCTCGTACACGAATTGAGAAATCGAGGCTAACGCGGTTGGCTTTCGAGCTGCCGGATCTTTTCAGCCGTAAGCGGATTTGGGTATATCTGGTAGATCTCGCGATATTCGCGGAGTGCTTCGCTTTTCTTTCCGGCCGAGTCGAGCGATAAGGCTCGCGGCAAACGCGCCGCGGCTTCAGTTTTTGATCGATCGCACACTGAGAAAGCCGAATTGAGATAACGCCACATGGCTTTTCGATCCTCCGCAGTCGGCTCGGAGTAGCGTCTGAGAAAAGCCGATAACTCCTTACGGGCTGCCGGCACGTCTTTGGCCGCCAGGTCGCGCGTTATTTCATCAACCGCAACAAGGGCGTCCACTGTTTCAAGCTCATCCAAGTGTTCATAAAGAGTTCTTTCGTATCCCATCTTGAAGCGATATTCGCGTCCTTGATTGGCAAGGAATGTGACCTTCGCTGAGACCGGTGCAGGCAAAGCTCGCACCGCGTCAAGCCGCTCGATTGCGCGAAATTTTCCGGTCGCATCCCTTACTTGAGCCAAAACAGATTCGATCTGTTTCCTCAACTCCGCGGTCATCCGTTCCTTCGCCACAACCACTCGCGGAACGGCGCTCGGCGATGGACTCGGAGAGATTCGCGACGAAGGCGATGCTTCAGCCCACGGCATTTCTTCAAGAGCATTTCCCAGGGAGGGAGCCGGACTGATTAATTCAAGAGAATCGTGGACTGGACCTTCAACAATCTCTTCCAAGCGAGAATTTTTCGTCGCTCGTGCTTCCGCCGCCGGCGTCGGCATGGCGGATCGTGCTGGCGTCGGCGTTGATGTTGGTGCCGGTATCGCGGTCGGTGTTGCAGTCGGTGTCGGAGTAGGTTTTGGCGTTGGACTCGGTGTCGACGTTGGCGTGGATGTTGGTGTCAGCGTTGGCGTTGGTCTTGGAATCGCCGTTAGTGAACGGGTTGGCGATGATGTCGGCGACGGCGATAGCGTTGGCGTTGGCGAGGGCCGCTCGACTATCGGTCGCTCAGTCGGCTGTGTCTCAGCGGCCTCGGTAGATTGTTTCTGCGGGGTGGGAGCTGGAGTGCGGGTTGATCCCGGTTCCGACCAGTCGCCGACCTTCTCTCCGTTAGCGAAAACGGTCTGTAAACGTGTTTGACCCTGTTCCCGAATTACCGGCCCCTCAAATTTCCCGCGGACCATTTTGCCGGTATAACTGTTAACGAACTTTCCAAGGCGATACCAGGTGAGGGTTCCCTCTCCGATGGCATATCCATTTGAATCGCAGGCACCCGACCACTTCACCTGCTCGGCAACTCCGCGCAGATTATTCCAAACGAGCGTTTTTCCGTCTTGCGTGCGTTGGTATCTCGCGCCGTGCGCGCCATTCGTGAACAGGAGCAGGACGGCACCGCAAACAAAAAAGCATCGGGCGGTCACGGTAGGCTTTGTTCAATTCGAGCCAGCACCCTTTAACGCATTCCGGAAATATTCAATTGTCTTCTTGATTCCTTCTTCGAACTGAACCTTCGGTTCCCAGCCCAGAATTTTTTTAGCGCGCGAAATATCCGGCTGGCGCACTTTCGGGTCGTCCACCGGCAGCGGTTTATAGTCGATTGTCGATCTTGCGCCGGTGATCCGAATAATTTCCTCGGCGAATTGCTTGATCGTCATCTCCCGCGGATTTCCAATGTTGACCGGCTCGTGAAAATCGCTCATCGCGAGTTTGAAAATTCCGTCGATTAAATCGGCAACGTAGCAAAAGGAGCGCGTTTGGGAGCCATCGCCGAAAACCGTGAGTGGTTTGCCCGCGAGCGCCTGGCCGATGAACGCCGGCACCACCCGTCCATCGCGCAAACGCATCCGCGGCCCATAGGTGTTGAAAATCCGCACAATCCTCGTGTCGACTTTATGATAACGGTGATACGCCATCGTCATCGCTTCGGCGAAACGCTTCGCTTCATCATAAACGCCGCGCGGGCCGATCGGATTGACGTTGCCCCAGTAATCTTCCTTCTGCGGATGCACCAGCGGATCGCCATAACACTCCGATGTCGATGCCAGAATGAACGCGGCCTTTTTGTCCTTGGCCAGGCCGAGCGTGTTGTGGGTGCCGAGCGCACCGACTTTCAAAGTTGGGATCGGCAGTTCCAAATAATCGATCGGGCTCGCCGGCGACGCGAAATGGAACACGTAATCGAGTTTTTCGTCCGGCAAAAAAATGAAATTGGAAACGTTGTGCTTGATGAAATGAAAATTTCCGTTGCCGGCGAGATGTCCGATGTTCGCCATGTTGCCCGTGATCAAATTGTCGATCGCGATGACGCGATGACCTTCGCTTAGCAATCGATCGATTAGGTGCGACCCCAAAAAGCCCGCGCCACCGGTGACAACCGAAACAGGTTTGGATTTTTTCTCGGCCATTCGACGAGTTATCTAATTCCTAAGCAATAAATTGGCCAGAGCGATTTTGAACTTCGCCGTTGAACGTTGGAAGCGAACGTTCAACCTTGGAGCAGCACCATGCGCATCTTATCCGGCATCCAACCAACGGGCGTTCTGCACATCGGCAATTATTTCGGCATGATGCGGCAGGCGATCGCACTGCAAAACGAAGGCGAGGCATTTTATTTCATCGCCGATTATCACGCGCTTACCAGTGTGCGCGATCCGGATGTTCTGCGCGAAAACGTCCGGCGCATCGCGCTCGATTTTCTTGCGGCCGGTCTCGATCCAGAGCGGGCTGCGCTTTTCAAGCAAAGCGACGTGCCGCAGGTAACAGAGTTGACCTGGATTTTGTCGACAGTCGCGCCGATGGGATTGCTCGAGCGCGCGCATTCCTACAAGGACAAACTCGCGCGCGGGATGTCGCCGATGGTCGGATTGTTCAGCTATCCCGTGCTCATGGCGGCCGATATTCTGATCTACGACAGCGATGTGGTGCCAGTCGGCAAAGATCAAAAACAACACATCGAGATGACGCGTGATCTGGCGGGGAAGATGAATGAGCAGTTCGGACAGATCTTCAAACTGCCCGAGCCGCGCATCCAGGCTGCGACCGAAGCCGTGCCCGGACTCGACGGCCAGAAGATGAGCAAGAGCTACGGCAACACGATCGACATCTTCGGCGAGGAAAAAGAAACGCGAAAACGGGTGATGAGCATCGTGACCGATTCCACGCCGGTGGAAAAACCGAAAGATCCGTCAAGATCGACAATCACTCAGCTCTATTCGCTTTTCGCTTCCAAAAGCGAACTCGAAGAAATGCACTCGAGATTTAAAAAAGGCGGCACCGGCTACGGCGATTTCAAAAAACAGCTGTTCGAAAAACTGTGGGAATATTTCTTGCCGATGCGCAAACGCCGCCAAGAAATTCTAGCCGACAAATTGTACATCGACAACGTGCTTGCCAAAGGCGCCAAACGCGCCAACGAAGTCGCCGATCAAGTCATGGCGCGCGTCCGCAAAGCGGTCGGGCTGCGGTAGCGCGGTCGCGACTACGGTTTCATTTTGACCCGGTGCAACTCTTTGATCGCGCCGACAGCTTCTTGGCGGTCGACGATGATGAGGTGAGGCCGACCGACAAAAAAGCCCATTTGGACTTCGCCGCGAATGTAATACGTCTTTCCAGCCTCAACCGTCAGCGGTTTTTCGTCCGTCGCTTCGGTGGCTGCGGTGAACGTGTGCACGCCAGGTTTCGCTTGATAAACGAAATAAGCGCCATTGGGCAGCCCACCAATCCGAGTGCCGTTATCGAGGACTTTGTAGCTGACCCCACCGCCGGTAAAATGGCGTTCGCGGTAAACGATGACCAAGCCTTTGCCAGGCTCGGGGCGGTCCGGTTGCGCGGGGGCGGCCTCGCGTTGAACCGATGCACACGAGCTCAGCAAGCATCCGGCGATCGCAAGAATAAGCAATCGTGGCGCAAATTTTGTGGGTCGAACGTAAATCAGTGAAGGGATTTTCATATATTCAATTCTGACCGTGAACGATTCGTGAATGCATCGCAACTACAAATCGCTTCGATCGAGGTGAAGTTGCCGCAGATAAAGAAAAAGCGGCAATCCAAGCGAAACGCCGACCAACACGTCACTGCCGAGTCGATGATTTCAGTGAGGAGTGACGCACACGAAAATAGAACACGACTAGAACAACTGCGAACGACACGACAAGCCAACTGAGGAACTGCGTCGCCGTCGCGCGAGCGATAAAATAGCGCGCTCGCGAGCCCGTCGCCAGCGTTGGGAACTTTGTTCGTAACACGCAAATTGCTGGCACTAATAAATAGAAGGCAAGCACGAGCAGCTCCCACGGATTGCGATTAGCAATTTCACATGCGCCGTTGATGGGCGTTTCAAGAGCGTTTTCTTCGACCTCGATTTTCGCCGCGCTTTCTAGATCGCCATTTAGGATGTGCATTGCTCGAGTCGCATAGGCTTCATCGACGACTAAACGGGTCGGGACGGCAAATTGCGCACCGCGAGCTGAGAGATTCGCGTGTTCGTCAAGTAGCGCACACGGAATCTCGTAGTTATCGAGCACTGACTTTGCCAGCGCAGCCTTGGCCGGGTTCCAGTAGGTGCGCACAGTCACCATGCGAGAATTGTATTCCAATCACGCGCGATTGGGAATTTTTTGATCAGTGCGACCGTCATCGACGCCCGCTACAGTTTGTCGATGGCGACATTGCGCTTTCACGCCGTTCCAAACGCGAAGATCGACAAGGTGGTCGGCGAGCATGGCAACGCGATCAAAATCAAGCTCCGCGCGCCGGCGGTCGAGGAAAAAGCCAACGTGGCGTTAATCAATTTTCTCGCCCAGAGGCTGGAAATTTCGCGACGACAGATTGCGATCGAGCGCGGTCACAAATCCCGCGAGAAATTGATTCGAATCGAAAGTTTGAGCGGAGAAGCGATCAGAGATCGTCTGCTCTCGGAGAACTAAAAAGGGGAGCCTTTCAGCTCCCCTTTCGAAAGGCGAGATCGGATTACGGTGTAGGAGTCGGGGTTGCCGTTGGAGTTGCCGTTGGGGTAGCAGTCGGAGTTGCCGTTGGTGTTGGGGTTGGCGTTGGTGTTGGGGTGTGTGGCTTGCCGATGTTCGATTTGGCCGCGCAGCTCTTCATTTGAGCCGCCTGCTTCTTCGTGATAGTGCCCGCTTTAGCGAGACTGTTCGCCAAATGAGCAATGCAGCTCACAAACTGCCCGTGATTGGTCGCTCCGTTCGCGCATTGATTGACCAGGTCCTGAATGGAGCAGCCGTTCGAATTGACCGTGTTATTGATTGAGGTTGTGCACGAACCGACGTCAACTTTGGGTCGGAGATCGGAGTTCGGGCACTGATCCGCATTGTCCGCCACACCGTCGTTATCGGCATCGAGTTCTAAATTAGACGTGGTGGTAGTGCTGCCGCTAACGCCGATGGTAATGCAGTCAGCGTTGCCGACAAAGTTGCCCCAGTCCCCTGCGCCGCCGAGACCTGCTGCTAACTCGACGCCGCCCGCGCCAGTGGAGGTATTAACAATGCGCGCGTTTGGCTGAGCAGTCAGGTAATCCGCGAGCGACTTCACACTGCTCTGGGTGGCGCCAGCGATTCCATTGTTCGACCACCATCCGCCGTTAAGCGCGTTCCAGGCTTGCCAAGTGCTCAAGGCGAGCGGCCCCTGCGGGTTGCTCGGAAAATTTGTCGCATCCTGAAAACGCGGCTCGAAGTAAAGCACGTCGTCCACGGAGCCGTTGCCGTCGAGATCAATATTTAAGGCGATAAAGACGGCCCGGCCGCCATTTCCGGGCTGGCCGCCGTTGTTGGTGCTGACAAATGTGCTGTAGCTCAACGCGGTCAAATCGTTCAGGCGCGTGCCGTTGTAATTCGCATTCGCCAAAGCTGCTTGGCTCGCGCCGCTGGAATCAATTCGAAACTCCGCACTGCCGGTGCCGCATGGCGCGCTCGCCGGACCGTTGACAAAATTCAAGGTGGAGCTGCCGGTGTCTTGCGCCGCCCATCCTTCCAAATTCCCAGGCGACACGTCCACTTGGACAGTCGCTGCATAAATGAGCGCTACCGCGCAGACCAAACCGAAAATGAGACCACCCAAACACAATAACTTTTTCATAATTCAGAACCCCCTTAACTATCCAATCGCTAATCCGAATAGAATACGCATTATTAACCATAATTGGACGCATTAGTCGCTAAAAAAATTCAGGCCCCGCGCAAAGAGTTCAACGACTACGCTTTGTTCTCCCCAGTGGCAACCAGCAAAATAAATTGCAGCATCGCGAGGACGAGCAGGGTTGCGATCGCGGCGAAAAATGGCCAGAACACCTGCAAACGGATGACGTTGTAGAGTTGAAGAAGCGTGACAGCGATTCCGCTCCAGCGAATCCCGCCAGCGCCACCGCGACTTGGGCACTCGCACTTAAAGCTTCACTCGGTTCCATCTTAGACAAAATCGGGTTTGACCCATTCGCGAACGAGATTGGGATTCACGTAAAGACCATCGCACATCGAGGCGCGGCCGTTGAGAACCTGTGGGGCTGAAGCGTTGGCGAGGAAGAAACCGAAGTCACGGGTCAGGATTTCGTGAACGTCGCCAAACCAGGAGCCGCCATCGTACTGCGGCATGAAGTTCAGCTCGACGAGCAGGAATTTCGTTTTCGCCAGTGTTTGCTTCGCGCCGGCGAGCACTGCTTTCTCGTAGCCTTGGACATCAATTTTCAACAGCGAAACCTCCGCAAGATCGACAAGTAACCGGTCGAGCGTTGTCATTTTGACTTCCACTTCCGCCGTGATCGTCCAATTGCTTCCGATGACGGCGCGCATTTCTTCCCGCGGTTGAAGAAGCGAAGCACCGGTTGTGTCGCGCGTGACCTTTAATGTTTCAACACCCTCGCGTTCCCCGATCGCGACGTTATGCAACTGAACTCGGCGATTGTTTCCAAATTTTTCCTGCAAAACGGCAAACGCATCCGGTAGCGGCTCGATGATGATCAATTTCTCCGGCCTGACCAAATTGAGCAACATGCCCGACCATTGGCCGGTGTTGGCGCCAACATCGACGATGTTGCGCAGTTTGCCGACATGACCCGGCGCGAAAAGCGAAAGGCCACTTTGGTCAGCATCGAGCGCAATCCGGTCGCTCTTGAATAGCTCGGTCGGCGAAAGTCGGCGGCCGATGTCGCGCAGCTTTCGCCGATTCTTCACCAGATCGACAATGCCCCAGGGCAAAATGAATCTAAGAAAGCGCTTCAAACTGATTCGCGCGAAACCGACGCTGGCGTCGCGCCGTTCTTGAGCTCGGCGAAGATGAGGCGACCGGCCGCGGTTTGCAGCGCGCTGGCCACGACTACCGTGCGTGTCTTGCCAAGATGCGCGCGCGCATGATTGACCACGATCATCGTTCCATCCGGCAGATAACCGACGGCCTGATGCGGCTCGCGACCTTCCTTGACCAAATGCAGATCGATCTCATCGCCGGCCACAACCGTCGGGCGCAATGCGCGAGTAAGATCGGACAAATTCAAGACCGCCACTCCTTGCAGCCGCGCGACCTGCGCGAGCGCGTGATCGTTGGTGAGCAAGCGCGCTTTCAATACTTTGGCGATCCGCACCAACCGCGCGTCTGCTCCAAGATCGACATCTTCAGTGGTGCTGTCATGAACCCTCAGCTCCACTTCGCGCGAACGTTGGAGTTGATTCAAAATTTCCAAACCGCGCCGGCCACGCTCGCGCTTTGTCGGCTCATGCGAATCCGCCAGTAACTGTAATTCATCCAAAATAAACCGCGGCACGATCAGCGACCGGCTGAGAAATCCGGTCGCGCAAAGATCGGCGATGCGCCCGTCAATGATGACGTTGGTATCGACCACGAGCGGCTCATGCTGAGTCGTTTCGCGGGCGAAGCGCACGTACGGAATGATGAGCGAGAATTCGTCGCGGCTGCTCCGCATCGCCAACATCATCCCGAGATAACCAAAGACCGCATAGACGATGAGTCGGATCGACCATTGCATCGTTTCCGATTGATAACGCAAAACTTGAGAAGCCATCAGCAAGTTGGCGAAGATCAAACCGATTAAGAGTCCGAATGTGGCCGACGAAAACAGGCGGAGCGAAACGCCTTTGAGTAGGCGGTCCGTCAACACGACCATCAAACCGAGGATCAATCCGAGGATCAATCCAGGCCAAAGACTCCCGACCAGCGCTGAGGAAATGTTTGCGCCAATCACCGCGCAAAATGTTATGAATAAAACGCGTAACAGATTGATCGTCAGCAGCGGCGTCATCAGCGTCCTCCGGCTTGTGGGCGCGGTTTAGGCCGCGGCGTAGCGTTGCTGTCGATCTTTGCGGCGGAGTCGCGATAAAACAGGACACCGTGCGCGCGCAAGTTAGCAACGAGAGCGCGCAGATCGTTGGCCAATTCCTGATTCGTGAGCAGCGCCGCGAGCAATCCTTTTCCTTGGGTGGCGGAGCTCATCACTTTCTGCAAATCGTCGGCCGCTTTCTTGGTGGAGTCCATCGCCGAATCCGCTTTATCGACTACGCCACCTAACTTTTTCGACGATTCGGCAAACGCACCGGTCGCTTCGTTTAAGTGCGCGATGCTCGACTTGAGATTCTCGGCGCTCGTTTTGGAAAGCACATCTTCGTTCAACCGTGTCACGGTCGTGTCGATCTTTTGGACAACGCCGCGCAAGTCGCCGACAAGCGCGCCGCCTTCGCGGGTGAGATCGTCGATGCCGGTGTCGCGCGTGCCGTTGAGGTAGGCGTTTGGCTGCAAAAAGGTTTTCGGCACGCCGGGTGGCATGGTGACACTGACAAAGCGATCGCCAAGCAAACCGGAACTGCCAACCGTGAATTTGCTTCCCTCCGGAATTTTCACATAATCATAAATCTTGAGCGGAACAGCGACCCCGTTGCCTTCGCGGACGAGACGCGGCCCGCCGGAAACTTTGCCGATACGCGCGCCTGCGAGCAAAACATCAGAACCCTTCAACAACCCGCTGGCGTCGCTGAAACGGATCGTGAGGGTGTAGTAAGTTTTGAAACCCTCCCCCAGCCTTCCGAATTGCACCACGAGCGCGCCCAACATCGCCAGGCCGGCAAAAACAAAAACGCCAACCTTAAATTCCAAACCTCGCTCGTGCCGGTTCATTTGATCTTCAACTCTCAACCCCGAACGCTTTCGGGGTCAACTGCTCGTCCGACCTTCCGAGCAAAAAATCCTGGAGAAGTTGATCGGACGATTGCCGTAACTTCTCCGGTGTCCCTTGAAAGTAAATTTGTCCTTCATGCAAATAGGCGATTCGGTCGGCGACGTGAAAGGCGTTTTTCATGTCGTGTGTGACAACGATGCCGGTGACACCGAGTCGCTCCTGCAATCGGCGAATCAAATGATTGATGGAATCCGAAACGACGGGATCGAGTCCGGAAGTCGGTTCGTCGTAAAGAATACATGACGGCTGACGAATGATCGAGCGCGCGAGACCGACACGTTTTTTCATGCCTCCGCTCAAATTCACCGGCATTTTTTCTTCCTGTCCCTGCAGTTCCATCACTTCAAGCATCTCGCTTACGCGTTTGCGCAAAACTTCCGGATCGCGCTCGCCCGCTTCGCGCAACGGAAACGCGATGTTTTCCGCGACCGTCATCGAATCGAAGAGCGCGCTGCCTTGAAAAAGAATGCCAACCTTTTGGCGAATGGACGCGAGATGCCGCTCGCTCATGTCGATAATATTCTGGCCTTCAATCCAGATTTCGCCCGCGTTGGGTCGCATCAAACCGATGAGATGTTTAAGCAGGACGCTCTTGCCGCCACCGCTGCGACCGATGATGGCAAGCGTCTCACCGCGCGCAACGTGGAGATCGACCCCGCGCAAAATTTCCTGCGCGCCAATTGTTTTCACCAACCCATGCACGGCAATCATCGAACCGTTATGTCGATCTTGCGCGTTCATTGATAGCCGGCCGGGTAAATGATGTTGAGCATCATGGTCAGGAAAAAATTGCTGATCAGAACGGCGAGCGAAGCATTGACGACGGCTTCGGTGGTGGCGCGTCCGACGCCGACCGCGCCCTCGCGCGCAGTCAATCCTTTGTGGCAACTGATGAAGACAATGAGAATGCCGAAGCAAAATGCTTTTGAAAGTCCCATGATGATGTCGCGACTGCGGGTCCAGCGCACCATGTTCGCCATGTAGTAAGTGCCATTCACTTCCAGCAGAAAAATCGCGACGAAATAGCCGACCGCTATGCCGACGGCGATGCATTCCGCCACCAGCAACGGCATCGAGACCATCATCGCCAGCGCCCGCGGCACGACCAGATAATCGGTCGGATAAACTGCGAGCGCGCGTAACGCATCGATTTGCTCGGTTACTTTCATCGTCCCGATCTCGGCCGACATCGCCGCGCCGACGCGACCCGTCACCATTAACGCGGTCAAGACGGGTCCCAACTCACGGAGGATCGCGACAGACACGACCGCGCCGACGGCCGAGCCCATTCCGATCTTGTGAAACTGGAAATAGGTCTGGGCGGTAAAAACCGCGCCGGTGAATCCGCCGGTGATTACGACCACCAATTGCGAAAGCAATCCGATCTCGACAATTTGGTTGAGAAATAATTTCCAGCGCAATCGATGCGTGAAAAGTGAGTGGAACGTATCCGCGGCCAGGAAAACCACCTCGCCCAAATACTGAACGAACCGGATGAGCGGCCTTCCGAGCGCGTTAAAGAATCGAGCGAACATTTGGCGTTGTGCTTATACACCCAGCGGCTGCGTTTTTGTTTTTGGCCGAAGCTCGGCCGGAATTGCGCCGATGAAACGTGGATCGAGCGCGAGTTTGCGAAAGATCGCGCGGACTTCGCGAAAGGTGATGGTGGGTTGGTCGAGCTCGAGATAAACCAAGTTGTGGTTCCGATCGACTTTGTAACGCAGCCCCGGAACGGCCGAAAGCTGGTGATCGAGCTCCAAAATCTTGTCCAGCTCGCCAAGACCTGCGGCGTAAACTTCCAATTCCAGCATCTGGCCTCAAATTACGGACGCCACACTGTGATGCAAAAAGAAACGCGATTGCGCGGGTCGCAGAGCTGAGTAGATGTCGATCCTGAAAGATGTCGATCTTGCGAGCAAAACCGGTTTTCTTCGCGGCCGCGCTTGTTTTTCTGGCCGGCTGCCAAACCGAACCGACAGGCATTCAAAACGCGAAGGTTGCCATGGCCCAGCGGATCGCGGCCGAGCCGGCAGGCGATTATTACATCGGGCGGCGTTATTTTAAGCCGGACTTCAAGTTTTGGGGATACATCCGGCGACCGAACCAGCCCTGGAGCACGGCGCAGCTGGTGATGTTGAATGAAAAGCAAAAACTCGCGCCCGATCGCGCGGCGTTGAAGTTCGGATCAGATAACAATTACGAATACAAACTTTACGGCAACTTTAGCGGCGACAAAGTTTACGAGCCGGCGAGCAATCGGGTCTATCCGGAATTTATCCTGAAGAACTACGAAGTGATCTCAACCAATCCGCCGCCGATTTTTAAAACCCAGATTAGCGGCCGGGCCGACGCCGCTCAGACCCGCTACATGATCGAGAAGCCGGAGCCGCAATTTTAAGTCCGGGCCGGACGGGCGTTTTCCGCTCGACATGACAAAAACCGCAGGTCCCGCAGAAAAGAAAGACACACTCGCGGAAGAGTTTTGGCGTCATCTCGTCGTCGAACAAAACGCGTCGCCGCGAACGCTGAAGGCTTATCGGCAGGCGTTGGCCGCTTTCCGCGCGCAAAAGCAAAAGCCGTGGAAGCAATGCACGCCGGATGATTTTCGCGATTATTTATTCGCGATCATGAAACGCGGCCAGGCGCGTTCTTACGTGCGTTTGCAGTTCTCAGCGCTGCGCGCGTTTTACAAGTTCCTGACCGACCGCAAGAAACTTCGGATCGATCCGCTTCGGCAATTGCAGCTCCCGAAGGTCGAAAAAAAGCTTCCGCTCGTGCTGACCCGGCAACAGATCGAAGAATTGCTGGCCGCGCCGTTGAAGATCGCGAAGCAACGCGCGGCGCCAGAGTGGATGCCGCTGCGCGACGTCGCAGTGATGGAACTTTTTTACAGCAGCGGATTGCGATTGAGCGAACTGGCGGCGCTCGACGTAGAAGATGTCGATCTTTACACCGAGTCGGTGCGCGTCTTTGGAAAAGGGCGGAAAGAACGCGTTTGTCCAATCGGCGCGCCCGCGCTGGAAGCGATCTCGAAATATCGCTCCGCCGCGAATGTCCATTCCGGAGCGCTCTTCATTAGCAAATCGCGGAAACGGATTTCGCCGCGCTCGATCTGGCTGATCTTGAAACGTTACTTACGCCACACTTCGATCCCGATCTCGATCAGTCCGCACAAGCTTCGCCACAGTTTTGCCACCCATATGCTCGATCGCGGGGCAGATCTGCGCAGCGTCCAGGCGCTGCTGGGACATGCCAGTCTTTCGACCACGCAAATTTACACGCACGTGACGGTCGAGCGTTTGAAGAAAGCGTACGCGGAAGCCCATCCGCGCGCCTGAATTGATTCAGCGCGGCGACGCGCCAGACTGAAGGTCGTTCAACAAAGGCTGCGCGTCAGGATAGGTCGGCTGAATGCGCAACACCGTTCTCAGTTCCGCAATCGCTTCATCATTGCGGCCAGTGCGAGCAAGCCCGACCGCAAGATTGTAGTGCGTCATCGGGCTGTTCGGATCGAGCTCAACCGCTTTGCGATAATGCGCCATTGCGCCAGCGTTGTCGCCGCGCTCGAGAAGCAGATTCCCAAGATTAGTGCGAGCGTCGACAAACTGTGGCTGGAGCTGTAGCGCACGATCGTAAGAGACGACCGCCTCATCTGAACGCCCGGTTTGCTGAAGCGCAGTTCCCAAGCTGTAATACGCCTTCGGGTTGTTTGGATCGGTATCGAGCGCTGCTTGCAACAGCGGAATCGCCGATGCGGCATCGCCTTTCTGCACCAATGTTGCGCCCAAGTTGTAGCGACCAAATTGGTAATTTGGTTCGAGCTCGAGAGCGCGCCGGTAATGATCTATCGCTTCATCGAGAGCACCTTTCTGGCGAAGCACATTGGCGAGGTTGTTGTGCGCAGTCGCTGACGCTGGATTCTTTGACAACACATCGCGAAAACAAGTTTCGTTGTCGCGGTAGATGTGACTTTGCGCCCAACTCGAACCCGCCAACATCGTCAATAAGAAGCCAGCAAGTGCGTAACCGACAAGTCGACGGAAATGGGGCATCTCTTCGAGCCAGCTCGCAATGACGGCGGCAGCCAACGCGAATATTGGCGCGCACGCCGCATATTGGAAATGATCGGCTACGAATGAAATCTGGAAATAGGAAACATTTAAAAATCCGAGAGTCGGAAACAACATCGCCACAAAAATGAGTGTAGTTGCAAACGGCCCGCGGAAGCGCCGCCGCGCCATCCACAACACGAGCACAACCAGGAGCGCCGCAGCGGGGAATAGCCATTGCCAATAGCCGGTGATGTCGACATGCCAGCGCGGATAAATAGTGATCAGGTCCGCCGGCCAAAAGAGTTTGGCGAGGTAAAACCAAAACGCGCGTCCCGCGATCAGGCAACGCTGAGCGATTGAAAACGCGAAGGCCGGTCCGGAAGCGCCGGCAAACTTTTGCTCGACCCAGGCAGTGATCAGTCCGGCTGCAGCACCGATGACAAAAAATGGGACCAACGGTTTCAGGTCGCGATTCCAGGCCAGGCTGCCGCGCTTCCACCACAAGATGATCAGAACCGCCGGGGCAAGCATGGCGGTCACAGTCTTGGTCATCAGAGCAAATACGAATAGCGAGATGGCGATCCAGTACCAGCGCGGGATCCTTTGCCGATCGTAGTTCAGGTAGGCAATAACGCTGGCAAAGCCGAGCACAGTGGAAAGCGTATTCTTGAGTTCACAAATCCAGGCGACTGATTCCACCTGCACGGGATGCAAAGCAAACAGAGCCGATGCCAGCCAAGCGCCCTTAACTTCGAGTTGCCGAAGGATTTTTAGTAATAGCAGTGCAGCGACGCCGTGAAGAAGAATGTTCAGCAGGTGATAGGGAACGGTCTGGTCGCTCCAAAGTTTGTGTTCGAGCCAAAATATGGTGCCGAGAAAAGGATAATATTGTGGAGCCGCGCCTGGATCGGTCCAGATCCGCGCGAGCCCATGCCAGGAGCGCAGCTCCGGCGTCGTGATATGAATTTCGTCGTCCCAGATTGGCTGGCCGTTCCAGGCCGGCTGATAAATCAGAAATGTCGCTACCAGCAGACCCAGTCCAAAAAGCCAATTCCGATGCCAACGCATGGATTAGCTGGGTTGCGGAGGCGTAGCCGCGGGCCTATTCAGCGATCGGCTCCGCCAGTTTCTTTTTGCTCACGTCGGATTGGAAAACGAGTTTCCCATCTTTGGCGGTGACGCTAACTTTGGTGCCGGCTTTGACGTTGCCGCGCAAAATTTCTTCCGCGAGCGGATCTTCCAGGAAGCGCTCGACCGCGCGTCGCATCGGCCGCGCGCCGTAATTTGGATCGTAACCTTTTTCGATCACGAACTCGTGCGCCAGGTTGTCGAGAATGATCTCCACTTGCTTGGCTTTGAGGCGAATCTTCACCTTTTCCACTTCAAGATCGACAATCTGCAACAGGTGCGACTTCTCGAGCGAGTGGAACACGGTGATTTCGTCGAGGCGATTGAGAAACTCCGGTTTAAAGACGCGCTTGGTCTCTTCCAAAATCTTTTCCCGCATTGAATCGTAATCGTGTCCTTCGCGCGGCGCGCCGAAACCCAGCGTCGTCTGCTTCTTCAGCAGTTCTGCGCCCACGTTCGACGTCATGATGATGATCGTGTTCCGGAAATCGATCTTTCGACCTAACGAATCGGTAATTTTACCTTCTTCGAGAATCTGCAGGAGCAGATGCATCACGTCGGGATGCGCTTTCTCGACTTCATCAAACAGAACGACTGAATACGGCCGGCGACGGACTGCTTCGGAAAGTTGGCCGCCTTCCTCGTAACCGACGTAGCCCGGAGGCGAGCCGATCAAACGCGACGCCGTGAATTTTTCCATGTACTCCGACATATCGATCTGAATCAGCGCGTCGCGATCGCCGAACATGAATTCCGCCAGCTTCTGGGCGAGAAACGTTTTGCCGACGCCGGTCGGACCGAGGAAAATAAACGAACCGATCGGACGCCGCGGATCTTTCAGATCAGCGCGGCTGCGGCGCAGCGCTTTCGAAATCGCCGTGACCGCTTCGTCCTGACCAATCACTTTGCCTTTCAGCTCCTCTTCCATTTTGAGGAGCTTCTCGGTCTCGGCCTGTTCCATTCGTTGCAACGGAACGCCGGTCACTTTCGAAATGATGTGCATCATGTCATCGGCGGTAACGAGCACTTCCTTTTCTTCCCGCTCCTGACGCCACTTCTGCAAAATGGAATCGAGCTTTTCCTTGGTCTGTTTTTCTTTGTCGCGAAGTGACGCAGCCTTTTCGAAATCCTGCGCCTTGATCGCGGCTTCTTTCTCGAGTCGAATTCGCTCGATGTCTTTCTCGATCTCCTTGACGTCGGGCGGGCGCGTCATGGCATTAATCCGTGCGCGCGCGCCGGCCTCGTCCATGACGTCAATCGCTTTGTCCGGCAGAAACCGGCCGGAGATGTAGCGCTCGGAAAATCTCACCGCAGTCTCGAGAGCTTCGTCGGTCAATTTGGCTTTGTGGTGCGCTTCGTACTTCGGACGGAGTCCTTTCAAAATCTCAATCGCTTCGTCGATAGTTGGCGCATCGACTTTCACGGTTTGGAACCGGCGCTCGAGAGCGGCGTCCTTCTCGATGTATTTACGATACTCATTCATCGTGGTCGCACCGACACATTGCAATTCGCCGCGACTGAGCGCGGGTTTAATGATGTTCGATGCGTCCATCGCGCCTTCCGCCGAACCGGCGCCGACAATCGTGTGCAGCTCGTCGATGAAAAGAATCACGTTTTTCGAACGACGAATCTCATCCATCACCGCTTTGATGCGCTCCTCGAATTGGCCGCGGTATTTCGTGCCGGCAACCATCAGCGCCAGATCAAGTGTGACGACTCTCTTATCGCGCAACAGCTCGGGGACATTGCCGCTCGCAATTTCCTGCGCGAGACCTTCCGCAATCGCGGTTTTGCCGACGCCGGCCTCGCCGATCAGCACCGGATTATTTTTCGTGCGCCGGCAGAGCACTTGAATCACGCGCTCGATTTCATTGCGGCGCCCAATCACCGGATCGAGCTCGCCTTTCTTGGCCAGCTCGGTCAGGTCGCGGCCAAAAGCGCGCAACGCCGGAGTTTTGACATCTTTCTTCGACGTTGGTTCGCCTTCTTCCGTTTCTGACGGTGTGAAATTGGGATCGAGCTCTTTCAAAATTTCGTTCCGCGTCCGTTCGATGTCGATCTCAAGACTCTTCAACACGCGCGCGGCGACGCCTTCGCCTTCTCTCAACAGGCCGAGCAAAATGTGCTCGGTCCCGACGTAGGAGTGATTGAGCGCCTTGGCTTCCTTGCCGGCGAGCGCCAAAACTTTTTTCACCCGCGGCGTATACGGAATGTTGCCGACAATTTTCGTTTCTGGTCCCGAGCCGACTTGCTTTTCGACTTCCATGCGCACCGTCTCGAGATCGAGTCCCATCTTCTGGAGAACGTTGACGGCGACACCCTGACCGAGCTTGATCAATCCGAGCAAAAGATGCTCGGTGCCGACATAATTGTGATTGAATCGGTCGGCTTCTTTGCGAGCGAGTTGCAGGACCTGTTGGGCGCGAGGTGTGAAATTGTTCATTGTTCTGACGGCGTCGGATTCGAGCCATTGCCGGAGTCTAGCGCCAGCTTACTGATATCAGGTTTGGGAAGGACTTTCAAACGCGCCCGGATAATTTGGGCGCGAAGATGGTCGCGCTCCTCAGCGTTGAGTTTTTGCTGCGAACTTTTTTGGAGGTGCGCCGGTTGCGTGTCCATGAACAATTCATCGATCGGAAGGCGCTTCTCTTCCGGAAACACGTTCAGATCGATCCCGAGCTTGATGATCGACAACAAATTGAGCGCCTCCTTCGAGCTCATCGCGTGCGCGTAAGTCAACACGCCATAGGCGCGACCGATCTGGTCCCAGAGCGTGTTCGATTTTTTCTGAATCAAGACCTGCCGCGAGTCGTGTTCCTTTTCGATGATGGTCTCGATGACTTTAGTGAGCCGCGCAATGATTTCGTCTTCTTTCTCGCCGAGCGTGGTTTGGTTTGAGATTTGGAAAAGATTTCCCATCGCTTCGGTGCCCTCGCCGTAGAGACCACGGACTGCCAAACCGATTTTGCTCACAGCCTGGACAACCTGGTTAATCAGCTCGCTCAGAACGAGGCCCGGCAAGTGCAGCATCGCGGACGCGCGCATGCCGGTACCGACGTTGGTCGGACACGCCGTCAGATAACCAAGCCGCTGGTCGTAAGCGAACTCGAGCTCGTTCTCGAGTGCAGTGTCGATCTTGTCGAGAAGTTTGAATGCTTGTTTCAATTGCAAACCCGACCGCATCGATTGCATCCGTAGATGATCTTCTTCGTTGATCATGATGCTGAGGGTTTGGCGCCGATTCATGATCACTGCACTACCGGCACTTTTGGCGGCGTGCTCGCGGCTGATCAGATGCCGCTCGACCAAGACCTGTTTCTCCAACGCGGAGAGATCTTGCAGTAATTCTGAAAATGAATCCTGCATTTCGGGAAGTTCTTCCACATGCGGTCTTATCAACTCCAGGATCGCAGTCCGCTCGGCTTTCTTCGCCCAACCAGGAAAAGCGCGGTCCCGCAGATTGCGGGCGAGTCGGACCCGGCTGCTAATTACGATCTGGTGATGCGGTCCCTCGCCACGGAGCCATTCCCCGGCGTTCGACATGACATTCGAAAATTTCACAGTGCTAACCTGCCAATTCGCTTTCGAGTTGTTTGATTTGGTCCCGCAACGACGCAGCCGTTTCGTAATTTTCTTCGGCCACGGCCTTTTGCAGGTCTTCATTCAAATTGCGCATCCGGTCGCCCAACTCTCCCACCCGATGCGCGCGCTGCGGCACTTTGCCGACGTGCGCCGTTCCCTTGTGCATCGCTTTCAACAATGCGGTCAACGCCTCGGTAAAAGTCGCGTAACAAGTGCTGCACCCGAGCCGGCCTGCTTTTTTGAAATCAGCCTGAGTAAAACCACAAACTGGACACCTTTGGGTTGGGCTTCCCTTTTCAATTTCTTCGGCCGCGCCGATGCCGAGCAGCAAATCCGCCAACGCGAATCCAGTCGGGTCCTGGACGCCTTTTTCCTTCGAGCACGCGTCGCAGAGATTCACCTTCTGCATCTTCCCCTCGATGATTTGGGTCAGGAAGACCGTTGCGTCATTGCACTTACAAACGTCGCACAACATTTCTACAACTTAGACCGTTACACGCTTAAAACATTCAAGCTGTGAGTTTGTCGAGCACCTTTCGCGCCGATGTCGATTTTTCTGATATCAATCTTACTAATAAATCGGCGTTCCTGTTTCTCTCGTCATCTCCCGAAACCGCGCCATCATCCGCGCTGTAATCGGGCCCGGTTTACCGGTTCCAATCGGACGGGTGTCGACTTTGACCACCGGAATAATCTCCGCTGCCGTTCCGGTGAGAAAACATTCGTCCGCGATGAAAACGTCGTGACGAGTAATGTCCGTTTCGGACACTCTGATTCCTGTCTCGGCGGCGATTTCAAACACCACCGAACGGGTGATCCCGCGCAAAGCGCCAGCCGTGATCGGCGGCGTGAAAATTTGGCCGCGCTTAACGACGAAGACGTTGTCGGCCGTGCATTCCGCCACGTTGCCCTCGTCGTTTAACATCAGCGCTTCGTCGGCGTTTGCCTGATTGGCTTCGATCCGCGCCATCACGTTGTTCAAATAATTGAGCGACTTGACCGCGGGATTGAGCGCGCTCGGGTTGGTGCGACGAGTCGCGCAAGTGACCACGTTCAGCCCGTTGCGATAAACTGCTTCCGAATAAAGCGCTATTTGCGCGGTGATAATGATGACGCCTGGCTTCTTACATTGCTCCGGATTTAAACCGAGATTGCCAACGCCCCGCGTGACGATCAGTCGGATGTAGCCTTCCCGCAGATCATTTTGCCGGATCGTCTCCAGCAGCGCTTCGGTCATCGCGCGTTGCGACATCGGTATCTGCAAACAAATCGAGCGCGCCGAATCCCAAAGCCGCTCCAGATGTTCCTCCAGCCGGAAGACGCGGCCGTTGTAAAAACGGATCCCTTCAAAAATTCCATCGCCATAAAGCAGACCATGATCGAACACAGAAACTTTGGCATCGCCCTCGGCATAAAATTTTCCGTCGACATAAATCTGCGACGTTTTGGCTGCGGGCTTCGACCCGGTTCGTTTATCGACCGCAGGTTTTACCCCTTCGCGTGATTTAGGTTCGTCGATCACCGTCCCGCCAGCATTAGTGGTTTTCATAATTCTAGGAAAAATCTCCGTGTTTCGTGGCGCAATTCAAGGGACAAAATACGACCGCGTTATTGGATGCGGCCATCCTTGATATGCAGCTCGCGATCGCCGCGGGTGGCAAGGCCGGTGTCGTGAGTGACGATCAGCAAACTCTTCTGGCGATCGCGAGCAAGGTTCATCAAAAGATCGACAATCGCCCCGCCGGTTTCGGAATCGAGATTGCCGGTCGGCTCGTCGGCAAAAATAATGTCCGGATCGTTGACCAAAGCGCGGGCAATCGCCACCCGTTGCTGTTCGCCGCCGGAAAGTTCCGCCGGTAAATGCTGCATCCGATCCGCCAATCCGACCGCAGCCAAACTTTCTTCGGCCGCTTTCTTGGTCGAAGCCCGGCCGATCATTCCCGGAAGCGAAACGTTTTCCAATGCCGTCAGCTCCGGCAACAAAAAGTAGCCTTGAAAAACGAAACCCATTTTCTTGTTGCGAAAGCGAGCCTGCGAAGCCGAGCTACCGTTGTAAAGATTGTGCCCTTCAAATTCTACCGTTCCGGATTCCGGGCGCTCCAAACCGGCCAGCGTGTAAAGCAACGTTGTTTTTCCCGCGCCCGACGCGCCGCAAATGAAAATGATTTCGCCCGGCGCGACTTCGATCGAGATGCCGCGCAACACCTCGATCCGGCGCGAACCCATCCGGAAAGATTGGGATAAATCGCGGGCGATCAGCTGTGACTGCACGGACAATTACTCCTCTAAGATCGACATCCTGCAAGACTTCTTCAGTTCTTCCTCTTCCTCTTAATCTTCCTCCTTGTCTCAGTACAAAGAAAACCGCCGCGGAAGACTCCGCGGCGGTTTGTCAGAAGCTAGAGTTTCGTTAGGCCATTCCGAGCGTTTCCAACGTCGGCTCGTCCACCGCGCCGGTTGGTTCAAGCCCTTGAGCCGATTGATAGTCGGCCAATGCCGCGCGGGTCTGCGGTCCGAGAACGCCGTCGATCTCGCCCTGATAATAACCCTGCTGCTGCAGCGCCGACTGCACATTGGCTACCACTTGCGCGGGATCTTCCTCCGGATTCGACGCGTAAATCGGTCCGTCATAAAAATAGACCGAGTCGGGAGCATAACCCCAGGCCGGGCACCAGTAATTGGCGTTCCAGTAATACCAGCCGCCGTAAATGAAGACGACGTGGTTGTAATGGGATGTCCACCACCACTGAGACTGCCAGATCGGATGATAGTTTACGAAAATTTGATACTTCGCGCCTTTCCAGTTGTGAGCCCCGGCGATCTTGTAGTTCTGGTTGAAGTTCACAGTCTTGTACTTGTTGATGACGACTTGTTTGTTGTTCGTCTGAAGGTTGAAGTGCTGCTTCTGGAACTTCATCGCGTTGCCGCCGCCGCCGGTCGCGTTTGCTGCGTTTCCTTGGAACTTCTTCGACTTATTGAATTTGGTGTTCGCGGCGTTGCCCGAAACATTGCCGGAAACATTTGCTTGCGTCTGGCCGGTGACCGCTCCCTGCTGCCACTTCTTGCCATGCTTACCCGTCTGCTGGTAATTCGTCACCGTGTTCGGCTGCTGGACGTTCGCGTTGGCGTTGTAATGAGGACCGCCGCCGGGACCAGTCTTAAACTTTTTGCCGGTTTGCGGAACAGTTTGGGGCGCCACTACTTGCTGCTGTGCCGCCGCGTTGCCGCCGCCGCCTTTTTTCTTTCCCTGGTTGTTATTTTGATTTTGATCGTCCTGTTGCGCCGCGCCTGCGAACAGCGCGAGCCCGAAACAACAGGTTAATGTTAAAACTGTTCTCATATATGGGTTATCTATTGCCTCCTGAGTTAATTAGACATCTTAAGATCGTTAATTATTCAACACCGGTTTACCTGAAGTGTTGCTGCCGAACCGCCTCAAATAGGACGATTCCTACGGCCGTTGCAAGGTTTAAACTGCGCGTCCCCAACATCGGAATTGTGATGCAATCGGATTCGTTTCGAGAGAGCAAACTGTCGGGCAATCCTTTGGTCTCCCGCCCAAACACCAGAAAATCGCCCGCTTGGAATTGAACGTCCCAATAGGGGCGCTTCGTCTTGGTCGTAACAAAAAAGCAACGATCGTCCGATTGTTTGGCCTTCAGCAGCGCGGGCAGCGATTCCCAGACCTTGAGATCGACCTCTTCCCAGTAATCCAACCCGGCCCGCTTCAGTTGTCGATCTTCCAACGAAAAGCCGAGCGGCTTCACCAAATGCAATGTCGATTTCGTCGCCAAACAAAGCCGGCCGACGTTGCCGGTGTTCGGCGGAATCTCCGGCTCGACTAAGACAACGTTAAACACTCAGAGAGAATTAATCTGGAAACCACGAAACCAGGAGAGTTTTTTTGATACCGCCCAAAACTCCTGGATTCCTGGCTTCCAGATTCCTCTTAATCCGTTTTATCCGCGTAATCCGCGGTTATTTGATCTTGCTGGCGACGAATTTCTCCAGCTTCACTACGTCAGCGGCGAATTTGCGAATACCCTCGCCCGTTTTTTCGTACGCCATTGCGTTCTCATTTAAGAGCCATCGGAATTTTTTCTCGTCCATCTCCAACTTGTCGATCTTCGCCGACTTCGCTTTTTCCGGATCAAGTTTGCGCTCGAGCGGATCCTGCGATTCGGCAAGCTCTTTCATCAACTCGGGACTGATCGTGAGCGCATCGCAACCCGCCAGCTCGCGGATTTGCCCAATGTTCCGGAAACTTGCCCCCATCACTTCGGTCTTGTGGCCAAACTTCTTGTAGTAGGAATAAATCTCCTGGACCGATTGCACGCCCGGATCTTCCGATCCGACGTAATCGCGTTTGTTTTCTTTCTTATACCAATCGTAAATCCGGCCGACGAATGGCGAGATCAGCTGCACCTTCGCTTCGGCCGCACGCACCGCCTGCGGAAGAGAGAACATCAGCGTCAAATTGCATTTGATCCCTTCCTTTTGCAGTTGCTCGGCCGCGTTCAAGCCTTCCCAGGTCGACGCGATTTTAATGAGAACCCGTTCGCGCGGAATTTTGCGCTCCTCATAGAGCTTGATCAGTTGCCGCGCCTTCTTGATCGAGCCTTCGACATCGAACGACAATCGCGCGTCGGTCTCGGTCGAAACGCGCCCCGGCACGATTTCAAGAATATCGGTGCCAAATTGAACCAGGAGATGATCGCAAATGTCTTCGATTTGCGCCGCGCCGCTCAAGCCGGATTTCTTTCGATTGGCCAGGACTTCGTCGAGCAGGTGCCCGTATTGCTGCTTTTGGGTGGCGGCATAAACCAAACTTGGGTTCGTCGTTGCATCCTCCGGTTTGAAATCCTTGATCGATTCAAAGTCGGCCGTGTCGGCTACGACTTTGGTAAATTTCTTCAGTTGCTCGAGCTGATTCAGTTTGGTTTTCGGTTCCGCGACAGCAGTGCTCATAAAATAGATCCTCCGTTTTTCTGTAGGGGAAGCTGCCAGCTTCCCGCTCCGTTGTTAAAACGTACGCCTCGCCCGCAAGATCGACAATCACAAATCTGCGCGATCGGCCCGATCAGCGCATCGGCGTCCGCAGATTTTTCAGCTCGTCCTCGTGTTGATGAAGACGCGCCTCCGCGGAAGCGAGATCCGATTCGTGAGCGCCGGAATTGCGCAAGCGATTGATCCGGCCCTGCTCCGAGAAGATGCGCGCCTCGAGGTCGCTCTTCTTTGCGCGATAAGCGGCCTCCGCTTTCCAATAGGCTTGTTCGGGTGTGTCGACCGTCGCCGTGTTAACTACCGCCGTTGTGTGCGGCTGTTCGTCGGACTGCTCGGTCGCTTGTGGAGCAGCCGGTCGCTCGTTTGCGATCTGCGACCGACGATGAGCTGCGAGCTCATCGAACGCTTGCCTCTGTTTTCTCGTCAGCACATTTGCCTCGTTCTTCAACGCAGCGATGAGCGCCGGCTTCGCGCCGAAACGAATTAGACTCTCTTCCGTTTTCCCGTCGATCGCCGCCGGCACATGCCGTCGCTGGATCTCAGCGACGATTTTGTTCTGATCATAATGGCTCCGAACCATTAGCGACACCTCGCGGATTGGCATCGTGTGTCGCGCACCCTGTAGCTCCTCAGCGGTAAACGACTGCGCTTTGTTGCAACCCGTCGACAACGAAAGCACGGAAACCAGAACGAAGAGACAGCGGATTTGTTTCATCCGCCTTCTCGAACAGCAAACCACTTGCCAGATACGGCCTTAGCTCGCCGTTACGGAGACTTTAAAAATCGACGTCCGAGAACCTGGGCTGTTTTTACGGGTGAGGCGCGACTTTGCTGGTGTCGCCTTTGAGCTCAACCAGGATCATGTGCAGCGGTTTATCGCCAATGTTCTCCGCAGCATGAGTCAAAGGCTCGCGAAAAAGAACTTCGCCGGTCTTCAACTCGCCTTCTGTGACTTTGCCATCCGAGGCGTAATTGCGATAACGACCGCCTTCCAAAACATAAATCACGTAGGCGGGGTGCGAGTGCACCTGCTCTTTCACGCCAGGCGGCAAAGTTGCTTCCAGCACACGAACACGATCGTTTTCAAACTTCACCTGAATCGTTTTGGAATTAACGACCGCTGGATCTTGCGCGTACGTCGCTGCCGCGACAATGAACGCGATTGTGATTTTGAAAATAAGAGGTCGAATACGCATAACGATGGAGACTTAGTCGCTCACCCAAAGATCGACAATCAGAAATCCGTAGCGATCTCGAATGTCACTTGCGTGGAAGTCCGTCACGGAACGCAATCGCTTCCTGTTCCACACGGACAGCGTCCATCACTGGAACCACTGGACGCGCCTCGAACACAAAAGCAGGCAACATCGAACAGAACTTATGAACCGCTAACGGATCATCGCAATCCAACATCATATATCCGCCCCAGTCACCGACCCGGATCACGAACAGCTCAATCTTGAAATTGGCGGGCGCCTTCCACTGAGTGAAAACCTCCAGTATCCGCTTCTGAGCATTCTCGTATTCCATCGGTGAACCTTGCGGGCGTTCGGACCAGGTCAGCATGTATTTCATCGGTATTTTCCTTTATTGGCTTGGTGTCATCGGAACGGCAGCCGCCTAAACGGTCCAACGAGAATAAGATCAGCTACCCCGCGCGGGAGCGAGCTTTTGCTTCGAATTTCTACTTTCTAATTTTTACTTCCTACTTTCTTCGTCGTTGGCTGCAGCGCTTGGTTAGACCTGTTAGTTCCAATGCCAATTGCCAAACAATTGCTACTGCACCTGACTAAGCGCAGTCATGGCTGCCAGCGAGTCCATATAGTCCCGCCATTGCACGATCTTTCGGCCCTCGATGGTAACGACCGAGATGAACCGGTTGTCGTATGAGGAGCCGGTCCCGACAATTTTACCATGGACATCGTATTCGATGATGACAACGCGAGGGTCCTGCGATCGGTGCACAACGAGCCCGTCAGCGCCGTGGAGGACGATGTTGTTGCCGTAGCCCGCATAGAGTGCCATCAGGGCGTCACGACCACGAACTGTCTGGGGCCATCCGGGGAAATGATATCGAAATTCAAACTCCGCGTCGTCGGCGATGGTGTCGAAATAGTGGTCGCCATCGACCAGGCCGGCCAAACCCTGCTGGACGATGTCGAAGAACGGGTCGAGCGCCGTGAATGCCGCGTACTTGGGATCGGTCACGATTTGCTCCTTGGTTGTTGCGTTAGTTCAGGCGAACGAAGAATCCACGAGCCGCCTCTGCCGCCGAACGATAAAGGTCAACGACTCCGAAATCCTTCGCGAGTTGGCTGTACTGCATGAATAGGTCCGATCACTTCGACTGTCGCGCACGGATCACCAACCAAATTTTCCGCGCGATGAATAGCGCGACCAGACTCAGGATAGCCGCCCCATATCCAGACAGATAAATAGCACCGAGCCATAGCGCGACGCCGATGATTGCGAAGACTACGCCTGCGTACATCCAAAATCCCGAAAGGATAAGGACAGGAATGGAGACAAACCGAACGATGGGGGCGTAGCTCGGAAGCTCTCCAAACGGACTATAAACATAACCGATGATCGGAATAGCAAAGATGAGGTGAATCCAGCGAAGGATCGCGCGTTTAGTGGCATTACTCATGACCGGTTTGTAAATCTATTTTAGCGGCGGCCCCCTTCAATTCTTCGGTCAGAGATTGAAAAACATCAGGGGCGTCGCTTTCCGGCCGCAAGCATCACGCAGGCTTTCTCGATCCGGCGTTTATGCGCCACCGGTTCCTTGTCTGAGTCCATCCAACCAATAAAATCCCTGCGCTCGAACGGCGTGAGATCGCTCCACTGAGCCTTCGCCTTCGGCGTACCGTTGAGGGCGGTGTAGAGATCGAATGACACGATTGTATAACAGCAGGGGCGTCGCTTTCCGGCCGCAAGCATCGAGCAAGCTCTCTCGATCCTGCGTTTACGTGTCTCCTGCTGTTTGGCTGAGTCTATCCAACTAATAAAGTCCCGGCGCGCGATCGACGTGAGATCGCTCCACTGAGCCTTCGACTTCGGGGCAGCCGCGAGGGCTTTGCGAAGATCCGTTGGCACTTTGGGCTCTGATTCTTCTCCAGCCGGCCTGGGATTCATTTTGTTATGCGGACGACGCGAGCGCGGTCAACGCGATGACAGCGATGTGCCGCATGATCTAACGTTAGGCTGAAACCGGGCGCGGCTCGGCCGAGCGACGCGATCCAAGCGCGGCGCGGACGAAATTGTTTCCGAGTTCCCACATCGGTCCCGGAAATTTGCGACATTCCGATAAAACGTCGTCGAGCGCATTGACGAACAGGTCCACTTCTTTTTCGCCAATGATGAGCGGCGGCAGGAGCTTCATCACGTCCATCGCGTGCCCCGCAACCTGGGTGAGGATGCGATGCTTGCTCAGCATCTGGGTCACGACCATTTGCGCGAACAGCACCTTGTCGATCTTGTGGAGAAGTTTCCACGCCATCTTGAGTTTGAACTCGGTCGGCTCCTGAAATTCGATCCCGATCATCAAGCCTTTGCCCCGGACCTCCTTGATGAAGGAATGCTTCGCCCGCAACGCGTCCACTTTGTCCATCAGGAGCGCGCCCATTTTGGCGGAGTTCTCGATCAGCTTCTCGTTGTCGATTACTTCCAACGCAGCCAATCCACACGCCATCGCCAAATTGTTGCGGCCGAAAGTTGTCGAGTGGACGACGCATCGGTCCATTCGCGAAAAAGTTTTCTGGTAAATGTCGCGCCGGGTCACGATCGCGCCGCACGGCACGTAACCGCCGCTCAAGGTTTTCGCGAGCGTGATGATGTCCGGTTCGAGGTCCCAATGTTGGAAGCCGAACATTTTTCCGGTGCGACCAAGTCCGGTCTGCACTTCATCGGAGATCAAGAGCGTACCGTATTTGCGGCAGAGTTTCTGCGCCCGAACGAAGAAATCGGTCTTCGAGGTTTGGCAGCCCTTGCCTTGCACCGTCTCGATCACAAACGCGGCCACGTCACCCGCGCGAAGTTGTCGATCCAACTCATCGATGTCGTCGAGCGGAACGCGCGCATCGAAACCTTCCATCAACGGACCGAATCCTTCGGTGAAACTTTCGCAGCCCATGAGCGAGAGCGAACCGAGGCTGAGGCCATGAAACGCGCTCGCCAGCGACACCACGCGCTTTTTTCCAGTCGCGGCGCGGGCAAATTTCAGCGCGCCTTCCATCGCCTCGGTGCCGGAGTTGCAAAAGAAAACCGCGTCGAGATGCGGCGGCGTGCGTTTGACGATCGCTTCGGCGAGCAGTCCACTCAAAAGCGAGCAATCCATTTGCACCATGTTCGGAAGATCGAGATCGAGCACGTCGCGGATCGCTTTCTTCACCACCGGATGGTTCCGGCCGATGTTGAAAACGCTGTAGCCGCTCAAGAAATCGAGATACGGCTGGTTATCCATGTCGTAGAGATAAGCGCCCTCGGCCCGGGCATAGACCTTGTCGAACCCGATGACGCGCTGGGCCGAAACCAGGGTGCGGTTCAGATGCCGCTCGTGCAGTTCGTAATTTTCGCCGAGCCGCGACGCGATAATTTCTTTCAGATCAAAAGCCACGCGAGAATGTTCCCTGATTTGGACAGGGAACGCAAATGGAGGGACACGCGCTGTCGTGTCCCATTATTTTGGACGCCGACGGCGCGGACGCCCTCCTAACAAAAAAGCCGCAGGATCACGGGACCCTGCGGCTTTCAGTTAACTATCGTTTGTCGATTTAGTCTTCGACAACAACTCGCTCAACGACGCGCTTCTCGGTCGGGCCAGTGTAATACACTCGCACCTTCTGGCCGGCCCGAAGCGGAGCCGTCACGATTTTCCCGGCGCCATCAACGACGCGCGCGGCGGTCCCGAGCGCGAAGCTCAGCGGACCTTGCTCGCTTTTGACCACGATTGTCTTCCCGGGTTCGTAAGTTGTCACGGTACCCGAAGAATAAGTGGTTGTGGTTTCCGTCATTGTCCCGGTAGCCGGGTTCGTTCTGGTTGTTTCAGTCGTTGTCGTGCTTGTTTGCGCGAATGCCAGAGGCGCAATCAGCGCACAAGCAAGACTAACAATTATCCGTTTCATGTGTTTCCCTCCTTCTTTTGCTTATCGCTTCTTCGACATCGATCAGCCGCGAAATATTCGAGGTGATTGTAAACAGCGCGTTTGGTCGACGCTGACGCGGACTACAAGAAAAGTCATCCGGTCCTGGGAAAGCCGGCGACTCTAATTCGCAAATCAGCTTTGCTTAAAATTATGTTTAGCTCGTGTGTCGCACAACGACTCTTCTGGCCGGCTGGACCACATGGTGGTTGAACCCGTAGGCAGCTCTGTGGGCAGCATGCGCAGCGTGGCCGAGGATGCGCTCGCCCGGGAACGCGCTGGCTTCTTGCGCAAAGAAAAACGGCGCCAACACCGCACAGGCGAAAATTACGATCAATCGTTTCATCTTCTCTCCCTCCTCTTTATAAGTTAGACAGGCACCGCGCCGCCCGTATTCGACTTGTTTTGAGAAAACTCCGCGTTGACTCCGAAAGCTTTCGCGAGTTGAGCCGCGTGCCACATTCGGTAACGTGCGCTGTCGATGATCAGCGCCCAACCGACCACCGATCCGGTTGTTACTCCGGAGCTGGTGGCGAAACACGGTCTCACCCCGGAAGAATTCGAGCAGATCAAGAAAATTCTCGGCCGCGAGCCAAACTTTACCGAGCTGGGAATCTTTTCGGTGATGTGGAGTGAGCATTGCTCCTACAAAAACTCCCGACGTGAGCTGAAGAAATTTCCAACGACCGGTCCCAACATTCTCGTTAAAGCCGGAGAGGAAAACGCCGGGGTAGTCGATATCGGCGACGGCTGGGCGATCGCGTTCAAAATGGAAAGTCACAATCACCCGAGCGCGATCGAACCGTTTCAGGGCGCGGCCACCGGCGTCGGCGGAATCATTCGCGACATTTTCACCATGGGCGCTCGCCCCGAATTTTGCCTGAACTCCCTTCGCTTCGGACCAATAACCGGCGACAGTCCAAATGTCGCCGCCAATCGCCGGCTCTTCACCGGTGTCGTTTCCGGAATCGCGCATTACGGAAATTGCATCGGCATCCCGACGATCGGCGGCGAAATCTATTTCGACGAAAGTTTCGAAGGCAATCCGCTGGTAAACGTTTTCTGTCTCGGCGTTTTGCGACACGAACAGGTCGCGCGCGGCGCCGCCCGCGGCGTTGGCAATCCGGTTTTTTATGTCGGCGCTGAAACTGGTCGCGATGGTTTGGCCGGCGCGGCCTTCGCATCGCGCGAATTGACCGAGCAATCGAAGGAAGATCGCCCGGCGGTGCAAGTCGGCGACCCATTCAAAGAAAAACTTTTGCTCGAGGCTTGTCTCGAGCTGCTCGCGCGCGACGCCGTGGCCGGAATTCAAGACATGGGCGCAGCCGGCTTAACTTGTTCGACGTGTGAAACCGCCAGCCGTGGCGGCACCGGAGTTGAAATCGATCTGGCGAAAGTGCCGAAACGCGAACCCGGCATGACGCCCTACGAAATCCTGCTTAGCGAATCGCAGGAACGAATGTTAATCATCGCCAAGCGCGGCAAAGAGAAATTGGTCCGTGAAATTTTCGACAAATGGGATGTGCCGTGGGCCGAGATCGGTCGCGTGACCGATGACGGCATGATGCGCGTGCGCAACAACGGCAGCGTCGCCGCAGAAATTCCGGCAAGGCCGCTTGCTGAAGAAGCGCCGCTTTACTCAAGAGAAGCCAGAAAACCAACCGCGGATCACGCGGCTAAAACGGATTTACTTCAGAAATTATCAGCGAAATCCGGGAAATCCGTGGTCGATTCTCTCCGGGAATTGCTGCGCGATCCGACGATCGCGTCGAAGAACTGGGTTTATCGTCAATACGATCACACTGTGCGCACTGGCACGCTGGTGAAGCCGGGCTCGGACGCCGCGGTATTTTTTGTTCGGTACGCGAACAAAATTTTAGCCGCGACGAGTGATTGCAACTCGCTCTACTGCGCGCTCGATCCGCACGAAGGCGCCAAGATTGCGGTTGCAGAAGCGGCGCGCAATCTCACGTGCTCCGGTGCAAACCCGCTCGCCGTGACCGACAATTTGAACTTTGGCAATCCCTACAAACCGGAAAACTTCTGGCAATTGCGCGAAGCGGTTGAAGGAGCGGCCGAGGCTTGCGTCGCCTTCGGCACGCCAGTGACCGGCGGAAACGTCTCTCTATATAATGAGAGCCCGGCTGGAGTCGTCGATCCGACGCCGACCATCGGGATGGTCGGTTTGATCGAAAAGGAAGAACACATCACCACTCAATGGTTCAAAAATGCCGGCGACGAAATCATTCTCGTCGGCAAAATCGGTGACGAACTGGGCGGCTCCCGATTTCTCAAAGTTTGCCACGGAAAAAAGATCGGGCCTCCGCCGCATGTCGATCTTGCGCAGGAAATCGAAATTCAAAACGCGGTCCGCGGTCTGATCCGTGAAGGTCTCGTGAAAAGCGCGCACGATTGCAGCGAAGGCGGACTGGCCGTTGCCCTAGCGGAATGCTGTTTCAATCCAACCCGCCTTTATGGGGTCGAGGTCGATCTTAGTGACTGTGGAGGCAGCCGTCCCGGCTGCGCAGGCGAGACGCCTGCCACCACAGAAGAGGTTCTCTTTAACGAGTCGCAGTCGCGCATTGTTATTTCCGTCGCGCCAGGAAACGTGGAAAAGACGATGTCGATCTTACGCGAGCTCGAGGTTCCATTTCACCAGCTCGGAAAAGTCGGCGGCGAGGAATTGCACATCCAGGTTAGCGATCAAAAATTCGCCTGGCCGATAGCGGATCTCTACGACGATTGGTGGAATTCCATCCGCCGCCTGGTGGAGAGCGATTCCTCGACCGAGCGAATTCCAAGTTTATGATCAAAGCCGTTTGAATGCGCGCTGATTTCGTGGATTATTTCTTGTGATCTCTCCAGAGGCCAACGACGAGGTCAAAGCCCGCGACGTTTACCCGCAGCACGAGTGCGGCCTGTTCGGTGTGTTCGGACACCCAAACGCCGCGGTCCTGACCTACTACGGTCTTTTCGCGCTCCAGCATCGAGGTCAGGAGAGCGCGGGAATCGTCACCAGCAACGGCCCCGGCACCTCGTTCTTGATCCACAAAGACATGGGGCTTGTCTCGCAGGTCTTTGGTCAGAGGGAATTGGAACAACTCAAAGGCAGCCGCGCGATCGGTCACACCCGCTATTCCACCACCGGAACGAGCACGATCAAAAACGCGCAACCGTTCGTGGTCGATTGCGTTCGCGGTCAAATGGCGATCGGGCACAACGGCAATCTGATTAATGCCGATGTTTTGCGGGACGAGCTTGAGCGCAAAGGTTCGATTTTCCAAACCACCGCCGACAGCGAAATCATTTTGCATCTCCTTGCCCAACCGTCCGACAACGGTGCAAAGAATGTTTTGGCGGCGCTGCGCCGAATCGAAGGCGCGTTTTCGTTGCTCATTATGAGCGAGCGCGAGCTGATCGCGGTGCGCGATCCATTCGGCTGGCGGCCGCTTTCGCTCGGCAAACTCGATGATGCTTACATCCTCTCTTCCGAGACCTGCGCGTTTGATTTAATTCACGCCGAGTTTGTTCGCGAAATCGCGCCCGGTGAGGTGCTCATTATCGACGAGAACGGGATGCGTTCGGAATTTCCGTTCCAGCCGCAACAGCCCGCCTTCTGCATGTTCGAGTACGTTTATTTCGCGCGGCCGGACAGCATCATCGGCGGCGTGAATGTCGGCAAGGTCCGCACCGAAATGGGCCGCGAACTTGCGCGCCAATTTCCGGTCGAGGCCGACATCGTTGTGCCGGTGCCGGACTCCGGCAACTACGCGGCGCTCGGTTTCGCCGAGGAAATGAAAATGCCTTACGAACACGCGTTTGTTCGCAATCACTACATCGGCCGCACGTTCTTGCAGCCGAGTCAGCTCATCCGCGATTTCGATGTCCGCGTGAAATTAAATTTGATCAAGGAAATGGTCGCCGGAAAACGCGTGGTGGTGATCGACGACTCAATTGTTCGCGGCACCACCGCGCGGGCGAGAGTCGTGAACTTGCGCGAGGCCGGCGCCAAGGAAGTACACATGCGCGTGAGCTGTCCGCCGCATCGGTTCGCCTGTCATTACGGAATCGATTTTCCCGATCCGCAAAAGTTGATCGCAAACCAGATGTCGATGGAAGAAATCCGGACATATCTCGGCGTCGACAGCCTCGGTTACCTCGACGTCGAAGGAATGGTGCGCGCGACCGGGAGACCGATAAACGAATTTTGTCTCGCCTGTTTCACGGGCAATTATCCTCTGCCCGTCGATCCCGCGCTCGACAAGTTCATCATGGAAAAGCGCGAAGCCCGCGCCAAAGCACTCGTTGAGCAGGAACGGCATCCGACGCTGTTCGCGGATCTCAAATGAAGGTAGGGGCGATTGACCTCAATCGCCCGTTCCGGTGATGAAGAAGGCTTACACGCGCGCCGGCGTAGATGTCGATCTTGGCAACAAGCTCAAGCGCGGTATTCAATCGCTTGTTAAGCAAACGCATCCGGCAGCCGCCGGACGAGTGCTGGGCAAAATCGGTGGCTTTGGCGGTTTGTTTCGCGCGGACTTCGACGCAATGCGCGATCCGGTGCTGGTCGCGAGCATCGACGGCGTCGGCACGAAGTTGAAGATCGCGTTCGCGATGAACAAGCACGACACCGTCGGGGCGGATTTGGTCAATCATTGCATGAACGACATCGCTGTTCTTGGCGCCCGCCCGCTTTTCTTTCTCGATTACATCGGCTGCGAAAAACTCGAGCCACGCGCATTCGATCAACTCATTCGCGGATTTTCGAGAAGTTGTCGCGCGGCTGGCTGCGCGCTGATCGGCGGCGAGACCGCGCAGATGCCGGGAATGTATCACAAAGGCGAATACGATCTGGCCGGTTGCATCGTCGGCGTGGTCGACCGCGCCAAGATTATCGATGGCCGTAAAATCAAACCTGGCGACGCAATTCTCGGACTCGCATCAAACGGTTTGCACACCAACGGCTACTCGCTCGCGCGGAAAATCTTGTTCGAGAAAATGAAACTGAAACCAAGTTCGCGCTTGCCGGGATCGACCACGAGCGTTGCCGAGGAGTTGCTCCGCGTGCATAAGAATTATCAACCACTGCTCGCAAAAGCGCCGGCAGGAATGATTAGAGGACTCGCTCATATCACTGGCGGCGGCTTGATCGACAATCTGCCGCGCGTGCTTCCGAAAAATTGCGAGGCGGTGATTGAAACGAAATCCTGGCGAGTGCCGAACATCTTCCAGGTTCTCCAACGGAACGGGAACGTCGGCCGATCCGAAATGTACCAAGTGTTCAACATGGGAATCGGAATGGTCGCGATCGTCGCTGAGCGCGATGCCAAACGCGCGATGTCGATCCTGCATGCGAAGCGAATTGGCCGGATCGAGCGCGGCAAAGGCAAAACGCGATTAGTATTTTGATGTTGTAGAGGCGCTTGTGCCAAGCGCCTGTCTATTAGTTCGGCGTTTGACACAAACGCCGCTACAACAAAGCGTGAAGTGATGGAAAAGCGTCGCCTTGGAAAGACCGACATGGACGTCTCGGTTCTCGGATTCGGAGGATCCGAGATCGGCTACGAGCACGCGTCGCCGGAAACGGTGACAGAATTGCTGAACGGCGCGCTCGATGCAGGTCTCAATGTCATCGACACCGCGGAATGTTATTACAACAGCGAGGAATTGATCGGACAGGCAGTCAGCGATCGACGAAAGGAATTTTATCTTTTCACAAAGTGCGGTCACCCCCACGGCTTTGGTGAACGCGCTGATTGGTCGAAAGGTTCAATCTTGGAAAGCATCGAGCGCAGTTTGCGGCGGCTGAAGACGGATAAGATCGACATCGTGCAATTGCATAGCTGCTCGGAAGCGGAGTTGCGGAAGGGCGAAGCTATTGAAGGGCTACAAACGGCGCGCGATCGCGGCTACGTCCGGTACATCGGTTACAGCGGCGATAGTCACGCCGCTCGGTTCGCGGTGGAAACCGGCGCGTTCGATACGCTGCAAACCTCAATCAACATCGCCGATCAGGAGGCAATCGATTTGACGTTGCCGTTGGCGCGCGAAAAGAAAATGGGCGTGATCGCAAAGCGACCGATCGCAAACGCAGCCTGGAAAACGGGACATCGCCCGATTGATTCTTACCATCACGAATATTGGGAACGCCTGCGCAAATTGAATTACGGTTTCCTCCATGACGA
>DASQBB010000030.1:0-31483 GCA_035635435.1 Chthoniobacterales bacterium | reverse complement strand
GTGATGTCGCTCAGATTTCCGATTGGCGTAGCGACGACGTAAAGCATTTGGTGAATTTGATAAAACCAACCCGTCTAACCAGAAACGAACGTTATACAGAAGGGATTATTTATGAGAATACGCATTTGGATGTTGGCGCTGGCGCCGTTCGCATTAATTGGCTGCGCGGACGAAACGCCGCCGCCGGTTACAACGACGACCAGAACGACGACTACGCAAGAGGTGACTACCGGCGTTCCAGAGACTGGAGTCGTTACGCGCGAGGTGGTGGTGCAACAAGCGCCGCCAACGGTGCGAATTGAAGCGCAAACTGTCGCGCCGGGTCCGGGTTACATTTGGACGCAGGGCTACTGGCGATGGTCCGGAAGGGATTACGTTTGGGTGTCTGGCTCTTGGGTCAGGCCGCCACGTACTATGGCTGTTTGGGTCCCAGGACATTGGGTGAGCAGAGGCGCAGGTTGGGTTTGGGTTCCAGGTCACTGGAGATAAACGGCCTGTGCAAATCGGATTTGCATCGCGTCGCGGGGAGCACGTTCTTGCGGCGCGATGCACAATCCGTCATCAACGCGGAATGGCGGTTTCATTCGACTCTGGCCGCGAAAAGTAACTCGCGCGTTCCTTAGCGTTTGCCTTTTTCTTCTTGCTGCGTTGTCGATCCTCTATTTTCGGCAGCACTCGATGGTTTATCATCCGCGCTCGTACGATGAGAGCTATGCGTATGCGTTTCCGGCGAACGGCATCGAAATTAATTACACGGTCGCGGCTGCGAAATATTGCGCGTTTTACATTCCAGCAACCGCACCATCGCCGAAACGTCTTTGGATCGCATTTTGCGGGAACGGTTCGCTTGCGCTCGATTGGACGACAATTCTCCGCGAATATCCGGGGAAAGACGACGCGTTCCTGCTAATCGATTATCCCGGTTACGGAAAGAACGGCGGCTACGCGACGATTGCGAGCACGCGTGCGTCCGCGGACGCGGCGCTGCGGGCCCTGACCGAGCGATTAAAACTGGGCGACGACCAACTTACGATCTGCGCCATCGGCCATTCGTTAGGGGCAGCGGTCGCGCTCGATTTTGCAACGCATCATCGTGTCCAAAAGGTTGTCCTGATAGCGCCGTTCACAACGCTGCGAGAGGAAGCAGCCACGATTTTGGGTGGCTGGATCTCACGACTTCTGATCGAAAGTTATGACAATCGTGCAAACCTGGCGGAAGTGGCGAGACTCAACCCGGATGCGCGCATCGCAATTTTTCATGGCGCGCGCGACGAAGTGATTCCGGTCCGAATGGGGCGCGAACTCGCGCGCGAATTTCCGTTTGTCGAATTTTTCGCGATCGAGAACGCAGACCACGTCAGCGTGCTCAACCACGCCCACGACAAAATCATTGATTGGATGAACCGCTAACTTGTGGAACGATCCAAGCTGTACCAGACACGGTGAAACCGAGGTTTCAGTTCGATGATAATCGTTTTCCGCGAACCGATTGTTTTTTCCAGGCTGGAGCCGGCCGATGGCATGGCTACTGGTCGAATGACGACGGCGAGTTTCATCGTTACAACCTGGGTCGCGAATACTTGATCGAGTCAGCGCGTGAACGCGCCAAGGAAATGGCGGTATTCGCCGTCATCCTCGTCGCCGCTGCCTGGCCGGTGATCTACATGATCGTGTCGGTCGTCCAGTTGCTGCACAAAGGCCGCCCGCTCGACCGATAGCCGCGAATTAGCGCGGGCCGAGAAATTCGTCGCGGTATTGCGGTGTTGTTTCGGGAGCGAAGCCGTGCCGGGTGATGTTTTCAGTGACGACGCGCGGCACCACAAACTGCAAAAGATAATCGGCCCCGCCAGCTTTGGTGCCGCCACCGCTCATTTTAAATCCGCCAAACGGATGGCGGCCGACGACTGCGCCGGTGCAGGAGCGATTGATGTAAACATTGCCGGCGACGATCTCGGCTTTGGCGCGTTCGATGTTCGCCGGACTGCGCGAGAAAAATCCAGCGGTGAGCGCGAATTCGGTGCCGTTGGCGATCTCAAATGCTTCGTCGAGGTCGCGCGCTTTGATCACGCTGAGGACTGGACCGAAAATCTCTTCGCACGCGATCTTCGCCTTGGGATCGACATTGGTGAAAATCGTCGGCGGAATGAAAAATCCTTTTTCCGGAACGTCGTCGCGTTGAAACGCGAGGCGCGCCTCGTTTTTACCGCTCTCAATGTATTCCAGAATGTTCTTGTACGCCTTGCCATCGATCACCGGACCGACGGTGATTCCCGGTTCTTCCGGATTTCCAACGCGCAAACTGGCCGCGGCGTTGAGCAGGCGTTCCATCGCGCGCGGATAAATTTCCTCGAGAATGATCAGCCGCGAACAAGCGGAACATTTTTGTCCCTGATAACCGAAGGCGGAATAAATGGTGTCGACGATCGCTTCGTCGAGATCAGCGTCGGCGTCGATGATGACAGCGTTTTTGCCGCCCATCTCACAAATGACGCGCTTGAGTTCACGCTGACCTTCGCGCGTTTTGCCGGCGGTCTCCCAAATCCGCAAACCGACTTCGCGCGATCCAGTGAACGCGATAAGATCGACATCTTTGTGATCGACCAGATGCGCGCCCATGATTGAACCCTTGCCGGGCAAATAATTCAATACGCCGGGTGGAACGCCGGCTTCTTCAAAAATTTCCATCAACATCGCGCCGAGGACCGCCGATTGCTCGGCCGGTTTCATGATGACGGTGTTGCCGGTGACGAGCGCGGCTGTGGTCATACCGCACAAAATTGCCATCGGAAAATTCCAGGGAGCGATGATCATGGCCACGCCGCGCGGCCAATAGTGCTGATAACTTTCTTCGCCGAGAACGTGCTGCGTGAGCCGCGGTCGGCCGATCACGCGCATTTCGTGTGCGTAAAAACGACAGAAATCGATCGCCTCGCGGATATCGCCGTCCGCTTCCGCCCAGGCTTTGCCAACTTCGTAAACTTCGAGCGCCGAAAGTTCGAAACGTCGGCGGTGCATGATATCGGCGGCGCGCTCGAGTAACCGGCAGCGCGTTTCAAAGGAAGTGCGGCTCCACTTTTCGAAGGCGTCGCGCGCGGCTTTGACCGCGCGCTCTGCTTCCGGAATTCCAGCTTCGGCCACATGGCCGACGACATCATCTGGCGAACTCGGATTGATCGAAGCGATCGTTTTCTCGGTCCAAACTCTTTCGCCGTTGATCACGAGCGGATATTTTTGGCCGAGCTGCGTGCGGACATGCGCGAGGGCTTCTCGCATTCGATCCTGATTTTGTTCGTAAACGAAATTCACAAGTGGCGCGTTTTCATAAGTATCACCCGGTGGCGTGTCGAGGGAAGCGCCGTCGCCCATAACATCGACATCGCGGGCGCCGTTTGGACTTTGATCGACGAGTTCCGCCGGATTGCGCAATAGTTCCGATTCGGAAACGTTATCGGAAAATTTGGCGCGCAAAAATCCTTCGTTGGAAGTGTTCTCAAGCAGGCGGCGAACGAGATACGCCATTCCGGGCAGGAGCTCACCGACCGGACTGTATTCGCGGACTCGATAACCCATTTCGACAAGCGTGCGTTTCACCGGGCCGGCCATGCCGTAAAGCAACTGAAATTCGAAACGGCTGCGATCTATCCCGAGCTGATCGGCCAGCGCCTGCGCGTGCGCGATGCTCCGGACGTTGTGCGATCCGAACGCCGAGGTGACGATCGATTCGTTCTCGAGCATGATCCGCGTGAGCAATTCGAAATTCAGATCGCTCTCCGGTTTTTGGAGAAAGACCGGACAAGCCCATCCGTTCTGGCGCGATTTTATTTTTTCGAAGTCCCAATACGCGCCTTTGACCAGTCGAACGGCGAATCGAGTTCCGCGTGCGCGACCCCAATCGAGCAGATCGAGCAAATCGTTTTCCGCATCGCGCAGATAAGCCTGGATGACGATTCCAACGTCCGGCCAGTCGCGAAATTCGGTTTCGCTGAAGAGCGTCGCGAAAAGCGCGAGGGTAGCATTTTTGTGCGCGTAACTTTCCATATCGAAGTTCACGAACGCGCCAAGCTCGCGCGCGCGTCGCAGAATCGGGCGCAGTTTTGGCGCGAGATGCGCGATCGCGTCAGCCGGATCGGCCGGATTCATCTGCGAATAAAGCGCGGAAATTTTGACGGAAAGATTAACGACCGGAAATAACTCCGCGTTTTTGCCAAGCGGATCGGTCCAGCCGCGGGTTTCGCGTCCGAGATGCTCGAGTAATTCCAGGCAGCGGGTGGCGTACTCGCCCGCTTCCGGTTCGCTTACCACCGCTTCGCCGAGAAGATCGACCGTGAACCCGATTCCCTGGGCGCGGCGTTTGCGGAGCGTTTTCATTACGTCCTCCGGGTCGCGTCCAGCGATGAACTGGCGCGCCATGCCGGAGACGTTCCAGCGCAGAAGCTGGCCGCTGATCCACGGCACAATTTTCGCCGCGCGAACTCCGGTTCGAATCAACGGCGCGTAGCCGTTGCGCATGTCGGCGAAATATTCGTCGAGATGCTGGACGATATCGGTGCCGCGATGAAGCGACGCCAAAACATCGACAAAGCGGAACAGTTGGACCTTGAAATGCTCGTCGCGCATCGAGAGTGCCATCATCCGCTGATAAAAACCGGCTTTGCTGAAGAGCGGTTCCGGATGTTGATCGACCAAATCGAATATGCGTTCGCCGCGTCGTTCGATTTCCGTCTGCAAAGCGCCCATAACGAAAAAGTAATCGCGCGTTAATCCGAGGTAAAGGCGAAGCAATTTCAGGCCGGCCGAAAAAAATTCCCCGAGAATACGGTCACTTTGAGGGCGAACTTCGAAATGGGGGGTGAAAAGCCGCTTCAAAGCGGAATAGATTCAGGGGGTATTAGAGTGATTTGTCTGGCGGGCCCTGCAGGCCCTGGGGCTCGGGCCCGTCAGGCAATTTCTCTTTTCGAGGGATTGCCGTTTGCTGCACGTCCTGACCTCGGTTAGCAAGATCGACATGCAGTCGAGTGGGCATCACCAATTCGCGAGCGACAATACCGCAGGCATTTGTCCCGAGGTGTTGGCCGCGTTGGAAGAGGCCAATCATGCCGCGGCAGAATCGTACGGCTCGGACCAATGGACGAGTCGGGTGAGGAAATTGGTCAGGGATCTTTTCGAAACCGATTGCGACGCATATCCGGTTTTCAATGGAACGGCCGCGAATGCGCTCGCGCTGGCGCAACTTTGCCAACCGTTTCACAGCGTCGTTTGTCACGATCACGCTCACGTCCAGACTGATGAGTGTGGTGCGCCGGAGTTTTTCACGCGCGGCTCGAAGCTGCTTCTTGTTGGCGGTGACGCTGGCAAGATCGACGTCAACGAAGTGGACGAGGTCATCGCGCGCCAGCCAGAAGTCCACGCGCACAAGCCGCGCGTGATCAGCATCACCCAGGCAACCGAGTTCGGCACGGTTTACACTCGCGATGAAATCGGTGCCATCGCTGAACTCGCGCGGAAGCGCGAAATGTTTCTGCACCTGGACGGGGCACGATTCGCGAACGCGATTGCCGCACTCGGTTGCTCGGCGAAAGAAATTACGTGGAAGATCGGGGTGGATGTTCTCTGCTTTGGCGGGACCAAGAATGGAGCGGCCGCGAGCGAGCTCGTCATATTTTTCAAAAAAGAGATTTCTCGAGAATTCGATTATCGCTTGAAGCAAGCCGGCCAGCTCCCGTCCAAGGCGCGCTTTTTAGCAGCACAATGGCTCGGCCTTTTGCAGAACGACGTTTGGCTGCGAAACGCGAAGCACGCCAATGCGATGGCGCGCAAACTCGCCGAGCGTCTTCGGGCGGCTGCAAAGATCGAGATTGTGCTCCCAGTTGAGGCAAATGCTCTCTTTGTTCGCTTGTCCGAACAGCTCACTCACGATTTGAATTCGCGCGGCTGGCATTTTTACAAATTCATCGAGCCCGATGTTTATCGGGTGATGTGCTCGTGGGCGACGACGGAGCCAGAAATCGATCGTTTCGCTAGCGATCTGTTGCGCTGAAGCAAAGACGTCGTATAAAATCGCGATGAATTGGAACTGCTGGGCGATCACGCTGATTGCAACCTGGTTGGTCAGTTGCGAAACAGCGCACGAGATCGGCCGCGCCATCACTGCACCAGTGCGTCACGTTTTTAACGAGCCGGAGCCGACTCCGGCCGGCAATGCGTCCGATGTAACAAATCCCGGGCAGCCCGTCGCGCTCCCTTCGCCGTCTCCGTCGCCCGCGTCGCGGACTGCGTTACGCAAATCGAAGCGAGCATCAGCCAGTCCAAGCCCGCGAATCGCTGCCAACAAAACGACCGTGAAACCGTCGCCTTCGCCGCACGCACAATTTCCAGTAGCCAAACCGGTTCCCGGTAAAGCAGGTCTCGTTTTCAATCCATTCAACGCCGGCGGCGGATACATCGACGTGAGCGGTTACGCCCCGGGCAGCAAAGTAAAGGATCCTGATTCTCAGAAGATCTTCATTGTGCCTTGAGTCGCTCCCGGGACGGCTGCGAATCGCATCGCGCTCGGAGTGGCGGACCTTATCAAGAAGAAACGCGACTTCCGGAGAGAGCGGGTCTCTCTACGAATTCGCGGCGGACGCGGCGTTTTTCCCTGTGTCTGCGCACGAATATTGCTTTTGTGGAATGCATAGAAATTATGACACCCTCCCATTTCCGATTTGATTCCCGAGCTTACCGCTCGGTAACGGGCTTGCTCGTCCTTCTCTTCTTCGTTGGCGGCCTTTTCAGCACGCGTGCTTACGTGTTGGAGGGACCTAAGTGGCCTAACGGAAGCGTTACGATGCAGCTTTCGCTCGGCGGCGGTCAGGCGCTTTCTGATGGAAACACAAACTGGAATTCCGCGGTCGTTCCTGCGCTGACTATGTGGAACCAGGTGATGGGCGCAGCGCAGCTGGGTGGGGTGATGAATTCCTCCGCGGCGGTCGCGCAAGGTGATGGGGTGAACTCAATGGCGTTCGCGAGCACTTTTTTCGGTAGCAGTTTTGGTTCAAACACGCTCGCAATCACAGGCTATTCCTACTCCGGCTCTACCATGAGAGAGGCCGACATTCTGTTTAACAACGCATGGACCTGGGATTCATATCGAGGGCCACTGCGCTCGGCCATGGATATTCAGCGCGTTGCTTTGCATGAACTTGGGCACGTGCTTGGACTAGGGCATTCGACCTTATCGACCGCGATCATGTATGCGTACGTGGGCAATACCGATGCACTTACCCCCGACGACATTGCCGGTGCTCAAGCTCTTTATGGCGCACCAAGCGGGACACCAACTCCGACGCCGTCAGCAACAGCAACTCCCACTCCGACTGCGACTCCTACTTCGACGCCGAGCGTAACTCCGAGTCCCACGCCCACGGCAACGCCCTCCGCCCTTGCAGTCTCACTCTCGGCGGCTCCGACCAGTGTCCGATCCGGAGGCACGGCAGTCTTTACGGTGACGGCTTCGACTGCTGCGAGTAGTTCAATCACGGTAAACTACTCAATGAGCGGCAACGCCATCCTGGGTTCAGCCTATTCGCTCGATGGAACGCCTGGCCAGATTACGATCCCGGCCGGTGCGAGCTCAGGCGCAGTCACATTAACCGTGTTGACTGCCGGAAAACGTAGCAAGACCGCGAGCATGACTCTTCAGTCGGGTGCCGGCTACTCTGTATCGACGCCCACCAGGGCTTCGGTGTCCATCAGGAGATAACCGATCCACTTTTCTTAACACTCATGAAAACAAAATATCTTCTCCCGCTCGCGCTGACCGCGATTTCTCTTACCTGCGCCACTGCCACGACGGTGATTCCGCCCACCTTCGAACAGCTGGTTCGGCAAGCCGAGTTGATTTTCCAAGGCAGCGTAACAGATGTGCGTTCTGTCTGGGAAGGTGAGGGCGCCCAACGTCACATCGAAACTTATGTCACGTTTCAAGTCGGAGACGCGATCAAGGGAAGCTCGGTTGGCACCTATACTATCCAGATGCTAGGCGGCACGGTTGGCGACGACACACTGGTAATTACCGACGCCCCGAAATTTCAAGTGGGCGACCACGATATCTTATTTGTTGAGCACAATGGTCAGCAGTTTGTCCCGCTCGTGGGAATCATGTACGGCCGCTTCCGCGTGCAGCACGATGAGCAAACAGGCCGCGACATTGTCCTCAACAACGAAGGCGAACCGGTTCGCGATGTAACAAAGTTCGGTCGAGAGGAAGAATCAGTCAGCGCCGCGGAAGCGATCTCGCCGGATCAATTCAAGTCAGCGGTGAAGAATCAGCTGCAAGCTCAGGCCGACCATCCCGCGCAATAATCCGCGCCAGCGCGATCGCTGATTGTCGATCTAATCGGCCAGTTGGACGCGTGCCTATGGTTCCTGGGCTTCTTTGGTGCGCGCCCGAGCTTGATCCCGGACATCGGCTGCGCGATCAAGCGAGCGCTTCATCCAATTGTATTCAGAAGCTTGACCGCGCGGAGCGGGAGTTAGCTCAGTCTTTGTGGCAATTGATTGGTTTTGGGCCGGGGCGTGAACATCGGGCGAAGTGTTTTTCTCTTCGTTGTGCTTCTGCCAGATGAACAATCCGCCGCCGATTCCGGCGATTACCATGAACGTCAGCAACCCGCGCATGTCATATTCCGCAGCACGATGCGAGCCAGCTTTCTTTGCCGCGCCGTTAGGCCAATGGTAACTTTGAGGATGTCTCCGATGCGACAGCTGTCGATTGCGGCTCTGGCGATTTTGTTCGCCCAATCTGCCGTCGCGCAAACATATCAGGGCAAGGAGTTAGTCAAAGCGACACTTCTTGCCGATACCTCCGCGATTGTTCCCGGCAAGTCATTTAGCGTCGGGTTGCTTCTGCGAATGGCGCCCGGCTGGCACACGTATTGGAAATTTTCCGGCGACGCCGGTCTCCCGACTGAGATTAAATGGAAACTGCCGCCCGGTTGGAAAGTTGGCGAGATTCAATGGCCGATTCCGCTTAAAACCAACGATCCCGGTGATATTCAAACTTACGGTTACCAGGATGAGATCCTCTTACTTCAGGAAATTACGCCGCCGGCGAAGATCGACATCTCGCCGGTGAAGCTGTCCGCGGAAGCGAATTGGCTTGTCTGCGAAAAAATCTGCATCCCGGGCGGCGCGAATCTCGAGCTCGAGCTGCCAACTTCGACCACCGCCGAGCCGAAAAACACCGACCTCTTTGCGCGTTATCGCCGGTTGTTGCCGCAAAAATTTCCCGGCACGAACAGTGCGACTGCGAATTGGAGCCGTAATGGCAACGATCTCCACCTGAAAGTTACCAGCGACCAAATCGCGAATTACCAAAACCTGGATTTCTTTCCGGTCCCGCAAGGCAACACGGTAGCCGGTCATCCGAATGTCGAATTGCGCAAGGGAAGCGAGGCCACTTTTAAAATCCCAATCGAATCGCCGGATAAAAATCTATCCGCGATGCCGGGCCTGGTTGTCTTTTCGAAATTTCCGAACAGTAGTGATCGGAGCGCGTGGGAAATCGGCGCGCCTCAGATCTCCACGGTCGCGAAAATTACTCAACCTTCGCGCGGAATCATCACGTTTCTCTTCTTCGGTTTCATTGGAGGATTCATTTTGAATCTGATGCCGTGCGTCTTGCCGGTGATCTCGCTCAAGATTTTCGGATTCATTCAGCAAGCTGGACAAAGCCGGCAGAGAATTTTCCGGACCGGCCTCGCTTTTACCGCAGGAATTTTCGCCTGGTTCATCACGCTCGCGCTGGTCCTGATCGCGCTCAAAGCCGCCGGCCGCGACGCGACCTGGGGCGGGTTCCAATTTACGAACGCCTATTTTGTTCTCGGCCTGAGCGTCATCGTGCTCGTCTTCGCGCTCAATCTTTTTGGTGTCTTCGAAATTTCGCTCCCGCAAAGTTTAACACGCGGTTTGCTCGCGAGCGCGGAACGCAAGGACAATCTCGGCTCGTTTTTTCAAGGCGTGTTCGCGACAGTCCTGGCGACGCCATGCACTGCGCCGTTTCTCGGAAGCGCGCTCGGATTTGCCTTCACGCAATCCGCGCCGGTCATCTTGTCGATCTTCGTCGCAATCGCGGCCGGAATGAGCGCGCCTTATTTTCTGCTCAGCGCCCAACCGGCCTGGATGCGATTTCTGCCGCAGCCCGGTCCGTGGATGCTACACGTCAAACAGTTCATGGGCTTTTTGCTGCTCGCGACGTTGCTCTTTCTGCTCTACGTCCTCGGCGCGCAACGCGGACTCGACGGCGCGATTTGGGCAAGCTGCTTTTTACTCATCGTCGCCATCGCGTGCTGGATGAAAGGCGCATTCATCGTCCCAACTGCGTCAGCGCCCAAACGAAGCTTCGTGCTCTTACTCATGCTCCTGCTCTTGCTCGGCAGCGGCATTTATTTTATCGCTGACAAGTTTCAGTCGGCGAAGATCGACACCGCACAGGCGAATCTTCCCGGGGATTGGCAGCCGTTTACGCCCGAACGCTTGCAAGCCGAGCGCGATCGAGGTCATGCCGTGTTTGTCGATTTTACCGCTGCGTGGTGTCTCACCTGCAAATTTAACGAAAAAAGCGTACTCGAAAGCGCCGCCGTTCGCGAAGCGTTCCAGCGTCACGGCGTTGTTAAATTGAAGGCCGATTGGACCAATGGCGACCCGGCGATCACGAAATTGCTTCAACAATTCGGCCGGCCGGGTGTCCCATTATACGTGCTTTATCCGGGCAAATCGGGAGAGCCGATTGTGTTCCCGGAATTGCTGACTAAGAATATTGTTCTCGAGAAACTCGAAACCATCGCAGTCGCTTCACGCTAATTTATGAAAACAAAACTAATCCTCACCGCAATCACCACCCTTGCAGCCGGCGCGCTTTACGCCGCTGATGTTCCACCGGTCGGCAGCGCCGCGCCCGACTTCTCCGCGCCGGACGCCAACGGCAAAACGCAGTCGCTTTCGCAATACAAAGGCAAATACGTCGTGCTCGAGTGGTTCAATCCGGAATGCCCGTTCGTGAAGAAACATTACGGCGGCGACAACATGCAAAAGTTGCAAGCGGAATACACCGGCAAAGGCGTCGTCTGGTTGACGATCGATTCCAACGCGCCCGGCACCGAGGGCAATATCACTCCCGAGCAGGCGCAGAAAATCATGGCGCAATGGAAAACAAAGCAGACCGCTCTACTGCTCGATCCTGAAAGCAAAGTCGCCAAGCTTTACGGCGCCAAGAACACGCCCAACATGGTGATCATCAATCCGGAAGGTAAAATCGTTTACGAAGGCGCGATCGACAGCAAAGCGTCGCCCAATCCGGCTGACATCCCGAGCTCGACCAACTACGTCAAAGCCGCGCTCGACGAATCGCTCGCCGGCAAACCGGTCTCCAACGCGCAAACCAAACCGTACGGCTGCTCGGTCAAATACAAATCCTCGTAGCGCTGTCGCAAAATTTGATTCTCAAAGCGGCGGTCTTCATTGACCGCCGCTTTTGTTTCAGCGACGCGCGCCAAGTCGCCAGGCCAAACGGAGGATCGACATCGGAGTGATGCGGACGAGGAACATCCCGAGTTTCATGAAGAAGCCGGGAATGACGAGCGGCTTGTTGGCTTCGACCGCGGCGAGCGCGTCGCGCACAACTTGTTCGACGGAGACGTAAGTGAATTCAGGTCCGCTTGTTGGGTGGCCACCCTGGCGCGCTGCAACGTCGCCGAATTCTGTATGAACCGGACCCGGACAAAGCGCAGTGACGGTCACGCCTCTGCCGCGCAGTTCCGCGCGAAGCGATTCTGAGAAACTGGTGACGTACGCTTTGGTTGCAGCGTAAACGTTAAATTCCGGGATTGGCAGAAATCCGGCCGACGAGCTGACATTCAAAATCGCGCCGCGCTTTCGCGAAATCATTTGCGGCAGCAATGCGCGGGTGAGCGTCGTCAGCGCGACAATGTTCACTTGCAGCATTTCATCATTACGTTGTGAAGGTGAAGTCGCGAACGGGCCGGTGTCGCCGAGACCCGCGTTATTGATCAAAAAGTCGATGTCGATCTTGTTTTGCTCGAGCCATCGCACGAGCAGATCGATTTGCGATTTGTCACAAAGATCGACAACGCGCACCTGAACGTTCAATTGCGCGTTGCGGTTTCGCAGCTCATCGCGCAACTCGTTTAATCGTTGCTCGCGTCGCGCAACGAGAACGAGCGTTCGCGCTCGTGTCGCCAGTTGCCTAGCAAACTCGCGCCCGATTCCGGCGGAAGCGCCGGTGATAAGAGCGTTACAGTTGTCGAGTCTCATCGGTGCGCCTCGATGAACTTCGTCGGATTAATCCAGCCGCGCGTGTTTTCGCGGTAACCAGGGCCGATGAAGGGCGTAATGAACTCGCGCATTTCGAAATGAAGATGGGCAAGGTAACGGCCGTTGGCGGTGCCGACGGTCGCGATTTGCTGGCCGCGTTTCACGGTTTCGCCGGGATGCACCAGCATGTCTTGGACGTGGCCATAATACGACTGCACGTATTTCCGTTCTCCATTTTCCAGGTACGCATGGACCAAAATGACAACGTTACCCCAGCCGGGGCCGCCTTCGCGCGCGAGCAGAACGCGGCCGTCAGCGATGGCGTAAATCGGATCGCCGAGATCGCTGTTCTCGCCGCCAATGCCGTTCAAGTCGTCGCCGAGATGTTTGTTCTCGGTGAAATGCTGCGCGTTGTAAGCCATCGCGCCGTTTTCGTTGCCGAGCGGAAAATCAAAGTGTGACGCCGTTGGAATTGATTCGAGTTCGAGCGGCGACGGAATCCGAAATGCAGGATCGACATATTTCGGCCGAGTTAGTTCCGGCCAAAGTTTCCACGCGATCGTCGCGACAAACGAAATGACAAACACGAGGAAGATTGATATTGCCAGCCTCATTCTTGCTACAGATCAACACGGATGAAACACAGATAAGAACGTAAGCAACAGCAACTCTGAAATCTGTGTCGATCTGTGTTCATCTGTGGCTAATCTTAAAGGCAATGAACGTTCTCGTGACCGGCGGCGCTGGATTTATCGGCTCGCATCTGGTCGAAAAACTACTGGCTGACGGACATGACGTCGCGATCCTCGACGACTTCAACGATTTTTACGATCCGCAAATCAAACGCGCGAATATTTCCGCCGTCGAAAAGGAGATTGCGGTGCACGATGTCGATCTTCGCGATGGCGACAAAGTCGCGGGTTTGTTTGGAAAGGAAAAGTTCGACATAATCGCCCATCTCGCCGCGCGCGCAGGTGTTCGTCCCTCGATTCAGCGACCGCAGCTTTATTACGACACCAATGTGGCCGGCACTTTGCATTTGCTCGAAGCGGCGCGCACGCGCGGAGTTGAGCGATTCATTTTCGCGTCGAGCTCATCGGTCTACGGCGCGGCAAAGAAGGTCCCGTTTTCGGAAGAAGAGCATCTCACTCAAACCTTGAGTCCGTACGCGGCGACCAAGATCGGTGCCGAGTTTCTTTGTTCGACTTATTCGCATCTCTACAAGATGCGGATCGTGGCGCTCCGCTACTTCACCGTTTACGGGGCGCGTCAGCGACCGGACCTGGCGATTCATCAGTTCACCCGAAAAATTCACGCCGGCGAACCGATCGATCAGTTTGGCGATGGGACGACGCGCCGCGACTACACTTACATCGACGATATCATTCAGGGCACGATGGCGGCGCTGAATTACGACGGACCGATGTTCAATGTTTTCAATTTGGGCGAAAGCGAAACGATTCACCTGAAGGACTTGATCGCCGCGATTGAAAAGGCGTTGGGTAAAAAAGCGAAGATCAATCGGTTGCCCGAACAACCGGGCGATATGCCGTTGACGTGTGCCGACATTTCCAAAGCCAGGAAACTTCTCGGCTACAAACCGAAAACAAAATTCGAAGATGGGTTGCCGCGCTTTATTGATTGGTTTTTGAAATCACGCGGCGCGAAATGAAGATGTCGATCTTGTAGATGGCTGCACTTCCGTTCGATCAGCGCGCCTGTTTCATCGCCGGCCAGGCGAAATCGGGGACGACACTGCTGGCGGCGTTGCTCGATAATCATCCCGAGCTGCTGGTTCTGCCGCAAGAGACTGCTTATTTCCCAACTGTTCTAACGAAATATCGGGACGCGAGCCGGCGCGCACAGTTCGATTACCTGACGAAGGAATCGTTCTCGCGCGTGCTTTTCGGCGGCGAACCAAAATGGCGCGAGCACGAATACGCAAATTTTCCGCAGCAGAAATTCTTCGAAGCATTCGAGCGCGTTGCGTTCAATCCGGCGAACACCCAACGCGATCTGCTAGCGCTGATGGCCGAATCGTACGCTTCGGCAATCGGCGGGCCACTCGATCGCATCCAGCGTTGGATCGAGAAGACGCCCGCCAATCGGAATCATGTCGATGAAATATTCGCGCGTTTTCCGCAAGCGAAGCTGCTGGTCACGCTGCGCGACCCGCGCGCGATTCTGGCGACGCAAATCGCGTTGGAACAAACGCGAAAGACGAGGCGGTTCTCAGTTTATTACGTGATCGCGCACTGGCGCGTGGCCGCACGGTTGGCGAGACGCGTGCGGAGCGGAGACATTTCCGGATTGTTCGTCCAGTTCGAGCAGCTCGTGAACGAGCCCGCAACTGTAATGAAAAATGTTTGCGACTATCTCGAGATCGGGTTCGATCCGGACATCGTTCTCGTGCCGACGAAGATTGGCCAACCATGGGGCGGCAATTCGGCGGCACAAATTGCATTTTCAAACGTGAGCGCCGAACCAGCGTCGCGCTGGGAGCGTGAATTGAGCGAGGACGAGATTGGCTGGGTGGAATGGCATTGCCGCGATCTAATGCCGGAGTTTGGGTATGAGTCACGGCTGAGTGCGCGCTCTTTGCGGCATTTCGCGAAGCCGATTCGCGGGGAACGGACGCGCGAATATTTGAAATCGCGCGCCTACTCGATTCGCGACGTGCTGACCGGTCGCTAGATCGACATCCCGAGGCTAAAAACCGCCCCTTGCAAAGCCCGAGCGAGCGGGCGATAATCGGCCCGTAGATGTCGGGAATCTAATTCGATCCTCCGATCATCCGTTTCCAAGTCGAAAGCTAAAAGTATGAAGCGAGGTTTCTCATCTTCGCGATTTGATTGGCTGACCACGGCGGATTGCATCCTGAGACGATTCTATTTCCGGCAAGACAAGGCGGAGTTTCCGGCGGCGTCGTCCCGCGAGGGCGGGATTTGTAATTTGTTAGGCGAAACCCTTAGAGATTCGCGCGCCGCGGACCGTGCATCGTTGGATGCGCTCCGTCCATTAAACAATTGGGTCAATACTGAGGATCAACATGAACTCTTATCAACAAGGGAGACGCCAGCGCCACGGGCGCGGTCGGCCTCGACGAAGGGGCGGTCGCGGGCGTTTCCAAGATCAACGCGCGCCAGCTCCAAAACAGAAAACATTCTGGCAACGCATCGTCGCATTTTTTGGAAATGGCGGCGAAACACGAAGACCAGCCGCACAATCGCGCAACGGCCAGCAACAACAACAACAACAACAGCAGCAGCATCAGCGCTCGCAGGAGCAGTCGCGGCCGTCGCGTAAACCTGAAGCAGTCGAAGTCACTTCGCCGCGTCTTTACGTCGGCAATTTGTCCTTCGACGCGACCGAGAGCGATCTCTTCGAGCTTTTCAATGGCGTTGGCCATGTGCAAAACGCCGAAGTGGTGAGCTATCACCACAACCAGCGCTCGAAAGGTTTCGCCTTCGTTCAAATGCAAACGATCGAGGAAGCCAAGCGCGCGGTGGACGAATTGCACGACAAGGAATTCCTTGGACGCAAGCTCGTGGTCAGCGGCGCGAAATCGAGCGAGCGCGAACACTCGCACGATTAAACGCAGCCTGTGATTTTAGTCGGGAGACGTGGCGCTGATTGAAGCGCGCGTCTCCCGATTTTCTTTTCTGTAGCGGCGGCCTATGACCGTCGCATTATTCGTCTTTGTGAAAGGCGTGTTTTTCATGGTCGGTCCGACGGCGACCGGCAAATCGGAGATCGCGGCCGACGTCGCGCGCGAACTCGGCGCCGAAATCGTCAGCGCGGATGCGTTCCAAATTTATCGCGGGCTCGATCTGCTGACGGCAAAGCCGAACGCCGCAACATTGGCAAAAGCTCCGCATCATCTCATCGGCACGATGTCGATCTTGGAAGAGATGAACGCCGAAAAATTTCGGCGACGCGCGATGCAGGCGATCAGTGAAATTCATTCGCGCGCGAACCCGGTGATCGTAGTCGGCGGCAGCGGACTTTACATCAAGGCGCTCACGCATGGTCTAACTGCTGACTGGAAGAAAGTAGATGTGGATCCAAAAGGCGTCTTTGTTTTTCCCGACCGCGAAGAACTCTATTCGCGAATCAATCGGCGTGTTGAGATGATGTTTGAGAATGGCGTCATCGAAGAAGTGCGCGCGGCTGGCGCGATGAGCGAAACGGCGTCGAAGATGATCGGTCTGCGGGAGATTCGCGATTTGCTGGAAGGAAAGATGTCGATCTTGCAATGCGCGGCGCAAATTCAGCAAGCGACGCGGCAATATGCCAAGCGGCAGTTGACCTGGTTTCGGCATCAAACTAATTTTGAACCGCTGAACTTATCGCTTCTCAGTCACGGTGAGACCGTGAAATGGATTTCACAACGCGCGCGGCGTGCGTTTGCAGAACAGGGATGATCGAGACACGTCCGAAAAAGAATCACGAGCGCGCTGTTCTCGTCGGTCTGGAACAAGCCGGCGTTTCTAAATGGGACTTGCGCGATTCGCTGGAAGAACTCGCCGAACTCGCAAGCTCTGCCGGCGCGGAAGTGGTCGACACTGTCACTCAAAAACTGCAGAAGCCGACCGCGCCGTATTACATTGGCAAAGGTAAAGCCGAAGCGATCAAGCATTCGCTGCAAGATCGAGACATCACTTCGGTGATTTTCGACGACGAACTTTCGCCGGCGCAGGGGCGCAACCTCGAAAATCTTCTGTCACGCAAAGTGCTGGATCGTACTCAGCTCATTCTCGATATTTTCGCGCAACGCGCGCGGAGCCGCGAAGGCCGGTTACAAATTGAGCTGGCGCAGTTGCAGTATCTGCTGCCGCGACTGACGCGGATGTGGGACCATCTCTCGCGACAAACTGGCGGCATCGGCACGCGCGGCCCGGGCGAAACGCAATTGGAAGTAGACCGCCGTCGGGTCCAGGAACGGATCGCGCGGCTCGAGCGTGAACTCGAAGCAGTCCGCAAAACGCGCGCCGTGCAGCGCCAGGGACGCAAACGGCATCAATGGCCGGTTGCGGCAGTCGTTGGCTACACCAACGCCGGCAAATCGACCCTCCTGAATTTACTCACCGGCGCGGACCTCGTGGCGGAGAACAGACTTTTCGCCACGCTTGATCCGACTACCCGCAGTTTTGTTTTGCCTAACAAACAGCGCGTGCTCCTTACCGACACGGTCGGGTTTCTGCGAAAGCTGCCCCACACATTGATCGAATCCTTCAAGGCGACGCTGGAAGAAGTAAGCGAGGCCGATCTCCTCATTCACATTGTCGATCTTAGTCATGCGCGGGTGGACGATCAGATGGAAGCGGTTGAAGGCGTGATCAAGGAGCTGAACGCCTTTGGCAAACAGGCCGTGATTGTTTTCAACAAGATCGACAACCTTGCGAATCGCGAACTTGCCGAGACGTACACGAAACGATTTCCGGGAAGCGTCGCGATTTCGGCGCGCACCGGCGAAGGCATGAACAAGCTGGTCCAAGCGTTGCAGGACGCGCTCAGCGCGTGGCGATTGCGCTCGCGTTTTCGTATTCCGGCGAGCGAGTCGGCGCTGATCGCTGAGATCCACCGCGTCGGTCACGTGCTCGAGCTGCATTACGAAGGCGAAGGCGCGCTAATTGTCGCGCACGTTCCGCCGGACTTGGCGCAGAAACTCGAGCGCTACGCGGAGCAAGGTTAGTTGTCGTGACTGCGCGCGAGCGGGTGAAACAATTGATCGACGTTTGGCCGAAGGTTTATCCCGACGCGCACACCGAGCTGAATTTCAAAACGCCGCTCGAACTCTTGATCGCGACGATTCTGTCGGCGCAATGCACCGACAAGCGGGTGAACATGGTCACGCCGGCGTTGTTCAAGAAATATCGGACCGCGAAAGACTACGCGGATGCGCCACCGGGCGAACTGGAGAACGCAATAAGATCGACAGGTTTCTTTAACAGCAAGGCGAAGAGCATTCGTGGCGCGACAGCAACGATCGCGAAAAAATTCGGCGGCCAGGTTCCAAACTCAATGGAGGAACTGCGCGAGCTGCCGGGTGTTGGCCGGAAAACGGCCAACGTGGTTTTGGGAAACGCGTTCGGGATCAACGAAGGGATCGTGGTCGACACCCACGTGATTCGATTGTCGCAGCGGCTCGGCCTAACGAAACAGAAAGACCCGGAAAAGATCGAGCAGGACCTGATGAAACTCGTGCCGAAAGAATATTGGGCAGTTTGGAGTCACTGGCTCATCTGGCATGGACGTCGTCGCTGCTTCGCGCGCAAACCGGATTGCGCAAACTGCGAAGTCTTGAAACTTTGTCCGAGCGGCAAAATTTTTCTACGAACCGGCATAGCGCAAAAACCAGAAACCGCCGCTGCCTGAAGAGTCAACGTGACTTTGCGGCTAACGAGTGACGAGTATTACTGCCGTGGCGCTCGGCTTTTGCTCGGAGTTGTTTGAATTGCTCTTCCAGTTTCTGTAATTCTTGGTCAGAGAGATCTTCCAGATCGACCAGTTCATTTCGCGCCTTCTTTAGCGCGCGAATGATTTCATCGAGTTTCAAATGCATCGCTTTGGCGTCGCGGTTCTGGGTGTTTTGGATCAGGAACACCATCAGAAACGTAATAACGGTCGTGGCCGTATTGATGATCAACTGCCAAGTATCGGAGAAATGAAACATCGGTCCGGTCAGGAGCCAAACCAGGATTACGAAAATGGCTCCGGCAAAGGCCCACGCGGTTCCCAACATCACGGAGGAATGGCGCGCGAACACGCGAAAGGCATCGCTGACGACGCAAAAGAAGTCGCGTTCCTCTTCGTGTCTCTTTAGCTCCTGCGTCTGGCTCTCGTTCCCCACCTTACTTTTACATCGCACCGCAGTTCCGGCTTGCGTGCAACGAACGAGCGTCGACGATGGGGATACAGTAGGAACTGGCGACCCCGTCGAATTATTTTGCTGATCCAGGCAGGTATCTCGTCGGCGAACCAAGCCGACGTTTTTACATTACACCTGCGCGCAGCAATTCGTTGTAGTAACTCAGAGCTACGCTCGTTCGATATGCTCTTCTGACGTCGCCCTCGTTAACTGATTATTGGGTTTCATTGTTTGTCTGACGATCATAATCTAAGACTTCGTGGCAATCGTCATTCGATTAATCATTCTTGGTCTATGAAAAGAAACACAAGCGTCATCCAATGGTTGGCCTGGTTTTACTGCGCAAATTTTCTCGGTATCGTTACGCTCAGCCACTGGCCCGGCCTAACTGATGCGCAGGGCCGCCTGCTCGGATTTTTCGCGATCGATCCGATCGATGATATTTTTCACCTGCTTTCCGGTTTGCTCGCCGGTATCTGCGCATGGTGGTCGCATCGCTGGTCGGTCAATTACTTCAAATGGGCCGGTCTGCCGTATCTGATTGATGCGATAACCGGACTTCTCTTCAGCGTCGAGACACTGAACGGCGACATTTTCACCGAAGGAATTCATGGACCGGATTTCTCGCTGCATGGCATCGTGGTGAATCTGCCGCACGTCGTCATTCCGGCGACCATGATGTTCATCGGGTTCTGGCTGAGCAAACGTGTGCACGCGCCGGAGTGAAACGGCTCTGGAAATTTCTTCGGCGCGCGCTCGTGCTGCTGCTGCTCTGCGGCGGTGTAGGCACAGCAGTTTTCGTTTGCTGCGCCAGCCGGCTGCAAAAGGATTTTGCTCCGATCAACGATGCGCCACCGCCGGCTGCGGTCGTGGCGGTGATGAATCAAACGCCGAAGTATCGGCGACCGGAAGATGCGAGCTACCTGAGTTTTCCGGAATGGTACTTGGTCTTCTGCCCGCAGGAATACGCCGAATTCTTGCGCGACCATCGGCCGAGTCAATTCCCGTATTTCAAATCGATCGGCCAACTTTGGAACGGCTACGCGCAGGTCTACGGCATCACGCATCGCCGCTATCGATTCAATTTCGGCGATCACCTCACGATGGCGATAATCGCCACCAGCTCGACGGTTGAGTTTGGAATCAAAGGCGCCTACGACGCAACGGTCGGGCGTTTCTTCGAATGGATCAGCGGCACTCCTAGCGCGGAAGACGTTTACGCGGCGCAAGTGGCCAAAGAGTACGGCGACTTCATTCCGACACAGCCATGGTACGATTTTCCCTTCGGACACAAGCTTGGGGGACTATGGTCAACGACGGGGTTTTTCGGTCCGCATTTTTTGCGCAAGTGCGAACGGAAGATTTTTCTCAGCTGCGAATACGCCTTAAAATCGATTTACGCCGGCGTGATTCGTCTCGCCAGTCATTCGGTCTACGGAATCGCCGACACGGAAGTTTACGCCTCAGTCCATAAAATTCAGGAGAGCGCTTTCGCCGATCGGCAGGTAAAGAAGATTAAACAGATCGACGACGACACCTGCATCATCACCGTGCCGCATTATCAAGGTTTCACCGACACCGTACCGACGCTTGCGCGCCAAGGTGTGCAGTTTGATGAGATCGCGGGCAACGACGAAATTCTGCTCACGCTCATCGCGCCGGCAGAATGGAATTACGATCTCACCGCAGGTCATCCGTTGTTTATCATGAGTTTGCTCACCGGCAATTCACGCAAACGCGTGGCGGTACAGGCGCCAGTGAAATCACTCTCGCAAATTTTACAGGAGATGGACGCGAAAGGTTTGAAGCTCGAACACCTTTTTGATTACTGAACCCATGCGCAAAGTTCGATTGTTCTTCCTTTTCGCGCTGGTGGCATTATTCGCCATCGTCGCGCCGCCGGCAATTTTTCTTACTGATGTTTGGTTGCACGACGGAAAGAATCCGCTGCCAATGCCGCCAGCAGGAACGGATGACGCAAGTCATTTGAACACGGGGAAGGCCGCTGAAGTCATCGCAGTGTCGAACGATCCCGCCGAAGCCGAGAAACAACTCGGAGCCTTGGTCGAGCGCGCCACGCGCGAGGGCAGTCACATTTCCATCAGCGGCGCGCATCATTCGATGGGCGGTCACAGCATTTATCCCGGCGCGATCGTGATCGACATGCTGCCGTTCAATCGCATGTCGCTCGATTCGGACGCGCGCATCCTCACAGTCGGCGCCGGTGCGCGCTGGTCCGAGGTCATTCCCTTACTCGATCAACGCGGCTTCGCGGTCTCGATCATGCAGACGAACAATGATTTCTCCGTCGGCGGATCAATTTCCGTGAATTGCCACGGCTGGCAAAACGATTCGCCTCCAATCAGCAGCACTGTGCAATCATTCCGCATTTTGACTGCGTCCGGCAAGATCGAAGAATGCAGTCGGACGCAAAATCGCGAGTTGTTCTCGCTTGCGCTCGGCGGCTACGGACTTTTGGGTGTGATTCTGGAAGTAAAGCTGCGTGTTGTGCCTAACGAATACTACGTTGCGGAAGCGCATCGCGTGAAGCCCGCCGATTATACCCGCGTTTATCACGAGCTAACACGCAATCGTGCCGATGTCGGCATGGCCTACGGCCGCATCAACGTCGCCCCGAATGCCTTCATGCAGGACGGTATCGTTACTTTATTGAAACGAAAGTCGACCGGAGGAAAAACGACCGACACAATGACGGAACGCAAACCAAATCTGCTCAAGCGGCTGGTTTTCCGCGGCCAGGTTGACAGCAGTTACGGAAAGAACCTGCGCTGGTGGCTTGAGAAAACGATTGGTGAAACCGAGGGGAAGGTTATCTCGCGCAATCAAATCATGAACGAAGCGTCGACGCTTTATGCGGATCGCGAGCCGAACACGACCGAGATCCTGCATGAGTATTTCATTCCGAGCGCGCGCTTCGGCGAGTTTGTCGAGAAATCACGCGAGACTTTTCTCAAGCATCGACCTGAACTGCTTAACATCACTGTTCGTAACGTGGAGCCGGATGAAGACACCTTCATGAAATATGCTCGCGAAGAGGCCTTTGGTTTGGTCATGCTCTTTCATCAGAAACGTGACTCTGTCGCTGAAACTGAAATGCAAACGATGACACGCGAGTTGATCGATGAAGCGCTCGCGTGCGGTGGGTGCTATTACCTGCCCTATCGTCCGCACGCCACGCAGGAGCAATTTCTGAAAGCTTATCCCCAGGCCCACGAATTCTTCGCCAAGAAGCGCAGTTACGATCCGTCTGGGATTTTCGAAAATAGCTTCTACCTCCGCTACGGCAAACCGCTTACTGACTCGTCAGAAAACAACTAGCGCAGTGAGTTCTAACTTCCTGCAACGAGGTATTTCTACTGCGCCAAGACTGTTGATCGGAGCCCAGTTCAGAGCTCGCACTCTTAGCAGCCCGGGATTGATTTTCCCGCCGATCTGAGGAAAATAGAGCCCCCGCAGCGCCATGCAGCACGTCACCGCATTCTCGCGTCCAGAAACTGTTCCGCCAGTCGCAGCGCTGGTCCCGAAGCGCAATGTCTGGATTCTCGATAGTTGGCGCGACCTGATTCTCTACGTCGGAACGCCGTTGCTAATTATTCCACTCTTCACCCTGGCGCAGGCGCGCTGGAGTGCGCAGGAAATCTATCTTTTCGTCGCTGCTTTCGGCGCAATGGGACATCACTTGCCGGGAATGATTCGCGCCTACGGCGATCGCGCATTGTTCGAGCGTTTTCGGGGGCGCTTTATTATCGCTCCCATTTTTCTACTCGCTGTCTGCGTCGGTTTTTATTTTTGGGACATCAAAACCAATCCGGTTGTGATGATTGTGTTTCTCTGGGGCGTCTGGCACGGAATGATGCAGACCTACGGTTTCGGCCGGATTTACGATGCCAAGACCGGGTCGTTTGCCACGCTGACTCGGCGGCTTGATTTCGCGACCTGCGGCATCTGGTTCGCAGCGGGAGTGATTCTTTCACCGGCCAGGATGACCGATACCCTGGAGGGATTTTACGGATGCGGTCTGCCATTTATTTCGCCCGCCGGGATTCACGCTCTCCAGCAAACTTTGCTCTTTGCTGCAGTAGCGGTATCGATTCTTTGGCTGGCGAATTACGTAAGGATGTGGGTTGCCGGGACCCGACAGAATCCGGTGAAGCTGGCGCTCTTTATTACGAGCGTTGCGTTTTGGTGGTATTGCAACAACGGGGTGGCGAACATTCTCGCCGGTATCGCCTTGTTCGAAGTGTTTCACGACGTGCAATACCTGTCCCTGGTTTGGATTTACAACCGCAACCGGGTGGAGAAAGACAGCTCCATCGGCGGATTCATGCGATTCATTTTCCGTCGCAGCGGATCGTTGATCGGACTCTATATCGGATTGGTCTTTGCTTACGGTTCCATCGGTTATTTGAATTCGAGCATCGGAATCGAAACGATAACGCGTGTGCTCACCGGTGTGGTAGCGGCATCAGGGTTGCTCCATTTTTACTTCGACGGTTTCATCTGGAAAGTTCGCGAGAAATCGACGCGCCAATCGCTGGGACTCGCCGGCGGCACGGCGGATGTGAGCCTGGGCGGTTTTTTGCCGGGTTGGGCGTTGCACGGAAGCAAATGGGCGATCGCGTTTGTCATTCCGCTCACGGCGATGTGGTTTGGTAAGGTCTACCGCGCAGCGCCGCCGGCGGACCGGAGCGGTTATGTTGCCGCTGATCTGCCAGGCAGTGCGCGGGCCCATTTCAATTACGGCGCAGCATTACAACAAGTCGGCCGGCTCGATGAAGCGGAGAGGGAATACCAAACAGCGCTGCGGTTCGACCCGGATTACGTCAAAGTGCACGTCAATCTGGCGTCGGTGTTGACGTCGAAATCGAAACTGGATGAAGCCAAAAAATATTACGAGCGAGCCCTCCAACTCGATCCCAGCGCCGGCGAACTCCGCTCCGGTTATGCTTATCTTCTGGAACGCCTCGGCCGGACAGACGAAGCGCGTGCCGAGTACGAGAACGCGATTCGTCTCAGTCCGAAATCGGCGCGTCTCTTCTACACTTACGGCGCATTTCTCGATAAAAGAGGAGAGCTCGATGCGGCAATCGCGCAGTATCAACGCGCGTTGCAAGTGGATCCCAATCTCGCTGAGGCGCATTCCGAGCTGGCAACGGCGCTTTTAACCAAGGGCGATTTGCCGCGGGCCGAAGCGCATTATCTCGAAGCCGTCCGGCTCGATCCGAACCGCGCCGATATTCACAGCAACTTCGGCAGTTTACTTTTGCGCGAGGGCAAAACCTCACAGGCGATCTTGCAGTACGAGGAAGCGTTGCGACTCGATCCTAAGCTGACCGAGGCCGCAGAAAATCTTCGCGTCGCCAAAGCAAGCGATACGCGGTTTAAGGCGCGTCCGCCGAAATAATTTTCTGAGCCACGCCCTGCATCTCAATCTCGACGACGCGTGGCGAGATGAGCCGCTCAACTTGCCGATGCTTGATGCCCGCGACTGGGGCGCGCAACTGCGTTTCTCGGCGCCGCCGCGGATCGTCGAAAGATTTTACCGCGAATTCAATTCGCAATGCCAGTCCGGCTCGGACCTCGCGCCGTTCACGCTCTACGGTTCGGGCGATTTTCATTACTTGAGCGCGCTTTGGCTTCGCCGGCTGACGCAGCCGGTCGTTCTTGTTTCGTTTGATAATCACCCCGACTGGGACGTTCGACCGCCGAAATGGGGTTGCGGCGGGTGGATCAATCGCGCGCTCGACCTCGCGCACGTCCAGCACATCGCGATTTGGGGCTGCGGCAATTTCGAATGCTGGTGGCCGCACAATATTTTCGCCAACCGCTCCGGCGAGCGCGAAGGCCGGCTCGAAGTTCACCCCTGGGCGGACGATCGTCCGATGAAAGATCGACAACGTCGCGGAGCGATCTTGCAGGACAATTGGCGCGACCATTTCGAAATGTTCGTTGCCAATCTGGGCGGTGCGAATGTTTACGTAACGATCGATCTCGATTGCCTGGATGCGAAGGACGTGGTGACAAATTGGGAAAGCGGGCGATTCACGATCGCTGATCTCGAGTGGTCCCTCGGGGAATTGCGTCAAGAGAGCCGAATCATCGGCGGCGACATTTGCGGCGGCTACTCGGAACCGAATTACGCGCGCTGGAAACAACGCTTCGCTTCCGAGTGGGATCATCCCAAACTGGATTTGCCGGCGGCCGATCAGATTCGGAAGATTAACTTCGCCGCGCTGGAACGATTGTGGCCGGCGTTAGCTCATTGAGACGAGCACGATTCCGGCGCTGATCAGCAACGCGCCGAGTGTGAGGCGGAAGTTCAATTTCTCTCGGAGCACGATTGCGGCGGCTGCGCTGATGATGATCACGCTCAATCCTTGAAACGGATAAACGAAGCTAAGATCGAGGTGGGCGAGCAGACCGAGCGTCAGAAAAAAATTCACACTCATTGAAAGAACGCCATAAACCAGAAAAGAAATCACCCGCGCGTCGCGAAATCCTTTTTCCCTCGAAGATTCCATCGCGTGTTTAAGCAAGAGCTGGCCGCTCACAAACGCGACCAACGCGGTTGGAATCAGAACAATGACGATCCAGTTCACAATTTTTCCTCCAAGTGCGCGACTGGTTTTGCAGTGAGCATTAATCCAACAATCACGAGCGCGATGCCGCACCAGCGCCGCGTCGAAATATTTTCGCCGAGAATGATCCAGCAACTCAGAGGGACAAGGATGTCGACCACGCGCGAAAGCGGAAAGGCGATTGAAAGTGGAATGTAGCGCAGAACGTAAAGCCAGCTGAGCAAGCTGATGATCATGATCACCATCGCCAGCCAGGTTAACGGTGAAGCCAAAGCTGTGATTCCAGTCCACGACCAGACTTGCGAAAGACTTACCGTCTCGCTTGCGCCGCGCTTCTGCAGCAGCTCGTAAACGAGCACGCAGATGACTTCCAAAACGAGCACAAACCATGGATTGGCAAAGCCGGATGGTCGCTTGTTTGTCATGGCGTTGCTGTGTCGGTTAAAGCTGATCTGTGTTTGGAAATTTTTTCAAGATCGGATCGTGGCGCGTCGGTTCGAGATATTTCACCGCGAAACGAAAGATCGGATTCAAGAGAGTGCGCGTGTGCAGCACGTAGAGATCGAGCGGCGCGAGCTCGTGGCCGAGATGCAGTTTCGGATCATAATTAAGCGGACCGCTGCAGTAATAGCGTAACCGCTGATCGATCGCCCACCGAATCACATCGCGCATGGTGTAAAAATAAAGATGGAGATCGAGCGCGACGTCGTAATCGAGGCCGAGGCATTCGTCATAAATCGTCTCGCCGCAAACAAGGCAAAGGCTGAAAGCGATGATCTTGTCCGATTGTCGCCAGATGAAAAAGCGCGCCTGTTCTGGCATGACCTGGGCGATACGACAAAAAAATTCCTTCGTCAGCGTTTCGAATTTCATCGGCGACCGCTCATGCACCTGAAGATAAAGTGGATATATCGCGTCAACGTGTGGGGTAATGTCGTTGACGACTTCCATGTCGATCTTGGCCGCGCGTTCCGTTTTCCGGAATTTTCGGCGCAGACTTTTGCGGCTGACGTAACCGAGCGTTCCCAGGTATTCGTCGAAATTTTGAAACGATAGCCCGAGTCGCGTCATCGGCATGCTCGGGACGCGCGCATAGCCGTTCTTGGAAAGAATCGCGAGGGTCGAGCGATAACTGGCGGGGAAATCTTTAAAAACAACGAGCGACGCTTTGTTTTCGCGGGCGTAGTGGCGCAGCGTCGCGCTTAGCGCTTCGGCCATAAATTGTTCGTCTTCCGGATTGCAGGCACCGAGCTCGCCGGCGCCGGCGGCGCAGCCGACCATCAAGACGCGCATTGTAAGAAAACGCGGAAATGTTTTTCGGATAAGATCGACAATCTTGCGGAAAGCTCCGCGCATTCCTTCGACCAGATTTTGACGGACGAAAATAATCGGCTGAATCGCGCGAACATTTCCCGAAGCGTCCTCCAGAACGACGTAACGATATTCGAAATCGTTCGCCAGCGTTCGTTCGATCAGTTCGTAGTAGCGATAATCTTTGCATTTGTCCTGAAACGCGCGCTTCCACGCGTCCAGGCTTCGGACTTGCGATAATGTCAGGATTCTGACCGTTCCTTGAGCAAAAGGAACGGCAACGTCATCGCGCATGTTCGCCACGGCGACTCCGTCCATCGGCGGATCGATCCGTCGCGTCGACGTTCCGCACTTTGAGCACACCGCTGCGGATGTGGAGATCGCGTTGTGGATTTGGAATTTCAATGCCGGCTGCGCGCAGATGTTTGTCGATCAGGAAATTCAAATCGCTCTTGAACCGCCGCGGCCGGTAACTCATTTCCTGACTCCAGACCACGAGCTCGAAGTCGATCGTGCTGTCGCCGAATTTGTCGAGAAAAACGCTCGGCTCCGGATCGGACAGCGCGGCCGGATGTTCGCGCGCGGCGGCAATCAGTGCCTCGCGCACTTTGTTGACGTCGCTGCCATAAGCGACGCCGATGGGAATCCGAAACCGCACCCGCGGATCGCCGTAAGTCCAGTTCGTCACCAGCGAATCGATGAACTTCGTGTTCGGCACGATCATGGTGATGTTGTCGTTGGTCACGATCACGGTGCTGCGAGCGCGAATGTGCTGAACTTGGCCGGCAATGCCCGCGACTTCCACGCGGTCACCCACCGTGATCGGCCGCTCGGCCAGAATCACGAGACCGCTGATGAAATTACTCGCGATATTTTGCAGACCGAAACCGACGCCGACACCGACTGCGCCGGCAAAGACGGTCAGCGCTCCGAGATGGATGCCGGCATTGTCGAGAACAATAAAAATGCCGACGATGAGGACGATGTTGCTGACGATTTGCGCAATCGCGTATTGCAGCGAGCGATCGAGCCCGCTTTTGGCCAGGAATCGATTGAACAGAAAACGTTTTGTGCGCGAGGAAAACCAGAAGACCGCGATCAGCAGCGCGACGAGCAGGAAAATTTGAAAAAGGCTGAGATTGACGCCCGGCAAGGCCGCGTTCCACGACAACGGCACGCCCGCGGCGTTAACCGCGGTGATGAAGAAAAACACGAGAACGGCGAGGCTCAGAATCGTTGTGATGATTGCGATTAAATTGACCTCGATCTTTAAACGGCTGAGCAGACGGCGAACGATGTCGTGTTGCAGCACCCGCGACATCGCCAATCCGAGCGCGAACCAAATGACGAATGCGACGATGCCGAGAAACGACACGTCGTGGCCGAAGACATGGAGCAATGGTTTCTCCAGGATGCTAAAATCCATTGTCGTTAGTCTGGGCGCGTTGCGCGCCCGCGCAACCGGGAAAGGTGGAGGGACGACCTCCGTGTCGTCCCATTATTCGTCGGACGCGACAGACCGCGTCCCTCGAATTTAAGAAATTAACCGCGATCTAACCGCCGCCGCCGCCACCACCACCCTGCGTCTTGGCGCGCTCTTTGATGTAGTTGATGACGTCGCCCACGGTCTGCAATTTTTCGGCGTCCTCGTCCGGCACTTCCACGGAAAATTCTTCTTCGAACGCCATCACCAGTTCCACGATATCGAGCGAATCGGCCCCCAAGTCTTCGATAAACGACGCCTGCGGTGTGACCTGCTCCGGATTCACCCCGAGCTGTTCGACGATGATGTCCTTGACCTTTTCCTCAGTCGTTTTCTCAGCCATAAAAATTGTTGGAGCGCAACGCTTACCCCACGCGCTGCCGCACCGCAAGTAAAAGAATTGGCCAAAATTGCGCAACCAAATTCGACAACGCGCTGGTTTTTATTTTCGCCTTGGGGTAGAGAACATTCGTGTCTGACGCCCCTGTCGAACTCGACGAATTGGTCGACCTGAAAATGCTGCCGGCGTGGGTGAACGAGCCCGTGTCGACCGAGCGTTACGCGCAACATCAAGGCGAAGATCGCGCCGACCGGCGCTCGCGTGACCGGCGACCGCGCGATAAGGGCGGACCCGATCGAAAACGTCCAAGGCCGGGTTTCGATCGCCCGACTTCGAAAGGAAAACCGGGCGACCGGCCGCGTCGACATGATCGCCTCCCTCCGCGCGCGCAGGATCGACATCGGCAAGATCGACAACGAAGAGATCGGCCTCATCCCGTCGAGCGCCCATTGCCGCCGATTGCGGTGAAATTTTTGCCGCGCGTGTCTGCCTTTGAGAACGTGGTCGCGCAAATCAAATCCGGCTCGGTCGCATACTCGCTCTTTGCGCTCGCGCGTTTGTTTCTGGAAAAAGCACCGCGCCACGATGTGCAACTCACTGCGCCGGCAGAGTCGCCGCTGTTTCAACTGGGCGAAAACGGCGCGGTTTCGGTCGATCGGCAATTTCTGGAGCGCAACGCGTTTCGTTTTGCCCAGGCCGACTTTTACAAGATCGACATCACCGAAACGGAGCCAATCAAGGGAAATTTCACGAACGTCGCGCGCTGCCGATTGAGCGACACATTGCTCGGCCCGACCAACCATCACGATTATCAGCGTCGGCTCCGCAATTTGTATGAGCAGCGCTTTAGCCGGCGAATGAGTTTCGCCGATTACCAACGCCAAATTCAAATCGTGACCGATCCAGCCGAGATCGAGAAGTGGAAGGAAGACGCGCGCAAAGTCACAACCTATTCAACAACGCGCGAGGAAACGCCGGTCACGTTTTCGTCGGCAACCGAAACGGAACGGCATTTCCAGCAACATTATTTACCGGATCTCGTTCGCCCGGTTTCAGAATTGGTCATCGACGGCCCGGCCAGTCGCCGTTTGCACGATCGCGTGCTGAACCGACTCGTTGAAAGCGAATGGACGCGCGAGACGCGGTCGCCGTCGCCGATGATGCAGGAACTGGCCGCGCGGTTTCGGGAAGCGGGTCTCCACGTTTTTCGGCATCGGCGCGGGATGCTCTTTGTCTCGTCGATCTATCCGCGCGTGTTTAAGCACGCTGAAGCCGGTGTCTCGAGGCAAGTCCGGACAATTCTCGAATCGATTACAGCGAAGGCGCGGATTGGGCGCAAAGAGTTGGCCGATAAATTGATTGTCGATCTTGCGGCGGACGAAGCCGAGCGAGTGAAAATGGCGCTCGCGTCCGATCTTCGCTGGTTGATCACCGAAGGTTACGTGATTGAATTCAACGACGGCTCGCTCGATTTGCCGCGCGCAAAGACGAAACCGAAAGAAACTTCTGTGGCGGCAGGCGTCTCGCCTGCAGAAAAAGAAAACGCCGACGCCGCAGCATTAGCCGCAGAGAAAGAAGCACGTGTGGAAGCAGGCGCGCCGCCTGCGGACGAAAAACCTATGGAGGCAGGCGTCTCGCCTGCAAACAAATCAACTGACGAGATCGGCGGCAGCTAAATCGCGCCGGCTTTTTTCAGCGCCTTGTAAGCGCCGTTTTTATTGATCGTCTTCAATCCGCGCGCGGTTACGCGAACGCGGACGAACTTTTTCAGCTCCGGCACCCAGACGCGGTGCTCGTGCAGGTTCGGCACGAACAGGCGCGGCACATTCTTAGTCACGTGCCGGCCGACGCCGCCTTTTTTCTTGGCCATACCGCGGCGACGAATGGTGCTGCCGCGCGTGGGCCTCGAACCGGTGATGGTGCAAACTTTCGACATGGTGCTGAAACGGGGGCGCAAAAGGTGCCGCGCACACGCTGATTGTCAAGCGGTTTACTCGCGAAAGCTTTCGAGTTGTTGAACGGAGATTCGGTGTAATGGTCAAAGTTAACTCGCGCAATCGTTAGGCGCAGTGCAAGATCGACATCGGACACATGGCTCAAAAAAATAATCAGAAACTGCGGATCGGAATCGTAGGCGCGGGCAACATCGTTCGCACCCGGCATTTGCCCGCGCTCAAAAAAAATCCCGACGTCGAGATCGTCGCCGTTTCGAATTCGACTTACGAGACCAGCGAACAATTTTGCAAAGAACATTGCAAAGGCGCGACGCCGATGGCGAATTGGGCCGATCTGCTCGCGGTTCCCGATCTCGATATTATCTGGATCGGCACGCCGCCCTACATGCATTCGGCGGTGACCATTTCCGCGCTTGAAGCCGGCAAACACGTTTTTTGTCAGGCCCGGATGGCAATGGACCTGGCCGAAGCCGAAGAAATGCTGGCGACCACGAAACGTTTTCCCGAGCTGGTGACGATGCTTTGTCCGCCGCCGTTCGGGATGCGGGCCGATCTGCTCGTGAAAAAATTGCTCGCCGAAAACTTCATCGGCACGCCCCACGCCGTGCGCCT
>DASQBB010000029.1:0-83531 GCA_035635435.1 Chthoniobacterales bacterium | reverse complement strand
GTGCTGCACGATTTGCTCGTCTATCTTTTGCGCGAAGATCCCGAGAACCGCCCGCAAGATCCAGTCGCGCTCGAACACCAGATGCGCGATTGCCTGACGAAAATCGAACGCCGTCAGGCCATCGGTCGCAAATTGGGAATCCCATTGGCCGCGGTTATTCCAAGGAAGTCGAAACAACCGAAAGAACCGGTAACACCGCTCGCTCAAGTGTTGCGCGGGGTCGTGGCGTTTGCTGTTTTCATTTTGGCGGCGGCAACTGCAGCTGAGTTCTTCTTTCCGGACAAGATTCCATTCCTGCATCGAAGCGAAAAAGTCGGCGTCCCGATCGGCGTTCCCGACGCCGCAAAGTTCGCGTCCGCGCCAACTCCAGCAACAAACCCTGCGCCAGCTCCCGCGGAGCAACCGACATCGAGTGCGGCGCCCGCGATTGCGGCAACGAACGAGGCTTCGCCGGCTGTGGCTCAACACGACCAATCATCCAACGCGCCCGAGACGAACTCGATAAGGCGGGAGGACATTTGGAACCAAATCGCTTCCGCCGCAAAACCGTCCGAGCCGACATCGCCGGCATTAGGACCAAATGAAGCCCCGTCCGCAGCGGAAAGTTCGGAACAATCTTCATCGACGACCCAATCCAGTGAATCGACTGTGCAGAGCAAAGAGAAAGCGATCGCGTCGAATCGAACATCGACATCGAGAAACGCGCGCAGCAATCGCACTTCGCCGGAAGAAGATAACTACGACGGAGGACCAGTTTACCAGAGTCAACACCACGCCCGAGTAATCGGCCGGACACCCAAAGGCGGATTAGTTGTGCGTTTATCGTCGGGCCGGGTCGTGACTCTGCCGCCCCTGAATGACAACGGCGTTTACACACCGCGTCCGCGGCGACGCACTTACCGCGAACGACCCGATGGTTATGTGCCGCCGTCCCAACCCTTTTACCCTAACGACTGAGTCCGTCAGGTTCCACGAAATCGCATCTCAGTCGTCGCAATGAATCCGAGTCGCTCGTAAAGAGCGCGGCCTTCGTCGGAAGCATGGAGCACCAGCGAATCGATCCCTTCCTGCCGCGTCCAATCGATGATCCTCTTTATTAAGAGGGCGGCCAAACCGTGCCTCCGCCAGTCCGGTTCGGTGAATACATTTAGGATAATCGCCTGGCGGCCCGAGATGATGTCGATCTTGCCGTTCGCGTTGGCTTGCGGATGCGGCGGGACTTCGCGCAATTGCACTCCCGCGCCGGCCACGATCCGTTCCGGTTCGTTTTCCGGACTGGCGAGCCAGCCGAAGTAATTTTCTCGCTCAAACATTTGCCGAAGCGTATCCCGAGATCGGATCCGAAAGGATTCAAACAAATCCGGCGGAAGCTCACCCATGTCTTGAAACATGCGGGCGCGATGCCAACTGATCAAGTCGAGATCGGCAACGGTCGCGCGACGACTTTGGAACTCGGACATCGGCGATAGATAGAGCTTTTTCTAAGACGCACCAAATCGAAACTCGCAATTCCGTCGCGCTGAAGCGATCAGCGATAATGGTACCGCAGCTGCGAAATCCAAATTTGGTCCCCGACTTTTTTATAAACGATCCGGTGCTCGGAAGTGATTCGACGCGACCAATAGCCTTGGAGGGCATGTTTCAGCGGCTCGGGTTTACCAATACCGCGATAGGTGTCGCGCATGATTTCTTTGATCAGCAGATTGATGCGTTTCGACGTATTTGGATCAGTTTTCTGCCAGTAGAGATATTCCTCCCAGGACTCCTGCGAGAAGACGAGGTTCACGTCTCCAATTTCAACTTCTTCCGCATTCCTCTACCGCGTTCGAGCGATTCGATTGATTTTAACAACCGCTTCGCATTCGCGGGTGAGCGGAGCAAGTAGGCCGTTTCTTGGAGCGATTGATATTCGGCCAGAGAAAGCATAACGACCGCCTGATCGCGGTTACGTGTGATAACGACAGGCGCATCGTCTTCGCAAACCCGGTTAATTGTACTGGCAAGATTCTCCCGAGCCGCCGTATAGGTGATGGATTTCACATGGACAGGATACTGTCCAATAGCTACGGTGTCAATCACCTAGAAAATCAGGCAATCCAAGATAACGACTCGCAATTTTTCCCGCCAAACTGCAAGCTGAAATACAATGACCGACGCGCTCACCCCGATGATGCAGCAGTATCAGCGGCTGCGGAAAAGCATTCCGGCCGACACGCTCCTGCTTTTTCGGCTCGGCGATTTTTACGAGCTCTTTTTCGAGGACGCGAAGGAAGCGTCGGTCTTACTGAACGTCGCGCTGACCAAGCGTAACGAAGTGCCGATGTGTGGCGTCCCCTATCACGCCGCCCCAGGTTACATCGCAAAACTAATCAAAGCCGGGCGACGCGTTGCGATCTGCGATCAGACGAGCGAACCGCAGCCGGGCAAGATCGTTTCGCGTGACATCACCCAAATCATCACCGCCGGGACGGTAAGCGAATTGAATTTGCTCGACGCCAAGCGCGCCAATTATCTCGGCGCGGTTTACACCGACAACGGCAGTTTTGGTTTCGCCTATGCCGATCTCACGACAGGCGAATTTCGGGTGATGCAATTCGATGAGGATCGACAACGGAGCCGCGGGGACGCGAGCGACGAAGACGGGCAAGCCCGCGAGGGTATGCGAGGCGGGAGCCGAGCATATCAATCGTTACTCGACGAGCTCGCGCGCGTTTCACCATCGGAGCTGTTGGTCAGCGCCGAACAAAAGGAATCGTTCGGCCAGTTCGATCACGCAATCGAGTACGACAGCTACGCGTTCCTGCCCGAGCACGCGAGTTTCACCTTGCGCGAACATTTTCAGGTCAAATCGCTCGATGGTTTCGGTTGCGCGCACATGCCGCAGGCGGTCGCAGCCGCGGGCGCGATCGTGCATTACCTGAAGCACCAGCTTCGCCGGAAGATCGATCACCTGAGTTCGCTGCGGTGCGACGCGCCGAGCGATTACGTGTTGCTCGATGCCGCAACGCAAAATAATCTCGAGCTGGTTGAATCACGCAGCGCACGCGACACGAGCTTGCTCGCAGTTCTCGATCGAACCTCGACGCCGATGGGCGCGCGAAAATTGCGCTCCTGGATTTTGCAGCCGCTGCGTGATCTGACTGAGCTCGGCTGCCGGCAACAAATGATCGCCGATCTTTTACAGGAGCCGGACTTGCTCGACTCGATTCGGACAGAATTGAAATCAATCCGCGACATCGAACGCGCGGTCGGCCGGTTGAGTCAGGCTTCCGGCAACGCGCGCGATCTGGTCGCTTTGAAGGCTTCGCTTCAACAGGTTCCGAAGTTGAAAGCGGAACTGCAGAAAATGCTCGATCGCCTCGCGTTCGGCAGGGCTTCTACTGTGGAGGCAGGCGTCTCGCCTGCAACATCCTTCAACGCGCAGCCGGGACGGCTGCCACCACAGAATTCGTTAACCCAACGGTTGCAAAGCGAAATCCAGCAGATGCCGGCGCTGGCCGAGAAATTGAGCAAAGCGCTGGTGGATGATCCGCCGCTCGTTTTGAAAGAAGGCGGAATTTTCCGCGACGGTTACGATGTCGATCTTGACCAGCTGCGGAACGGTTCGCGCGAGGGCAAAAACTGGATCAGCCAGCTTCAGGAGCGCGAGATCGCTGCGACCGGAATCAAATCGCTCAAAGTCCGTTACAATTCCGTCTTCGGTTACTTCATCGAAGTGACGAAATCGAATTTGGCGAGCGTACCCGAACATTACACGCGTAAACAAACCACGGTTGGGGGAGAGCGCTTCATCACGCCGGAGTTAAAAGAGATGGAGGGCAAAATTCTCGGAGCGGATGAGCGCGCCCGGAATCTGGAGTACGAACTTTTCCAAAAATTGCGCGAGGAAACGCTGCGTGAGCTTGGACCGATCCAGCGAACTGCGGAAGCGATCGCGATTGTCGATGTCATTTGCTCGCTAGCGGAAACGGCGCGGCTTTTCAATTATTGTCGGCCGACATTGAACGATTCACTGCGGCTCGTGATCAAAGATGGCCGCCATCCAGTGCTCGATCAGAACCTGGTCGAAGAGAAATTTGTGCCGAACGACACGACGTTGGATGGCGAAGACATGCGGCTGGCGATCGTTACAGGTCCAAACATGGCCGGCAAATCGACTTACATCCGACAGGTCGCGTTGATTGTGTTAATGGCGCAGATCGGCAGCTTCGTTCCAGCGGCGAGCGCGGAGATCGGACTGGTCGATCGCATTTTCACGCGCGTGGGCGCGAACGACGATCTCGCGCGCGGGCAATCGACGTTCATGGTGGAGATGAATGAAACCTCGAACATCGTGAACAACGCGACCGAGCGCAGCCTGGTCATTCTTGACGAGATCGGGCGCGGAACATCGACATTCGACGGACTGTCGATCGCCTGGAGCGTGGCGGAATTTCTGCACGATAAGATCAAAGCGCGCACACTGTTCGCCACCCATTATCATGAGCTGACCAAACTGGCGGAGGAGCGAGCAGGCGTATGCAATTTCAATGTCGCCGTGCGGGAGTGGAACGAGCAGATCATCTTTCTGCGCAAGATCGTGCCGGGCGGCGCGGACAAAAGTTACGGGATCCAGGTCGCGCGGCTGGCCGGTTTGCCAAAGGAGATTTTGGATCGGGCCAAAGAAATTCTGGCGCACCTGGAAAATCCGAACGGCGTGACTGAGCAGCCAAAGACGCGCCAGAAAAGAGTCCGAGCCGGACAGGCAGTAAAATCGACTCCAGAAAAACCGCAGCTTGATCTGTTGTAATAAAATAAATCGCGCGATGGCCGTTAAAACCGAAAAAGAACTGAACGAGACGCAGCGCAGTCTTTGGTTGAAGGCGATGGCGGCGGTCGAGCTGCGTAATTTCGGTTATGCGATTTCGCTGTTGCAAGGAATCCTGAAACAAGAGCCGCAATTTCTGACCGGACGGCAACTGTTGCGCCGGGCCGAAGTGGCAAAGCAAAAGAGCGGCAAGAAAAGTTTCTTCAACATTTCAACCGCGCCGATCGCGGTGATGAAGGCGCAGCGCGAAATCAAGAAGACCCCGCAGCGCGCGGTGGAAATGATCGAAAAAGTTCTAGAAGAGGAGCCTTACAACCGTCAGGCGAACCTGACGTTGAAAGAAGCGGCGGTCGCGGCGGGCTGGCCGGAGATTGGCGTTTTCGCGCTGCGAACTTTGCTCGAGGAAAATCCGCGCGACCTGAAACTGCTGCACGAATTGGGACAGCTTTATCATCAGACCGGCCAAAACGAGGAGGAGGTCGAGATTTACAATCGGATCACAGAGATCGATCCGCTCGACGCGACGGCGTTGCGACTGGGAAAGGATGCATCGGCGCGAGCATCGATGAGCGCCGGCGGCTGGACGCAGGCGGAAAGTTATCGAGAACTGATCAAAGACAAAGATGTGGCGATTTCACTCGAGCAGCAGAGCCGAATGCAATTGTCGGGCGAAGCGCTCGACCAGCAGGTCGCGGAGTTGCAGGCACGGCAGAAGGCCGAGCCGCAGAATGTCGATCTTGCCCGGCGATTGGGCGCGTTGTGCGAACAAAAGGACGACATCGAATCGGCGATCAAATGGTACGAGCGTGCGGTCGAGTTAACTGGGAGCAGCGACGCCGGCCTCATCCGAAAGATGTCGAATTTGAAAATGCGCGGCGCCGAGCGCGACATCGCCGCGCATGAGGAATTTCTCGCCGGCCACACCAAAAAAGACGCGATCCACGCGAAAAGAAGCGAAGAGCTTCAGGCGGCGAAGAAAAAGCGCGCCGGAATATTGATCGAAGAAACGAAAAAGCGGTTGGAGCGTAACCCGACCGATTTGCAATTGCGTTTCGAACTGGGCGAGCATCTGATCAGCGCACAACGATTTCGCGAAGCGGTCCCGGAATTGCAACGGGCGCGGCAAAATCCAAATGCGCGCCTGAAAGCGATGAATCTGCTCGGCGTTTGTCATCGCGAGCTCGGCATGCTCGACCTGGCAATGAAACAATTCGAGGACGCGGCGAAGGAGATTTTAACAATGGACGGGATGAAAAAGGAAATCGTCTACAACCTCGGGATCGTTTACGAGAAAATGGACGAGCGCGAGAAGTCGCTCACTTGCATGAAACAAATTTACGAAGCGGATTACGGCTACAAGGACGTGGCCGAGCGGGTAGAAAGCTCCTACCAACAGAAAAAGGAGAACAAGGGCCGGGACTGAGCCGGTGGATGTTCGCGGCCACGGCGAATCCTCCCGCGTGGCGGATTGATCCTGCGACCTCGAATAGCCGGCCTCCATGCACGTCCAAAGCTGTGTCAAGATGCGAACCTCTAATGCCGAATGTCGGCATCATAACCCGCAAACACTTATGAAAAATAATCTTATCATTTCACGAATCGCAATTGTCACGCTGGGCGTCGGAGCGCTTTGCCTGGCCACGACCAGCAGCGCGCTTAATGCATATCCACCGTTGAGAACCGGCGCGAACGCGGACGCTCCAAAAGCCAGCCCCGCACCGGCTAAAGGCTCGGCGAAAGCTGCCAGCAAACTTAGCGCGGCGGACAAAACGTTCATGATGAACGCGGCCAAAGGCGGCATGATGGAAGTTGAATGGGGCAAATTGGCGGCGCAGAACGGACAAAACGCCGATGTGAAAAAATTCGGCAACCGGATGGTGACCGATCATTCCAAGGCGAACAACGAATTGATGGCGCTGGCGAAAGAGGAAGGGGTCGCGCTTCCAGCCGCAAAATCGCCGGGCAAATGGAAGTCGGACAAGGACTACGTGGACATGATGGTGAAAGACCATCAAGCGGACCTGGCCGAATTCCAGAACGAAGCCAAAAGCGGGACTGATCCCGACCTGAAGAAGTTCGCGGAAAAATATTCGAAGGTGGTCAGTGCGCACCTCAAGCTCGCTCAGGAAACGCAGGGCAAGCTGAAGTAAATCTGTAAGAATTACGTTTTAACGCGGCACGCTCATCATGGCGTGCCGCGTTTTTTTGGCCTTTGCTTTCGTCCGGACAAACTTGAGGTTCTAACGGATGCGGAAGACAAAAATTATCTGTACGCTCGGCCCAGCGACGGAAAAACCGGAAACAATTCGTCGACTGATCGCGCGCGGGGCGGATGTCTTTCGCTTAAACATGAGTCACGCGCCACCCGAATGGGTGCGCAAGATTGTTCCGCGCATCCGCGAGCTTGCGGAGGAATTGGGCCGCCCGATTGGAATTCTGCTCGATACCCAAGGACCGGCAATTCGAACGGGACCATTGAAGACGCCGCTGAATTTGAAGAAAGGCGACGTGCTCGAGTTTACCGTGGGTCGCGCGAAAAAGACGGAAAAGAAATCGGTCGAGGTCAATTACGACAAGTTCGACAACGACGTCAACGTCGGCGACACCGTTTTAGTCGATAACGGACTGATCAAGCTCGTTGTCGTCGAGAAGAAAAAGAATCGTGTTCTTTGCAAGGTCATCACTCCCGCGGCGCTCGGCTCGCGGCGCCATATCAATTTGCCAGGTGTCCATGTCAGTCTTCCACCGCTGACGAAAAAGGACATTGCCGACGTTGGGCTCGGAGCGGAATTGGGTGTCGATTTCGTCGCACTCAGTTTTGTCCGCAAAGCGGGCGATTTGGTGGAGCTTCGCAATTTGCTCGCCCGCAAAAAAAGCAAGGCCCAGGTGCTGGCCAAGATTGAGGACCAGGCGGCGGTCGAATCGATCGAAGACATTATTAAGACTGCCGACCTGGTCATGGTCGCCCGCGGTGATCTCGGGATCGAAGTGCCGATGGAAGAACTTCCGATTATTCAGCGACGAATCGTCAAGAGTTGCATCCGGCTCGGCAAACCGGTGATTGTCGCGACGCACTTGCTCGAATCGATGATCAAGAATCGCGTGCCGACGCGCGCGGAGATCACGGACGTGGCGAATGCTGTTTTCGAGCAAGCGGATGCGATCATGTTGAGCGGCGAAACCAGCATCGGCCAGTATCCGGTCGAATGCGTCGAGGTCTTGAATCGCGTGGCCACACGGATTGAACGGAGCGGCGGTGCCGGTTATGCCGAATCCGCCATTCTGGAAGATTCGCGGCAAAAAACCGTCGCGTCCGCAGTGGTGCTCGCCAATTCCCTCGCTCGATCAAAGCTTATTGTCTTCACGAGACACGGACGGATGGCGCGCAATACCTCAAATTTGCGTCCCCAACGCGCCACTGTTTTTGCGTTTACGCCGAGCGAAGAAGTGCGGAGGCAGTTGTCGATCTGCTGGGGCGTTTGCCCGATACAGATCGAATTCAGCGATGATCCGAATGTGACGATTGAGACGGCACAGAAATGTTTGCGCGATCAAAAGCTGACCACGGCCGGGGACAATCTCGTCATCATCAGCGACGTGCGGGCGCGGGACGCTCTGGTCGATTGCGTCCAGTTGCGCACGGCGAAATAAAAAACGCGCGGATTTTTCATCCGCGCGTTCTCAAATGATGATGTCGATCTTGTTAAGCTTCGACCGGCAACTCGACGTCGATCGGTTTTTCCTTCTTACTCAGTGCCCGGCGCAATTTCGAAAGCGCAATATTCTGCAACTGACGAATACGTTCGCGGGTCACGCCGAATTTCTTTCCGACTTCTTCGAGCGTCTTTGGTTTTCCGCCGTCGAGGCCGAAGCGCTGGAAAATGATTTTCTTCTCGCGATCGTCGAGCACGTCGAGTAAACCGCCGACTTCGTTGCGCAAGTTTTTGTCGCGCAAAAGTTCGAATGGGGTCTGGGCCTCTTCGTCGCCGACGATTTCGCCGAACTCGGTCGAATCATCATCGCTGATTGGCGCGTCGAGCGAAGCTGGACGAATCGACACCGTCTTGAGTTGCGACACTTTCCCGGCGGCAATTCCGATCTCTTCGCCCAGCTCATCGTCGGTCGGTTCGCGACCAAGCTCCTCGCTCATCTGCAAAGAGACACGGCGCATCTTGGAAATTTTGTCGACCAGATGGACCGGCAAACGGATCGTCTTCGACTGATTGGCGAGCGCGCGCTTGATCGATTGTTTGATCCACCAAGCCGCATAGGTGCTGAGCTTGCCGCCTTTGGCGGGATCGAAACGCTCGACTGCTTTCATCAAGCCGATGTTTCCTTCCGAGATCAAATCGAGTAGCGGCAGGCCGAGATTCGCGTAATCGTGCGCGATCTTGACCACCAATCGCAAATTGGAGCGAATCATGAGCGCGCGGGCCTCGCGATCGCCCCTTTTAATCTTGGCGGCGAGCTCAATCTCCTGCTGGGGCGTCAAAAGCGGGATTTGCCCGATCTCGCGCAGGTAAATCTTTATTCCGGTATCGCTATCTTCAGCGGCCATATAGCCTTTCTTCATGAAAAATTGGGGGTAGGTCCGGCAAGTTGCCGGCTTTTGGTTTCGTGGCTGGCTCCTTAAACGGATTTCTTAACATCAAGGAAACTAGTTAACAAGGTTAAATATTCCGAATATTGACATTCCTCCAGCTGGGTTTGTTCAAATTTTCTCAAAATATCCCTGAAGAATCACTTCGGCCCGGTATCGAGCCCATGGAATTGGACATTTGCCGCTTTTCCACGTTGGAATTTTTTGCGAATCTCTCCCCAATCCGTTCCCTCCCATGCTGGCAAAGATTTATTCAGCCGCTGTTTACGGCGTTGACGCGTACGAAGTGGAAATCGAAGTCAACGCCGGCGCGGGCGACCCGAAGATGGTCATTGTCGGCTTGCCGGATGCCGCCGTAAAGGAAAGCAAAGATCGGGTCCGAACCGCGATTGCCAACAGCGCCTACAAATGGTCGCGCAAACGGACCACGATCAACCTGGCGCCAGCCGACATCAAAAAGGAAGGGCCGAGCTTCGATCTTCCGATCGCGCTCGGAATGATTGCCGTCGCGGAAGGGCTGAATACTTCGGCGTTCGAAAAATTTAGTTTCGTCGGCGAGTTGGCGCTCGATGGCAGTGTGCGCCCGGTCAAAGGGGTACTCCCGGTCGCTTTGGAAGCGCGGCGCCGCGGTAAGCAAGCGCTCTTTGTGCCGGAAGCGAACGCGCTCGAAGCCGCGATGGTGAGCAAGATCGACATCTACGGCGTCCACAATCTGCGCGAGACATTCCAATTTCTTCGCGGCGAACTTCCACTGCTGCCGACCCGCGGCGATCTGACCGGATTTTTCGCAACCCACCAAAGTTACGATGTCGATTTCGCGGATGTGAAAGGACAGGGCCACGTCAAACGCGCGATCGAGGTCGCAGTCGCCGGCGGTCACAACATTCTCATGATTGGCCCACCTGGTTCCGGCAAATCGATGTTGTCGAAGCGCATTCCGACAATTATTCCGCCGATGTCGCTGGACGAAGCGATCGAGACGACCAAGATCCACAGCATTGCCGGGTGTCTCGACGGCGAAAGATCTTTTGTCGCCACGCGGCCGTTTCGCTCACCGCATCACACCATCAGCGACATCGGTCTACTCGGCGGCGGCGCTTTCCCGACTCCGGGCGAAGTGAGCCTCGCCAACAACGGCGTCCTTTTTCTCGATGAACTGCCGGAATTCAAAAGATCGGCGCTCGAAGTAATGCGTCAGCCGCTCGAAGACGGAAAAGTCACGATCTCGCGCGCGGCCGGGAGCCTCACCTTTCCGAGTGAATTCATGCTGGTCGCGGCGATGAACCCCTGCCCGTGCGGATATTTTGGGGATCTAAAACGCGAATGCCGCTGCAGTCCGCTGCAGGTGCAACGTTATCGGCAAAGAATTTCGGGGCCGCTTCTCGACCGGATCGATCTACACATCGAAGTACCGGCGGTGGAATACCGCGATGTTTCGAGTGAACGCGCGGAAGAAAATTCGACCGCTATTCGCGAGCGAATTGCTCGGGCCCGGCAAAAACAGCACGAGCGTTTTTCGCGCGACGCAAAAACAAATTGCAACGCGCGCATGACTACGCGGCATTTGAAAACGCATTGCAAACTCAGCGCCGATTCTCAGGAGCTGATCCGCATTGCGATGACGGAGCTGAACCTGAGTGCACGCGCTTACGATCGCATCCTGAAGGTTTCGCGCACCATCGCCGATCTCGATAATAAGATCGACATATCCCCCGAGCATGTGAGCGAAGCGATTCAATATCGCACCTTCGATCGCACGCTCTGGATCTGAACCTCAAACGCTGCGGCAGACAGTTTGCGAAAAAGATTTTTGCAGGAATGTTGAATCCGAGTTTGAGACCGGCTGCATCTGTATAAAGGGAAGGTGAGCAAGCAATGAAACCGAGCTCCGAGGCCAACGACTATCGGACAAATTTTCGGAGCCGAAGGCGGACGCTATTTCCAATTACGGACTGTAATTTTCAGGCCTTCGCGTTAGATCGTTATCATGGCGGATCGCCTGGTAGCCCGGTCGCGTCATTCCTCAACATCAGCCGTGAATATTTCCGTTACGAAGCGCGACGAAATTTTCGTGCCGAAGTTGCTTTCTTCCTGATCATCGCCGCCATTCTCGCAGTGACATTCGTCAGCGACGCGCGCGCGATCATTCACTTTCTCCATCTTCCCGCGGCTTGAGCCAGACACTGGAAAAAAATGCGCCTGATCAAAGCAATCTGGTTTGCGCCTCTGTCGATCGCCTTTTGTTCGCTCGGGAGTTGTCGCCAGGCGGTCGACCGAACATTGGAGGAAATGATCGATCATAGTTATCCGGTCGAGCCGACGGCGACTCTCAGCGTGACTAATCGCGATGGCTCCATTCGCGTTTACGCCGCCGGTGGCGAGACCCACGACGTCCGAGTCGAAGCGATCAAAAAAGCGTACAGCGCTGATCGACTGAAAGCGATATCGGTCCAGATATCAGCGCGACTAAATTCAATCTCGATCGAAACAATTTATCCGACCGATTCAGGCGCAGGATTTTCTGACCGATCCGGCACGGTCGATTATGTAATTGTTGTCCCGCCAACAATTCGCATTTCAAAGTTGGAATTGACCAACGGCGAAGTGCTGATCGAAGGAATGCAGAGCGAAGAAGCGCGCGCGCAACTGGGCAACGGCCGATTGCTTGCGCACAATTGCTTCGGCAATCTCGATCTCAGCCTCAATACCGGCAATCTCGCGATCGCTTACGATTGGTGGGAAGAACAGGCGTTCTCAATCCACGCCACTATCCAAAACGGCAACGCCTCCGCTTACATTCCGAGCGACGCCGCCTTTCATCTCATCGCGCACACGGCCACTGGCAAAATCGCCAACGATTTTGCGGAGAAGGAGCAGCGGCATGCCGAGCCGGTTAACAAGATCGACATGTTGGTCGGCGGCGGCGGCAAAACGACCTTTCAATTCGAAACGCAGGATGGGAACATCAAAATTTCGGAGCATAATCCCTAGCCATGCCGTCATTCGATATTGTCTCCGAAGTCGACAAACAAGAAATCGACAACGCGCTTAATCAGGCGCGCAAAGAATTGGCGACCCGCTTCGACCTGAAAGATGCGAAAACCGAGATCGTTCATGAAAAAGACAAAATCGTGCTCACGGCAGACGACGCCAATCATCTCAGAGCGCTGCGCGAGATTGTGATCGGAAAACTTTCAAAACGCGGGGTCGATCTTCGCAATGTGAAACAGGAAGAGCCGGCACTTTCTTCAGTCGGCCACGCCCGCCAGGAACTGAAAATCCAGCAAGGTCTGGAAGGCGACAAAGCCAAGGAAATCATTCAGGCAATCAAAGGCCAGAACTTTAAGGTGCAGAGCCAACTGCAAGATCAACAAATTCGTGTCACTGGAAAAAAGAGGGACGAGCTCCAGAGCGTCATTCAATTCGTGCGCGGCCGCGATTTCGGCGTAGCTACGAACTTCACAAATTTCCGCGACTAACCGCCTTGAACTGGTGGCATGATTGAAATCTGTTCGGCCGGTTTCAGTTTGTGATTGCGATCGACAAATTCGACGCCGGCGCCGACGAGAATGTTTTTATCCTGCGCCCGCAACGCCGGAAATTTGGCGTAAACGTTCTGGAGCAACTCCGAAACGCTCGCGTCTTCGGCAAGATCGACATCGACGGCTTGAAGGCCGACAAGGTCGCGCAATTGCGCGTGAAACTGGACGTGCACTTTCACTTTACCAAATCTTTCCGCAATACTCCGATGCAGGGCAGATTGCGATAACGCTCATCGTAATCGAGTCCGTAGCCGACCACGAATTCGTCCTCGATTTCAAAGCCGAGATAATCGGCGTCGACTTCGCGCGCGCGCTGTTTCTTTTTGCTCAAGAGAACACAAACGCGAATGCTGCGTGGCTGCGCCGTCTCAAGTTTGTCGCGGATCGCGGCCAGGGTCTGGCCGCTATCGAGAATGTCATCCAGGATCAGAACATGGCGATCTTTCACGTCCGGCGGCGCGACCTGATTGAAAATGACTTCTCCACTGGTCTCGGCTTTGCCGTGATAACTCGCAACACTGAGGCAATCCAGCCGCAGCGGAAGCGGAATTCGTCGCATTAAATCGGCCATGAACACCAGGCTCCCGTTGAGCACAGCAATGACAGTCAATTCCCGATCCTGGTAATCTTTCGAAATTTGGGCGGCGATCTCGTCGAGTCGGCGCAGAATGGTGGCTTCATCAAACAGGACGCGCTCGAGGTCGCCTTGCACTGAACATAATTAGGCCATTGCTTCGGGAAAAGATCAACGCGCGACTCTTCGGCAGGCAAATGCTAATTTTTTGGTATGCAGGTGCGGCACGAAAAATTCGAAGTGCGAACCAGCGGCAAAGGCACTTATGAAATTACCGACGAAGTCCAAGCAAAGATCGACAAATCGGGTGTGCGAAATGGTGTCGTGACGGTTTTTGTGCAACATACGAGCTGCAGCCTGACGATGATGGAGAACGCCGCGCCCGCGGCACGGCGCGATGTCGAACGGTTTTTTGAAGAGCTGGTGCCCGAAGACGCCGACTACGAACACGACGACGAAGGACCTGACGATATGCCCTCGCACATTCGCATGGTCCTGACGCGCACAAGCGAGAGCGTGCCAATTGTCGATGGAAAAATGCAGCTCGGAACCTGGCAGGGAATTTTTCTGTTCGAACATCGCCGCGCCCCACATCAACGACGAGTGCAGCTCACGTTAATGGGTGAATGATTGCTGTGGTGGCAGCCGTCCCGGCTGCATGGCGTTGAATTCGCAGGCGAGACGCCTGCCTCCACATTACGAGCTAGTGAATCTGAATGTCGCCGGTTGTTGGATTTCCGCTGGCTGAATAACCGTTGCTAAGATGGATCGAGAAGTAATCGAGGGTACCCGGTGAACCGTTGTCGGTCACGTCTACGGTGAAACTCACGTTTGCTCCGTTAGCCTTGCCCCTACCGGCAATGTGCGCCTGGTTCCCGTTGAAGGTGAGCGTGGTGACTTTCGTGGAATGGAATGAAAGCGGCGTGGCCGGATCATCGAACATCACGTTGCCCGTTATCTTAGTCTTTTTCTTGGTCTTTTGCAGTCGCAAACCGAGATCGAAGCTAGCCTGACTCTCGTGCGGTCCCACGATCGTCCCCGTTCCATCAACGTCTGTCGGTGAGCTTGCTGGAGTAGGTGTTGGAGTGGGTTCGGGCGTCGGAGTGGGAGTAGGTGCCGGGGTCGGCGTAGGGGTAGGTGTGGGAGTTGGAGCTGGGGTCGGAGTCGGTGTGGGCGTAGGTGTGGGTGTCGGTGTCGGTGTCGGCGTAGGTGTCGGCGTGGGTGTAGGTGTGGGCGTTGGAGTAGGCGTTGGCGTAGGAGTTGGAGTCGGAGTCGGAGTTGGCGTTGGCGTTGGCGTTGGCGTCGGAGTTGGTGTTGGCGTCGGCGTTGGTTCCGCACCTGCGTCATCGTCGATGATCGTTACTGTCGTCGTCGCCGGCCCACTGGGCATTGCGCCAGTAACATTGCTTAAGGCAACCGTGAAAGTCTTATTTCCTTCGCCTGCTTCTTTGGCCGGATCGGTCTGCTCGTTAATAGTGATTTGAATTGGCTTGCTCGTATCACCTGGACCGAAGGTTAGGTCGCCGGAGGTAGCGGTATAGTCATCCGGCGACTTGGCCCCCGACGCGCCGGTGCCGTCGGCCGTGGCGTAGTGGATGGTTGCGCTGCCGCTCGTATCACCGTTGCGGGTGACGGTTAACGTCACGCTTCCGGCAGTTTCATTAACGTTGTAATTCGGCGTCGCGAACTGGATGCAAGCGGCAGTGGGCGAAAGCAATTGCACCGCGATGAAATCTGGCCGGTTCAAGCCTGTGCTGGCGAATACCCCGAGATCGATTCCCGTCGAGGAGAACCTTTGGATCGTATTGTCTACGAAGTGTGACACATAGAGGTTGCCCGCGCTGTCAAAGGCCAGGCCGTTTGTGTATGACCCGGTGTTGGCGAATGCACCTAGATCGGTTCCGGTTGAGGAGAACTTCTCGATCGTGCTGTTACCGTTGCTTACCACATAGAGGTTGCCCGAGCTGTCAAAGGCCAGGCCGAGTGGGGTGTCCAAGCCTGAATTGGCAAAGACACCGAGATCGGTTCCCGTTGAAGAGAACTTCTCAATCGTGTTGCTCCCTTCGTCGGACGCGTAGAGATTGCCCGTGCTGTCAAAGGCTAGGCCCCATGGAGAGTTCAAGCCTGTGTTCGCAAAGATCGAACCGACGCCACCCGGCGTAAACTTCGCAATTGTGTTGTCATTGTTGTTTGCCGCATAGAGGTTGCCCGCGCTCTCAAAGGCCAGACCTGATGGGCCATTCAAGTCTGTATTGGCAAAGACACCGAGATCCGTTCCGATTGAAGAGAACTTCTCGATCGTGTTGAGGTTTGCGTTTGCCACATAGAGATTGCCCGCGCTGTCAAAGGCCAGACCTGTTGGGTAGTTGGTGTAAGCGAAGACACCAAGATCTACGCCGCTAGCATCGAACTTCTCGATCGTATTGTTGCCCACATTCGAGACATAAAAGCGCACGGTCTTGCACTTGCCCGCGCTGCCAGCGTTGTAGAGAGCTGCTACTTCGCCGGCGGCCAGAGCACGATTGAAGATTTCTACTTCATCGATTCGTCCTTTAAAAAAGGCGAGGTTGAAGCCGGGAATGTTTCCAAACTCTAAATTGAAACCACTAGCCGAGTGCGCGATCCCAACGGTTTTTGTGTCTGCGAGCACACCGTCCACATAAAGAGTAGCTGTTGTCCCCTGCCGCGTTACAGCAACGTGCTGGTAATTGTAAGTAACAGCCGGTCCATCAAGGAGGATGTCGTCAACAAAGGCGCGCCAGAAGTGTGCCCCCGGGGCACCGGTTATTAAAATGAGCGGGACGTAAAACCCTACGGTGCCTTTACAAATAATGTAATTGTCGCCGACCGGGCTATCCGCATCGGGAGCGATCCACGCGTCATAAGTGAAATCGTTGTAGGCGAGCGAAGGCGAATCGGTAACTAGAACGTAATCATTTATGCCATCGAGCTTAAAGGCGCGATCGACCTTTCCATTTCCGAATGTCACGCCATTGGTCATTGTTCCGTTATTGCCAAGCTGAATATCGATCGCGGTATCGTCAGCCGGCCACCAACCGATCAGGCCCGAAGGCGGGGCTAGACACTCTGGCTTGCACTTACCTATGCTGCCGGCGTCGTAGATGAATTGGATCTCGTCGGCGGTCAGCGCGCGCTTGAAGATCTCAACTTCGTCGATTAAGCGCGGCAAAGGATTACCGGAGTTCGTGAGGATAGTGGAGTTGCCAATTTCGAATGAAGATGATGACGGGTTGCCGCCGACCGTCCGCGTGGTGGACGTCTCCAATACTCCATTTACGAACAAGCGCATGGTGGCGCCGTCGTAGGTCGCGGCCACGTGGTACCAGGTGTTGGGCTGCGGAATCGTGGTGCCAATGGCGTAGTCGCGGCTAACGCCGTAGTGATCGAGCATGAACTCGAAAGGCCCACCGCTCGTAGCAACGTAATTGAGAGCAAGGGCATAGCCGAATTCCCCGGTCTGCGTTCCCCATTTGGTGATCAAGGCTGCGCCATCGTTGACCGTAACATTCGTTGAGACGTAGACCCATGCGTCGATTGAAAACGGAGTCGCTGGTGTGAACTGGAGGTTCGCCGTGTTCGGAACTAAGACTTGATCGTCCGTGCCATCGAAGCTGAATGCTTGAGCGACTTCGCCAGTGGCAAACGTCGCGCCGTTTTTCAGCACGCCATTGTTGCCGCCTTGAATGTCTTTCGTGTTTCCGTCCCCCGGCCACCAAGCGAGCATACCAGATGGCGGTGTTACGCAGGATCGACATTTACCGGCGCTATCGGCGAGATAGATTTTTTCGATCTCGCTCGGGCTCAGCGCGCGATTGAAGACTTCCACTTCATCGATCAGACCGCTGAAGAGCAAGTTGCCTGACCTGCCGCCGATGCCAAACGGAGCACCTGAGTCAGAGATTGTGCCCGTCTTCGGCGCGCTCGCGAGCGCGATACCATTCGCATAAACCGTCATATAAGCCCCGTCGTAAGTCAGAGCCACGTGAGTCCAGGTGTTTTGCGGCGGGACGTAACCAGTATAAACAAATTGCTCGCTGTTGGTCTTGATTGATCCGGCAAGTTGTCCAAACAGCAGGAATAAACAGTAGTCGTTCCCAAACGCCACTGACTTGCCAAAATAAACGGCGTCATTTCCAGCCGAGGGATTGACCCAGCCGTCGAGTGTAATTTGTCCGCCGATGGAAGACAAACCCGGGGGATCTCCGGCGCTCGCGAAACCGCTGCCGTTGAAACTGAAAGCCTGTCCTACTTTACCGCTTCCGTAGCCAGGCGAAGAGGGAGATAAATTGTAATGACCAACAATATCGTCGCCGTTCCCCTCACCCGGCCACCAACTCACCATTCCGGTCGGTTGAGTTGTACATTGAGCCGGCGACGAACAACTGATGATCCAGTATTCGACACTGCTCGTTTGAAAAACCTGAGCGACCAGACGGTTGCTTCCGTAATCATAGGCGATTCCGCCGAATGATCCGGTTGCTGGCGCTCCGCTTGGTGTTGTCTTCGACCATACTGGAGTCGTGGCAACGTTGTTCGAATCAAACCCGTTCGCGTTCGAAAGCTGCCAGAGGTTTGGCGGGTTCGACGTGTCGGCTTGTTCTATTAGAAAAACGGCATTGCGTTCGGGACTATAAACCGCCGGAAAGGCGCCGACCGGCGGTTGATTCGCGCCTCCTTGAGCGAGCAGATCATTCCAAGTGTTCGAACCTCCGGTCCCATTCGCGTTCGATAGACCCCAGAGATCGTTGTCCGAGCAGCTTGATCCATTCGAAATGAGAAGTTGATTCGTTGCCGGGTCGTAGCCGCCTTTTGGAAAATATCTTTCTCCCGGTGGTCCGCCAGTTGTTGAAAGTGTGGCGACCGCAAAGGTCGATGTGTTGACCGTTTCGGTAGCTCCTGATGTGCTGCAGCCGGATCCTCCGCCGTTCTGGCCGCCGAAAATCATCAGCACGTGATTTGTGGAATCGACGGCGCCAAATTGACCGCTGCCAAATCCCGAGTTCGGAGCTGTGCCTCGGCTTGTCCAGACTGGCGTCGTGGTCTGATCGAGGCCATTGGCGTTCGAAAGACTCCACATGTCGGTCGCCAACGGCGTGCACCCGCCCGCGCATCCGCCCGAGGCAATCAGTTCGTTCAAACCTGAGTCATACGCGAGGAGATGCGCATGGCGTGCGCCCGGCGGCCCGCCGGTCGGCGAGAGCTGAACCCAATGAGTTGATCCGGCAACGCCGAACGCGTCACGCAAGACGAATGTATTGGTCGAGCCATTGCAAGCCGTCGGACCGCAACCGCCGAACATGATCAGGTTTCCTTTGCCGTCAGAGACGAACTGTTGCGAATTGATGTCTGGCGCCGTTCCGGTAGGTGAAAGTTTTGTCCAATTTGGAGACGCGCATAACACCGCCGATACCGGAGTCGGTGCCGCAACGAGCGGCTTACTGATCACAGTCGTGCCAGCTTTCTGCGGCGCAGGGTTTCGCGCACCAAAGAGCGCGCTAAAAATTATACAGATGCAAAAGAAAATGATGAACAGCGCGCCACGCGAGCTACTAGCGCCTGCTTGTCTAACCCGCTTTAGGAGAAGTTTCATTTCCGGAGGAAGCGGGTCTCGATATCCAATTAGCGTGAGCTATTAGCAGGCAGAGTTCGACTGGTCAAACCTTTTTCCGCAATCAAAATTAAAATGACAAGGCGTTGCCCTACGGTCAGAGTTGCTCGTGGCGGCACTGGCAGAGCGCCGCTACAAGATAAATCACCTGTGCCAGCTGCGGCCGCGTCACGGTTTGTTTTCGATCGTCACTTGCGCGTGCGACGGAGAGCCAACCCGATATCGCCTGCCGCCGACAATATTAGCGATGGCCGTTTCGTTGAAACGACCGTCGTCGTCATAGAGCGAATGCAATGTGATTGTCGATGTCGATTGACCCGCGGGAATGATTACCTGGCCGGCTCTGTTGAAATCGCCGATCAGAACATAATCACCGCCGAGTGCAGCCGTCCCCGTCATTATTAAATTGACCGCGATGTTGCGCGAAGGCGGAGGCGAGACCGTTAGAGTGATCGTCGATTCTTCTCCTTCGTTCGTGATGGTCGATGGCGAAATCGAGACGCTGACTGATTGCGCGCACACTGCTGAGGCGCTGACAAATAACGCGACGCAACCAAGAGCAACGGCAGAGGGAAACGGGCAGATCTTCATATTAACTCCTTAGTAAAAGAAAACCCGCGGCAATGAAAGAAGTTTCGGTCCGAATGCCGCAGCAGCTCTAGCGATAGATCGCGTCGAGGAGTCGAAGCGATTTTTCGTTGGGCAGAACCGATTGCTCCATTTGGTTCATCATATAAGCAAAACTAATTTTGTTTTCCGGATCGGCGAAAGCGTGACTCCCGCCCGCGCCGGGATGCCCGAAAGCCGCGGCCGAATTTCCAAACAGTAGGCGCTTTGAAACTTGACTGGTTAAACCAGTCAAGTTCGCGCGCGAACCTTTCATGAAACCAGCCGAGAATGCAGTTGGAATTTGGAAGACGCGGTCCATGCCATCGGTGAGCGTCGTTTTCATCCAGCCCAGTGTTTGGTCAGAAAAGAATCGCCGGCCGTGACCGGACTCTGTCAAAGGCCCGTCCGGCTCGGACCCGCCGTTCGCGAGCATTGCATAAAATTTCGCGAGCGAACGCGCGCTTCCGATTCCGCTAAAGGAAACGATCGGCCGCGCGCGGATTTCCGGTTTATTCATTTCACTGACAGCGTGCAGCCCGCTCGGCGAAGTAAAAACTTTGCGCGCAAAAGTTCCCGGCTTCGTCAGATCGCGATAAAAGTCCGAGCCGGACTGGCGTTCTTTCGGCTCCCGGGATTTGCCGGTCCGCGCGGCATACATTGTCGCGACGCGCGCGTTTTCTTTCTCCGGCAAACCAATCCAAAGATCGAGATCGAGAGGTTCGGCGAAAGTTTTTCGCCAATATTCGGCTAATTTTGTTCCGGAAATTCGCCTGACGAGTTCGTCGAGGAGAAAGCCGAATGTGCGCGCGTGATAACCGTGCGCCGTTCCCGGTGGCCAGTTTGGTTGTTGTTTTTCAAGAGCATCGATCACCGCCGCGTAATCGAGGATGTCGACCTCGCTATCGAGCGCGGCGAGCCCCGCTTGATGGGAAAGCAGTTGCGCGAAGGTGATTTTTTCTTTCCCGGCTTGCGCAAACTCCGGCCAGAATTCAGCTACCCGATGTTCGATGTCGATCTTCTGTTCCTGCAGAACATGCAGCAGACACGCGCTGCCGAGTCCTTTGGTCGCCGACCAAATCAGAACAATCGTGTCTTCTGTCCAGGGTTGTTCCCGACGTGCATCACGAAATCCGCCGTGGAGATCGAGTAGCGGTTTTCCGTTTTGCCAAATGGAAACGGCTGCACCGAGCTCGCCGAACTTGTCGAAATTCTCTTGAAACAACGGCGCGAGACGTGCGCGTAGTTCGTCTGCGTCCAGTTGCATGAACTACGCTAAAGTGGAACGCGTTGTCCTCAACGCGTTGCTAAGAATAAATGCGACTTCGCCGCCTAGATTAGTAACGGCTTGGGGACAAGCCGTTCCACCTAGATCAATTCCTGGACCGCTTTGAGGTCGGGATCCTTTTTCGCGATGTCGCGAAACGACGGATCCATTTTGAAACTGGTGAGCAAATGGACCTGGGCCGATTTCGGATTGCCGAGAAGCGCGTCATAGCACCCCATGTTGTAGTAGTAAATCGGCTCGCGTAACAGTGTGGCCGGCCCTTTCAGAAGAAGTTTCTTGGCTTGCGCAGTTTTGCCGAGTTCGTGCAAACAGAACCCCGCATGAAGAAATCCAGCGCTGCAATGCGGTGCGACCTGGCAAAGCTTCCGGCTGACCGCCAACGCGCGCGCCCATTTCTTCTCCCGCATCAGGTGGTGGAGTCGCAATTGCAGGACCTCCGGGCGGATTTGCGACGGTGTGTCGATCGCGTTTAACTCGGCGATTGACTCGCGATTCATGCCGAGTTCGGCATATCCGGCCGCCGCCCGCAATCGCCATTCGAAGTCCACCCATGGCTTTAAGCAAAGACCTTGCCAACGGCTATAGCCACGGCGCTCTTTCGCCGTGTCGGACATTGTGTAAGAAGCGCCTCGCCAGAGCGAGGCGGCTACAGAAGAAGTTCTTCCAGTTCGCCGAGACGGCGCTGGAACAACTGCAACGTGCTCTCAATCGGCTTTGGAGTCGTCATGTCGACCCCGGCTGCTCGTAATGTTTCCAGCGGAAACGTCGAGCCGCCCGATTTCAGAAACCCGAGGTAAGCGTCGATTGCACCAGCATCGCCGCGCAAAACCTTTTCAGAAAGCGCAACCGCGGCGGAAATTCCGGTGGCGTACTTGTAAACATAAAACGCGCCGTAAAAATGCGGGATGCGCAGACATTCCAAATCGAGCTGAGGATCGAGCACGAAATTTTCCGCGAAATAGGCCGCGAGCAATTTGTGATACTCAGACTTGAAAGTGTCCAGCGTTAGCGCGTCGCCGCTTTCTTCAATCTCGTGGATGACCTTCTCAAATTCGGCGAACATCGTCTGCCGGAAAAGTGTCCCGCGAATGTCATCGATTTGCCGATTCGTAATGTAAGCGCGCATTTTCGGATCGCGCGTTTGCTCGAGCAGATGATGAGTAAGCAATTCTTCATTGAAGGTCGACGCCACTTCGGCCAGGAAAATCGGGTAATCATAATCCTGATACTTCTGCGATTTTTGCGAGAGCCAGGTGTGCATCGAATGGCCGGCTTCGTGCGCGAGCGTGTAAACGTCGGCAAACACGTCTTCCTTGTAATTCATCAGGATGTAAGGCGGCGCGCCGTAGCTTCCGGATGAAAACGCGCCGCTGCGTTTGCCTTTCGTTTCGTAACGATCGCACCAGCGGCCACGCAAACCGGCTTCTAGCACATCGACATATTCTTTGCCGAGCGGCCGCAACGCCGTGACCACGTGTTCGACCGCTTGATCGAACGAAATGTGCGTCTCAATCTCAGCCACCATCGGCACGTAGGTGTCGTAGTGATGAAGTTCCTTCAAGCCGAGCACGCGCCGTCGTAGTTCAAAATAGCGAAATAGCGACGCCAAACTCGCGCGAACCGATTTGATCAACCCTTCATAAACCGCAGCAGGCACATCGTCCGGAAATAAGGCAGCTTCGAGTGACGAAGAATAATTTCGAGAGCGCGCGCGAAAAACATCGGCTTTGACCGAATACGCGAGCGAACTGGCGAGCGTGTATTGGTGGTCCTGGAACTCAGTGTAGAACTGCTCAAACGCGCGTTTGCGGAGTCCGGGATCGCGCTTCACCAAAAATGAGCTGAACGAACTTTGGGTGAGCGGTTTTTCGCGGCCGGCGTCATCGACCAGCACACCAAACTTCATGTCCACGTCGGTCAGTTGTGAAAAGGTGTCGTCATAACCGCTCAACGCGGCAGCACCCAGAGCGAGAATTCGTTCCTCCGGTTCCGACAGCACGTGCGGCTTCAGCCGGCGAATTTTGTGTAATCTAATCTGCCAATCGACCAACGCTGGATCGGCACTGAACTTCGCGAACGTCTCATCATCGATCGCCTGGATTTCGGGAACGACGAATGCGAACGCTTCGCCGATTTTGGTGAACAGATTCTGAATCTGTCCGATGCGCGCGAGGTACTCAGTGTTGGCGCTGTCCTCCGCCAGTTGGAGCGAGGCAAAGTGATAGAGCCGTTCCAGTTTCAGATCGAGCCCCTTCTCGAATTCCAAACACTCCGCCAGATTTTTCGCCGACTTCCCGAGCTTGCCCTTCCACTCCTTGATTCGCGGATAGGTTTGCTGCACCCACTTGAAATCTTCCTGCCATTTACCGACATCGGCGAACAGATGCGCCAGGTCCCACTTGTCGGACTCGGGAATTTCAGCGCGGGTTGGAACGTTCACGGGAGATTCTCGCACAAAGTCCACGAAGGACACATAGGAGCACTAGAATTTTAGCGTTGTGACCGTTGTGCGAGCTGCTTGATCGCCGGATGTCGCGCGATTTTGCGCATCGCTTTTCCCATCAATTGTTTTCCCGGCGAGATTTTGTGCCACGGTGAAGCGCCGGAGGGATGCGGCAGCGGGATTAGATCGAAAGTTTGGTCGGCGCGCTGCGCGCGAAACTTGCGGCCGATCACGTTTTCTAATTTCGTACACTCGATGAATTGCGCGATTGCCAATCGCCCAACTGGAATGATGAGACGCGGCCGGAGAATTTTGATTTCGTCGTTCATCCAGGAAGAGCAATTGCGGATTTCATCCGGCGCAGGCACACGATCCGTTCCGCCGGGAGATTTGCCGGGAAAGCAGCGACAAACGGCCGCGAAATAAATTTTCGTTCGCACGGCGGCTTCATTCATCCCGCAGAATTGCTCGAACCAGCGGAAAAGTGTCTGTCCAGCCGTGTGAGCGAATGGGCGTTTCAACATCGGCTCGCGCGGCCCAGGCGCTTGGCCGATCAACATCACTTCGCTGACAACCGCGCCACCGGACACCGGGGTCGATTTCATTCGCGGACATCGCCGACATTTTCGCAGCCGCGCGATATGTCGATCTAACGCCTGTTGTTTAACCGACGCTGCCATCAGCGTCGAAAGATCGAGAAGAGGAGACTCAGCACGATGCTGATGATGATGCAGGTGACGATTGGGAAATAAAAAACGGAATGCTCGCGTTCAATCCGAATGTCACCCGGTAAGTGTCCGAGCCATTTGGGAGCGAAGCCGCTCCACAGGATCGCGCCGAGCAAAACGACAACTCCACCGATGATGACCAAAAATTTTCCGAGCTCGCGCATCGTGCAAGAAGGTTGCGCGAATTGCACGGCGGCACAAGGTTGAGGCCCGATGGCAGTGCAGTTCAGAGATTATTACGAAACGCTCGGCGTTTCCAAGACCGCGACCGATGACGAAATCAAAAGCGCATTTCGGAAATTGGCGCGCAAATATCATCCCGACGTCGCCAAAGACAAAAAAGTCGCCGAGGAAAAATTTAAGCAGATCAATGAAGCCTACGAAGTTCTGAGCGATCCGGAGAAGCGCAAGAAATACGATCAGCTCGGCGCCGACTGGAACCAACCGGGGGGATTCCAACCGCCGCCGCAATGGGGAGGTCAACCTGGCGGAGGATTTCACCAATGGGGCGGCGATGGCGGTGGCGGCGTGCAATTTGAATTCGGCGGGACGGGGTTCAGCGATTTCTTTGAGGCGTTTTTCGGGGGCGGGCGCGGGCGATCGGCTTTCGGCGGATTCGGCGGGCGCGAAGCAACGGCCGAACGAGGAGCCGATGTTGAAGCCGATATTTTGGTCACGCTTGAAGAAGCGATACACGGATCGACCCGCACGGTTTCGCTTCGTCGCGCCGGCTCAAACAAAGTCGAGAATTATCAGGTGAAGATTCCGCGCGGCGTGCACGAAGGACAGCGCATTCGCCTCGCCGGTCAGGGCGAAGCAGGCGCGCGCGGCGGAAAAAGTGGCGATCTTTTTCTGCGGGTGCGTCTGGCGAAGCATCCAGATTTTTCAGTTGAGGGCAGCGATCTCATTCACGAGGTGAAGATCCCGCCATCGCAAGCAGCATTGGGAACAGAGCTGAAAGTTCCGACGCTCGAAGGAAAAGTTCGCCTGAAAATTCCGCCCGGGACGCAGGGCGGCCAGCGATTTCGATTGCGCGAACAAGGCCTGCCGAGCATTTCCGGAAAACGCGGCGATCTCTACGTCGTCGTGCAAATAAATATTCCGAAAAAATTATCCGAGCGCGAGCGCGAAATCTGGAGCCAGCTGGCGAAGCTGCATGGAAGCTAACAGTTGTGCTCGACAACGATAGTTAGCCTCCAGTAGCAAAGCGGACAGAAATGAAAATTTCACTTGGCACCGACCACGCCGGTTTTCGTTACAAGGAAAAGGTGAAGGAACTCCTGACCTCGCTCGGTCACGAAGTGAAAGACTACGGCACTCTCAATGAAGATCCGGTCGATTATCCCCTTTTCATTCGCCCGGCAGCGGAAGCGGTTGCGCGCGGCGAATGCGAGCGCGGCATCGTTTTTGGCGGATCGGGCAATGGCGAAGCGATGGCCGCGAATAAAGTTCATCTTGTCCGTTGCGCGCTTTGTTGGAACGAGGAGACGGCGCGGCTGTCGCGCCAGCACAACGACGCAAATGTGCTCTCGATCGGCCAGCGCATGATCCCTGAAGATCTCGCATTGAAAATTGTGCGGGTTTGGCTCGAAACGCCGTTCGAAGGCGGCCGGCACGAGAAGCGCGTCGCGCAGTTGAACGCGATGTGAGTCCGAGCCGGACTGGCATTTACCGGCACCCGTAAACAGCACGGAGTCAGACAAGCCGGTCCAAACAAACCGCGATTAAAAAGACGGCGCTGACAAAAGCGTTGCTCTGAAAAAAAGCGCGATTGATCCCGGCCAGGTCGAGCGATCGCGCGCTGCGATGTTCATAAATGAGAGCAGCTGCGACCAAAGGCATCGTCCAAAAATAAATTGGTCCGAGCTTCGCTACCAAACCGAAGCCGATAAGCGCGGCAAGCAGCAACAGGTGGAGCAATTGCGCCAGCCGAAGACTGCGCGCGATACCAAGGTTTACCACAAGCGAACGAATTTCTTCGCGCTGGTCGAATTCAAAATCCTGCGTCGCGTAGATCAGATCGAATCCGGCCACCCAGCAGACGACTCCCAGGGCCAGAACGAATGGCGCAAGATCGACATCTCCTCGTTGAGCGATCCACGCGCCAATTGGAGAAATCGCCAGCGCTAGCCCAAGAAAAAAATGGGTCGCAGCGGTGAAGCGCTTGGTCAGCGAATAAAAGAACACGATCGCGAGCGCAATCGGCGAGAGCACAAACGTCAACCAATTGATCGCAGCGGCTGACGCCAAGAAAACGGCCGAACTGACGGCGAGCAATGCGCCGACCGCCGATTTTGAGAGAAGCAAATGCCTTGAAGCCGTGCGCGGGTTGCGTTGATCGAGCGACCAATCGGCGAAGCGATTGAAAAGCATGGCCGCCGTGCGCGCGGAAATCATGCAGACGAGGACCAGAAGTAATGTTCGGGATGAGGGCAAGCCATTCGCCGCCACAACGAGCGCACCAAGAGCAAACGGCAGCGCGAAAACCGTGTGCGAAAATCGAATCAACCGCAGGAAGCGCTCCAGCGCATTGCCCGATCGTTTTTGGCTCCGAAAATGTCGATCTTCCAAATTCACAAGGCGACCTAGAAATCACTTTCCAGCAACCGTCGCAAATGCGCATTGGCGCCGGAAAGAATCGGTGTGCCGTGGGCGAATAGCATTCGCTCTGCTGGCCGAGTCAGACGTTCCCACAGCGATTGCCGAAGTTGTCTTTCGTTCAGGCAATATTTCCGCGGAAGAACGGTCAGGCCGAGAGGATCGAAGTTAATCAAAGCGTCGCCAATGATGAGCGTCCCGCCATTCAAGGGATCATACACCGCGATCTCGCCGGCCACGGCGCCCTCGATTGCAATCACGTCCAGGTCATCGCAAATCTTTCTGCCACCGGTGATTTCCACAAACTGCGGCGGCTTCTTACCTCGAAAACTGGCACGCTGCGCCAAAATCGGCACCGAAAGCTCTTTCGAATAGTAAGCAGAGGCCCGCGCATGGTTGGCGTTCGTGACAATGATGCCAGCCGGGGGGGCTTTCTGGCGAAGGCAGTCGAGCTGAGCAGCCTCCAATAAGATTGGATCGACGAGGTAAATTTTTCCGGAGGCCAGGATCGCACTGGAAGAGAGTTCGGCCTTTACTGCGGCGTCGTAATACTGCCAAACAAAGAGGCCCGGAGAGGGTTGAAAGAGGTCGCAAGCGACAGGCATTACGGGGCTAAGATTGAGGGATTTAAGAGAGAAGGCAAGGCGGTGGCACTATAGGTGCTTTAGTGATTATAGAAATTATAACATGACCACCTACGCCTACCAAGCTCGAGACGCCTCCGGCCGCATCGTCTCGGGTATCCAAGACGCCCTAAACGAAGACAACGCCGTCACTAGTCTGATGAGCCGCGGCCTGATGGTTTTGTCGCTCCAAAAGAAAGCGGTCGCCGGCCGCTCACGCAAGAAAACCTGGTCGGTACGAGAAACCGATCTGGTTCTCTTCACCCGACAGCTCGCCACCATGATTGAGGCCGGCATTTCATTGGTCCAAGGATTGACCGCGCTTTACGACCAGTGCGATCCCAAGCGCCAACGCAGCCTGCGTCACGTGGTCAGCGATGTAACGACCCGCGTGCAAGGCGGCGAAACATTTCATGAATCAATCGGGAAACATCCGCGCGTTTTCAATCGACTCTTCGTTAGCATGGTGAAAGCGGGCGAAAGCGGCGGTTTGCTCGCGGAAATTCTGGAGCGCCTCGCCGGATTCCTCGAAGCGAGCGCCCGTTTGCGCAAGAAAGTCAAATCAGCCATGACCTACCCGGTCATCGTGGTTTGCATCGCATTCGCCATCACCACATTTCTCATTGTTCGCGTCGTGCCGATCTTCGGTGAAATTTTCAAGGATTTCGGCGCCAAGCTGCCGGCCCCAACCCAGTTCCTGATCGACGTTTCCGATTTTGTCCGGGGTGAGTGGTATTTCCTCCTGTTCGGAATCGGTTCCCTGTTTTTCGGAATCCGAACCTTTCTGCGCTCCACCCGCGGCAAACAACTGGCCGACCGTTGGAAACTGAAGCTGCCCGTATTCGGGCCACTAGTGCATAAGATTTGCATGTCGCGTTTTGCGCGCACCTTCGCCCAGCTCATCCGTAGCGGTGTCCCGATCCTTGAAGTTCTCGATATCGTCGGCGGAACGTCCGGTAATCACGTTGTCGAAGAAAGCATCAAAGGCGTAAGCGAAGACGTTGAAAAAGGCGACAACCTGTCGGTCGCGATGTCGAAGAAGGCGATCTTCCCGCCGATGCTCCTGCGAATGGTTTCCGCCGGTGAAGCTACCGGCAAGATCGACAATATGCTCGAGAAAATGGCCGATTTCTGGGACGAAGAAATCGAGGCGATGCTCGACGCTCTCACCTCTTTGATCGAGCCGATGCTAATCGTTTTCCTGGGCGTGATCGTCGGCGGCATCGTGATCGCGATGTTCCTGCCCATCTTCAAACTGAACGAAGTGGTTTCACAAAACCAATCAGGACATTGATTTCCCAAAACAAGAGCTAGGAGAAGCTCGTAGGCAGGGAGGGGGCGGATCGAAAGGTCCGTCCCTTTTCTGTTTTGTAATCTTCCGCTACCTTTTGTCTCTTCGTATTGAAAAAGAGCAGATTAAGATTTAAGCGGAAGAGGAAGAGAAGCCTGCGGCCCTGAGTCCGCAATATTATGGATCGACAAATACCGGCGCCGCCGAAATGTCTTTCGCGTCGAATGAAAAGCCGTGCGCCGTGCGCCGGAGCAATTTCAGAACACCGGCGACGTTCTGCGCAGTCGAGGTCGAGTAAAAGCGAACCAAACCAACAGTTGTCCGCGAACCAAACACCGTGATCATGATTGTTTCGTCATCGACCGAATTCATGAACATGTGACTGCCGTTGCCCTGATGATAGAGCGCGTTGAATTCAACTTCACCGATGCGGCGCGCGAGCTCGCGAGTGGCGGCAAACGAGCCGGCGGCCAGCGCCGCAATCACGGTCACGTCCATTACGTCCATGTCGCCCCACTGCGAAATGACATTGCCGCCGCGATCAATCACGACGGTTAGGTCGGCCTCGGTTTTCTTTAGAAAGTCACCGAGCACGCCGTCCAGCGTCGCGACATCTTCGATTGTCAGGACCGGGATCGCGTTCATGCGGAAAGTTTTTGCGTTTTCCCTGTGGTTGGTTCAACCGGAATCGCCACCGGCAATGGGGCGCCTTGTGACGCTTCGCTCTGCTTGCTGAATTTGTGCAGCAGAATCTGCGAGACCGCGTTTAAGGCGGCGAACACATTCTGGCCGGAGCTCGAAATCACTTCGAAGCTTTGGAGTCGCTTCCTCCGGTTGTTCAAGACGTATTCCATGTAATTGACCGGCGCGATATTCGGGAGGTCGCGCTTGTTGTATTCGAGCACGCACGGGATCTCTTCGATTGCCATATTTTGGAGCGCGAGGTTGTCGCTCAAATTTTTGAAGCTCTCGACGTTCTCCTCCATTTTTTCCCATTGCGAATCGGCCACAAAAACTAATCCATCCACGCTGCGCAAAACCAGTTGCCGGGTGGCGTTGTAAATCACCTGACCGGGGACGGTGTAGAGCTGAAACTTGGTCACGAACCCTTTGATCACGACCGCGTTCAGCGGAAGGAAATCGAAGAAAAGCGTGCGCTCGGTGGCGGTGGCGAGCGAAACCAGATCGCCCCGATTCAGCGGATTAATCCGCTGATGAATATAACTCAGGTTCGTTGTCTTGCCGCACAACGCCGGACCGTAATAAACGATTTTGAACTGAATCTCGCGGCTCGCGTAATTAATGATCGACATGCGGGATCTCCGGCTGCGCGTAAGTGCGCGAAAGTTTCTCCACCAGTTCGGCAATTTGGGTGCGGGTCTGGGGCGGGAGCGACCCCTCAGCGTGCAACGCGGTCAGACAAATGTTCCGTTGCGCAAAAAAACTCACCGCCGAGCCGCTGGTGTAAAGCGTCACCGACACCAGCGAACCGAGCTTCGTCTCGCGCACATGCTGAGCGATCCGTTCCAGAATCGCGGGGGCCATTGCGCACAAACCTTCGGCGGCGATTTCCTTGGGCAATTCTCCGGCCAAACTCAAACCGTCTGAAAATGTAATCGCGCATCCTTTCACGCCCGCCAGAGCGCTCGCTTGAGCAACCACTTCTTTCGGATCGATCTTTTTCTCGGCGACACGCGCGATGTCGATCTTCGCTTCGACCACCGGCTGCTCCTTCGCTTTGTCGGAAACTTTTTCCGCTGGCGCCTTGTCGGGCGCGAAACGTTGCGCGTCCTCTTTTGCTTTGATCGAGAACGGCGTCTCGAAATCCTTGTCGGGCGCGAAACCTTCCTGATCGTCGCGAAGCTTTAATATCGTCGCCGGCAGATTCTTCAGCACTTCTTCGAGCGGCAACGCCACCGGCGTCTTGGCTTCATCGCACTGAAACAAGTCGCGGTGTTTTTCCGGCAACGCCGCTTGGAAAACATCCGGCGCAATCGATATCCGACCGCTGGCGAGCTGGGTCTCGATCAGCGTGAGCGGTAACTTCAGCCGGTCTTCGTCTGAAACGGCGGAGACATCTCCGTGCAATTGAAAGGCGGGTAGATTTTGCAGCACTGCTTTCACCGAAAGCGTGATCGGCGTCTCGTCTTTCGCCGGCGCGGAAATTGCGGCCTTGGAGACAAGTGGCGATGCCGGCGTTTTTGTTGGCGGCACCACCGGCTTTTCGGCCGGCAGTTGAAACGGTATTTTCGCCAGCTCGGGCGTGAACGGCAAAGGAGTTGGAACGGGCGGCCCGCTAGAGGCTGGAACTCTCTCGGATGCGGACGCACCCGTTCCATTCGGCGAAGTATCAAAAGGGATTTTCAGCTCAGTCTGGCTCGGACCCGGCGGCTCGCTTTTCGGTTTGAGCTCCGGCGAATAAAGTGAAACGACCGGGTGACCAGCTGATGTCGATCTTGTCGTTTGTTGCACGGTCGCTTCTGGTTCCGCGGCGGCAATTGATTCCGCGGTTGCCGGTTTCATCGGCACGGCCGGAAACGCTGAAGTTTCGATCGGCTCGATTTTGGTTCCGAAACGTTCCGAATCCTGGATCGTCGCTTTCAGAATTGGCGTGTCGAGTTGGGGAACGGCCGGATCGCGCATCTGATCTTCGCGGACGTGCGCACTCTTGAATTGCTCGAGCACTTTCTCATACGGGAGCGCGACGCGGGTGTTATCGTCCGGTCGGACGCCGCGCAGGAAAATTTCCGGCACCTGTTGATAAAGGCTGGGAAGCGCGATGGTCGGATTTTTCTCCGGCATTCCCTTTTCAATCTCGGATGCCTTCAACGAAACGCGCGCGGCCGCGTCGAGGATCTCGACCGGCTTAATATAACCAGCCGGGACGCCATCGATGAAATCTGCGATCCGCAACGAGATGGCGCGCTCCAGTTTCGGTTCGAGTGCACGCGCAAGAGCCGGCGGCAGATAACCCGATTGAGGTTTTCTTGGTGAAGCGGTGATTTTGCGGGCGCCGAGTTCAAGCGACGGTGTGCCGGTCCGCGCGGAGGTTGCGCCCGCCGCGCTCCGAAACGGGTCCGGTGGCGAAAACGAGCGCGTCGAGTGCGGCAACACGGTTTTGCTCAACCGTTCGGCCGCAGGTTTTTTGACCACTCGCGCCGGTGCGGCAGCCGCAGCCGCTTCCGTGGTCACGGATGCAAAGCGCCCGGTGAGTTTCTTGAAAAGATCGAGAAAAGGGATCGTCATTGCGATTAATGGTCCTCCGCCGTTACTCGCCAGATTTCTTCGAGCGTGGTCACGCCTTCGAGCGCTTTCTCAACTCCCACCATTCGCAAAGTTTTCATTCCCTCGGTGACCGCCTGGTTTTTGATCACCGCAGCCGAAGCGCGTTTGATAATCAATCGGCGGACTGCCTCGCTCACCGGGAGCGCTTCAATTAACGCCGCCCGTCCGAGATAACCGCGCCCTTTGCAGCGATCGCATCCGGTTCCGTGATAAAAAACCGCATTTTTGTTTTCGGCGAGCGTGAGCTTCGCAAGCATTTCCGGTTCGGGCACGAACTCTTGCTTACAATTCGTGCAGACCCGCCTAACGAGCCGTTGCGCGCACGCCATCAAAATTGAGCTGGAAATCAAAAACGGCTCGATGCCCATGTCGTCCAAGCGCGTGATCGCGCCGGCGGCGTCGTTCGTGTGCAGCGTGCTCAACACCTGGTGACCGGTCAGCGCCGCTTTCACCGCGATGTCCGCGGTTTCGTTGTCGCGGATTTCGCCCACCATCACGATGTCGGGGTCCTGACGCAGAATCGAGCGCAACGCGGAAGCGAAATCGAGTCCGATGTCGCCCCGCACTGCGACCTGATTGATTCCGGCGAGCTCGTACTCGATCGGGTCCTCGACCGTGACGATGTTGTATTCGGGGCTGTTCAACTCGTGCAGCACCGAATACAGCGTGGTCGTTTTACCCGAACCGGTCGGACCAGTGACGAGAATCATTCCGTGCGGCGCGTCGATCGCCTTCTTGAACTTGGAGAGCGTGTCCTGATCCATGCCCATTTGGTCGATGCTTCCGCTGAGCGACGATTTATCGAGAATACGAATGACAATCTTTTCGCCGTGCGCCGTCGGCAGAATCGAAATACGCAAATCGATTTCTTTCCCAAGAACGCGAATCCGGAACCGGCCGTCCTGCGGAATACGCCGCTCCGCAATGTTCAGTCCGGCCAAAATTTTGATACGCGACGTGATCGCGAGCTGCAACGCTTTCGGCGGCGACTCCGCTGGAATCAATTCGCCGTCGATGCGGTAACGAAGTTTGAGCGTGTTATGAAACGGCTCGATGTGAATGTCCGACGCTTTTTCCTTCACCGCTTGGGCCAGGATCAAATTGACGATCTTGATAACCGGGGCGTCTTCGCTGTCGTGCGCGAGACGGTCGAGGTCGATCTCTTCGCGCTTGGCCGACTGCACTTCGACCGCATCGGCCGATTGCGCGGCTTCCTCCGCGACCTTCTTCATCACCTGGCTCATGTTGCCGGTGCCGTGCACGCCGCTGAGCGCATCTTGCACTGCGCGCTCGGTCGCGATCATCGGAACGATCTCGAGTTGAACGCGCCGTTTCAGGTCGTCGACCGCGAGCACGTTGGTCGGGTCGGCCATCGCCACGAAAAGTTTTCCATCCAGACGCGCGATCGGAACCAACCGATTCGCCTTCGCCATCTCCCGCGGCACGAGCGACATCACTTCCTCCGGCACGCGCAACCGCGCGAGATTCACCGGCGGCGTGTTCAGACAACGTCCCATGCTGAAGACCATGTCCTGCTCGGTCACGAACTGCCGGTCGGTCAGAATTTTCAACAACCGGCCGCCTTCGGCTTTCTGAATACCGATGGCTTCCTCGAGTTGATTGGGCAGAAGCAGCCCCTCCTCAATCAACACGTCTGCGATCCGTTCGCCGAAAGATTTACTTCTCATGAACGGTTACGCCCTGCTCTCCATCCGGTAAATGGACTGCAAACTTTTTACAATGGCCTCTGGCCGCGCCAGGTACCACGAAACCGTGTAATCGACCGATTGCTGCACCGCGTCGCGTCCGGCGGAATCAAACGGATTGCAGCACGCCACCATCATAGTGCGGCTGACCAGATCGAACGGGACGAACAAACGGCCGAGCGTCAGATATTCCGGCAACATCGGCGCGATCTGCCGGTCGGTGTCGTAATATTCGAGCGGCACGTAAGCAAATTTTGTCCGGTCGATCAATGCCGAGAGCACGGCGTCGAGCTGGAGCGGCTTATCTTTGCAAAGCTCCTCCAACATCGAGACCGCCATCGCGTGCGCGATCAACTCTTTGTTCGCGTTCTTGGCCGACTCGAGCGCCGCGTTCACTTCCTCTTCGCCAAAGAGCTGCTGCACGATCAAAAATTTCGCGAGATGATCGTCGCCGCGTTCGTGCAAATTCGTGATCCGGCCCAAGCCTTTGCCGCGTGAAGGATCGACATCGATCAGAGCGCCTTCGACGTTCGGCGAAATCAACCTACCATCGTTGCGCGTGAACGGACTGGCGACCAGCCCGCTCGTCGCTTTCGATTTATCGACGATCGCCTGACCCGACGCTTGCAAACGTTGCTCGATCTCGCCCAGCATCGCCAAAATTTCCGGCGCGTTCGGATCGCGGGTCAGAATCATTTCGCACTGCTGCAGCGCGGGCGTGTATGAGCCGGCGTTGAAATATGCTTCCGCAAGTTTCCGCGACGTGCGGAGCGCCTCGTCGTGACGCCCGATTTTGGTGTAAGCCTCCCTTAAAATCTCGAGCGATTGATAATCCTCGGGTTGTGTTTGAGTGATTGCCTCAAACATCTCGATCGTTTGGAGAATTTGGCTATGCTCCTCGGCAGACAAGGTGTGTTCCAGCACGCTGGACTCTAAAAGCTAGAAGCATGCCCCTACGCCTCGGGTACGGGCATTTTCCCTCTTAAAACTGCGAATTTCTCAATCCTGCTAAAACCCTCTCTTGTTGATGTTTACCTCACCGGGAAGCCACAAAAACAGAAAAGTCGATGTCGACAACTGACTACGAGGAGAAACCACTGACACCAGACCATAGACCAGAGGTCACAGATCACAGGTCAGAAATTTGAACAGAAGGCGGCAAAGCGAACAAAGTTTTTTCCGACCACAAAATTCCGATCGTAGTTTTCTTCGTTTCCTTTTGTTGAAGAGATTCTGGAGGTTTTGAACAGAAGTTAACGAAGTGAACAAAGAATCAGTCCCACATCTGGGCCTTCGCTTCCTTTGTTTCCTTTTGTTGAAGAGATTCGGTCACCAGAATTCCCGATTCACAATTCACGCCTCACAATGTATTTTTAACTTCGTGCTTTTGATTCGCGCGCGTTGCATTTTTCGATTCCGAAATTCCCGCTCTCGTCACTCGTCACTGCCGACAGGCCGCGTGGCGCAGCTTTACGCGGTCACTCGTCACGCAGCGTTTACGCTGCTCGAGCTCCTCGTCGTCATCGCCATCATCGCGATTCTGATGGTCCTCGTTGTGCCGGCGTTCAACGGCATCAATAGCAACCGCAATTTCAGTCGCGCCGTTAATGATGTTTCGGGTTTTCTCGAACTCGCCCGTGCCGAAGCGATGGCTACCCGGAGCTACGTTTATATCGGTTTTGCAAATACGACTAATTCAGATGGCAATTCCGAGTTGAGGATTGGTGCAGTAATTTCGATCGACGGTAGCTCCAATGCGGCATCTACCAATCTGCGTCCAATTTCCAAATTGGTGAAGATTCAAAATGTGCAAATGACGAATTACAGCAGTCTCCCGTCCGTTGTGCGTTCCGCGGCGGATGTAACAATCAGCGATGACTCTGATTATGTGGTTTCGTATTCAAGCACCACTTATTTGCAGGGCCAATTCAACGACACGACGCTGAACAGTTGTCCCGCAATCGCGCTTTCACCACAGGGGGAAATCTTGCATAGCTCTAACCCGACCGTGTTTTTTCGCACAACGAGCTCAATCGGGTTAGTACAAACTCATGGCACGACCGCGGTGACTTCTGATGGCGCGATAGTCAGCTATTACGGTGGCACGGGTCAATTACGCGTGACACGGCCGCTGTGAGAATTTGCAAAGTGAATTCCTCGAGCCGGTTGAAGCTTCAACTTTGCTCCGGCTTTTCAATGGTTGAGGTCGTCATGTCGTTGGGAATTATCAGCATCTGTTTACTCGCAGTTGTTGCTTTACTTCCGACCGGCCTAAATTCCCAGCAGGCCGCGCAAGAGGAGGCTCACGCCGTGACGGCTTTGAACATGGTCACTTCTGCCGCCGAATCGCTTCGCTTTACTAGTCGCGCAGGAGGCAACGCGACGTGGACTTTCCCCAGTTATTTCTCGGATGATCCCGTAACCCCCCGCACTGTGTACGTCACACAATCCGAATGGACACTCACTATTTTCATAGACGAGGCCGGACTTATTATCCCAAGCAGCGACACGACGACTGTAAAACGGCAAACATTGTACGTGAGCGTCTATCCGCCCCAAGTTGAAGGGCAAGCGGTTCGAATTTATGCGGCTGTAGCATGGCCATACAAACCGAGCGATGGCGCCTCCACGGGCCCGGCACAAATGCGCGGAAGACAAGGTTTTGTTGACGCCTTGATCGCTTACACGCCGAAATCGTCCTTGTGATCGATGCGTAAACCATTGCTTCGACAAGATATTGCTCGGACCGCTGTGGCGAATGGCTTCACGTTGTTCGAACTGCTGATGTCGATGTCGGTTGTCGTTCTACTTCTCGTGTGTGTCGTAGAGCTGCTCAACGGCACAACGGCGACAATTACTGCCTCCAATAAAAAGCTTGATACTGCTTCGCTCGCTAGGATCGCCCTTGATCGTTTCGGTAATGATTTTTCGGGTGCTGTTCTCAGCGGCGGCGCCACGGCGCTTTACTACAGCGAGACGAGCACTTCCGGAAACTCGGCGATTGCGTTTGCGACCAGCTCGCGTGCACGCGGGCCGACAACACAAACCAATCCGTGGACGACGGACACACGCGCAGCCTTCATCGGTTATCGAGTAAGACCGGTCACGCAATATGTTGGGGGGACGACAAACGCGTCAGTTCCTTGTCTAAACCGCGGAGACGGGCGTTTTACCCTCAGCACGTCTGACATCAGTGCCAATAAAGCATCTTTCAATCTCTGGGATGTCTTTGGAACAGGCAACGCTCGCATCCCAAATGATCTAACAGTTGCACCATCAAGCAACGATCAGCGCGTCCTAGACTGGCAGATCATTGCAAACAGCATTTTTCGCTTACATATCAGCTTTATCCTCGATGACGGCAGCATTGTGCAGACGCCACCATCGTACAGAAACTTCTTCGTGAATACCAGTACAGGAACTTGCGTAGCGATCGCGTTCTCTTCGTTCAATTCTGCCGATGCGAATTCGAGATATGTGAAAGCGTTGATCGTCGGTGTCGCCGTACTCGATGAAAAGACGAGGAATCTTGTCTATAACATCGACAACACTTTTTGGACGACGATTGGCGGGAAAATTCTCCGCCCGACGGCTAATGGAGAGACTCCGGCTGAATACTGGAATCAAAAGCTTGCGACCCTCACATCGAACAATCAAGGCGACTCCAACTATTTGTTCCCGCCAGTGCGACAGAACATTGGTTTCTACCAACGGCTTTACAGCGTCCATTTGTGAGCATTCAAAAGCGAATTGTCATTTTTCCGAGTGAGAGCGGGACAGTTCTTCTTATTACATTGGCTCTGATCGCGCTAATCACGGTAGTTGTCCTCGCGTATTTCTCGCGCGCGGTAACAAACCGCCGCGTGGAAAGTTCGATTTCAAGCGCGGCCCGCGCTGATGCTCTCGCGCGTACATCCGCACAGATCATTGTTTCGGATGCGAAGGCTGAAATCGCTGGCGGATCCGAAACTCTGCAACCCTCTCAGCAGATGCCAATTTACCGCCCAACCAGCACTCAAAGTGTCATTCCGTCTCGCGTGTTAGCACGCAACGACATGCTAAGCGACGCAACGTTTAATAGTCTCGTCAAACAGTCGACCGGGAGATTTTTTCCAACTAGCTACAGTCGCACGCCAGCAATTACTGGATCCAGTGGCACTAACACGACGATTGCATCCGTGAATAATGCGAATGTCAGCATCGCGCGTTGGAATGCTCCGGTTTTGAATACGGGTTCCGGATTTTCAGCAGCCGACCAGCTTCCGCAATGGGTCTTAATCGACAGGCAAGGGATCGCTTCGAATCAGAGTTGGAATAATAATTTTCGCGACTACACCCCCGGAAACGACAATGCAGTCATCGGCCGATTCGCATTTAACGTCTATGACGTAGGTGGGCTTCTCGATGCCAACGTGGCCGGCTATCCTATTTTCTCGACGGCGTTAACGGCTTTGCAAATTCAACAACTCAAGAGCAGTCAGGCTGGCGCATATTTGTTTGATAGTTCAGGCGCGATAATACCTGGCTTCACACAGACGAAGCAGCAGACGTTTGTAAACACATGGAAGTTTCCAACTGCTGGCACAAGTAGCAGCGGTACGTTCTTCTTGGATTTTATGCGCTATCCGAACACGCCGGTAACAACGCTGGCGACGACGTTTACCGATACGGGGTTCATGCGACCTATCGTTCGCAGCAGCACCAGCACGACACTCGCGTACTCTCGACAGGATCTTATTCGCGCGACTCAAGCGTCAAATGCGTACTTAACGACAGCGGCGCTGCCTTATTTCACGCATTTTAGTCGAGAATTGAACGCGCCGTCATGGTTTCCGTCACAGGATGCCGCCGACATGGGAGGCAACAATGGTTCTGGAAACGTTTACGCGTACTTCACAAACAGGGACAGCGCGTCTGCATCAAATCGATTTCTTCCAAATGTTCGGGTCGCAACGGCTTTCACGAGAGCGGACGGAACGCAAGCGGTCGTTGGCGAGCCTTTAATAAAATACCGATTCCCGCTGCGAAGATTGAGTGCCGTGTCAAGCACTGGAGTCAACACGGGTGGGTTCCCAATATTGGTCGGCGGTGTTCTTCAAAGTCCAAACTCAACGACAGTTCAACGCGACTTCGGTCTCATTTGGGATACGTCAGCAGACCCAGTTACTGGCCAAGCGGTAAATCGCTGGAATTATGTCGGAGCGACCGGTACCACGGTCCAAAACTCAATAGCAACTTTGGATCAAGTAGCAACGGCGGGAAGAGAGCCAAACTTTTTCGAAATCCTGAAAGCATTTATTTTAAATGGATCACTTGGACTTGGATCCGGAAGTACAAGGACCTTCGTAGACGCTGAAACGCGCTATTTCCAGCAACCCTTAAGTGCCGACTCACAAATCATCCAGATTGGAGCGAACATCATCGATCAATGGGACACCGACAAAAATCCGACGTTCATCTACTTAGCGAGTACCGAATTCGCCGGTATCGAGAATCTTCCTTACCTAAACAAGCTCGTTTTCCAACCGCGATGGAATCCGAGTACCGTATTTGGCGCGTGGCTTGTTCCATCGTTCTGGACTCCCGCGCAAAATGCGGCCGCAGTTGGAACTCAAAGCACAGCAATACCTGCCGTGCGCTTTGCGATGACAAGCGGGACAGCGTCAGCCGTCGTTGAAAGCAGCACGGCATCCGCTCCCTCTGCCACGGTCACCGGTAGTTCGAGCCAGCCATATCTGACACTCGTTCCTTCTACGACGACACTTTTCCCAACACCAGACACGCCAACCACGTCGTCCACCCCTAATTCTGGAGTCACGCCAAACGCTCCTAACGGAAGACTTGGCATCCCGTTCGTTTTCAATTCCACGGGAACGGTTACAAGGGCAAACACCGTTCGAACCTATCCGGTAATCAATAATGTTACGTTTGAGATGCAGGTACAGATTCTCGGAAACTCAGCTACACCATGGAAAACATATCAAAAGTGGACTGGTTGTACGGTGAACGTTTCCTCAGTAACTTCGATCTGCCAACCAGCAACTTTATGGGGCTCATCTTGGGGCTCGGCTTCGATCTACGATCCTGAGTTTTCGGTTTTAGATCCGAGAACCATGCGATTTGGAGCATGGGAAACCCATGCTTCTGCAACTGGTGACACGACCGATTTCAACCGGGGCAACAATGAGACCTTGGATCGCGGAGCAACGAACGGAGGCTTTCAGGTAATTACTGGCCTCGGCCCACAAGGTTCTGGTTTCTCGGGAGTGACTGGCAATTTTTCTGGTGCAAACATCGCGAATAACGGTACGACGGCACCAAATTACAGCGATTTGGATGGGGTACGCCGGGGAGGAGATATACTCAGCGGAAGCGACACGTCGGAAGTCTTTCCAACAAATCCCTCAGATTCAACAAAGACGAACCCCGATCGTCCGCCAGCTCTCAGTCGAGAGATAAGAACATCGGGCGAGCTTGGTGCCATATTTCGCGATCAACCTTGGAAGACGCTAAATCTGACGACATCGGATTCAGCCGACGCGGGGCTATTAGATGCTTTTACAATTTTCGAGCCGAATATCGTGTTCCGCTCCGATATAACCGCAGGAAAGGTTTCATTGAATACGAGGCAATCTCCTGTCCTTCGCGCTGTGCTCGCTGGAGTTGCGACGAACACTAACAGCAGCACGCCCCTCATTGATTCGACTGATCCGACGCAACGCAATGCCGTTGCTGACGCCCTGATCGCGATGACATCTAGCCAACCGATGATTAATAAGAGTGAACTCGTTACTAGATTCGCCGCCAATCCATCTGTTACTGCTCTCGGAAGCAAGGAGGCACGCGAAGCAGTGATTCGGGCGCTGTCTGACGTTGGGCAAACCCGAACGTGGAACCTTATGATCGATGTAATTGCTCAGGCAGGTCGCTTTAGCTCAGTCGCCTCCAGCGTTGATAATTTTATTGTGCAAGGGGAAAAGCGGTATTGGCTCCACGTCGCGATGGATCGGTTCACTGGTGAAGTGATTGATCAGCAACTCGAGTTAGTGAACGAATAACAAGCTACGGCTTCGTTGGCTTCGGAGTCGGCCGGTCTAACGCCGAGTGGTGACTCGGGTCCCACATCCAGGCGCCGGACGGAGTAGATGTCGAGTGCGGAGCCGCACTGGCATTAAGTCGCTGCGAAACAGCGGTCGCGTTCGGGCGCGAGGCCGCATCGGGCTTTGATTTGGCGATGCCGCTGATGCTGGCGGGAAAATAATCGCGGAACGGTGTTGCCCAACCGATGTAAATTAGCGCGGCGACAATCGCGGTTTCCAGGAGGAGACGCATGGGGGATTTTGTTATTGGTTTGGCGTCACCGCTTTGGCGTTTTGGCGTCGATCGTCGCCGCAGTTATTCCGTCAGCCGCCGGCGTGACGACAACGTCCATCCCGGTCGCGAGTCCGCTTAACTGCGCCGGTTGTCCATTCACGGTGATCTTCGTTCCAGCTATTACTTTATATTCCTTAGACTGGTGCGTCGCGTAAATTGTCACCGTGATCGAAGTGAGATGCAGAGCAGTGATCCGGTCGCTCGTATCAATTGGGACGGGCGTGCTTTTCTTCGATTTCGCCCGCACCGATGGCGGTGTTCCGATTATCAGAAAAAGCGTTGCGACAAGGATGGGAAGAATTTTCACCGCACCATTTCAACGACATGGCAACAATTCGACAAGGACAAATGTCGGATGAAATCCGATACATCGGACTTCAGTTATTGGTTATCAGTTATTCGTTGTTAGTTCCGCAGGCGAGACTCCTGCCACCACAGCACCGATTAACGGTTAACCGTTGAATGACGCGCGTCGGCGCGGGCTTCAGCCGCTTTGAGCTGATTGATGGCGTCGCGCAGTTCGGCGGCGCGTTCGTAGAGTTCCTTCGCGACCGCGGTTTCCATTTCGCTCTCCATCAGCTCGAGTTTGGAGCGCGGACGTTTGGCGCTGACTTCATTGAGCCATTCTTCCAGGAAATGGATCTCGGAACTTTTCGCGGCCAGCTCGGGGAAGTTCGATTTTTGAAAGAACTCGGCAATCGAGTCGCGCCCGCGCCGGATCTCGGCGATCGCTTCCGGAAATTTTCCCTGCCCGAGGAAAATGGAAGCCTTGGCCCGGGTGTTCATCATCAGGACGTAGGGACGAAATTGTTGGAGCGTCCAGGAAAGCTCGTCGCGCTCAGTGTGAGCATCGACAAAATCGAAGAGCTCGAGATTGCGCTGGGTGTCGCGGACGACGCCGTGGAAATCGTTGATCTGAAACAAACTCAAATAGCGGTGATAATATTGGATGCCCTCCTGCTGAAGCTCGGCGCATTGTTCCGGAGTGAGCTCGTAATTCTCGCTGCGGGCCTGCGCGCGGGCAGCGCGAAGTTGATGATAAGTAAGGAGCGATTCGCAACCGTGCGGGCGAGCGCCGTCGGGCCGGCCGGTCAATTCCATTTGGAGCACGCCGAGATCAATCCGGAGCTGCAATTTTTGGCGGCCATCCAATCCAAGGACCTTGCGCACTTTGATGGCGCGGTTCTCGTGCGGCCAATCCTTCAGAATGGTGTTCAAATCCAAGCTCATCCTGAACAGATGATCGAACATTTTGTCTTCAATTGTCAATCGTCGCGCGTGGACGCCCGGGACGCCCAAAAACAGACGTCAGAGGACAGAAGTCAGAGATCAGCGATCAGTCAAACTTTTCACTGGTCACTCGTCACATTTCAGAATTGCGGATTGCGGAATGCGGAATGCGAATTGATGTTCCGCGTGTGGAAAGCGCGATCGAGTCGTTCATCCGCTATCTGGCGGTCGAACGCGGGCTTTCGGATAATTACCAGCTCTCCACTCAGCGATCGCTGAACGATTTCGCGAGCTGGTGCGGGCGCGCACGTAAGATCGATAACGCGCGGGCGGTGACGCTGCCGATGATCAGCGAATATTTGGCGGAGAAAAAGAAGGCCGGACTCTCGGCGGCGTCGATCAAGCTGATCGTGGTCGCGCTCAAGATTTTCTTTCGGTTTCTCGCCGGCAAAGGCGAGGTCGAGCGCGACCCTACCGAAGCGCTGAGCCTGCCGCGAATCGAGCGCTACTTGCCGGAAACGTTGAACGAAATACAGGTCGAACAGTTGCTGAACGGCATCGACACGAAGGCGCCGCACGGTTTGCGCGACCGGGCGATGATCGAGCTGCTTTACGCGAGCGGGCTGCGCATTTCCGAGCTGGCGAATGCGCGATTGGAAAATTTTTATCTAGAGGAAGGAACGATTCGCGTCATTGGGAAAGGAAACAAAACGCGAATCGTTCCAGTCGGGCGCAAAGCGTGCGAAGCGATCGCGTGCTATTTATCGACCGAACGGCCGAAACTGATCAAGCGCCGCAGCGGCAGCGAGATTTTTCTGTCCGAACGCGGGACGAAACTAACAACCGCCCGGATCTGGCAGATCGTAAAGGAAAAGGCGCGGCACGCCGGATTGGAAAAGAATATTTATCCGCATTTGCTCCGGCACAGTTTCGCGACGCACTTGCTGAGCAACGGCGCCGACCTGCGCATCATTCAAGAGATGCTCGGCCACGCCGACATTTCGACGACGCAGGTTTATACCCACGTCGATCAGCAGCGGTTGAAGGCGGTGCATCGACAATTTCATCCACGGGCCTGACTTGTTGTAGCGGCGCTCTGTGAGCGTCGCACTTTTTCGATCGAAAGAGATTAATTAGCGACGGTCATAGACCGCCGCTACAGTAACCGCCCGTGAAACGCCTAGTCCTTCTCGTGTTCATCGCCGCGTTGGCGGCGGTAGGGATTTTGTACGGACTGCGACGCGCCGAGCGCACGCCAAACGCGACAGTGACCGCACTCTTGCCGCGCGGAACAATCGCGCTGGCGCATTTTCCGGATGTTAATCGGACGCGCGACGAATGGCACCAATCCGATCTCTACAAGCTTTATCAGGAGCCGGCGTTGCAGGATTTCCTGAACAAACCGCTCTCGAGAGTTCCGCAACGCGACACGGCCGCGGACACGCTGGGCGAGATCGACCGGCTCAACCTCAAGGACGCATTCGCCGCTGTCACCTCGATCGAAAACAACGACCCACATTTTGTAGGCGGTTTCCGTTTTCGCGGAAGCCAAGACGCCGCCGAAGCGATCGTCCACAAATGGTTATCACATTGGGGACCGCGCCTGGTTCGCGCTGACGCCTATGTCGAATTCGAGCAGTACCAGCAACATCGGATCTCGATCATCGGCGATGCGCCGAACCAGATTGCGAAGGTCTATGATGGGCAATGGTTCTTCGCTTCGAACGATCTCGCCGTGCTGAAAGCAATTCTGGATCGAGCTGATGGCCGCGACAAGAATCGAGAATCAACCCTCGAAGCCGACGACACCTTTCACGCGGCTATGGCGCACATGCCATCGAGTTACGCATTACTTTTTTATCTTCAGCCGAAGACATTGTCAGAAAAACTAACATCACTGCGCAATGCCATGGGTGTTGCGGGCGATAAGAATACGGTTGTCGATCAAATCCACAGCATTTGCGCAGCTACACGATTCGACAAAGGCAAGATCCGCGACGTCGTGTTCGTCGGAATGCCGAAAGCTCAATCGGAACAAAAGCTGGCGCGCTCATCTCTGACGCTGGGTACAGCCGACACATTTTTGTATCTCGCGACCTTGCTCAACCCCGACAGGCTCGCAGGAATTCATCAAGGCGGGTTGCCGCTGGGAGCTTGGTTGCAAAAAGTTTTCGACGCCGCCGCACGCGCAGGCGTAACGGTGGACGATTGGAAAGCGGCGTTCGATCTGGAACTGGGATCGTTGGCCGATTGGCCGCAGAGTGCGCGCTGGCCGTCGATCATCACCGCGTTGCGAGTAAAAGATCCGGTGCGCGCAAACAAGATCATGAACGCACTGAGCCACGCGATTGATGAAGACGTGCCGTGGACGAAAACAGAAAAGAACGGCGTGCTTTATTTTTACATGCAGTCGCCGGCCGCTTTGTTCGCGATCACGCCAACGATCGCGTTATCGAACCAGGTGATGATTGTGGGACTGGATTCGGTGTCGGTGGAAACAGCGATCAGCCGAAACGCGAAGTCGTCCGCCGGGCTGACGGACTCGGCTGCTTATAAATCGGCCGCGCGCGCGGTGCCGGCGCCGAAGGATGCGTTCGTTTACGTAGATACGGCACTGCTTTATTCGCGATTGGACGCGGCGCTGCGCCCGATGCTGCTGATGAGTGCGGCCTTCATGCCGGCGATCTCGGATTATGTCGATGTTGGCAAACTGCCGCCGCCAGAAATCGTGACAAAACACCTCAGCCCGATCGTTTCATCCCAACGATATGACGGCGACGGCTATGTGACGGAATCAACGGGTCCGGTGACGTTAGAGATAGGACTGGGTTTGCCGGCGGTAGGATGGGCGCTCGGCCGCCAACACGGCCGGTAATCGAGGGAAAATCTCCACGTAAATGCGCCAATTCGGCGCTACTTGTGGAGCACAGTCTAAGTAAGCGACGAGTGTCAGAATTGTGCTGTTAGTCCGGCCAAGACGTGCTACTATTTCCGCCCTATGGCTATTCTCAAGAAAAACGCATTTTCTCGTCGAGTTCCCGATTTGGTGACCGAGGAACTGGTGGCTGTGCTGTCTCGTCGCGCTTCCTACGAGTTCAAGGAACTCTTTGATATTGTGCACGAGAATCTTCGGGCGCGAAACGCCGCGAGCGGAGGCGAGGAAATGCTCCGGTTGCGTGCTTACGAAAAACTCCAGAACCTGGTCGCACGCGGCGCGGTGAAAAAGAATGGCAAGAAATACAAGGGCCTGCCCTCATCGCTGGCCAAGGCGATCGCGCCTCAAAACGGACATATCCCGGGCCCGAGACTGGTCCCGGTAAAATAACGACGAAAGCTCGGCCGTAGCCTACGAGGCTGCGAATGATTCAAGAATATCTGCCGGTTCTCCTGCAGATCATTGTCGCAATCGGGTTCGCCGCTTCCGCGCTGTTGGTCAGCGTTTTGCTGGGGAAGACCGGGCGACGCACGCCGGCGAAAGATACCGCCTATGAGTGTGGCATGATTCCACAAGGCGAGGGACAACCACGCTTCAGTGTGAAGTTCTATCTGGTGGCGATGTTGTTCATCCTTTTCGACCTCGAGATTGTGTTCATGTATCCGTGGGCGGTCGTTTACAAACAAGCGATCGCGCACAGCAGTGTGATTTTCTGGAGCATGCTCAGCTTCATCACCATCCTGATGGTGGGCTACGTTTACGCGCTCAAAAAAGGCGTGCTCGATTTCAGGAAGTAGCGCGAAACGCGATCGGCTGCGATGAGTTAATGCAAGCCGGTCCCACAGGCGGTAGAAAGCAATCGTGAACCGCTGGATCAGGTTATCACGGCCGGAACTGCTCTTGTTTCTGCTGCTTTGGACGACTTACGCGTACTTTTATCAATCCACCTCCCATAACGAGGCGGCGCGATTCGACCAGATGCGGGCGCTCATCCAGAACCACACCCTGCAGATCAACAAATACTGGTGGAACTCGGCTGACGTAATCCATTACCCGAAAAACGGCGCCGATTGCATTTACCCGAACAAGGCGCCGGGTATGGCGCTGCTCGCGTCGATTCCGTTCGCTCTTGTCTGGTTGTGCGTGCTGCTCCTAAAAGCTGTCGGCTTGCCGGCGTGGTTTCAGTGGCACGCATTGGCCTATCTGACGACAATCTTCACGGTAAGTCTGCTCTCAGCGGCGGCGGCGGTGGCAATTTACCGAGTGGTGCTGCGAATGAGCGGAAGCAGTTACTTTTCCGTTCTGGCTGTGCTTGGGATCTGGCTCGGCACACTGGTGTTTCCATTTTCGACACTTTTCTTCAGTCACCAATTCACCGCGGCGTTGCTGGCAATCGCCTTCTATCTGTTATTCGAATTTGGACGCGGAGAACCGTTGCCGTTTCGGCAGCAGCTGGTAATTGCCGCGGTCGCGGGCGTGCTGATGAGTTTCAGCGTCGCCAGTGAATATCCGGCGGCGTTGCCAGTGGTGCTATTGTCAATCTACGCGGCATGGCTCCTCAAACGCTCAGAGCTGGAAACGAAGTCGAAGCTTCTTATCAGCGCCAGCTGGGTCTGTGGAATGTCAATAGGCGCCGGCACACTGCTGGCCTATAATCTGATCGCGTTCGGGAAGCTCTTTTACATTCCCTACCAGGCGTATTCGGCCAAGGGCGCGTACTTTTTCGCGACTTACTCGCACGGCTGGCTGGGATTGCATTGGCCAAGCCTGCAACAATTTCTGCGCGCGTTCGAAACGATCGCGTTTTCATCGCAAGTCGGAATGTTGCACTTGCACGTGCAGAACTGGTTCGTTTACGCGTGCAACCCGGTGCTCTGGCTGGTGTTGCCCGGCTTGATCGTGATGATCCGAAAACGAGAATGGCGGGCCGAGGCATTGCTTATCATCGCGCTGATCGGCGTTTACGTTTTGTTCATCACGAGCTATGGCAACTCGGTTTACGATTGGAGCGGTGCCGTTTACTTCGGATCTCGTCATCTGATCCCGCTTCTGCCTTTTCTGGCGATGCCTCTCTGCTTTGGCGCACGTCTGCTCCGGTTCGTGTTTTATCCGCTTCTGGCATTGTCGATCTTTTACATGCTGCTCGACACATCAATCGAGCCGCGCGTCCCTTATCCGTACGAAAACGCCGCGCGTGACATGCTGCTTCCGGATTATGTCCGTGGCCGGTTCGCTCAAAACACCGGCGCTCTGTTCGACGACGCGCGAAACGTGACCAGAGATTCGACTGCGTTCAATCTCGGCAAGATCGCAGGCCTCCCCAGAGCTCTTCAACTCACACCGCTTTTGGCGTGGTGGGTGTTTGGAGCGAGTGCGTTGCTGGCGAGTGTAAGCACGCGCGTCAGGAAAAACGCGCCGGTGCAGTTAGTTCTGAATGAAACGTGGGCGCCGAATGAAAAACGACCGCTCTCGAAGAGCGCGACCATCGTCCTTGCGTTGTTCGCGATCGCAGTAAATCTGCCGCCGGTAATTCACGCCGTAACAGCGTCATTACGACATCCGACCAACGGATTGCTTGGAAAATATTATCGTAACGCCAACTGGGCCGGCCCGACCGCGGACGTCGAGGTCGATCGTGAAATCAATTTTGACTGGTCAAGAACGTTGCCGTTGCCAGCGCCATTCAGCGTCGAGTGGACCGGCAGCATTCTTATTCCGGAGGGCGGCACCTACACCTTCGGGTTGGTGGCGGACGACGGCGCCACCTTGACGATCGACGGCCAAACCGTCGTCGATGCCAGCCACAATTTGCTGCAAAAGCGCACCGGAACGATCAACTTGCCGCCCGGCCTCCATCCGATTCAGGTGCGTTACTTCAATACGCTATTCGGCGGCTCGATTCGTCTCTCATGGATGCAAACGGGCCGGGCAGAGCAAATCGTGCCGGCCGAGGTCTTGATTCCGCCACAATCCTCGACGCCGTCGCCGCGCCGGTGAGAGTCAAAACACCCACCAGCCGCGGATAAAAAGACTGCTGAAGATCGCGAGAAGAAGAATTGACCAGACTGTGATCACGGCCGACCAAAAACGGCTTTTGCCGAGCAAGCCAAACAAAATGAAAATTGGGAACATGGTCAGCGCGTAGCGCGGCATGCTTTCGATAAAGGTCACACTGGCCACCAGTATCCAGTTGCAACTAATCCAAGTCGCGTAACTGGGCCGCAGTTTGATCCAGCTGACGATTGCGCAACCGAGCGCCAGCAAGGTAGCGAACAGCTCTTCGCCTCCAACGATCTCGGCCTCGTTTGGATTGCGATGGAGATTACCGATGGCTCCGCGAATTCCGACCCACGGCCAGGAAAAAGACATGTGAAACAGCTGTTGACGCATTTTTAGAAACGCGAACGGATCTCCGGCGACGCGCCAATTCAGCCAAAGATAAACGCCAAACCCGGCCGGGACGACGCCGATCCAGAGCCACTGCCAATTCCAGCGCCTGCCTTTCCAGAATTGATACGCCGCCTCAACCGCCAGCGTCGGCAACAAGACAATGCCGTTAGCGCGCGTCATCCACGAAAATGCGCCGAGCACGCCCGCGAGCCACCAACGTTCCCGGCGCGCGGCAAAAATCGATCCAAACGTTAGCGCGAGAAACAGACTTTCGGTGTAACCAATGTGCAGAACATAAGCGGTCGGAAAAATCAGAAAGAACCAGACGGCCCGCCGCGCCACATTCGCCGAAAAATCGAGACCAGTCATCCGGCGCAAGATGACGGCGGCGATCACCGAGGCGACCGCTGAAACCACAAATGCCGAGATGAGAAAATCTCTCGTCAGGTAAGCCGTCAACCTGACGCACCATGGATAAAGCGGATAAAACCATGCTTTCATTATATCCGTGCTGTTATAACCAGCCTGGGCCAGCCTCTGAAAATGAAGCGCGTCCCACCGATTCCAGATTCCCAGCCAACCAAGATGCGGCGGAAGGGGTTCGTCCTCGAGCATGTGATAGCTCCGGACACCGAAAATCATGAGCATGATCTTGATTGCGAACACACCACCAATGACCAGCCAGTCGTCTCGCGGCAGCAATGCCGCGAGTCGCGTCGTTTGCGCGGTGATTGTCGATCTTAGATTTTGCAGCGCCGACATTTGGGCAGAGCAGTCAGAACGCCCAAGTGCCGTGGACAAACACGGCGCTGAAGAGGGCGAGGAACAGCAGTGACCAAACGGTGATCACGCCATTCCAGAAGCGGTTTTCGCTGACGAACCCGAATAGAATGAAAAGCGGGAAGATGAGGAGAGTGTAACGCGGCGCGCTCTCAATAAAGGTGACGGCACTAAACAAGAGCCAGTTACCGGTTGCCCAAACGGCATAGACCGGCCGCAGTTTGATCCAGCTCACAATCACACAGGCTAGCCCGAGAATCGAAAAATATAGCTCTTGGGCACCGACCATTTCCGCTTGGCTCGGCGTTCGATGAAGATTCCGGAAAGCCTCGCGAATCCCGGTCCATGGCCAGGCCCAGGATGTCACTGACACGGTTTTACGCATGTGAATAGCGGTGAACGGATTACCGGTGACATGCCAGTTTAGCAGCAAATAAACTCCGAACCCGAGCGGAACGGCGCAGATCCAGAGCCATTGCCAATTCCAGCGCCTGCCCTTCCAAAATTGATACGCCGCCTCAACCGCAAGCGTCGGCACCAACACGGCGCCATTCGCGCGCGTCATCCACGACAGAGCGCCGAGTCCGCCCGCCATCCACCAAATATTTTTGCGCGCGGCAAAAATCGATCCGATCGCGAAAGCAAGGAACAAGCTCTCGGTATAGGCGATATGAAGAAAGTACGATGTTGGAAAAATCAGGAGGAACCAAACCGCTCGCAATGCGATCTCGCGGGAAAAGTCGAGGCACAGCAATCTTCGCAAGGCCACCGCGGCCGCCGCCAGAGCCACGGCTGAAACGATAAAACCGGCAATAAGGTAATCGCCAGTGACTGCGGCCACGGCTCGCGTGGACCACGGAAACAACGGATAAAACCAGGCTTTCCAAGGCCCGGCGGCGCTGTAGCCCGATTGCGCAAGACGCAGATACTGAACCGAATCCCAGCGGTTCCAGATTTGCAAAAGACCGTCATGAGCGGGAAGCGGTGCGTTGTTGTTAATGTGAAGGCTTACAACGCCAAAGACAATGAGCACGATCTTGGCAACGAAGGACCAGGCAACGACCAGCCAATCGTCCTTCGGGACGCGCGACAGGAGTTTTCGTGTCGCAGCTACAACTGTTGAGGTTTCATTCACATCATATCGATCAAAAAGCCCACCAGCCACGAGCCGATAAGCTCGCAAACAATCCAAGAAAGAGCAGCGACCAAATCGTAATGACAGCGTTCCAAATCCGATTTTGAGCGGCCAATCCGAAAAGAATGAAAATCGGGAACAGCGCGAGCGTGTAGCGCGGCGCGCTTTGCACAAATGTCACACAAGTGAAGCCGAGCCAGGTAACCGTGATCCAGGTCGCGTAGCTCGGCCGCAGCTTAAACCAGCTCACGACTGCGCAAAGTAACCCCAAGAGTGCGAAGAACAGCTCCTGACCGCCAACCATTTCCGCGTCGCTCGGGTCTCTCCGAAGGTTGCGATAAGCCTCGCGGAGGCCGACCCACGGCCAGTCCGGCGAGGTCCGGAAAATCTCCCTCCGCATGTCGACAAAACCGAACGCATGTCCGCTGACATGTTGATTCAGCAACAGGTAAACACAAAAACCAAGCGGAACAGCAGCGATCCACAACCAATGCCATCGCCAGCTTCGAACCGCCCGCCACTGTTGAATTGCTTCGACGATAAACGCTGGCACCAATGCCAAACCGTTTGCCCGAGTCATCGTCGCCAACGCGCCCAGCGCGCCACCCAACCACCATTTCTCTTTCCGAACGGCGAGAAATGCTCCGAACGCGAGACAGAGAAACAGGCTCTCGGTGTAGCCGATGTGAAGAAAATAGGCCGTCGGGAAAATGAGGAAGAACCAAACCGCGCGTTCTGCGATTTGGCCGGAGAAGTCCAAAGAAGCGAGCCGCCGCAACAAGATCGCCGCGAAAATGAGCGCGGCCGTCGAGACGACTAAAGCACTGAAATAATAATCATGTGTGAGCCAGGTGACTGCACGGACCAGCCACGGATAAAGCGGATACGCCATCAAATGAACGGCCTTGCCATAACCATTCTTCGCCACATCCAAATAGTGCTGCGTGTCCCAATACGACCAAATTCGAAGCCACTCGATATCGTTTGGAAGCCGCTTGTTCGCGAGCACCAGCACCGCCTTCGCTCCGAAAACGAACAGTAAGAACTTGATCGCCAACACCCAGCCAATCATCAGCCAATCGTCTGCCGGCAACGACCGGACAAGCTGGCCGAGGCGCGTCTTGGCGGTGATTGGTTCCGTTTCGGCTTCGGTCATTTCGCCAGAAAACGCGCCCTTGTTTGGGCGTTCTCCTGCGGCTCTATTTATCGGCTCCCCGACGCAAACACCATCGAAATAAAAGCGACCTGGACGCCGCCGGTTTCCCACTTGCGCGGTCTGCCGAGAGCGCCTAATAGCTTTATCTTTCCATGATTCACCACATCGTCCTTTTTAAGCTCAAGCCCGAGGTCACTCCCGCTCGCATCGAGGAGATGATGATGAACACCCGGATGCAACTCTTAAAGATTCCGGAGGTGCAAAACATCAAATGCGGCAAGCGGGTCGATCCTGAGCTGCAGTGGCCTTTCTTCATCGCGATCGATTTCGAATCGATGGACAAGTTCGCCATTTTCCGGGAGGACCCCATTTTCGTGAAGTTCATGGAGGAAATCATCAAACCGAACACGGCCGATTCGCTGAACCTGGATTTCGAGATGGATCCCGGGAAAGACGTACGGTTTTCTTGATTTTTTTCTTTGTCATTCCGAGCGGAGCCGAGGAATCTCTTACTATTTCTGAGATCCGGAAACATTTAGAGGTGTCTCGGTCCGAGCCGGACTGGCACATCGCTCGACATGACGGAACATGACTAAGAAGGCCATCATTCTTGCGGGCGGCGCCGGCAGCCGGCTCTTTCCGATCACCAAGATCGTCTGCAAGCAATTGCTCCCGGTTTACGACAAACCGATGATCTGTTACCCGCTGGCAACGCTCATGCTCGGCGGACTGCGCGATGTCCTGATCATTTCCACGCCGAAAGACCTACCGATGCTGCGCGATTTCTTGGGCGACGGCGCTCAGCTTGGCATCAAGATCCAATATGCCGAGCAACCGAAACCGAACGGGATCGCCGAAGCATTTGTGATCGGCGCAAAATTTATTGGTGACTCGGGGGCGTGCCTGATCCTGGGCGATAATATCTTCTACGGAAAACTGGATTTTTTCCGCGAAGCCCTCGCGATCAAAAATGGCGCGTGCATTTTCGGTTATCAGGTGCGCGACCCGCAACGTTACGGCGTGGTCGAGTTCGATCGAAATGGCCGCGCCATCAGCCTCGAAGAGAAACCAAAACGGCCGAAAAGCCAATTCGCGGTGCCCGGTCTTTACGTTTACGACGATCAAGTTGTCGATCTTTGCAAGAAGCTGAAGCCTTCCGCGCGCGGTGAGCTCGAAATCACCGATCTAAATTTGCTCTATCTGAAGAAAAACGAATTGCATGTGAAGCTGCTCAGCCGCGGGATGGCCTGGCTCGACACCGGAACGCAGACCAGTTTGCTCGAGGCCGGCAATTACATCGCCACGATCGAACATCGACAGGGACTCAAGGTCGCGTGCCTCGAAGAAGTGGCGTTGCGGATGAAATTCATCACCTGCTCCAACCTCGCAAAAACGGTCGATCAACTGCCGAATAGCGATTACCGCGATTACCTGCGAATGGTTTGCGACGAAGGCCCGACGTCTGGTCCCGAACCGGTTGGGTAATTCTACTTCGGCTGCTCGCGCAAAAGATGGGTGGTATCGGCCACCAATTTCGTGACCGCGTCGACTCCGGCGGCATCGTAATAACCGCGGATCGCGCCACGTCGATCGACCAAGATCATCCGCGTGCTGTGAACCGGAATTCCCTTGTCATCGCTACCGTCTGAGATCGCGAGTTTAAATCCGTTGCGCGATAAATTGTAAATCGTCGATTGCGGGCCGGTCAGAAAATCCCAGCGGCCTGGCTCAGCCTGCAGTTTCTCGGCGTAACCGCGCAAAACCTGCGGCGTGTCCTTCGCCGGATCGACGCTGAACGAGACAAGATGCACGTCTGTTTTTTCGAGCGGCTTTTGCAATTCACTCATTCGGCTGCTGATCATCGGACATGGCCCGGGGCAGGTCGTGAAAATGAAATCGGCGATCCAGATTTTTCCGCGCAATTGAGCGGAGCCGAAATTTTTTCCATCCTGGTTCACCAGTACAAATTCGGGAACGCTTCCGTATGATGAAACAGTTCGCTGCCGAAGCGCATTCACTTCGAGCTGTCGCAGCCAAAGCAAGAACGCCAGCGTGATGATTGGGATCGCGATCAGCGTCGCTTTCCAAAGTCTCGCCGGCCTTGCCGACGTCTGATCAACTGCTGTGGTCGTCGCGTTCATGCTTTACTTAACACCAGCGCGCCCAGCAACAGCGGCAGGTAAATGATCGAAGTGATGAACAATCGTCGCGCATCCGACCGGGCGCGCGTTTTTAAAAATCGCATGGCCACGGCAATAAAGACGCCGCCGAGAATCAGCTCCGCCAAAAGATAAAAGACCGTGGCGATTCCAAGAAATGCAGGCAAACCGGCCACCACAAAAAGGAGCATGCAAAAAAAGACACTTTGGCTGGCACTTCGTCCACCGTTGGGATCGTCACTCGAGATCATTTGGAAACCGGCCCGGGCGTAATCGTCACGATACATCCACGCGATTGCGAAAAAATGCGGCAGTTGCCAAAAAAACAGAATCGCAAAAAGCATCCACGCCCCCGCGTTGAGCGTTCCGCGCGCCGCTGCCCAACCAATCATCGGCGGCAATGCCCCCGGAACCGCGCCGAGGGCGGTGTTGAAAGTGCTGACGCGTTTCAACGGCGTGTAAGCGAAGATGTAGATAATGATCGTGATCGCGGCGAGGGCGGCACTGAGCGCATTGCAGACGAAGGCGAGATAGGCTACGCCGAAGATCGATAAGGCGGTGCCGAGAACGACCGCGGCCCGTGGCCGCATTCGTCCGGCCGGAACCGGGCGGGATCGCGTTCGCTGCATCAATGCGTCAAGTTTGTATTCCCACCATTGATTGAGCGCGGCTGCGCCGGCTGCGGCCGCCGCTGTTCCAAAAACCGTATGCAACAGCGCCGCAAAGTTGACCGGACCTTCGGCGCCGAGATAAAAGCCGACGGCCGTTGTCAGTAAAACGAGTAGCGTGAGCCGCGCTTTGACCAGCTCAACCAAATCGCGAATGAATCCGGAGCGGGCGTTTCTAGTTTCGGGTTCAGTTGAGTCCATTGTCGCCACTTTCATGAATTTCTCGCCTGCAAAACGCGCCAGGAAAGGGCCCAGGCGCTCACACCCAACGATAACATGATCGCACCAACAGCGACATGCACGGTCGCAACATCGGCCGCTTTATTACTCCAAATGGTCGAAGCACCGAGCGTGAACTGAAGAAAGAACAAAACGACCCACAAGATCGACAGTCGGCGAAGCGCAATGATCGCGCGCGCGTCCTTCCAAACCCGAACACAAAGCGCAATTACGGCGATGCCGATCAGTGCTGCGAGAAAACGGTGCGTCATTTGCAGCCAGATTTGAAACGCATCTACATCCGACAGCGCGCGTGCGTCGCGCCATGCGTTGATCTTGGCCAGTGCGGTCGCGCTCGTGTCCGGAATCCACGCGCCATTCGCGGTTGGAAAATCAAGGATCGCCAAATCCTTGTGCTGATGCCGCATGGTCGCGCCGAGTGCGAGCTGCGCGTAGATCGCGAGTGTCGTTGCAATCGCGAGTGTTTTGATCCGCGCAAATTTTCCTGGATCGACATCTACCGGCTCGAGCGATCGCCAGAACCCCGTGGTCACGATCGCGATGAGCACAATCAAACCGAGAAACGCTTGCGCGAGACAGGCGTGAAAGACTCCTATCTCGTCTTTCAACATCGTCACGCGCAGGCCGCCGAGAATTCCCTGCAGAATCACGCCCGCAACTGCGATCAAACCGAGTGTCTTGACCGATTGTCGATCTTCGGTTCGCCAAAGCCAGATTGCTAGAATGATGGTGAGAAATCCGACCGTCGATGCGATCAAGCGATGGGTGTGCTCGAACAAAACGCCGCCGATCCATTTGGAGACCGGAAACAAAAACATGTTGTAGCCGAACGTCGTCGGCCAGTCGGGCACGGCGAGGCCGACGCCTTTGCTCGTGACCATTCCGCCGCTGCAAATCAGCAGCAGGGTCGCGAACGCGGTGAACCAAACAAAACGATTGAGCCAGCGCGGTCCGAGCCGGACGGGCGGCGTAGATGTCGATCTTTGCGCCACGTTTGCGCGCTTCGACTATTCGCCGCTCGGAGTTGGCGCAGGTTGGGCCGGCTTTTGTTCCGGTTTCGCGGCGGGATTTTCTGTTTTCGGCGCGGCCGGGGCAGGCGCGTTCTGGGTGCCGGCCAATTCAGCGCGTTCTTTCAACCAGGTTTGATACTCGGCCGGTTCATCGACCACGACCATTCCCTTCATTCCGTAATGGCCGAGGCCGCAGAGCTGACCGCAAACGACTTCATAAGGGCCCGCTTTGATCGGTTTGAACCACATCGGGATGAGCGAGCCGGGGATCGCGTCCGCCGCGATGCGCATGTGCGGCAGACAAAAATTATGGATCACATCTTTTGAAGAAAGCTCGATGATGACCGGCCGGTTGACCGGCACGTGCAATTCGCCCAGAACGACAATGTCGTCTTTGCCGGCCGGATCATTGGGATCGATGCCGAGCGGATTTGAGTTTGTCACCAAATCAATCTCGCGCCGTCCAAATTGACCGTCCGGTCCCGGCATATGGAAAGTCCAATTGAACTGTTGGCCGACCACGTGAACCAGAATCGCGTCCTGGGTCGGCGGAAATTCGTTCACGCGTTTCGCCCAAAGCGGAATCGCGAAACCGATCAGCAAAACGGCCTCGATCAACACGACAGAAAACTCGAGATGGGTGGAAATTCCGCTGCGAACGCCGGCATGATCCGCTTTGGGGTGGCGGCTCTTGCGAAACCGGATCAGGACAAAAACAAAAAAGGCCGACCAGCCGACAAAGAGCGCGCCCATAAACCAGTGCGCGAATTCGATAATGTGATCGATCTGGTAGCCATGCTCGGAGGCGTTTGGCGGGAGGCCAATAAATTCGTTAATGAGCGCGAGGCTACTCATACTTCTCCAGATCTTCTTCGTTGATTTCCTGATGCGGCTCGAGCGGCATCCGGCCGTGTTTCCAAATCTTGAAACTAAACGCACCGATTCCACCGATTACCGACATCACCGCGCCGAACAGAAACCAGATTGCCACGGCCATGTGCTCGGTCGATTTGCCATCTTTCGCGCCGTAACAAAACGGACATGCGCTCGCCTGCTGCGCGACGAGAAAGATCGACATCGTCGTGATCGCGAAAAGCTTTTTCATGTGATGATGCGGAGCCGTTTCATTTTCCGATAAAACCAGACGCCGTAAATGATGAGGGCAACCGCGCAGGCAAACGACGCGACCGCGCCCGCGAGATAAACCGGCGCGCCTTCGACGAGATTGACCCAAATGCACCACGCTCCCACACCCAACGCGAGCAGGGTTGAGAAAATCACGAAGACGATATGGAAAGCTTTGAGTGACATCTAGAGATGGATGGGATCGTACCAAGCGAGATAAGTGAGCCAGAAAAGGCCAAGGACGAAGAAGCCGGTAAAAATCAAAACGCGATAGATGAGACGTTTCTCCGCCGCGAGATGCATAAAGATCAGCCCAACTAAGCTGACTTTGAAAGCGGCGACGAGAAGGGCGACCGCAATGTTCAACTTTCCGCCTGTTTTTGGCGAAATATGAACATGAAACAGCCATGAAAAGAACCCGCCGAAATCGACGTAGGATAACGCGACAGTAAGGAGTGTGAAGAAGAGCAGTATCGCCCCAACAATCAAATACCGCGAGACGTGTTGGTGCACGCCATGCGCGTATTCCTCATGCTCGGCCGGGTCTTGGGCAATATCTGGCGGATTGTTCATGCGTCAGAGCAAATAGAAAAGCGGGAAGACAAAAATCCAGACCAGATCGACAAAGTGCCAGAAAAGTCCGGACACTTCGACGCGATTGGCAAGATGCTCGGGATTGCGTTGATAAACTTTTTTGCTGACCGGCAACCACATGTAAATAAAAACGAGGACGCCGCCGAGCACGTGCGCCCCGTGCAATCCGGTGATGGTGAAGTAACTGGCGAAATACGCGCTGTGCCACGGCCCGAATGAATCGACTCGGGCGACGTCTTCCTTCTCAATCGTCGCGACGTGGTCGGTCGGCGGAACGTAAAGAAAGTGTGGACGATCGTTCGCCGGATTGTTGGGATCCACGTAAACCGGATCGAGACCGACTTCGTATTCCTTGATGTTCGCGTCTTTGAGCGCTTCCGGATTGTGCAAGTGACCACTGATCTCGATCCGCGGCTCCATCCCCTTCTCGGTTCGGCGACTATTACCGAGGTACTGCTCGTATTTTTCGAGCGCAGCCGGTTTGATGAAAATGCCGTAATGCTCAAACTTCTGCGGCCACTCGTAGTAAAGCTTAACGAAAAGAAAGATGATGCCGCACAGAATGGTGGCGAGCATGTACCACCAATAGGCGCGGTAACGGCGCATTTTTAGCGCGGCCCAAGCGAGAACGACTGTGACCGAGGACAGGATCAGGATCGCCGTGTTCATTGTCCCGACCGGAACGTTGAGCAGGCCGTGCGGCCATTCACCCGGCTGAGCGTCGAGGCGAAGGAAAACGTAGGCGGAAAAAAGTCCGCCGAAGAGCATCACTTCGGACGCAAGAAACAACCAGATGCCGATCTTCGCGTTCCACAGGCCGGTGTCCGGTCGAGTGGAGATGGTGTACGGAATTTCCATTCGTTAATGCACCAGCGCCGGTTCGGCGACCGCTCGTCGTGAGCGCTCAGCCGGTTCGACCGGTTCGTTTTGCATGGTGAAATCCTTTTCCCGACCGGGCAGGCTGTATTCGTAGGGGCCGCGATAAGCGACCGGCGTAATAACGAAGTTTCCGTGTGGCGGCGGCGAAGGGGCGGTCCACTCCAGGGTGGTCGCTTCCCACGGATTGTCGTTCACTTTTTTGCCGTGCTTAATGCTCCAAAAGAAATTGATGATGAATGGAATTTGGGCGAGCCCCATGATCCACGCTGCCCACGAGATCGGCGTGTTCCACTGAAAACCGGTCAGCCCCCAAATGTGTTCGCCGGAAAGCGTCCAGCCCTGGCCGCCATCGTACCAGCGGCGATGCATGCCGAGCATTCCCTGCAAAAACATCGGCAGAAAGATTACGTTCATGCAAATGAGCGACGGCCAGAAATGCACCTTGCCCCAGAACTCGTTCATGACGCGCCCCGTCGCCTTTGGGTACCAGTAATAAATGCCGGCAAACAATCCGAAGATCGTCCCCGGAGCGACGATGTAATGGAAATGCGCAATGATGTAATAGGTGTCGTGCAGGTAAAGATCGGCTGAATTAAACGCCAGCGGTATACCCGTCAGTCCGCCAATGCCGAACATGGGAAGAAACGCGGTTGCCCATAACATCGGCACCGTGAAGCGGATCGAGCCGCCCCAAAGTGAAATGAAAAATGCGCTGAGAATGATGACGGATGGAATTGAAATGAGCAGCGTGGTGGTTTGGAAAAAAGCGCTCACAGTCGAACCCATGCCGGTGAGCCACATGTGATGCGCCCAAACCACGAACGACAAAAAGCCGATCACGAGCACGGAAAACACGAGCGACTTGTAACCCCAAAGCGGTTTGCGCGAATTGTTAGCCAAAATTTCGGCCACAATTCCAAACGCGGGCAGGATCAACACGTAAACTTCCGGATGCCCGAGAAACCAAAACAAGTGTTGCCATAAAAGCGGACTGCCGCCGCCGCTGATGTGCAGCGGCGCACCGTTGACGATCATTCCAGCGGGCAGAAAAAAGCTCGTCGCCGCGGTGCGGTCCATCAGTTGCATGACGATCGCCGCTTCGAGCGGTGGAAATGCGAGGAGCAAGAGAAATGCAGTGACAAATTGCGACCAGACGAAAAATGGGAGGCGCATCCAAGTCAGCCCTTTGGCGCGCAGTTGAATGATGGTCGTAATAAAATTGACCGCACCGAGCAATGACGACGTGATCAGGAAAATGAATCCGAGGAGCCACAACGTTTGGCCGTTGAGAAATGGATGGAACCCCGGGCCCTTGTCAGAGATATCGGACAAAGGTGTATAGGAAGTCCAGCCGCCCTTGGCCGCGCCGCCGGGGACAAAGAAACTCGCAAGCATGATCACTCCGCCGACGCCGAATGCCCAGAAACTGGCGGCGTTCACTTTTGGAAAGGTCATGTCCGGCGCACCGATTTGGAGCGGCACGACAAAATTGCCGAACGCGGCGAACGCCACCGGCACGACGCCCAAAAAGATCATGATCGTGCCGTGCATCGCGCCCAAGGAGTTGTAAAACTCGGGCGTCATTTTGCCGTCTGGCATCGTGTTGGCCCCAAAGAAATACGGCAACCACTTGCCAATCACCGGCAGGGCCTGGCCGGGATAGGCCAGCTGCCAGCGCATGATCATCATCAGGCTAAAACCGAAGAAGAGAAAAACCAGTCCGCAAAGCCCGTACTGAATGCCGATGACTTTGTGGTCGGTCGAAAAAATGTATTTACGCCACCAACCGAGCTCGTGGTGTTCGTGTTCCCCGGCGTGAGTGTGTGGGTCGTGGCCTGCCGCACCGTAGTCGGGCGAAGGCGGGTGCGTTTCGAAAGCGTCCATTCGAGAAAAGTTAGCCTCCCAATATTGAAAGGGAAAGTCTCATTGCAAAGTCCGAATTTGATTCGTTTGCCTGCCGCGCCGTAGTCCGGCAGCTGCCGGACGAAGGCGGGTCGATCTTGCGCTGGTCGTAGAGCATCGCGTTTCTGGCAGCTCTCCTAATTCAAATACCCAAATCGGCGAAGCGAGGTCGCGGCCAATGCTTCGAGCTTTGAAATGATTCGCGGCGAACAGTCACGCCAGCGGCCGAGCGTTTTCGGTGCCGTTATTTCCGCTTGCGCGATCGGTGCGGGATCAATCGGCGCTTCCAGAAAGTTCACAATCCGGGCCGTTGTCTCCAGCGGTTGGGCGCAAAGATCTTCGAATCGCACACGGAGATAGTTTTCGCGAAGACTGGACTCGCCATAATCGGCAGCGCGCAGATTTACGCTTGCCCACAACAACATCGAATTCTCCGCCGTCGAGTGAAACAGCCGTTCGCGCAAGCTCAGCACCGCGCGCCCATGTTTGCGAAGCTGATTTTGATTTTGCGAAAGGGCCATGTCGCGGCCGTCACGCAACAAGTGAATGAATTTCAATTGCGGGAATTGCGCGGACAAGAACGGCAGTAGATAAATGCTGCGCGGCGCTTTCCAACCCCACCGCGTTCCGCGTCGTTCCGCTTCCGGAATGTGACGCGCCACAGCGGCGTAAAAATCCTCTTTCATCCGCGCCGATTGCCAGGGCGTCATTGTTTCGCGCCGGCGCTGCGCGGAAACGAACGGATTAATCCAGGCGTCGTGAAACGAATAAAATTCCAACGCATCCTCGGACGAATTCAACCTGCTCCCGAGATTGTAGCCGGCGTGCTTGGCGATGCGCGCGATCACTCGCGTGCCGGAGCCACCGGTCGCACCGATGACTAATGGGGCCAAATGGGTCACGCGGACACTTGCCACGGCGAAGCCTCATGAGCAATATCCTGCGCTGCCGCAATTTCCCGAATGTCGATGAAGAAGACCAACCGCGCGATTGTCTTTCCCGCCTGGGGCGCGGAATGGGTGGATCGGGTCACGAGTTGTATCCGCGAAAGTCAGCTGCCGCCGTATCCGATATTCATGATCACCGATGCGGCGACAGATGTCGGCAGTTTACCGGCGGGCATTGAAGTCATAAGGCGCGATTGCCACCTTTCAGGAAAGGCGAGAAAGACCGAATTTTTCCCTTGTTTGCCAGAAGAGATCGAGACCGCTCTGTTCCTCGATGCCGACACCCGCGTAATCGCCGACATCTCGCTCGGGTTCGAAAAGGCGGAGCAGCACGGCATCGCGATTGTACCGGCGCCGCATTACTCACTGGCCGATTTTCGCGATTTCCGTCAGGTGATGCTTAACGAGGGAGTCACGCCACTTGGCCAAATCATTTACAACTCGGGCGTGATGTTTTGTAAGCCGCGCCAGCCGGAAGTGCGCGCGGTGTTCGATCGTACGCTGGCGTTAGCGCAAAAATACCGGGAGAAGGTGTGGAGCGATCAAACTTATCTGTCGCTGGCGATGGAGTTACTGAACTTTAATCCGTACACGCTCTCCCCGAGTTTCAACTATCGGGGGTTCGGGGAGTTGATCAGCGGATCGATTCGCGTCTGGCATTCCTACGAGCCATTGCCACCGAATGCCGCTTCACTCGAAAAAGGTTATCTTCACCGATACGAAAAAGGCAAACTGGTGAAGGCGGTGAAAGTTCCACTGTGATCGCGGCGAGCAGTCCGCGAATTGTTCTTCACGTCGGCGCTCCAAAGACGGCGTCGACGTATCTGCAACGGCGGTTGCGCGCGGATCCGGGGTACCTCCGCAAACACGGCATTTACGTGCCGGTTCTGCCTGTCGTCGCCGAAATGGCGGGCAACGCGAAGCTTCTGGCGACCGCGTTGAGCCGACGCCCGTCGCTGACTTTCCAGCGCGCTTTTCCCGAAATTGATGTGAGCACGCTCGATCCGGCAAAGCTCGTTGCCGAGCTTCTCCAGGATTGGCGTCCAGATTCGGAGTCAGTCGTGCTCTCGGCCGAGAACTTTCGACCGCAACATACCCGGCGATTACGCGAGCTGCTTCCGACAACTGCGCCGGCCGTCGTTGTCCTTTTTGTGCGACGACAGGACCGTTGGATCGATTCCTACTTCAATCAGATGGTGAAGACGAACGAGCTCACCGAAGACATCAGCAAATTTGTCGCGAGACTTTGCGACACGGCCGGCGAGCGCTTTTGCCGTCCCGATTGGTTCGCAAATTACGAAGCGTGGCGCGACGCGTTTGGCGATTGCAAAGTCGTTTTCTACGACGAGGTCGCGTCGGATGTGTTCTGGGCGTTCATCGCCGCAGCCGGGCTTGAACCGGTGCCGGATTTGATCGACATCGATCGTGCCCAGGTGTCGCTCAATGTCTACGAGCTGGCCTATTCGCTCGATTTGAAAACTCCTATCGACTACGCGGATTTTCTGCATCGCCGGTCTGCGAGCGAAAAAGCTTCACGGCGTCTCGGCCTAGATGAAACTCGCAGTCTTCTGAGCAATGCTGACCTCGAGCGATTGCGCAACCGATTCGAAGCCTCCAATCATCGCCTGATGACGGCATTGGGACGAAATAATTCAGCACTGCTGCGATTGGACGTCAGTTCAGATTCCAATTCGTACTGTGACCTGAAGGAATTTTACGCTTCCGAATCGTATGCGCGCTATCGGGAGTTGGCGGATGCTATTTACACCCGGCGCAATCGCCGCCACCGTCTCAAGGCGCTGTTCAAACGCTGATTGTTCGTGAAGCCCAATATCTTGTTCATCATGTGCGACCAGCTTCGCGCTGACGCGCTCGGCTGCACCGGAAACTGGGTCAAAACTCCGAACATCGATCGGATCGCGCGCGACGGCGTTCGGTTTTCGAATTGCGTGACAAATTCTCCCGTCTGCCTTCCGGCACGGCTTTCACTGGCAATAGGACGTTATCCGCACAACACCGGCGTCTGGGACAATCGCCCCTACGAATTGCCGGAGGGAACTCCGACCTGGATGGCTGCGATCCGTGATGCCGGTTATCGAACGAGCTTGTTCGGAAAAAGCGCGCTGCATCGGCGAGGACCGGACCTGCGCAAGGTCGAGCACGTTTTGCATTCTTACGGCCTGGACGATGTCGATGAAATCCGAGGGCCGCGCGCCAGTGTCGACACCATTTGTCATATGACGGCGCGTTGGGATTCGTTAGGCCTGCTCGACGCCTTTCGGAAAGACATCAAGGAGCGTGCTGGAAAAAATAAAACTCTCGTTCGACCGTCGCCCCTTCCGTTGGCGGAGTACTACGATGTTTATGTGGGTCAGCAGGCAAAAAATTACCTTCGCGATTACAAACGCTCGGAGCCGTGGTTTTGCTGGGTCAGTTTTGCCGGGCCGCACGAACCGTGGGACACACCCGAGCCTTACGCCAGCATGTATCGCCCGGACGACATGCCGGAGCCGATCGAGCGACCTCGAGTTCGAGATCGCGGCCCGAAAGGAGAGCTGGATCAAAAGTTCGCTGAGTCGCCCGGCAAGATCGACAATGCGCGGGAGCTGCGGGCCAGTTACGCCGGAAAAGTAACGCTGATCGACGATCAGATCGGACAGATTCTCAAGGAAATCGAAACCAGAGGAGAATCGGACCGGACTGTTATCTTATTCACGTCCGATCACGGTGAAATGAATGGCGACTACGACCTAATTCATAAATCCAACTTTTTAAATCCGGCGGTGCGCATTCCGCTAATCGTGAGCGCGCCGGAAATGAAAAAATCGTCTCTCGCCGGCAAAATTATCGATAGGCCGGTCGAGTTGTTTGATGCCGGTCCAACCCTGAGCGATTTCGCTGGCGCAAAAATTAATTACACTCATTTTGCGCGTTCGTTGTCGCCCGTGCTCCAAAAGGCAAACCCCGAGCACCGGTCGTTTGCGATTTCTGAATTCGCGCTTGAGATGATGTATCTCGACCCCGATTGGAAACTGATGCTGAACCGAGATAGCGAGCCCTACCGATTTTTCGACGTCAAAAAAGATCCTCATGAACTCGAAGACCTGATTGGTCGGAAAGAGCACAAGGATTTAATCGCCGAACTCAGGAGCAAGCTTCTCGATCGACGCGCGCAAACTCAGGACGGGTGAGCTTCGGTCGAACGCGTTACGCGCCGCTGCGTTCGTTCCACCACTTCGACAAACGCGATTCCGGAATTTCGGGAATCGCACTTCCGGCTTTGTCGTAATGCGAAGTGTCGTTGAACAAAGTGAGCCGCGCGCGCGTGGCGTCGCGAAAATCGACCACGTTTAGCGCAGCGGGTTTTTGATCCAGATTGTCGCGATAACGGCGCGGATCGAATCCAAGGAGCGAGCTGAGTAGCAGCCGAATGGTCGCTTTGTGCGAGACGACCAAAATATTCTGGCCGGCATGTTTTCGAACAAGCTCGATTAACGCCGGCAACGCCCGCGCAGTCACCGCCAATCCACTCTCGCCGCCCACCGGCGCAAACGTGTACGGGTCTTTTTCCCATTCGGCGGCTTCTTCCGGAAATTTTTCTTCCACTTCGCGTCGCGTCATTTGTTCCCAGCGTCCATGGTTAATTTCACGAAACCCTTCGCGCGTCTGGACCTCGAGTTTGTGCGGTCCCGCCAAAATTTGCGCCGTTTCAACCGTCCGACCCAAAGGTGACGCATAGACGGCCATGATTTTTTCGTGACTCAGGCGATCGGCCAATCGCCGCGTTTGTTCGCGACCTTCATCTGAAAGAGCGACGTCGGTCGCGCCGGCAAAGCGATCTTCAGCGCTCAATACGGTCGCGCCATGCCGCACCATGAACACTCGCGTGACCGCCGGCTTCATAATCGTCGATCGTCATCGCGTAAATTCCGCGAAAACGCAATCCTGCCGGTGCGATGCCTGCCACGCCACAGCTTGGGCGAAGGCGGGTCGATCTTGCCGCATCGAATCGATTTTAGCGCTCGATTTCAGGCAGCGTAGGCGTGATGGCGAAGAAAAGGATCGGAATGAGGGCTGCCGCGACGGCAGACGCAATCGTCAAAATGTTCATGATCCAAACCAGCGCGACATTGTCCGGATGCCGTGCCAGCCCCAGGATTGCCAGTGGCAGCAGGACGGCCAATGCCACGCTTTCGCAGGCAATGAATCGACGCATTTTTGCTTTGCGACGCCGCTTCGAAAGCGCGGTCTCGCCGCCTTGCGCGAACATTTCGAAAAAGTCGGCTTGCGGATTGGGTACGGCCACCGGCCGCGGAGTTTCGCCAACCGGAGCCTGAGCGGGTCGGGTTGTTTTCGCAACCGCAATTGGCTTTGGCGGCGGTGGTGGAGCAGGATTTTGCGGAACCGGACGTTCTGGCGGAGGCATTACCCGCGGCGGACGCGCAAGTGGCGGGACCGGCTTCATTTGAATAATATTTCGCACAGGCGCCGCCGGCGGGGGAGGAATTTGCTCTCCATCGTTCTTGGCGACTGGAGCAGGATCCATTGCCGGTGCGCGCATGTTCCAACGGAGTTTTGGTTTCAAACTGGCCAGAAGCGGAATCTTCCTGACTGGTGTCTCTGGAATCCGCGGTGGCGGCGCGTTCGCCCGACGCAGGGCTGGATTCGGCACGGGCACAGTCGGTTTGCTGCGCACTGCTTCGGAATTTTCCGGACTGGTGGCCGGTGCTGGCTGCGGCTTTGGATTGGGCAACGCAACAATCGAAGGTCTTTTTCGCCGCATCTCGACCGGCGCCGCCTCCGGCTCCTCCTTCTTCGGCCTGCGTGAAGGAATCACCGTAGTCGTGAAGTGATCGGGAAAACTATACGATTCGCTCGGGATGAGAGACATGGCCTGCGGGTGGGAACCACATTTTTAGCGATTTCCATTTTCGCCGTCAACCCAAACGTCAATGGCCGCTTCACATGAGATTGCCATCTTTTGAAGCTACATTGGCGAGTGGCAAGCGATGCAACGCCGCGGGCGATCATTCACCTCGACATGGATTGCTTTTACGCGGCGATTGAAGTGCGGGACCGGCCCGCTCTGCGCGGAAAACCGGTCGGTGTCGGCGGCGCGCGCGATCGCCGCGGCGTGCTGACCACGTGCAATTACGAAGCGCGCGCGTTCGGTGTTCACTCCGCCATGCCGACGTTCATGGCGTTGCAGCGTTGCCCGAATCTAATCGTTTTGCCGACGCGCTTCGATGTTTACCGACGCGAAGCGGCCGTCGTCCGCGAAATCTTGCACCGGTTCAGTCCGCTAGTGGAACCGCTTTCGCTCGATGAAGCGTATCTCGACGTCACAGCGCACCGTGGCGCGCCCGGACCGCTCGCGCAGGTGATCCGCGATTTAATTTTTCAAAAGACGAAACTCACTTCGTCCGCCGGCATCGGACCGAACAAGTTGGTCGCAAAAATCGCCAGCGCATTGCGAAAACCGAACGGACAATTGGAAGTCAGCGCGGCCGAAGTTCCCGGATTCATGGAGAACCTGCCCGCGCGCGAAATCTGGGGAATCGGCGAGAAGACCGAAAGAAGACTTCAAGAGCTCGGGGTCAAAACCTGTGGTGACCTTCAGCGGTTCTCGCGTCCGGAGCTAGTCGATCTTTTCGGCAAATTCGGGAGTGAACTCTTCGATCTTTGTCGCGGAATCGACGATCGACCGGTCGAGCCGGACCGGCCGCGTAAGTCCCTTAGCACCGAAGAGACTTTCCCGAGCGATCTGGAAACGTTGGAACAATGCGAGGAACGCCTCGGCGAACTTTTTCGAGATCTCATGGCCGATCTCGCTCAGAAAGAAACCACCCGGCGCGTCACAAAAATTTTTGTGAAGCTAAAATTCGCGGACTTTACCCGGACGACGGCAGAGCGCGCCGGTCTGGAGCCTTCGCTTTCCGCATTTCGCGGTTTACTGGCGGAAGCTTTTGCCCGCACCGGCAAGAAAGTGCGGTTGATCGGAGTTGGTGTGCGTTTCGCCGAAAGCGCGGCCGAGGAAATGCAAATGCCGCTGTTTTCCGAGGCGCCGAACTAACTCATGACTAATCGCGCCAGGACCAGCGCGACAATTCCGCCGGCAAATAGAGAAACGACTACGATCTCTCGTTTTGTTAACAGCGGCTCGGATTTTCCATTTGGAATCGTGACCTCGCCATTGTTCTCGATCACGCCCATCACGTCGTCGCACAGCTTTCGAACATCCGCCGGCATGGCCTCTTCACTCGCGAACTGCTCACTGTTGAACGTAAACTTTTTCTTCACCGCGCCGTCGTGCAACGCTTTTTCGTAAGCCGCGCGGACGTCGGGAGGCAATTCGGCCGGACTGGAATATTCCTTTCCGTTGTAACGAATCTTGCTTTTCAGCGTAATGCTCACCGTTGGTCGGCAATCACAGCATTTCATTTGCCACGCCCGCTCGGGCCTTGTTCTTGTGGTAAATTAGCCGCCTAGTGACCATTACCGCCGCTCAACAACGGATCCGCGCGTCGGGTTGTGACGTGCGTTTCGATAATCTCACCCGCCAGCTTTACGCCACCGATGCTTCCATTTACCAAATCGAGCCGCTTGGAGTCGCCTTTCCCACCAACGCGCAGGAAGCAAGCGCGGTCATCAAAGCCGCGGCCGATGAAAATATTTCTGTCACTCCGCGCGGCGCCGGCACCAGTCTGGTTGGGAACGCTGTCGGTGAAGGATTGATCGTCGATTTCTCGCGCCACAATCGCAAGATCGACAATCTCGACATCGACAAGCGCAGCGTCCGCGTCGGCGCCGGTGTCGTGCTCGATCAACTCAATGCGTTCCTCAAGCCGCACGGATTTTGTTTTGGACCGGACGTCGCGACCAGCTCGCGCGCGACTATCGGTGGCATGATCGCGAACAATTCTTCCGGCGCGCACGTTCCGGTTTACGGGACAACCGCCGATCACGTTCTTTCGACCGAAATCGTTTTGGCCGACGGTCGAATTGTCACCGTCGGTCCGGCGAGTGAATCTTTGCGCGACGAACAACGCAAGATCGACAATCTCGTTCGCGGGCATGCGGCGGAAATGGCTGAGCGCTGGCCACCGGGACTACTGAAGCGCTGGCCCGGTTACGGCATCGAGCGTTTCTCGCGAGCGCCAAACAATCTCAACGAAATTCTCGCCGGGAGCGAAGGCACCCTGGCCGCAATTTTTTCGGCTGAGCTGAAGATCTCGCCGTTGCCGCGCGAGAAAGGACTCGGCCTGGTCTTTTTCGCATCGGTCGCCGAGGCGATGCAAGCGAGCGTCGCGCTGCTCGATCTCAAACCCGCGGCGATCGAACACATCGATCGGCCGTTGCTCGATCAAACAAAAGGGCAGCTCCATTTCCAAGCCGCGCGCGATTTGCTCGAGCTCGATACCCAACCGTGCGAAGCGATTCTAATTGTCGAATTTTACGAAGACGTGGCCGAGCGATTGTCGATCTTGCAATCGAGATATCTCGGGTTGCGCACAAGACTTTGCCGCGAGGCGGACGAAATGGATCTCGTCTGGTCGGTCCGGAAAGCCGGCCTTTCCCTTTTGACCGGCCGTGTCGGTCCGGCGAAACCGGTCGCGTTCATTGAAGACGCAGCGGTGCGCCCGGCACAATTGCCCGATTACGTCCGCGGTTTGCAATCGATCATCAAATCGCTTGGACTGGAAGCGAGTTACTACGGACATGCGGCCAGCGGTTTGCTCCATGTTCGGCCTGTTCTCGATCTCCATAGCGCGGACGATTTGCGAAAGTTCAGGCTGGTGGCCGATCAAACTTCCGCGCTCGTCCGGCAATTCAAAGGATCGCTCTCGGCCGAGCACGGCGTCGGGATCGCGCGCACCGAGTACATGCGCGAGCAATTGGGCGATGCGCTCCTCAACGTCATGCGCGAAATCAAACGCACCTTCGACCCGAAAAATATTTTTAATCCCGGAAAAATTTTCGGCTTCGCCCACAAGATCGACAATCACCTCCGCAACAATTTCACGAACCCGATCGAGCTGCCGTTCGAATCACGACTCGCCTTCGCCTTCAAGGACCGCTCGTTCATCGGCAATCTCGAGCAGTGCAACGGTTGCGGCGGTTGCCGCAAAGACACGCCGATCATGTGTCCGACCTTCATCGCCACTGGCGACGAGGTCATGTCGACCCGCGGCCGCGCCAACATTATCCGGCGCTCGCTCGAGTTACGCGGCAATGGACATGATCCGTTGAAATCGGCCGAGCTCGATGCCGCGCTGACCAATTGTCTTTCGTGCAAAGGTTGCACGCCGGAATGCCCGTCGAACGTCAATCTCGCGCTGCTCAAAGCCGAAATGCTTTACGCCCGCTACCAACGCGACGGCTTGCCATTACGCGAACGGTTCTTCAGCAACATCGATTTGCTCGGCCGAATCGGATGCACGATGCCATGGCTGGCGAATGCAATTGTCGATCTTGCGCCATTGCGCGGCTTGATGGAGAAGACGCTCGGAATCTCAGCGAAGCGTTCGCTGCCGCACTACACGGGCAAGCGATTTGATCGCTGGTTTGCAAGAAATACGCAACGAAACGGCGCCGGTCGTCCGCGCGGCAAAGTGATTCTATGGGACGACACGTTTGTTCGCTATCATGAACCGAATATCGGAATCGCGGCGGTAAAAGTCCTCAGCGCGCTCGGTTTCGAGGTTGAGCTACTGCAAGATCGAAGATGTTGCGGCCGGCCGGCGTTCAGTCAGGGAAATCTCGATGCGGCAGCCGAGGCTGCTCAACACAATGTCGATCTTGCAAACGCGAGCGACAGTTCAGTGCCGATGATTTTTCTCGAACCATCGTGCTGGTCGATGTTTGTCGAAGATTATCGCGAACTGAAGATCGAGAACGCTGAGAAAATCGCGGCGCGCTGTTTCCTCTTCGAAAAATTCGTGGACGACTTATTGGAGCGAGAACCGGACGCGCTCCGCTTCAAAGATCGCGAAGCGAGTGTCGCGATTCACCCTCACTGTCACGCCAAGTCGATAATGAATCCCGCGTTCATGGCGCGTTTGGTAGAGCGATTGCCCGGACACAAAGCGACTTTGCTCGACACCGGCTGCTGCGGAATGGCGGGCGCGTTCGGCGCCCTCGCCGAGAAATACGAACTTTCGAAACAAGTGGCGACGGATTTACTGCGCAAGATCGACAATCAACAAGCCGATGTTGTGGTCGCTTCCGGCACGAGTTGCCGGCATCAGATTGTCGATCTTAGCAGCGTCCGGCCAAAGCACATGGCCGAATTGCTCGCGGACGCGCTCGAGTAAAACTAACCTTGCGGTTTGGGCGAAGGCGCTGGCTTCGCGGCTTCGCCCGGTTTTGGTGGCGCAGCCCCCGCTGGCGCACCGCCAGGAAGTTCTGCCTCGGCCGGGACTGCTAACACATCGGGCTCGGTGTACGAATCCGGATGATTCGCCAATTCTTTGCGCAACGCCGCAATTTGCTCCGCGGTCACGGGACTGGCGTTGTTCCCCCACTCACTTCGTTCGTAAGTTAAAACGTCCGCGATTTTCTGGTCGGTCAATGTTTTGTCCCAAGGTTGCATGACCGCACTGCCGAATTTTTGGCCTTTCACCGTGACCGGACCCTGCAAACCTTTGAGCACGATCATTGCCGGTCGCTTCGATCCGCCAGTGGTAAATTCCGAGCCAGCCAGCGGCGGATATTGACTGGGAACACCGAGACCGTTCGCTTGGTGACACGTCTGGCAGTTGGCCGCGAAAATCTTTTTGCCGCGGTCGCGCGGCGAAAGCTCAGCTTGCTGTTGTTGACTTTGCGCTCCGCCGCCTTTTTTCGCCGGCGGCGGTCCGCCCATTGGATCTAAGCCATCGCCGGAAAAATTTCCGGAAAAACGGCCGAGATAAGCACCTCCGGTGAAAAGCGCGAGGCCGTAAAGGGCGATCAACCAGATCGAAAGCGGCTCGAGCCCGACCCGCGGCTCGCGTTTCTCGCGTTGAATCGCGGCGTGCACTTCGTGAACGTCGGACGTTTCGCCGTAATCCATTCCCTGGCGGGTGAGCGATGATGGATCTGGAGTTCGGTCGTTCATTTCTTCGGAGGCGCGGCCGGTGGTGACGCAGCGGACGCCGCTGGAGGCGAAGCGGCCGGCGGCGCTGCGCCGGCTGCGGTCTTCACTTCTTTCAACGGATGCGATTGATCGAGCGACATCAAATAAGCAACGAGGCACTTAGCATCGTAGGTCGGAACAACTTCCCAACCCGGCGGTGGCGCTTCAGGACCCGTCAACTGAAGTGCGTCAGCCGAGCGCTCGCCACTGATCGGTTGTTTCTCGTAAAGAAATTTGTAAGCCGGCATGGTCGAATCTCGATTGTCCGGGCTCATGCTGCGCGGCGAATAAAGATGTCGATGATGCCAGGCGGCAGAATAAGCGGGCGGTAATCCGTTCGGATTTGGTGAAGCGGAAGCGGCCGGAGACGGATTCGCAGCTGCGGGTTGCACGGGCGCTGGCGGCGCATTGCCGCTGGCCGGTTTGGGCAGAGCAACGTTCGCGGGCGAACCCGCGGGAGCGTTTGCAGCAGGCGCCACTGCCGGCTTTTCCTCCTCAGTTGGCCCAGCTTTGCCAACGTTCGCCAGGTCGGGACCCATTCGTTCTTGGCCAAGGACTACGGGCCGCTCAAAAATATAATCGCGTGGGGCGCTGCGTCGCTCAGCCCATTTCGGGCGGGGCGACGGCCCTGCGTCGCGAACACGATCGATATCCGCAGCCGCATAATCGGGGCGGATTTGCTGACTGTGACAATAGATGCACCCATTCGCCGCGTAAATCCGACGGCCGCGGTCGGCCATTCCCGATTTCGGCGCGGGATAAATATCGGTGCCTTCTTCATCCATCTGCGGGTTGAGCGCTCCGATTTGCAGATTTGGAATAACGGTCAAACCGACCCACGAGAACGCGAACGTTCCGAAAACTCCGATGAAAAGAGAGACCAATCCCTTCACAAGTGCGCCTCCGATCCCTCGGCTTCGATTGGATTTAAGAAGGTCGGCACGGTCGACGTGCGGCCAAGACCGAACAACATCAGGCCGAAATGGAATGCGAAAATGAAATGCGAGGCCGTCAGCAAGAGCGCTGCAAGTGTGCGCCCGCGCAAATACGGCAACACACTTCCTGCGCTTTCGATAAACGGCAGGGACGGATCGTTTTGACTCGCGCCTTGGACAAATCCACCGACCAGCAACATCAACGTCATCAGTCCGATACCATAAGCCGATGCCCAGAAGTGGAGTTTGATGAGCGTGGCGTAACGCCATTCACGACCGACCAAGCGCGGCACGATGTAATACATCGAACCAAACATGATCATCGTGAAAAACGCGTAGAGACCAAGATGCGTGTAGGCGGTGCTGGCCTCAGTGAAATGCAAGTAGCGCGCGGTCGAGCGGAGCGAGATCAGAATGCCGACGATGCTAAAGACCGTATACGACATCGCGCCGAAGACCGTGAACCGCAGGGTCGGGCTGTATCGCATCACCGGAAAATATCCCTGCATCGTCATGTGATGATTTAACCCAACCGTTGCGACTGGAATGATGGTCAAAATGGTGGCGGCGATGCTCGCGGTAATCATCCAGGCCGGGAACGGTCCATCGACAAGGCGCTGCATTCCGGTCCAACTCGAGAAAAGCGCGTAGGTCCAGAATCCAATCGTGGCCAGATGATAACTGTAAACCGGGCGCCCGATCACTTTCGGGATCATGTAATAAGCGGTGCCGAGAGCGATCGCGCCGAGCCAGAGAAAGAGAAGATTATTCGCGTACCACCAGCCGACGGCCGCTTGCATCACGCCTTGCACCGGGACGACGAAGAGCATTGCTTGGGCAGCGGCGTAGAGCCATGGAAACCAGAGAAACGCGGCGAGCAAATACCATTGCGTGATGTAAATCTGGTCGCCGCGACGAAAACGGAACATCAACACCGCCCAGGAAATAATCAGCGCGTAAGCGACAAAAAGAATTACCGCGGCATAAGGCGGAAACTCGAGCCAGTCGTAGCCGGTGCTGTAGCCCATCAGAATTCCGGTTACGCCAGCCAGCACACCGATGTTCCAAAACCAAATCCCGGCCACAATCAGCAACGGATGTCGCAAAGTTGTCCGGCACAATCGCGCCATCAGCCAGATCGCCGTTCCCATCGCGGCCATCGACGCCCAGCCGTAAATCATCATGTTCATGTGCACCGGACGCAGCCGGCCCCAGGTGAGAAAGCTCACGTCCGAGAGCCAGTCGGGTGAATGCAGTTTGAACGAAACGAAACCGGCGAGCAGCGTTCCGATTAACAACCAAACCATCGCTGACGCGTAAAACATCAGCACCGGCACACGCGTTGAAGCATCGATGCGCGCGCGCTCGAGCTGTTCCGCGTCGCCGGCGGCAGCCGAAATGACCGGTTCTTTTAATGGAATGTCAGCGGTTGGAGTCATTCGTTAGGCAAGATCGACATGTTCACAATTGTTAGGGAGTTGCTGAAGGCGATGCGGCCGGCGCTGCCGCCGACGATTGCGGCGAAGCGGCCGGAGACGCCGAAGCGCCGGGTTGCGTTGATGGCGGCGCTGCCGGCGGATTTACGGCTGCGGCTGGTTGACCGCGCGCTTCCGAGTTTTGACCGGCTACTGAAGTGGGTTTCGGCGTTCCGCTCGCTTGCGGCGAAGGAGATGGCGCGGGCGACGCGGCCGCTGCGCCTCCAGGGGCGGCAGAAGATTCCGGCGCTGCGACCGCGTAGGCAGGCGCGGGCTTTTTGTTGGCGAGATCGGCGACTGTCAATTCCATCGCGCGATCGATCGGCAATCGCACGGTGCCTTTGTTTTTATCGACCCAAGCGTAACTCGTCAGAGCTTTCGTCTCCTCATCGCGCGCGTCCTTCAGTTTTTTCGCGCGCGCCTCCGCACGGATTTGTTCGTAAGTGTCGCCGCGCGGCGCGGGGCCGATCACGGCAACAACCATTACGCCGAAAAGTGCAAACAAAAGCACAACGCCGACCCACGTTGAAAACGGCGCCGGCGATTGGGTTTGTTCGGGATTGGCCATTTCAGTTCACTAATTTTAAAGATTCAGCCAGACGCGGGTCGCGGACCGGGAAGAGCGAAGTTTTTCCAACGATGCGCAAATAAACGAACGCAAGCGTCGCACCGATGGCGATGAGCGCGGCAAAATCCCACAAACTCACGTGGACGCCGGTCCCGTGCAGAGCTGGCAAGACAACCAGGTAGATGTCGAGCATCTGCATCAACAAAATCCACGCGGCGACGTAACAAAGCTGGCGCGGATGTTTCTTGATCGAGCGCAAAAGCAAAATCGCGAATGGCCCGAAGAAACGGCCGATCACCAGTAGCATGCTCAATCCCCACCACGACTCCGTGTTTCGAGTTAGAAAATATTGGATCTCTTCCGGAATGTTCGCGTACCAAATCAGCATGTATTGGCCGAAGCCGATGTAGGCCCAGAAAACGCAGAAGGCGAAGATCCACTTCCCCATGATGTGGTAATGCTCGAGCGTGACCACGTTCTTGAGATAACCTGCGCGCTGGAGCGCGGTGATCACGAGCACGAGCAGCGACATCGAACTGCCGGCCGCGCCGGCGAAAATGTAAACGCCGAACATGGTCGAGAACCAGCGGTAGTTCAGGCTCATCAACCAATCGAAGGCGCCGAAGGTAAGGCAAAGCGCAAACAACGGTAGACTGGCGAACGCGACTTTGCGCAGGCGAATGGTCAATCGCGGATTGCCGTCCTTGTCTTGCCGGACTGAAAAGCGGCGCAACAAAAGCGAGGCGACGATGAAGAAACCGAGAAAGAAGGCGGCGCGCAAGATGAAGAAATTCAGATTTAAATAGGCGCGCTTGGAATCGAGGTTCGCCTCTTTGCCGGGCGCGATGTTCATCCATTCGTAAAGATGTTGTCGCAAAAGGACGATCGGGATGAAGAAGATCGCGAGGACTGCGACTAAGACGGCGATGTTTTCAAGCTGACGCCGAACGACTACGGTCCATGACGCGTCGGTCGCGTAATGGACGATCGTCCAGAAAAAGCACCCGGCGCACAGCGTGAAGAAAAAGCCAAACGCAAACAGCCACGAAAAACTGAATTGGGTTGGATCAATCACTGCGCCCGCGCCGCACAACGCCAAGGCGACAAACGCGACCACGCCAAGTAACACCGACAAACCGGCAAAGCGGCCGCTCTCGAAAAATTCGGCTTCCGGCGTCGACGCGTTGTCCAAGTGATCGCTCATTTCTTTGGCGCCTCCGGTTTGGCCGGCGATTTGTTCTCGGCCGGTTTCGCTTCGGCGGGTTTCGCCTCGGCCGGCTTGTTCTCGGCTGGTTTCTCCAAATCGGCGCGATGTTCCGGCGGGACATCGACAACCCCCGCGTTCTGGCTTCGTTGCAGCGCGCGCAAATAGGCGATGATCGCCCAACGATCCGCCACCATGATGTTCGGCCCGTACGCCATCATCGTGTTCTTACCGTTCGTGATCGTGTTAAAAATTTCACCGTCGGCCATTTTGCGAATGCGATCGTCTTGCAAAGTGACAACGGTGGCCAAGCCGTACTGCTTGGTAATTCCATTCCCTGCCGCGGTCGCGCCGTGACACATCACACAAGTAATGTTGAAACGCTCGCGGCCGCGTTGAAGTAATTGCGGCGTGACCGGAACCGGGATTCCAGTCCCCCAACGGTCGCCCATTTTTCCGGTGTCGATGTAATCGGTGCCGACGCTAAACCCAGCAGCGGAATGAGACTCGGGCGCGCCGATCGGTTGAGGTTTCGGCATTTCATAACCGATCGGCACAGTTCCGTTGACCGGTATGCGCGGGCCGCGACCGTCCGCGAAAAAGTTCAACGGCGATTGCGCGCGCACTTTCATCTGCCGCACCATGTCGGGAAAAATTTCCCACGGCTCGTTGGTGGTTTTTTGTCCGCGGAATCCGAGCACGGCGACGGCCGCGATCGTGAGCAAGAGAGAAATTAGAAGGAAGCCGCGCAACATAATCAGTCCTCGTGCACGATAGTGATGTATTGGCCGCCGCTGCGCTCCAGTAAGTCGCGCGCTTCCAGTTCGGTAAATCGCGGGTCGCGCGCTTCGATCACGAGGAAAAAGCCGTCGTTGGTGGCGCGGCTGAAACGGTCCCAATTAAAAAGTGGATGATGCGGGCGTGGCAATCCGTTCATGATCAGCACCGCGAAAAATGCGGCGAAGGCGGCGAAAAGGACGGTCATCTCGAACATGATCGGGAAAAACGCCGGCACCGTTCTCCAATCGTACGGTTTTCCGTGAACGATAAGCGGATACAGGATCGACGACGGACCGAATTCGACGAGCGCGGCGGTGAGTAAACCCGAGACGCCGCCAAACAATACCCAACCGCTCAGCCACGATTTCCCCAAACCCATTGCTTCGTCCATTCCGTGAATTGGAAACGGCGAATGCACGTCCCAGCGTTTGAAGCCGGCGTCGCGCACCATTTTCGCCGCTTCGTAAAGCGAAGCCGCGCTCGGATATTCCGCCGCCATTGCATAAACTTCGTGACCCGCCGGCGTTCTCATGTGCGCTCCATTCCACCCGCTGCGACGGGATGATGTCCGTTAGGCGATGCGGCGTGCACGTCCGCTTCCGGCAAAACGATTTTCACTTCCGACATCGCGATCATCGGCAGGAACCGGACGAAGAGCAGGAACAACGACGTAAAAATTCCAAGCGTGCCGATAAACGTCCAGATGTCGACCCAAGTTGGAATAAAAATACCCCACGAGGACGGAATGAAATCGCGATGCAATCCGCCAACGATGATGATGAAACGCTCGAACCACATCCCGGCGTTGACGCACATGCAAACGAAGTAAACGACGAGAATGTTTCGCCGGCACCAGCGGAACCAGAAAAGCTGCGGCGTGAGTATGTTGCAAAACAACATGCCCACCCACCAGTACCACCAGTAGGGACCGAAGACGCGATTCCAAAACGCGAACCGCTCATACGCATTGCCGCTGTACCAAGCCACGAAAAATTCCATGGTGTAGGCGTAAGTGACGAATGAGCCGGTCAGCAAAATGATCTTCGCCATTTTGTCGATGTGTTGCGGCGTGATGATGTCGTGCAGCTTGAAAATCGCGCGCGCCGGAATGAGCAACGTCAGCACCATGGCGAATCCGCCAAAAATCGCGCCCGCGACAAAGTAAGGCGGGAAAATCGTGGTGTGCCACGTCGGCAAGATCGACGTCGCGAAGTCGAACGACACGACGCTGTGCACGGAAAGCACGAGCGGTGTGGAAAGTCCGGCCAAAAGCAGATACGCCATTTCGTAATGCCGCCAGTTCCGGTTCGAGCCGCGCCAGCCGCAGGCGAACACGCCGAAGAGAAATTTTTTGATCTTCGTCGTCGCGCGATCACGCAACGTCGCCAGGTCCGGAATCAGTCCGGTGTACCAAAACAAAACCGAAACCGTGAAATAGGTTGAGACCGCGAACACGTCCCACATCAGCGGGCTGCGGAAATTCGGCCAGATCCCGTAGTTGTTCGGCAACGGCGCGAGATACCACGCCATCCAAACGCGGCCGACGTGCACACCCGGGAAAATCGCCGCGCACATGACCGCGAAAAGCGTCATCGCTTCGGCCGACCGATTAATCGACGTCCGCCATTTCTGGCGCAATAAAAATAAAATGGCGGAGATGAGAGTGCCGGCGTGTCCGATACCGATCCAGAAAACGAAGTTGGTAATATCCCAGCCCCAGCCGACCGGATGATTGAGTCCCCACGTGCCGACGCCGGTGGAAATTTGGTAGCCCAAACAAAACAAACCGAACATCGCAATCGTCCCGGTAATGGTGAAACAGACCCACCACCAGCGCGGGGCCGGTTGTTCGACCACGCCCGAAATGCGCTCCGTAATCCAACTGAAGTTGCGGCGATTCAACACCAACGGCGGGCGCGCCAGTGGACGATCAGCGGTTGTTTCCGCTTCTTCTTGCGCTACGTCCGGTGCTGTGGGCCAGTCGTTCATTCCTAATTAAGGTCGATCCGCCGGCGGACAGATGCGCCGCGGCGAACAATTTGTAAGATCGACATCGTCACGCTTTCTCCTCCGGACACGCGACGCCGATGTTGTCGGCGTCCGGCATTTTCGGATTTGGATTTCGGAGCCGCCCCAAATAGCTCGTCCGCGCTTTCACGTTCAAATAATCGAGCAGCCGGTAATTGCGGTCCTGCTGTTTCATTTTCGAAACTTTGCTTTCGGGATCTTTGATATCGCCAAAAGTGATCGCCTCGTGCGGGCAGGCTTGCGCGCACGCGCTGGTGAACGAATCCCGCGGAATGCGAAAGTCGTTGCTCGACGCGCCCGCGCGCACGTGCGCGGCGATTTTCGCTTCCTCGATCCGTTGCACGCAAAACGTGCATTTCTCCATCACCCCGCGCATTCGCACGGTCACGTTCGGATTTTTTTGCATCTTGGTGATGTCGGGCGCGCCTTTTTCGGTGAAGGGCGCGACGTATTCCCGATAAATCCCAAATTCTCCGGCGATTTTCTTTTTCCCGATCGGCCGCTGGTTGTAATCGAAGAAATTGAAGCGGCGCACTTTGAACGGGCAATTGTTCGCGCAATAACGCGTGCCGACGCAGCGGTTGTAAGCCATGACGTTGAGACCGTCCTCGCTGTGAATGGTGGCATTGACCGGGCAAACGGTCTCGCACGGCGCGTTCTCGCAGTGCTGACACATCATCGGTTGATGCACCATCTCGGGATCTTCCGGAAACTCGCCGTTGTCTTCGTCGAACGGTTTTGCGCTCGCGTAGTAGCGATCGATCCGGAGCCAGTGCATCGCGCGCCCATGCGCGACCTGTAATTTGCCGACAATCGGGATGTTGTTCTCGGCCTGGCACGCGATCACGCAGGCGCTGCAACCGGTGCAAACATTAAGATCGACATTCATCCCCCATTGCTGCGGCGCGTCCATCGGCGGATGGCTGTAAAGCGATGGCAATACGGATACCGGTTCGTCCATGCCGCCGCACTTTTTCACGAACTCGTTGTCTTCGCGGTAACCGTCCAAGGTCGCTTCGCGCACGACGCCGCGGCCTTCGATGCTCCAATGCTCTTGCGTATTCGCGAGCGGATATTTCTTTCCGACCTTCGTCACGCGCACGCTCTCGATGTTCTTGCCGTCCGCGACCGCGAAATGCGGATTGGTTGCCGTCCGCAAGAGATAGGTGTTGAATCCAGAATCTTCGGCAATTGGTCCTGCTTTTTTCCGGCCGTAGCCGAACGGAATCGTAATCGAGTTTTCGGCGTGGCCGGGCGATACGAACGCGGCAATAATGAGTTCTCGTCGAATCGGCTGATCGTTTGCGTCCTTCGCAGTGTCGTTAATTGAAATTTGAATCAAGTCGCCGGTCTCAACGCTTAGTGACTTGGCGAAGTTCGGGCTCATGATCGCCGCGTTGTCCCAAGTCAGTTTCGTGATCGGATCGGGCAATTCCTGAAGCCAGCCGTTGTTGGCGTAACGGCCATCGTCCATCGCGTAACTGCGAACGAAGACGATTTCCGGTGATTCGGCTGTCGGCGGAGGCGTGGTTGCCCAAAGCTGTTGCGCCAGCGGAGCCGCGGCACCGCCGTTAAACGTGACCGGTCGATCACGCAACGGAACGTGCGTGGCAAATCCGTCCCGCAAAAATTTTGACCAGGCGGTCGGAAGATCGCCGGGCGGTTTGGTCGCGCGAAAAGTTTCCTGAATGAGCTCAGGCCCTTCGGCCTTTGGTCGGCCGAGCAACGCGTTCATGATTTCGATTTCGCTGAGACCGCCGAAGAGCGGCAGAATCATCGGTTGGACCGATAAATACGCGCCTTCCGATGTCAGCGCGTCGCCCCACGATTCCAAATAATGCGCCAACGGGACGTGCCAGTGGCTGATTGTCGATGTTGCGTCCTCGTGATAACCGAGTCGCACGACTTCCGGCACTTTCTTTTGCAGATCGGCCCAATCCAGCGGCGTTTTCTTTTCCCGATCCTGCGCGACGCCGCGTGGTGCGTTGTAAACTGGATCGCCGCCGAAGATGAACAACTGTTTGATTTCTCCACGATTAATTCGGTCGGCGGCCAGCTGGAGAATGCTCCGGTCGTTTTTGTTGCGTGGAAATTCGCGAACAATCAGCGTACGTCCGATATTTTTGAGGGCGGAATTCATCGCGTAAGCGAGTAACTGCGCGACAACCGGTTGATGTTGACCCACGACGACAACGCTCGCGCCCGATTTTTCGACCAGGTCCTTGGCCGCTTCGTTCAACCACTCGTCGTCGAGCTCTTCGCCGCCTTCCATTGGCCATTTGATCGCGCCCAAGAGCGAAGTAAGGCCCGAGTTCTTGGTCAGGTCGGCGATTTTGGAGGCCAGTGCCGCCGCGAATGCCGGAATCTGACTGGCGGCGCAACGCGACCGATGATCCGCCATTGCTCCGGTAATCGTGAATCGGTTCTCGACCACGTAGAGCCGGTTCATGTTGTCGCTCGCGGTTTTCACGCGGCGCCGATTCGTGAACGCGCGGGCTCCCGCGAGATCGCCTTCGCCGCAATCGAGAAAATCGCTGTCGAGCGCAAAGACGACGTCGGCGCGGTCGAAGCGCGGAATTAATCGGACGTTTTCGCCGAACGCTGTTCGCGTCGCGTAATTTTGCGCTTCGCTCAGGGCCGCGTCATAAACGCACCACATCATTTTCGGAAACGCTTTCTCCAAATCGGCGCGCAATCTTTCGCGGGTTGGCGAATGCACTTCCTCGACCAGGAACGCGAGACCGTCGCCGCCATTTGCACCAAGCTGACCGCGCAACTTGTCGATGTAGGAGTCAAACTCAGCGCGATTGGAATCCTTGCCGCGATTCACGAATCGCCGCGAACGCGCCGGATCGTAAAGATCGAGAACGGAGGCTTGCGCGAATGTGTCCGTGGCGCCGGCGGAGGCGGGATGATTCGGATTCCCTTCGAGCTTGATCGGTCGGCCATCGACGGTCGTCGCGATCAGCGGAATTGCGCCGGTGCGACGCGGCATCGCCGTCGCGTAGTAAAGAAATTTTCCGGGAATGGTCCACTCCGCGCTTTTGGTGAACGGCACCAGGTGCATTTCCGGGCGGCGGCAACTCGTCAGGCCGAGACCGGCCAGCGCCATCGATGCGCCCATCAGTTTCATGAAATCGCGACGCGACCACTCGTCTTCGCTAATTTCTGAAGCGCCGGCGGGAAATTCTCGCTCCAGCCATTGCCGAAACTCGGGCGTGTTGCTGTATTCGCCGAGACTGCGCCAGTATTTCTTTCCGGTCAGCGGCTCGGGTGGATGTTGGAAGATGCGTTTCATCGGTGGCAACTCTGGCAATTCGTGCTCGGTTGGATGTTCCAGCGTTCTTTCAGCGTCTGGCCGATCTCCGTTTGGGTGAGCTTTTTCTTCTTCGAGAAATCTTCGGTCGCGTCATGCGGCTGGCCATACTTGGCGACGAAGTCCGCCGGTTTCACGTCGTCTGGTTTCCAATCGAGATTAAAAATCTGATCCTCGGGCCGGAGAAAATTTTCAGGGTGCCGGTGACATTCGAGACACCAGGCCATGCTGTGCGGTTTGGCGTGATAAACCACGCTCATGTGATTGACGTCGCCATGGCAACTGAAGCAGCTGATGCCGCGATTGACGTGCGCCGAGTGATTATAAAAAACGTAATCTGGCGTGCGATGGACCTGCACCCACTCGATCGGCTTGCCGGTCTTCCAGCTTTCCCGGACAGGCTCGAGCTTCGGGTTGTCCTTTTGCACCTGCGAATGGCAGTTCATGCAAGTCTGGGTGTTCGGTAAATTGGAATGCGCCGCCACTTCGACAAAGCTGTGGCAATAACGGCAATCCATCCCGAGCTGAGTGACATGGATGTCGTGCGGAAACGGCACCGGCTGGATCGGTTGATAACCGACGCGCGTATATTTCGGAGTGACGTAATACCACGTGGCCGCGGTCAATCCGCAGGCGATCAGAATACCGGCAATCGCCATTTGCAGCGGCAACCAGTTGCACCAGCGTGGAAAGAAATTCGCCATAAATCAGCGGACGCCCTGGCTGGCCCGACACCGCCGCCACTTTAGAAACGAATTCAACTCACTCTCAGGATGTGCACACATCGAAGCCATCACTCTATGAATCGAAATTCGCTCGGCAAAATAAAACTCGTAGGTAACATGTCGATCAAAGTTCCCGGCAACTCTTCTGATACGGAAAAGTCGCCGTTTCGCAAAATGATCACGTCAAAACTTCGGGGAAGCGTCAAGTGAAAGCGCGGATTTCTTTGGCCTGCGTTTTGGCATTCCTCGTCCCGATTTTGCAGATGTCCGCGACCGAGGATGTCGATGTTATCTTCCTTAACGGAAACATTTACACCGTTAACGAAAAACAGCCGCACGCCGAGGCAATTGCGATCAAGAATGATCGAATTGTTTTCGTCGGGTCAAATGCGGAAGCAAAGGAACTCCAGACCGACCAGACCCGCATTGTCGATTTTCGGGGACGCACGGTCGTGCCCGGTCTGACTGACTCGCATGTTCACATCTTCGGCATTGGCGAGCGCGAGATGACTTTGAATCTCGAAGGCACCAACAGCCTCGAAGATTTTTTCGCTAAGGTGAAAGCGCGCGTCGCGCAGACGCCGCGCGATAAATGGGTTACCGGCCGCGGCTGGATCGAGACTTTTTGGAAACCGCCTAAGTTTCCGACCCGCGCCGACCTCGATAAGATCGCGCCGGACAATCCGGTGTTTCTCACGCGCGCTGACGGTCACGCGTCCGTCGCCAATTCCGCCGCGCTCAAAACCGCAAAGATCGACAAGAACACGCCGAATCCATTCGGCGGCGAAATTCTAAAAGATAAGGCGACCAGTGAACCGACCGGGATGGTCCTCGATAACGCGATGGATTTGGTCGCGAAACAAATTCCCAAACCAACCGCGGCTGAGCGTGAGCAGGCATTGCTTACCGGAATCAATCGGGAAATCGGTCTGGGCTGGTGCGAAATTCAAAACGCCGGCAGCCACAAGGAAGATGTCGATCTTATTAAGAAGGCGCTTGAGTCCGGCAAAATTAAAATCCGGTTCATCAACGCGATTTACGGGCCGGGAGAAGATGCGCAGCATTTTTTGAAAGAAGGAGTCACGCTCGACGCGTTTAATCACCATTTCACCCAGCGCACCATCAAAGTGATTTTCGACGGC
>DASQBB010000028.1:0-45962 GCA_035635435.1 Chthoniobacterales bacterium | reverse complement strand
GTCGCTTTCGGATTGCGTTTCAAAAGATCGACAAGCTTTCGCAAAATGTCGCCGGGTTGTAAGTCAGCGCTGTCGAAACCGAAAAGTTGGTCCTCCGGCATTCGAATCTTCGTTCCCGAACCAAGCGGACCTTTTTGGGCGAGCAATTGATCGAGATCGCTAAATCCGGGCGCGCCTTTCTTGTTCGGGCCGGCGCTGTCGCCCGGAAGTTTACTCGTGAAAGTATTCGGACGTTTAATGATCGTGCTCGTGGCCAAATCGGTCCCGCTCAGCGCGGGCTGCGGCCGGCCTGAGACCGAACTGTCATTCAAGACCGATTGCTCGTGGGTCGCGTTTGGATTGGTGGAGAGAGTTTGCGCTGCGTTCCGTTCGATTTCGTTCATCACCGAAGTCACGTCTGCCTGATCTACTTTTGGTTTGTCGGGCAAGGCATTGCTCATGTCGTCCGGCATTTGAGTGGTCGCCTGAATTTCCTGCAAAAGTTTGTCGAACGATTTCTTTTCGTCCGGCTGTTGTTCCTTGGTGTCGTCCGGATTCGGCTTCGCCGCTGGGTTTATTTGATCGCCGCTGGCTTTGTCGATCTGACTCATATCGACGGGTTTGACCCTGAACGTCATTGGCTGCTGTAGATCGGTAAAGACTGCATCGACCGATTGAAATCGTGTCCGATAAAAATAAATGCAGAGCGTGATGTGGAGACAGAGGGACACGGTTAAGCCGAACCAAATCCAGCTGCGCTCCTGGCTGCCCGTTAAAAGCGCCTCATGTTCGATCTCGTCGATGTTGTCGAAATCGGAAATTCTCGTGGTTACGCTTTTCATTCCTTAGTTAAACCCCGTTACCGGCAAATCGTTGTCAAACTCCCGACGGCTTAGACATCACAGATGCTCCGCGCGTTCGTTCAATGAACGCCCGCGCCGCCTTGCGAATCTCATCGGCCACGCGCGCTTCGGGCGAGACGAATTTCGGCGTGAACCACGGAAACAGGCCGATCAGATCATGCGTCACTAGAATCTGACCATCGCACTGTTCCCCGGAACCGATCCCAATTGTCGGAATACCAATCGCATTCGTAATTTGCTCCGCGATCTTTGCTATCACAATCTCAAGCACAACTGAAAACGCGCCCGCCTTTTCGACCGCTTTGGCATCAGCGATCAGCGCTTCGGCTTCCGATTGCGTTTTACCTTTAACTTTGTAACCACCTTGTTCCCGCACGTGCTGCGGCAGCATGCCGATGTGGGCCATGTACGGAATTCCCGCGCGCGTGATCGCTTCGATGTGGACAGCGTGACTGACCCCGCCCTCCAACTTCACCGCCTGCGCGCCGGCATCGATAAATTGTTTCGCCGTCGCAACCGCTTGTTCCGGCGTTTCGAAAGTGTGGATTGGCATATCGCCGACCACCAGCGCGGATTTAACCCCGCGCGCCACCGCGCGCGTGTGATGCAACATTTCTTCGAGCGTGACGCGCGTCGTGTCTTCGTAGCCGAGAACGACCATGCCTAACGAGTCGCCAACCAGAATGATGTCGATCCCGCTCTCATCCAGCAGTCGCGCCGTCGGATAATCGTAAGCCGTGAGCGCGGTGACTTTTTCTCCGCGCTTTTTCATCCCCCGATATTTCTCGACCAGATTCGTCATCACCATTTCTCCGTGAAGCAGATCACTTTAGCCGAATCCTTGATCTGCGCGAGCAGCTCGCGAACGGTTTTCGTCTGATTAGGCAAAACCAAATCCGGGCGGATGTCGGCCAGGGGTTGAAGAACGAACCTTCGCAAATGCATTCGCGGATGCGGCAACTGCAAACGCTCGTTCTCGACATTCAACTCGCCCGCATAGAGAAGATCGATGTCGATCTTGCGTGAGACGTTGCGGGCATGATTTCGATCCCGTCCAAGCGATTCTTCGATTCGAATCAGCTTTTGCAACAGATCGGTTGGATCGCCGTCATATTCGATTTCCAAAACCGCATTGAGAAATTTGCCCGCCCCCGGCTCGCAACCGACCGGCTCGGTTTCGTAAACCGACGAAACAAGAACAGAATCTTTGGCGGCCGTAAGATCGACAATGGCTTTTCGCGCCGCGCGCAAGTTCGCCAGTCGATCGCCCAGATTCGAACCGAGCGCGATACCGATCCTCATTTCGCCCGCGCAATTCCGAGCACGTCCTGCATTGAGTAAAGCCCAGCCGGCTTTCCGACGATCCATTGTGCTGCGCGCAAAGCGCCGCGGGCGAAAATTTCGCGGCTGCCAGCGCGATGCGTTAACTCGAGACGTTCGCCTGGTCCGACAAAGCTGACGGTGTGCTCGCCCACGACGTCGCCTTCGCGGATCGATTCGGTCGGAATTTCATCAACCTTCAGCTGCTGCTTTAAAATCTCCGCCAGCGTCTTCGCCGTCCCGCTCGGAGCATCTTTTTTCATCTTGTGATGCGTCTCCACGATTTGCGGCGCGAATTCGGAGCCGAGGATTTCAGCGGCGCGTCGAGTCAGAGCGAACACCACGTTGACCCCGACACTAAAGTTCGACGCGAAGACAATTGGCAGCGACTTCGCCGCTTTTTCAATTAACTCGCGCTGTTCCTTCGAATGCCCGGTCGTTCCAATGACAAGCGCTTTTCTATGTTGCAACGCTGCGCGAGAGATTTCTTCGATCGCGCCCGAATTGCTAAAGTCGATCGCAACATCGCAATTCTCGATCGCCGCTTCAATCGCATCGCCGAGATCGCATTGCGCGACGATCTCGATCTTCGGGTCGTTCCTGGCAAGATCGACAATCGTCTGGCCGATTCGACCGCGCGCTCCGATTAGCGTCACGCGCACCGGCGACTTCATTTTGCTTTCTCGAACGCTTCGAGAGTTTTGCGAAGGCGCGTCTGGTTCGCTTCACTCATTTCGCACAGGGGCAAACGAACTTCGGCTGACATCGCCCCGCGCCAACCGAGCGCCGTTTTCGCCGGCACCGGGTTCGGTTCGATGAACAAATCTTTAAACAACGGGAACATCTTGCGGTGCAAATCTTCCGCCGCTTTGAAATCGCCCGATTCGCACGAGCGCACGAGTGCACAAATCTCCGCGGGAAATAAATTCGACGCCACGCTGACAACTCCAACCGCCCCGACCGCCATGAACGGCAACGTCAACGAATCATCGCCGCTCAAGATCGTAAATTCTTTTGGCAAACGGCGGCGCAATTCGCCCACACGCTCGACGCTCCCGCTCGCTTCCTTGATTGCAACGATGTTCCGACACGATTCCGCCAGCCGAACGACGGTGTCCGGTACGATATCGACCGAGCATCGCCCGGGAATATTATAGAGCATGATCGGCAACGATGTTGCGTCCGCGATCGCTTTGAAGTGACGGAACAATCCTTCCTGGCTCGGTTTGTTGTAGTAAGGCGCGACCAGCAACGCACCATCCACGCCAGCTTTCTCAGCGAACTTTGTCGCTTCAATTGCGTCGCGCGTGGAATTTGTTCCCGTTCCAGCGAGAACCTTGCAGCGACCCTTCGCGATTTTCACCGCACGTTGAATGACCTTCTCCTTTTCTTCATGGGTCAACGTCGGGGATTCGCCGGTCGTGCCGACAGCGACCAGACCAGTAACTCCGGCCGCGATCTGCGCTTCGACTAATTTTTCGAACGCCGCAAAATCGATACCTCCGTTGCGGAACGGCGTAACTAACGCTGTGAAAGTGCCGCGAAACATTTGTTAACGATCAAACTTCTATCGTCCCTTCAAACGCAAACTCCGCCGGGCCGGTGAGGGTCACGTTGCGAAACTGGTTCCCTGCTCTCTTAAAATCGACGCTGAGTTCGCTGCCACTCCGAACAGTGACGCTGACTGGCCCATCCACCTTCTCAGTCACTGCAAAAATCAGCGCGCTGGCAACCACGCCCGTTCCGCACGCAAGCGTTTCATCTTCGACGCCTCGCTCGTAGGTTCGCACCAAAATTTTCTGCGGGCCGCGTTTCTCGATAAAATTTACATTAGCGCCTTGCGGCGAAAATTTCTTGTGACGGCGGATCGCCGCGCCCTGGGTAAAAACATGGACGACATCGAGCCGCGCCACGGGGACAACCACATGCGGAACGCCGCTGTTGATATAATGAACCACCGCATCCTCACCGTCGATTTGCAGCCGCAGGTTCAGCCGCAGATCGGTGGGGTCGCTCAGATTCAGCGTAACGAGGTCACCATCCAGGCGCGCACCGATCAGTCCGGCCGGCGTTTGAAACAAAATTTTCTCGGGCGCGCCGGCAACCTTTTTGGCGAACCTCGCGAAACAGCGCGCGCCATTTCCGCACATTTCCGCTTCGCCTCCGTCGCGATTGTAATAACGCATCCGAAAATCGGCGCCGTTCGAGCCTTTCTCGAGCAAGAGAACCCCGTCTGCGCCCACACCGCGATGGCGATCGCAAATCCGAACGACTTGCTCGGGACGTAAACGCACGTCGCCGGCCCGATTGTCGATCATGACGAAATCGTTGCCCGCGCCGTTCATCTTGGTGAAACGCAACATCTTCGAATTGTAGCGGCGGCTGTCCTCAGCCGCAAACGTTCAGCCATTGCGTCGTGCGGGATTTGCTCTTTAGTTTCCGACCATGCGTAGACTGCTTGTTCTCGTGTTCGCGGCGGGATTTGCGATCTCGGCGAACGCCGCCAGCTATAATTCGCTCATTCTCGAACAAATGCGCAAAATGCCGAGCGGCGGAAAATATTCTGTCTCTCACTTCGCGAAAATAAAATTACAGTCGGCGGCCCATTTCGAATCCGGAAAATTTTTTGTGATCCCGACGAAGCCGTATGTGAGTTTCTGCTCGGGTGCGACCTACCTGGTTTTCATTAAAACGATTGAGGAGCTGCGCGACCGCGGGCAACTGCAGCTCGACTATTCGACGCTGAATAATTTGATCATTCGTGATCAGCATGACGGCGAAGGCGTGTGGGGGCGCTGGAATGCGAACGGTCCCGGCACAGCGCGATTGTTTTATGAGCTTGGACTGGGGCGCAACTTTACCGATTTCGCGCAAGCGCAACCCGGCGATTTCATGAAAATCTTTTGGAACAACAACGTCGGCAAGCGCGAGAGCGGCCATTCGGTGATTTTCCTTGGCACTTCGCAACACCGCGATGGCGAGTATGTCCGCTACTGGTCGAGCAATATCGGAATGGGTTACGGTGAAAAAGAAGTGCCTCGCTCGAAAATAGCGAACGCGATTTTTTCACGGTTGGAACTACCGGCAAATCTTGTCCGAATTAACAACGCGCCCGCGACGGACAGCTATCTCGGCTCGCTTCTACGAAAGAAATCAAACTTCGCCGAAGCGCGGCAGAAGTGCGGGATCTAGTGGACTGCGTTTGCGAGATCGCGCGCGAACGCGCCAACTTTCTCGATCATCTCCGGTTTGTCGCCGTCCTTCGCGATAAGATCGACAATCGCACTGCCGACGACAATCGCGTCGGCATGCTTCGCCACTTCGCGCGCTTGATCGGAATTTGAAATTCCAAACCCGACGGCGATCGGCAGGTCCGAACATTTTCTGAGCTCGGCGATCTTCGCGGGCAACGAACTCGCGACGGATTCTTGGGCGCCGGTCACGCCTTCCCGCGAGACGTAATAAAGAAATCCCTGCGCGCTTTTCGTGATTGTCTTAATCCGTTCAGTCGGCGTCGTCGGAGCAATCAGACGAATGTGGACGAGATTGCCCGCGCCAAGATCGATATCTTCCTCCGGCGGAAGATCGAGAATGAGTAATCCATCAACCCCTGCGTCTTCGGCTTCGCGATGAAATTTTTCAGCGTCGAACTGGAAGATCGGATTCAGGTAACTATAGAGAACAATTGGAATTTGCGATTGACGTCGAATCTCGCGAACGCAATCGAAGACGCCGCGCACTGTCGTGCCGGCAGAGAGCGCTCGCTGCGCCGCTAGCTGATTCACGATCCCGTCAGCGAGCGGATCGGAAAAAGGCAGACCGAGCTCGACAAGGTCAGCGCCAGATTCTTCGAGTGCCAAACTCAGCTCGATTGTCTTTTTTAGATTCGGATCGCCGGCACAAATGTACGGGATGAATCCCTTGCGCTTTTGCGTGCGCAGACGGGCGAAACAGTCGTCGATCCGGTTGTGCATCGAACCGAATGATCTGATAGAATTAGGTTAGAGTCGAATGGACGAGAAGGCGCTGACGATCAACGAAATTTACGAGTCGATCCAGGGCGAGAGCACCTGGGTCGGCGAGCGGTGCATCTTTGTCCGGCTCACCTTCTGCGATCTGCGCTGCAATTATTGCGATACCGATTATGCGTTTTACGAAGGCAAGAAAACTCCGCTCAAAGAAATCCTCGATCGGGTCGCGAGTTTTCAGTGTCCCCTAGTCGAGATCACCGGCGGCGAACCGCTTCTGCAAAAGAACGTGCTCCCGTTGATGTCGATCTTGTGCGATGCGGGCCACACGGTTTTGCTCGAGACGAGCGGCGCGCATGACATTTCGAAAGTCGATCCGCGGGCGCATCGAATCATGGATTTGAAAACGCCGGGCAGCGGCGAGGTTGAAAAGAATCTCTGGTCCAACATTGAGCATCTCACCAAGCGCGATGAAGTGAAATTTGTGATGGGCTCGCGCGAAGACTACGAATGGTCTTGCGACAAAGTGCGAAAGTTCGATCTGACAAAACGCTGCCGCGCCGTTTTGTTTTCGCCAATTTTCGGCCGAATCGATCCGCGCCAAATCGTAGAATGGATTCTCGAAGACAAGCTCGACGTTCGTTTTCAACTCCAAATGCACAAATTCATCTGGACGCCGACTCAGCGCGGAGTCTGACGATGCAAACGCAACCAAAACTTTGGATTGTGATTTCGCGGCCGGACCGTCTACCGAATGCGCTGGTGGCGGCGGATGCGTTGCGCGAGCGATTTCCGGGCGGAATTCACTTGCTGCGCGAAGAATCGAAATGGTGGAAGAACGCAAAGTGGCAGGACTTTGTCGGGGAATTCGCCGAAGTTCACGCGTTCCCGAAAGTCAGAACGTGTCGCGGATTGAAGGATCTGCCGCGCCTCTATCGAGAAAATGTAGATCGACAGCGCGGCGTCGGCGCGTTGCGGGTCGACCCCGACAAAGATGTTTTACTCTGTCTGGCCGGCCTGCTCGGATTGGGAAACGCCGCGCTCTCGGCGCATCCTGACGTTTACAAAATTCTCTGCGCGTCGCAAAAAGCTTTTGGCGAATTAACGCGGCATGGCGACCGCGCTCGTTTTCGGTTCACGACTTCGGGATGGTTGCAAAATCGGGTGGTCGAACCGCTCGCAGGCGTCGAACGCACCATTCATTACAAGCCGCGGATCAATCCGGGCGGTGATGGCGTCCGACTGCGGCGTTTGCAAAAAGATCCGGATGAAATTTTCGACGTGATAATCTTTATGAGTAATAGCGGCGGTGAATTGCCAGCCCGAGCGGAGGACCAAATCATTCCCTCGCGTTTTCCCAGCATCGCCGAGCTGCGCGATTTCTCTTCCCAAATCAACCGCCGTCAAGATCGACCCGCCTCCGTCGACCGCCAGTCCGGCTCGGACCTACGGCGTGGCGAGCAACGGCGCGTGATTTTTTTCGGGACGCCTTTCCTACTGGTGAAGAATCTGACGCCAGAAGTTTATGTCGAGCACTTGAACCGCTGTCTGGATTACATCCGACGAAATTATCCAAATCGCGATCTCATTTATCGGCCGCACCCTTTCGAAAAAGGCGAGGCAAGTAAACTCAACCTCGCGGGCTTTCAGGTGGAAGACGATCGCGAGGTCGCAGATTTATATTTTCTACGGCACTTCGCCGAGATCGAAGCGGTCTATTCGGTTTCTTCAACGGTGTCGCGGACGGCGCTCAACAATGGACTGAACTCGTACGCGCTCTGGCGTTGCTTTCCGTTTTCGGAGACCCAGACAAAATTTTTCCGGAAAGTAATGGGCGACGTTTCGCCGGAATTTGAGATCAGCGATCTAACAAAGCCGCCGGTCGCCTATCAAGATCGACCCGCCTCCGCCGAGGCTAGGGCGGGCAGGCAATCGAGCTTTAGCAACGCCCTCAGGCGCGCGGTTGAACTTAGGGAAAAAATTCTCGCCTAGTGTTTCGGCGCGCGGACGGTGCCGGTTTCGATCGCGGACTTGCGTTGTTCGACAATGCGGTCGGCAATTTCCTCCACCATTTGCTCGAGCAACATCCGCAGGTGCGTGTTCGGCCGGTAATCGGACGGCGCGATGTGTTTGACGCGATCAGCGTGGGTTGAGAGCTGATAACATTTTCGGAACCCAGCGCGTTGCGGATCGTCCGGATTGTAAACCGCGATAGCTTGTCCGCCGTTTTTCTTCATGACGGTGAAGCACGGCACGTCGGTCGGTCCGTCGCCGACGTAGATCATGTTTGGAAATGGAATCGGCCGAATGTCCGGCTCCATGTGATCGTTCACGTCCTGCGACACGTCGAGGAGACCCTTGTTGATTCGAAAGAGAAACTGCGTTTTCTGGGTATGACTGATGACGCGACGCGGAAACGTGATCCGGCCGTTGTCGTCTTCATCAAACTCGCAACCGAAAATCGCGCGCACGTACGGTTGGAGCCGGCTGCCATCGAGCAAGACCTTCAAGCCGGAAGAGATGATGTAGTGCTCGACCGTGACTCCATGCGCCTGATGTTCGGCGCTGAGAAGGCCGTTGCGAAACTGCTCGAACATCTCGGGCAGGCCTTTGTAAAAATTTAATTTGGCCCCGAGCTTTTTTAATTCGGAATTCTTCGGCCGATCCATCCCGAGCGTGTCGAGCAAGACTTTCATGTAAGCGAGCTCGTTGTCGTAGCCGTGATCGCGGACGAGTTCGCTGCAGCGGGTCCAAAATTTCGCGCCGTCGATTCCGAACGCCGGAAATACGACTTCGTCCTGCATATAACTCGGACTAAGCGTTTGATCGTAGTCGTAAACGATCGCGATGGTGTTTTGCGGCGTCGACACGGGAAACAGTTAACGATTTAGCGATTCAATGATTTAACGATTGTTTTTGAGACGCGAGAAAAAATCTTCGAACAAGTCGTCATAAATTCTGCCGCGCTCGGGATGATATTGGACACCGAGAGCGAACGGATAATTGCGAAGGCGGATTTGCTCGATGATGTCGTCGGCTGCGCACCACGATTCGACTTCGAGACCTATGCCCAGCGAATCGACGGCCTGATGATGCGAGCTGTTCACCTTGTCGAAACGATGAACCGCTTTTGAATCGGATCGCAACGATTGCACATCGTTGTCTTTCTGTTCGGGCGATTTGTGGCCCGGGATATCGAGCTTGAGCGTGCCGCCGAGCGCGACGTTGAAAAGCTGCATACCTTTGCAAATGCTCAGGATCGGCAAACCGCGCGCAAGCGCTTGATCGACTGCGGAAAATTCCCAGCGGTCGCGCGCAGGATCGACATCCGTCTCGAGGACGCTTGGATCAGGAATCGGCTGCTTCAAAAATTCCGGTGCGATGTCCGAGCCGCCGGTCAGAAGAAGGCCGTCAGCATCTTTGACCGAAACGCCACCCTTCAGTGCGTTGCAGATTTCAATTTCGAGATGCTTGTCGAAAAATGGTTGAAACCATTTTTCGTCTTTCTCGCGCAACCAGGTGGCAAGTTTCGGCACATGTCGATCTTACCGAAGCGGCGATTGAGGGCAATCGCCCTATCCCTCTCACAATCCCATCAACTCTCGGACGTACTTAACCGGCGGACTGCCGTAGGAAATGACCTGGTCGTTGTATTTCCGAAGATCGAAACCTGGTTTTTTCTGCGCCGCGGCGCGCAGATCGAGATGTTCGGTCACACCAACGAAATAAGTAGACAGCTGCGACGAGCTGAGACGCGCGCGTTTCCATTTGGCGACCGCTTCGCCTTCTTCCTGAAAAGTTTCTTTCATCATCAAGTCCATCGCCTGTTGCTCAGTCATGTTCCCGGCGTGGATGCTTTGATCGAGAATGGCGTTGGCGATCGCGCGCAAACGCATTTTGAGCTGCTGCATTTTCACTTCCGGTCCGCCGTACCCCTGCTCCGCCATCACCTGCTCGGTGTAAACAGCCCAACCTTCGATAAAGCTGCCGCTTTGGAAAATGGCGCGCACCAGAGTCGGCGCGTGGAACTCGTTGGAATGCGACAATTGCAAATAATGTCCGGGCATCGCTTCGTGCACGGTCAAATCGCGCACCATGAAGTTGTTGTATTCGCGGAAGAAAGACTCCTTTCGAGGCTTTTGCCAGTCGTTAGGCGTGGGCGCCACCGCATAAAAAGTTTTCCCATTTTTTTCCAGCGGACCCGATGAATCGCAATAGGCGATGGCCTGACCGCGTTTGAACTCCGGCATGACAATGACATCGAGCGGCGTCGTCGGCACCGCCACGATGTTGTGCGACTTCACGAAATCAGTCGCTTCCGCGACAACTTTCTGGGCGTAACCGACAATCGTGTTGTCATCCGGATGCTGCTCGGCGAGTTTTTTAAGGACGGCAGCGGTGACCTGTTTTTTGTCGGCCAACGTTTTCTTATCGACCTTTGGAAAATATTTTTTGTAGAGCGGCAGCGCAGTCTCGTAAATCGCGCTCTGAGTCTGCGCTAAATCGGCCTCCGCGCGCTTTTTGATTTCTTCCGTCGACAAATCGGAGGCGAGCGCGAACCGCAATTTTTTCCGAAACTTTTCCGCGCCGAGGCGAAAATCACCGTCCGAGCGCTTGAGCAGATCGGTCTGCAACCAGTTCTTGTAATCTTCGAGAGCTTTCGCCGTTTTCTCCTGGATCGGCGCAAGCTCCTTTTTCATTTGCGGCGCCTGACCCAACAGCGGATCGAGTCCATTGCGCACCAGATTGATCGCGCCCTGTATCTGCTCGATCGCCGTTTCGGTATAAACTTTCGGCGGATGTTGCAGGTTCGCCTCGGCCTGCTTAATCACGTTCGGAATTCCGTCCATCCGCTGGCGCAGATTTGGAATGCGCTTTTCCGCGGAATCGAAATCACGCGCGACCAGGAGATAAAGACTGTTGGCCAGGCTCTGGTTGTAAACGAGCGGGTTCCATTCGGGGTCGCGCAATTCCTCCAGGCGGAAGATTTCGTAATCGATGTTCTCGCGCAGGATCCGGACATCGACCTGATTCGCACCGGTCAGTTGTTTATAATCGTCGAACTTCTTGAGCGCTTCGCGGACCTGCTTCGCGTTGGCCAGCATTCGCGTCCGACTCTCGGACGAATAATCGGTGAGCGCGCCGTCGAAGCGATGATCGCCGAGCTCAGTGGAGAATTCCGGATGCGACGCCAGATAATTCTCGCAGTAATCCTTGGCGATCTTTTCAAATTCATCGTCTTGCGGATTCGCTAGCGCGCTGAAGATCGACAACGACAAACAAAGTCCGATTGCGGAAATAATTTTTCTCATCTTTCGTTTTATGCTTCCGGCTGAACGGCGAACCCGACACTGGGTTCGGCGTCACCAGTCACTGCGGTCTGGTCCTGCAAATAGGTGCGGCCTTTGTAAAACGGCGTCACGAGGGCAAAGAGCACTGCGGTTCCGAGCATCACCCAAACGAAAAACATGAAGTAACTTGTTCCCTGCAATTTCAGTGAGCCATCCGGATTCTGGATGACGAAGTTGACCACCGCGGTAAAAGCGTTGCCAAGAGAGATGGCGATCAAATAGGTGCACATGACGAGCGATTTGAGTTTCACCGGGCCCTGGGTGTAAGAAAACTCGAGATGGGTCGGCGAGACCAGCGTTTCACCGGCGGTGAGAACGACGAACGCCCAAATCTGCCAGATGATGCCCGGCCGCGCGCCGCCGTCGATGCGCGTTTGAATCAACGCGACGATGAAGAATGACGCGGCGGTAACGAACAACCCCGCGCCGATTTTTCGTAGCGGCGTCAGCCTGACGAACTTTTCCAGAAACGGATAAAGCCAGTAAGAAAAGAGCGGCAGCATGACCAAAATAAAAATCGGATTGACCGTCTGAATTTGCGAAGAGAGCCATTCGATGCCGAAAAGATGTCGATCCATCGACTCGGCTTGAACGATCCAAGACGAGAAATTTTGCTGCCACAAGGCCCAGAAGATCGCGATGAAAGGAACTGGTATCAGAACATTGAGCAGAATTTTGCCGGTTTCTCTATTGAAAATCTCGCGCGCGTAGGTCCCCAATCCGACGGGCGGAATGTGGACGAATTTCTTGCGGCCAGCCCAAAAGAAGATGGTCGCAATCACCATGAACACACCAGGCAAACCAAAAGCGATGTCCGGACTGTGGAGGCGCGGGTTCTCCAGAAAACTCACAACCGATGGCGACAATTTGGCGATGAAACCGTTGGGGTCGGCTTGGTAGGGCTCGAGCAACCAGGGAATTATCAGGGTCGAAAGAGCGGAGCCGGCGTTGATCGAGAAATAGAACCAGTTAAAGACGCGCGTCAGTAAATGTTTGTTACTTTCGCCAAACTGGTCACCAACGTTGGTTGAAACGCACGGCTTAATTCCGCCGGCGCCCATCGCGATCATAAGCAAACCGACGGCGAGCAAATAACGTGGCTCGATCGTGTGCGCGACCGGAGAGCCCATCAACGCCAATGTCGCGTGTCCGCCGCAGTAAACGATCGACAACCAGAAGACGACCCAAAATTTTCCGAAGACCGCGTCGGCGAGAATTGCGCCCAAGATCGGCAGAAAATAAAGAGTCGTGACGAATGTGTGGTACCAAGCCTCGGCGTTCGCCGCTGGCATCACACTCAGGTGACCCATCTTGTCCAAGAGATACTTGGTCATGAAAATGGTCAGGATCGAATTCATCCCGTAATAGGAGAACCGCTCGGCCGCTTCGTTCCCGACGATGTAGGGAACGCCCGGCGGCATCGTGCTGATCTTCGGCGGCGAGGTGAGGTACTGCTGCTTGGCCATTCGAATTTTCTTAATGCGGAGTGCTCTCAGGGAAAAATTCTACCGGCGTTGGAGACGCGGTCGCTGTCGAAGATGTCGATGTTTCGTCGGTCGCGGCGGTATTTTTCTCAGAACCGCCTGCAACATCGACATGTTCCTTTTGCGCTTCCGGATCTTCCCCGAGGTGATGTTTTTCGCACGAACAGCAAAAAATCAGCGCAGCGGCGGAAATCGCGGCGGTCGTTTGGCGAACACCAAAGTGCATAGCGGGCCGCAAACTACTCGGGCAGGTGCGTTTCGCGCAAGATGAAAGCACGGGCGTCTCCTGCTCTTAATCGTGCTCACGCTCTTTCGATTATGAGCAAGAGCAGGAGCAAGAGATTGCAAGATCGATAGGTTGATAAACGCCGCGCTTGCAGCATTAGTATGATCGATCGCCGGTGTCTCGCAGCACAAAGAACAACGCCTGGAACGAAGTCGTCGCCATTATTTTACTCGGCGTCGGGACATTGCTCTTCCTCGCGCTGATTTCCTATAATCCGAAAGATCTCCCTTCGCGCGTGCCGTGGAGTTATCTGTCGCCGCCAAATCGGCCGGCGCAGAATTTCATTGGCCCGTTCGGCGCAATCTTCGCCAGCATCTGTTATTTAACGCTCGGTGCGGCGTCCTATTTCCTCGCTGGTGTTCTGCTTTTCTTCGGCGCGGCGAAATTATTTCACGCGAGCTTGCGCCTGATTACGCGATTACCTTGGGCGATCCTCTTCATCGCTTCCGGCGCCTGTTTGCTCCAATTGCAAACGAGTCACCTCCGAGGCTGGCGATTGGCGTTTAACATTCAGGGCCCTGGCGGATGGGTAGGTTACGTTTTCGGCAAAACGTTGCTCCTCACTTCGATGGGCAAGATCGGGTCGATCATTCTGCTCAGCGGAATTTATGTCGCCAGTCTGATCCTGATGACGGGGTTGCGGCCGATCCATCTCGTCCACCAAACTGTTTCCGGCACGCGCGGCGCGTTCGCGAAACTGCACGATTGGCGGTTGCATCGAAAATTGCGCAAGGCCGATATCAGGGGCCAGCTTGAAATTAGCCAGCGCGAATTGGCAAAACAGCGGCGCTCGATCGAGAAACAACTGAAAAAGAAAGGCGCGCCGGTGCCGGAACCGTCGGCCGCTTTCATTTCTCCGGAAGAACTGGCCGGTCGACCGGCGCCAAAAGTTGTCGACGCGACCGCGCTTCCGGAGGAGTCGATGGCGGCGCGCAAGAAACCGTCGCTCGCGGAATTGCGCGGCTCTTCATCAAGATCGACATCCGCTGCACAAGGCCTAACGGGTCGCGCGTGGGACCCAAAGACGTACGCGCTGCCTGGACTTGATTTGCTCGCCGAGCACGATCCGGAAGGTCGTGGCGGCGCGGACCCGAGCGAGCTTCAGCGTGTTCAGCAAACGTTGATCGACACGCTGGCGCAGTTCGGGATCGCCGTTGCGCCGGGCGACATCACCAAAGGGCCAACCATCACTCGCTACGAAGTTTATCCGGCCAAAGGTGTCCGGGTGGACAAGATCGTGAGTCTCGAGCGCGATCTGGCGCGGGCCACGCGGGCGGAGCGGATCAATATTCTCGCGCCAATCCCCGGAAAAGACACCGTCGGGATCGAGCTCGCGAACACGCGCAAAGTCACGGTCACGTTGCGCGAGTTGCTTGAATCGACCGATTGGGAAGAAGCGAAGACGCGAAGCAGAATTCCACTCGCGCTCGGCAAAGACGTTTATGGCAAAGCGATCATCACCGACCTCGCGCAAATGCCGCATTTGCTTGTCGCCGGTACGACTGGTGCTGGCAAAAGCGTCTGCATCAATGCGCTCATCGCCAGCATGCTGTTCCGATTCACCCCGGAGGAACTGCGCTTCATCATGATTGATCCCAAAGTCGTGGAGCTTCAACATTACAACGCGCTGCCGCATTTGGCTTTCCCAGTGGTGACGGATCCGAAAAAAGTGTTGCTCGCGCTGCGCTGGTTGATCGATGAGATGGAACGTCGCTACAAGATTTTCGCGCGCGTTGGCGTGCGCAACATTATCAGCTTCAACGGGCGGCCGAAGAAAAAACCAGATGTCGATGTTGCAAACGCTCCCGAATCGGAAAACGCCAACGAAATTAAGGTCCCACGCGAACATGAAATTCCGATTCCGGAAAAAATTCCCTACATCGTCGTGGTCATCGACGAATTGGCGGACTTGATGCAGACCGCGCCGGCCGACGTGGAAAGCGCCATTGCGCGGATCACCCAAATGGCGCGCGCGGCCGGAATTCATCTGATTGTCGCGACCCAGACGCCGCGCGCCGACGTAATCACGGGTGTGATCAAAGCGAACATTCCGAGCCGGATCGCGTTTCAAGTGGCGAGCAAGATCGACAGTCGTGTCATTCTCGATGAGAACGGCGCCGATCGCCTGTTAGGACAAGGCGATATGCTTTATCTGCCGCCGAGCGCGTCGCGATTAATCCGCGCCCAGGGTGTGTTGGTGACGGATGAAGAAATTCGGCGTCTGGTCGAATTTGTTTCGGCGCAGGGCAAGCCGGCGTTCGATCCCGCGATGCATGAGAAACTCGAAGCCGCTGCCAGTTCGACCGAGGAAGTGACGGAGGAAGACGAAGAACTGGTAGAGAAATGTTTGGAAATTATTCGCCAGGAAAAACGCGCGTCGACGTCGCTGCTGCAGCGGCGGTTGCGATTAGGCTATACACGCGCCGCGCGTATCGTTGATATTCTGGAGCAGCGCGGTATTCTGGGGCCCGGCGAAGGCGCCAAACCCCGAGAGATTTTGGTCGATCTCGATGCCGCCGTTTAGCCGGCGAATCTGTCATGACAATTGAAGGTCTGGGCAAGAAATTTCAAGATGCGCGAATGGCGCGCGGCCTCACGCTCGATGAAGCCGCGCGCCTGACCAAAATCCGTCCGTCACGCTTGGCTGAGATCGAAGCGGACGATTTTTCTCAATTTCCGAGTCTCGCTTATGCCAAAGGCTTCTTGCTGATCTACGGAAAATTTCTCGATGTCGATGTTACGCCCTATCTCGATGTTTTCGAAACGTCGCGGGAAGTAACGGTGGATGGTTATTCGTATCTGCAGGACCAACCGGCGCCGAAAGCGCGCCGCGTTCGAACGACACGTGCGCCGGTCGTGCGCCGCCAGCGGTCGAGTGGAGATCGCCGTTCGCCATTTCCGATATTGATCGGAGTCGGCGTGATTGTTGTCGGTTTCATTCTCATGCGCTTGATCATGAACATTCAACGGATTGCTCCGCACCAAATGGTCGGTGTTCCGCAACCGACGACCGCGCAATCGCCAGCGCCACAAGCTGCGCCTGTGCAAGCGCCCGCCGCGTCGATTGCACCGGTCGCTCCCGCTCCGTCGCGCGCGCCTTCTCCGCCTCCGGCCGCGGTGGCCGAAGCGCCGAAGAAAGCTGCGCCGCCAGTTGCAACCGTAGCGCCGTCGATTGCGCCACCGGAAGCGTTTGTGCCTGCATTCGCGAATGCGAACGCGGCAGCAAAGGCGAGTGTTGCGCCGAAAGAAGCAACCGCCAAGGCGAGCGTCGCGCCGAAAGAACCGGTGGTTCGCCGGGCAGAACCGGTGCGGCCTGAAGATCTGGCCAAGGCAGGCGCAACCCAGACAGCTCAGACAACTCAGACCGCGCAGAAACCTACGGAAGCAGAAGGACCAAACCAGATCGCGATCAAGCCATTGAAAAAGACTTACATCAAAGTCGTAGTGGACAACGGATCGCTTCAACCTGCTTTCGAACGGTGGATCTCACCTTCGGACGGGACCGTTGAATTCCGCGGACAAAAAATCGCGGTCCGCGTTTTGGATCGCGACGCAATTCAGATCAAGAAAAACGGCAAGCCCGTCTCCGGCGGTGACGATGACGTCACGGTTGAGTAACGCCCGCGATCCAATCGCATCTTAGAGTGAGCACAAAAGTCGGCATGATCAGTCTGGGTTGCGCCAAAAATTTGGTGGACGCGGAGATCATGCTCGGAAGCGTTTTGGCGCGCGGCATGGAAATCACGTCGTCGGCTGACGACGCCGATGTGCTGGTGGTGAACACGTGCGCGTTCATCGATTCGGCAAAGGAAGAATCAATCGACGCGATCCTGAGTGCACATCAGGCGCGCGGCCTAAACAAACGTCCCGGCCAGAAATTAATCGTCAGCGGCTGCATGTCGCAACGGTTCGTGCGCGAATTGCGCGAAGAAATGCCGGAAGTCGATGCCTTTATCGGACTCGATGAAGTGAAAGAGCTTGGCGCGATTGTCGAGCGCGTGATCGCGAATGAAGATGTCGATCTTGCGTTCGCGAACACGCGACCCACTTATATTCCCGATTACGATACGCCGCGATTTCGACTGACACCGGCGCATTCCGTTTACGTAAAAATCGCCGAGGGTTGCAATCATCCGTGTAGTTTTTGCGTCATTCCGCAAATGCGTGGGAAACATCGCAGCCGGACAATGGAATCGGTGCTCACGGAAATTCGCGGCCTGGTCGCGGAAGGCGTGCGCGAATTCAATTTGATCAGTCAGGACACGACTTATTACGGAATGGATTTGTGGAGCGAAAAAGCCGGACCGCGCCAGCCGGTTGATTCCGCACGCGGCCCGACGCTGGTCGCTCTCTTGCGCGAGATTGAGAAAATCGACGGCGACTTCTGGGTACGATTGCTTTACACGCATCCGGCGCATTGGAGCGATGAGTTGATCGAAACCATCGCCGAGTGCAGGAAAGTCGCTCGTTACATCGACATCCCACTTCAGCACATCCACGAATCGATGTTGGAGCGGATGCGCCGGGAAACATCGCGCGGGCACATTGAGAACTTGATCGAAAGACTCCGCGCCGGAATCCCCGGTTTAGCCTTGCGAACGACGTTCATCGTTGGTTTTCCGGGCGAGACTGACGAAGAGTTCCAATCATTGCTCGAATTCATTGACCGCGCCCGATTTGAGCGGCTCGGGATTTTTAAATACTCGCCCGAAGACGGCTCGCGCGCGGCGAAAATGCCAGGACAAGTTCCGATGAAAGGAAAAAACGCGCGCTACCGCGCGGCGATGTCGATCCAACAAAAGATCGCGCACCAGATTGCGCAGGAAAAGATCGGCTGCGAAATGAAGTTGCTGATCGACCAACCTCTTATTGCGCGGACTGAAGCGGATGCGCCCGACGTGGACGCACGCGTGATCTTGTCGAAGCCGGCGCCAGTTGGTGAATTCGTGATCAGGCGAATCACAGGCGCGCGCGGATACGATCTCCTCGCGTAACTTCGTTCGCGACCGGAAGAATTTCTTTTGTCGGGATAACTTCGGGAGTGACAAAATCTGTGGCGTCGGGCAACGTCTTAGGCGGACGTACGACCTCGCATGGCCGACTCAAACGAACCGAAAAAGGAGACGGTGCGCATCACCGTTTCGCCGCCGCCGAGCACGCCGCCGCCGGCGCCGGTTGAATCCCGGGACACCGTGCGAATCCATTTGCCGACGCGACCGCCGGCCAACCCTCCACCGGTGCCTGCGGATTCGCCCTCGCCCGTGCGAGCTGCCGCCGCTGCCATGCCCGCGCCGATGACAACACCCGCTCCGAAAAAAGAAACCGCGCGAATCACGGTCCTGCCCGATCCGCCAGCGAAGCCGGCTGTGCAGATGAAAAAGACGCAACCGCTGATCGATTTGCCGGCGATCGAGACGCCTTCGACCACAGTCACGGTGACACCCCAGCCACAGTTGCGAATCGATCAAATACCGATGCCGCTCTGTTGGGCGTTGCTGGCGGCTTCAGGTGCGATTTTGATTCTTCAGATTTGGAATTATCTTTCCTAAAGCCATGGAAAACTCAGGGACAATCAATCTGGACGAATCAAATTTTGACCGCGAAATCAACGGCGACAAACCCGTGCTGGTGGACTTCTGGGCCGAATGGTGCGGGCCGTGCAAATTGATCGCACCGCTGCTCGACGAAATAGCGCGCGAAAAAGCCGACGCCGTAAAGGTTGCGAAAGTCAACGTGGACCAAAACCAAAGTCTTTCATTTAAGTACAATATCCGCGCCATTCCTTCGCTGCTGTTTTTCAAAAATGGCCAGCTACGCGATCAAGTCACCGGCATGACGACCAAGAAAGACTTGCTCAGCCGGATCGAAGCTCTCGCCTAAGGACTAAAGTTTGGGTCATTCCGGCATGTCGCCGGAATGAGATTTGCTGCCATTCAGAGGCGCGCAATGATTTCGGAGCCGTTGCTTCACCGAATGAAGATCCTCGTCGTCGATGATGACCGGATGACGGTCACGCTATTGGAACAACTTTTGCAAAGAAACGGGTACACCTGCGTCCTCGGAGTAACGGATTCGCGAAGGGTGCTCGACACCTGCACTAACTTTGATCCTGACCTGATTCTCCTCGATCTAAACATGCCGGAGGTGGACGGATTCGCGGTTCTTGAAGCGCTCCGTTCAGATGGTTCTGAAACGTTTTTGCCAATCGTGGTGCTGACTGCGGACATCACTGAAGAAACCAAAGCCCGCGCCTTGGACGCCGGGGCGACGGACTTCTTGGTGAAGCCAGTTAGCCAGACGGAAGCGCTCCTTCGCATCCGCAATCTTCTCGAAACTCGTCGGCTCCATCTCGTGCTTGAGAATCAGCGCTCAGCGTTAGAAGAAGCTGTGCGCGAGCGGACCGCCGAGTTGCGCGGGACAATTGCCGAGCTCCAGGCAGTTAATCAACAACTGCAGGGTTCATCTGCGTTTAGCGGCGCCTAACCCGACGGCTGTCCGCGAGAACATTAGCCGCTCGGGAACAACAAAAACGGCAAACTACAGGCACAATCCTAGCTCTCTCACAAGAACGCATGCGATTGGACAGACAGACCGTTGACGATCTGATCACCAGCATGCTGGAAGCCGGAGAGAGAGTCTCGGACCTGCTCTTCCTCGCGGGAAAACCTCCACTGGTTGAGATAGACGGGCGCCTGAAGCCGTCTGCCATCAACACGCCTGATTCCCTTCTCACCACGGACTTCATCGAGGCGCTTGCCGAATACATCATGGATGACGACGAGCGGCTGAAAACCGACTACGCTTCGACTGGTTCGTGCGATTGCAACTATGCAATCGACAATGTCGCTCGCTTCCGCACAAATATTTACAAAGAGAACCGCCAGCGCGCCATTGTCATGCGCAAGCTGCAACCAACCGTGCCAACGCTGGCAGAACTCAATTTGCCACCCGTCTTTCAAGCGATAGTCAAAGAAAAGAATGGGATCGTGTTGGTAACCGGTGCAGCTGGCAGCGGTAAAACGACCACCTTGGCGGCAATGATCAATGAGTTGAACCAAACTCAGGATATTCACATCGTTACCCTCGAAGATCCGATCGAGTTCCTTCATCCCCGTGCCCGCGCCGCGATCAGCCATCGCGAACTGGGGAGGGATTTTCGCAGCTTCGCCGAAGGTTTACGCGCGGCCTTGCGTCAAGCTCCGAAAGTGATTCTCCTGGGCGAAATTCGCGACCGCGAAACAATGGAAATTGCGCTGAACGCGGCCGAAACAGGGCATCTGGTTTTCAGTACCCTGCACACAATCAATGCCGGCCAAACCATCAACCGAATCGTCGGGTTCTTCGCGAAAGACGAGGAAGAACAGCTGCGTTACCGCCTGTCCGACACCGTTCGCTACATTGTGAGTCAACGGCTGGCTCCGAAGGTTGGCGCCGGTCGCGTCCTAATTAGTGAAGTGATTGGCAGCAGCCTCCGAACTCGCGAGGCAATTCGCTACGGTGAATCCGAAGGCAAAACTTTTCACGAGATCATGGACGCGGCGACAATCTACGGTTGGCATACGTTTGATAGCTGCTTGTTAAAAGCATTCGAAGCGAATGAGATCAGCGAGGAGACCGTGCTGCTCTACTGCAATGATAAAGGCCGGGTGCGTCGCGATTTGGACTTGTTGCGCAAGCGCCGGGGCGAGCCTCAAGCCGAATTGACGTCGCCCTTAAGACTAAATGTGGTGGCCGGGCCAAAACTTGCGCAGGACGCAGCCGCACCGGCAGTTGACCCGAACCAAACTGCAGCCGCGGATTCGGTAAGTTACGATACGGCTAGCAAACGCCGAGTCATTCAGCCGCGGGCACCGAGATCTTCAGAACAAGCGCCCGCACCGGCGCCGGCGCTGAGCATGGATGTAACCGGCAATCCTGGCGGCTGATACTCCTGCGCCCGGCGGGGGTCGAACCCACAACCTTTAGCTCCGGAGGCTAACGCTCTATCCAGTTGAGCTACGGGCGCGATGAGAGCGAAGAATTAGCCACAACTTTCGCGGATTTTCACAGATAATTTCCAATCGCCGCTCTTTTTTGCCCGGTTGCGATTCGAGCAAGCGCACACGAGTGCCCCGTGGAGCGCCCGGAACTTTGGGACGATGTTGGACTAAAACGTTATGCGAACGCCGGCGCTCACCGCCGTATTTTCGTAGTTCTTGCGACCGTACTCCGAATCCGCGTGTGCGTAGGTTGATACGCGCTCGTTCCAGAGCAGGGAAAAGCCACCGCTCACTAGCGCGCTATCACGGCCAATGTCCGGGCCAAAAACAGTCAGGTTACTCGGACCAAGGGCGGCGAGGGCAAATCGCGAAGTGATCCCATAAGCGGTGTCCTCGAACTCATGCTTCCAAACCGCGCGCGATTCAGTCCGCAAAATCAGGTGGTCGCCGAGCTTCCAATCGAAGCTCCATCGCAAACCAAGGTTCGAACGCAGCGAATGTTCATCCTGATCGGGATAGTGCAGTGCAAGAATCGAAGAGTTCTCCTCGGTAAAGCTGTTGATGTTAACATCGGTGTATTGGATGGATGCAACCGGCCCGAACATGAGACAATGCCAGTGAAAGTCGTAACCAGCCGCGGCGAAGGTGTCGAATTGCCAACCGTCCGTGGATCCATTCTCGAATCCGAAAATATCGTTGCGATGAATATCGTAGCTGTTGAATCCGCCGCTGACCCCGCCATCGACATAAAATCCGCCCTTGTACCACGTCGCGTAAAGGCCGAAGCTGCCGCTGTCGGCAGTGAGACCGCCGCCCTCGAGGCCGAACGGTTGCGCGTTGAAATCTACATCGCTGCGGGTGTAGCCGCCATAAAGCCCGGCCGCGAAGCTATCACAGAAGCGGTAATCGACTCCGAGCATGAAACCACCGCTCGTGACGTCGTAGCCCGTGCGGCCGAAGCCGTCGTCATTAACATCGATAACCTCGCCGACGCCAGTGACGAACATCCCCCATTTGTTTTCCGGTGCCGGTGGGACGGGTTCCGAAGTTGGCGTGGGCAGCAGCGCTGTCTTGCCATCGCTGGGGCCTTTGCCGCCGCTCATATCTTTTCCACTCGGCATCACGGTGACGTTGTCACAAAAACCGCGTGAGCCGGCGCGGATATCATCCATCCGTCGCTGTAAATTCAACGCCTGGACTGTTGCCTGCGAAAATCCGATTTGATAAATCGCGGACAACTCTTCCGGATCGTTACTGAAAAGAAACGCAAGTGCGTCCAAACCGTTTAGCGACGTGCCCAAATCGGTAATGACGCCGGTGACCGTGTTGATAGTGATGAGATGGGTTGCGCCGCCAAAAGTACCCTGAACCCCGTACAGAACGTCAGCTGAATTGAAGGCCAGCGCGTTAATTGGGCCATTTCCAAGTGGCGCGCCCGACAGCGTCGCAACCGTCGTCGGGAGGCCCGTCGCCTTGTCGATGATGCGAAGCGGCCCAGTTCCACCAGAACCCGTGTAGTAAAGTACATCCTTCGAGTTCGCCGACAGGCCGGAACCGAACGTGCTGATCCCTGCGTTGCCTACATCCGTCGCCGCTCCCGTCGCTTTGTTGATAATGTGAAGATCGTCACGTTGCGGTTCGGCCCAGCCATACAAGGTTCCATTTTTGGTAAAGGTAATGTCGGCCATTGTGTGGTTTGCGATGCCAAAGCTCCCCACAAGCGTTCCCGTTCCCGTGATCGGGTTGAGCGTAATCAAACTACCTCGAGACGGACCGACATTGGCGGTCGAGCCGTAAAGTATGCCCGTGGTCGGATCGAAGCGCAGACCGGTGATGGAGAAACCGGTCGGGCCGAGATCGGCGATGACCGAGCCGTTAGCCGGATTCAAAATAAAGAGATCGCTCAATGTGCCGCCGCCAACTGCGCCAAACAAAATGTTACGGGTCTGTGCTTCGGTCGTCGTTGCGGCCAGCAAAAGGGCAAATGTTGCCGCCAAGACGTAGCGAAGCGCTGTTCTCATGGGATCCTCCTATCAGTCCCCCACCCTCGTGGTCAAGGCTAACTCCAGATCTCTATTTGCAATTTGGCCGCTGCCGATTGAATGTCTCCGCCCCTGCCACACCAACTTCGGCGATGGCGGTCTACCAGCAGAATTTATGAACCGCATTATCGATCTCATCGAAAAAGAGCAGCAGAAGAGCGACGTCAACAGTTTCAAAGTTGGCGACAGCGTCCGTGTGCACACTCGAGTGGTCGAGGGCGATAAGGAGCGGGTCCAAATTTTCGCCGGCATCGTCATCGGACGCAAAGGCCGCGGGCTCAATGAAACATTCACCGTGCGTCGCATTTCTTATGGCGAAGGAGTCGAACGCGTTTTCCCGCTCAATTCGCCGCGAATAGCAAAAATCGAAGTCGAGACCGAAGGCAAAGCCCGTCGGGCCAAGCTGAACTATCTACGCACTCGCAAAGGCAAAGAAGCGACGACGGTAAGAGAGTGACCAGTGGCGAGTGACAAGTGACGAGCCCCGGGAGTGCTCGCACCTCTCTTTCTCGTCACTCATCACATGTCACTTGTCACTTCGCGCAAATCTGGAAAGATTTGCGCAGATGTATCGGCGCTGCGGATTTCGTTACGAAAGAAAACTGCGCGCCACCGGCGTCATTCGAATTGCTGGGATTGATGAGGCGGGTCGCGGCGCTCTGGCCGGGCCGGTCGTAGCGGCGGCCGTAGTTTTACCGGAGAAATTTCGGCACCGGAAGTTAAACGATTCCAAGCAACTCGCGCCGGAGCTGCGCGAGATAATTTACGACGAATTGGTTTCAAATACCGAGCTCGCTTGGGCCGTTGGCGCCGTCGACCACATCGAGATCGATCGCATCAACATTTTGCGAGCGAGCCATCAAGCGATGCGCATCGCTCTCGCCGCGCTCACGGTCCCGCCAGACCACGTGTTGATCGACGGTCTTCCGGTTTTTCCTTTTCCATTTCCGCAAACGGCCATCATCGACGGCGATTGCTACAGTTTCAGTATTGCGGCTGCGAGTGTGATCGCCAAGGTCACGCGCGACCGGATGATGCGTGACTTTTGCGCGCAATTTCCCGAGTATTGCTTCGGCCAGCACAAAGGCTACAGCACGGAATTGCACCTCACCAGACTTCATGAATTTGGACCCTGTCCGATCCATCGCCGCTCTTTCGAGCCGGTGGCGCAGCCGCTTCTCGCGCTCGAAGGAATTGCCTGAACATCTCCGTCGCGGCGCACGCGGGGAAAAATTGGCTCGCCGTTTTTTGCGGGGTCACGGCTACAAAATTCTTTATCGGAATTTCCGCGCCCACGGCGGAGGCGAGATCGACATCGTGTGCCGCGACGACGACACGCTCGTTTTCGTCGAGGTGAAAACGCGCGGCGACGAAGAGTTCGGGCGGCCGATCGAAGCGGTCGACCGACAAAAGCAACTGCGCGTCTCGAAGGGCGGTCTTGCCTGGTTGCGGTTGTTGGACAATCCCGATATCGTTTTTCGTTTCGACGTCGTGGAAGTCTTGTTGCCCGACGAAGGCGATCCGCATTTGGAGCTGATTCAAAACGCGTTCGAATTATCTCAGCCCTACATCTACTAGCGATTCGGGACCGATAGAACCGTCCGCGCCGCGGGCGGCGATCCTCAGGACCACGCTTACATCAATTCGTACGACAAGACGCTCAGACAGTAAATCGCTGCTGTTTCGACGCGTAAAATAATTGGACCGAGCGTGATCGGAAGGCAGCCGTGCGTTTTTGCAAGCGCAAGCTCCGCCGGCGTGAAATCACCTTCCGGCCCCACCAACATCAAAACACGTTTCGGCCGATCTCGATGTTGGTCGGCGTAATCGCTGAGAATTTTTTTCAGGTGAATCGCGTCGGGTTGCAGTGAGCCGATTAAACGGAGATCGAACTGTGGTGGCAGCCGTCCCGGCTGCGATCCTGAACGAGATGCAGGCGAGACGCCTGCCTCCACAGAAGAAAAGAAGTCTTTCAATTTTCGCGGCGCGTGCACCGTTGGCAGCCAATTTTGTCCGCATTGCTTGGCCGCTTCGATCGCGATCTGCTGCCATTTCGCCTGTTTTTGTTCTGCTTCTTTTTTATCAAGATCGACAATCGTCCGTTCGGAAATCAGAGGCGCGATTTCCGCCGCGCCGATCTCGACCGCCTTTTGCACGATCAGGTCCATGTTCTTTCCTTTCGGAATCGCCTGCCCAAGCGTGATGCGGCAACGCAGCGGCGGCGTTTCGGTTTCGTGCAATTTGCGAAGGCGCACTTCTCCGCCGGAAACATCGACAATCTCCGCGGTGATCTCACGTCCGCGCCCGTTAAAGAGGACGGCGCGATCTCCGCGCTTGATCCGCAAAACATCGCGGGCATGATGCGCCTCCGCGCCGCTCAAACTCAACGCGTCTGAATTCCAGTTTTCCGGTGCGATGTAAAAGCGGTGCATGATTTGTAATGGCAGGCGTGTCGCCTGCATTATTAAACATCGCGGCCGACACGGCCGCCACTACAGCGTCAGACGTCTCGAAAGAATTCCTTCGCCCGCTCAAAAAAGCTTTTTCCGAGGGGCGTGTTTTCCTCGCCGCACAATTCGGCGAACTCCTGCAGTTTTGCGCGCTGCTCAGCGTTGAGGCGCGTCGGCACTTCAACCATTATGCGCACGAGCAGGTCGCCGCGTTCGCGCCCATTGACGTGAACGACGCCTTTGCCGCGAAGCTTAAACATCTGACCGCTTTGCGTGCCCGCGGGAACTTTCAAGTTCGCTTTGCCTTCCAATGTCGGCACGGGAACTTCGCCGCCGAGCGTGGCCAGCGTAAACGGAATCGGCACTTCACAATACAAGTTGTCCTGGTCGCGTTGAAAAACTTTGTGCTCCTGGACGTGGACGACAACATAGAGATCGCCCTGCGGACCGCCGCGAATACCAGCTTCGCCGTTGCGGGGTGAACGAAGTCGCGACCCATCGGCAATTCCGGCGGGAATCTTCAACTTGATCCGGCTTGGTTTTTCCAGGCGCCCCTCGCCGCCGCATTCGCGACACGGCTTTTCGACAATGTGGCCAACGCCACCACAGCGCGGACAAGTTTGCGAGACCTGGAAAAATCCACGGGAGCTAATTACCTGACCACGGCCGCCGCAAACGGGACAATTAATACTGCGAGATCCCGACTCGGCTCCGGTACCTCCGCATTTATCGCAGACATCCAGTTTTCTAACTTCAATTTCCTTTTCTGCCCCGAAAGCCGCTTCCTCGAGCGTGATTTGCATGTCGTAACGCAAATCAGCGCCACGTTGTCGATCTTCGCCGTGTCCGGCGATGCCGCCAAAAAAGGTTTCGAAAATTCCGCCGCCAATGCCGCCGCCGCCGCCGAAAACTTCACGGAAAATATCGAACGGATCGTGAAATCCGCCGCGAAAACCTCCACCCTGCTCAAACGCGGCGTGTCCGAAGCGATCGTAGGCGGCGCGTTTGTCCGCATCCATCAGGACGTCGTAGGCCTCACCCAGTTCCTTGAATTTTTCTTCGGCGTGCAGGTCGTCCGGATTTTTATCGGGATGAAATTTTACCGCTAGCTTGCGATAAGCGCGTTTGATCTCCTCTTCGGACGTACTACGGCCGACTCCGAGAATTTCGTAGTAATCGCGCTTTCTTGTTGTCGCCATCAATGATTTAGACCGTGAACAGGTTCCTCGACTCCGCTCGGAATGACAACTAGAGCAGTTATTTTGCCGGCCCGCTCGAGACGACCACAGCGGACGGTCGCAGCAACCGATCTTTCAGCCGGTAACCGCGGCGGGTTTGGCGGATCACAACTCCTTCGGGAACTTCGTCGCTCGGCTCGTTCGCGATTGCTTCGTGCAGATTCGGATCGAATTTTTGGCCGATCGCGTCGATCGGCTGCAATCCATTCTCAGCCAGAAAATCCTGAAGTTGTTTCAGCACCTGGCTCATGCCCGAATAAATCGGCGACTTTTCGCCCTCGCCGCGCGCCGCTTCCAAACCCAGCTCGAAGTGATCAACAATCGAAACGAGTTTTTCCAGGAGGGTGGCGTTGGCATATTTTATCGCTTCTTCCTTTTCGCGAGCGCTGCGTTTCTTGTAATTTTCAAAGTCAGCCCGACTCCGCATCGCCAGGTCGCGAAACCGGTCCAGGTCCGCTTGCAAACCGGCGACCGGATCGTCCCCGTCAGTATGTTCCGCGTCCGGATGCTTTTTCATCTCGTCGGATTCTGTTACCGGAATTTTTTTCATGTTTTTCGGATCGCGATCATGGTGATGTCGTCGTTTTGCGGGGTCGAACCGACGAAGTTTCGTAAATCATCGATTAACCGTGTAACGATCGCCTGCGCTCCCTCTTTTGCACTGGATTGGACCGACGCAATCGTTCGCTCCAACCCAAATTCGTTCCCTTCGTCATCGAGGGCCTCGGTGATTCCATCCGTATAAAGAAGGATGCAATCATTGGGCTCGAGCGGCACCGCGACGTCTGTGGTTAACCTGTCGAACACGTCGCCACTGTCAATGCCCACGACCATGCCCGGCGTCTTCAATGGTGCAACAGTCTGTGATTTGTGTTTGTAAAGGAGCGGTGCGTCGTGTCCGGCGCGCGCGAGCGTAACGCCGCCGCGCACATGATCGAGAACCAGATAGGCCATGCTGATGAACATGTCCTCTTTGATGTCGGGATAAAGTTGGCGATTTACTTTTTGAAGAACATCGGCCGGCGACGGATTTCCAATCGCCTGACTGCGCAGAACGCTGCGGCAGATTGCCATGATGAGCGATGCGGGAACGCCCTTGCCGGAAACATCCGCGATGCAAACGCCAAGCCGTTCCTCATCGACTTTGATGTAATCGAAATAATCGCCACTGACCTGGCGCGCCGGAATGTTCATCCCACTAATCTCAAATCCGTTCACTTTTGGCGCTTCCGCTGGAAGAAGAATGCGCTGAATGTCGCGCGCGATCTCCAGATCGTGGTCGAGCCGTTTCTTTTCGTTCGCCTCGGAATAGATGATCGCGTTGTAAAGCGCGAACGCCGATTGCTCGGTGATCGATTTGAAAACGACAAAGTCGTTTTGCGAGAACGGCGCGCTCATCCGGCTGTTCGCCAGCGCGAGCACGCCCATGTTTTGTTTGGCGTAGAGAAGAGGCGCCACCATCACCGAAGTCGCGCCTAACGAACTGTCCCGCAGCTTGGCCAATTCCGGTGCTTCGGAAAATTGATTCAAATAAACCGGCGTGGCCGCCTGCCAGACGCGCCCGAGCAATCCTTCACCGCTTCCGACATTGTGAAGCGCAAGGAAGCTTTCCAACGCGAGCGGCGTGGCCGCGGCTTGTTGCAAAATATGCGGCGGTACGTCCACCAGCGGCGGACAACCTTTGGAAACAAACGTCGGCACAAGTTTCGTCCCGGTCCGGTCGGTCAGATAAAGCGCGCCACCCTGCGCGTCGAGAACGCGGGTCGCGCCTTCGACAATCAAGCGGTGCAAATCGCCCGGCCGAATCGTTTCGCTAAAGGCTTCGCCGAGTCCGTGAAGAAAATCGAAGACGAGCGTTTCTTCGACCTGAATTTCTTCCTGGGAACGCTCCAACCGGCGAATGCTTTTCCGCTGCCGCAGCAGCGTATAAATCCACGCGGCCAGGCACGCGATCAGCAGCCAGAAGAGAATGGTTGGCCGCATGAATTGGTGGCCAGCTTACTTCCCCGCGGTCGTTTGATGAAGGTCCTGTTTTAAATAATCGAGAACGTCTTTAAACCGGGAAACATTTTCTGGCGCCGCCTCGCACAGGGCCTCATGCGCTTCCAACATCGTTTCGGCCCTCTCCTTTTTTTCCGTTTCGGCACCGTCGCGCGCGTTCTCCATCATCTTTTCGCATTCTGGAGCCACCGCGCCATTCGAGCGAATTTCGAAAATTTGGTCGAGCCCAAGTCCGGAAAGAAGGTCGCGGCTGCGATCGCCGCAATGGATGACGTGGAGATGGCCCTGTCCGAGTTCCTTCAATCGGAGCGCCACGGCCGCCATGGTTCCCATGAAGGTAGAATCCATCATCGCGCAATGTTCCAGATCGAAAAAAAACTCGCGATAGCCGCGGTTGACCATTTCTTGCGCGAACTGCTTTAGACTCCCGCTGTTGAGGAAGTTGCCCTTGCCTTCCACTCGCACCCAAACGGCCGGACCGTTCACGCCCACTAGAATCGATGACTGCACCTGAGTAACTAAGGATACAAGATCGACATCGGCACTGTCAAATTGCCGACGCCTCTCAGCCGCAAGGCTTTCCGCACCTATTCCCACATGTAGGAATGCGTTTCGGCCACAATCCGGCCGTTTTCGATAAGCAAACAACGCCACGCCGTCACCCGGCCATCGTCGAAGTAATCGTCCCCCACCACCTTGAACTCCGTTTTGTAACTGCCGCGCGCATTCGAATAGGAGATTTCCTGGGCCTGGACATGCGCATGCAATTTCTCCTGCCGGTACTCGAGCCGCACCGTTAAATCCGCAGAACGACGCGCCTTCCAGAAAAAATCGAAGTAATTCCCGATCCGCTCGCGCTGATCGAGTTTGGTCACGGCGCCAAAAAGCCGGTACTGTCTTTCGAACCGGATCGATGCGTCTTGGACCGTGGTCGATTTACTCGACGGCGCGGTGCTCGAAAGTTTGCCTCCCTTGGTTGCGCTCTGAACCGTTTGATCGCTGGTTTTCTCCTGACCGGGGGCGGTCTCGGTCAAAAGATAAAGTTTCGTTTTTCGAAATTGGAAATCGTCGCTCAGCGCCATCGGCAGCGGGATCACGCGATCCAGCAGGCGCGGTTGTTCTCGCGTGCGCGAGAGACCGCTCGCCAGCGGAATCAAAAGCAACAATGCAATTCGGAACTTCACGCTTCTATGAAACCGGTTCTGGTTTCAACTGTCAATTCGCCCAACTTGGAACGATTTGATCCAAGCGTTAACGTTTTCGATGATCGAAGTGCGTTACGAGCGTGGAATTTATCTCCCCGCGCACGATCTGTGGCTCGACCCCTGGGAGCCGAAGCGGTTCGCTTTTGTCTCGCACGCGCATGGTGATCACATCGCGCCGCATGAAGAGATCATTCTTTCCGAGCGCACCGCGCGTCTGCTCCAGGCGCGAATGCCAGGAACGCGCACTGAACACGTATTGCCGTTCGGCGAACAACGGCGCGTGCACGATGTCGATCTAACGCTCCTTCCGGCCGGACACATTTTTGGTTCGGCCCAACTATTTCTCTCGAGCGAAAACGAAACCCTGCTTTACACCGGCGATTTCAAATTGCGCCACGGAAAGTCAGCTGAGGCCGCGGAATGGCGCCAGGCCGATACGTTGATCATGGAAACGACTTTCGGTTTACCGCGCTACCAATTCCCGCCGACCGAACAAGTGATTGCGCAGATCGTGGCATTCTGTCGTGATGCGATCGAAGAAAGCGCAGTTCCAGTGCTCCTCGGATATTCGTTAGGCAAAGCGCAGGAAATTTTGTGCTCACTCGATGGTGCAGGTTTGACACCGATGCTGCACGGCTCGGTTTATCAAATGACGCGCATCTACGAACAATTCGGGCAATCGTTCTGCAAATACGTCCGCTACAACAAGAACGAGGTCGCCGGAAAAGTTCTTATCTGTCCGCCAAGCGCGAGTCACTCACCGATGATCCAGAAAATTCCGCGCAAACGCGTGGCGATGATCAGTGGTTGGGCAGTCGATCCCAATGCAATTTATCGCTATCAGGTCGACGCCGCGTTTCCGCTTTCCGATCACGCCGATTACAATGATCTCGTCCGCTATGTCGATCTTGTGCAACCCAAACGCGTGTTCACGTTGCATGGCTTCGCCGGCGAGTTCGCGCGCGATTTGCGCGAGCGCGGAGTCGAAGCCTGGGCGCTGAGCGAAGAAAACCAGATGGAATTAAAATTGCCGAAACCTGTAGGGGCCGCCGTCCCCGGCGGCAAAATGCAAAGCCATGCCGCTGAGACAGCGGCCAATACAGATTCGGAATTCCTGAGCTTCGGAAATGTCGGTGAATCGATCGCCGCGACAGCGGCCAAGCTCGAGAAGGTGCGACTGCTCAGCGAATATTTGCGCACGCTGAACCGCGAGCAGTTACCGATCGTCACCACTTATCTGACCGGTCGCGCGTTTGCCCAAAGCGATTTGCGGACGCTGCAAGTTGGTTGGGCGGTGATTTATCGCGCGCTACTTGCCGCCACGAAAATCAGCGAAGCTGAGTTTCATCGCATCTCGGCCAGTCACGGAGATCTCGGCAAAACCGCGTTCGAAGTCCTTGAGACGCGGACGACACCGCAGCCGTTTTCAATTTTAGAATCGCGCGATCTTTTCGAAAAACTCGGACGCGCACGCGGACCGATTGCGAAGGCGGAGCTGCTCCAAACATCCTTCGCGAATCTGTCTGCGCGCGAAGGTCAATACGTCGTGAAAATTTTGACTGGCGATCTCCGGATCGGCTTGCGGGAAGGATTGGTCGAAGAAGCGATCGCCCGCGCGTTCGAAGCGCCACTCGAGCAAGTCAAAGAAGCGAACATGTTGCTCGGCGACATCGGCGCGACGGCGGCGCTTGCGTCACGGAAACAACTGGACCGCGCCGAATTGTCGATCTTTCGCCCAATTAAATGCATGCTTGCGACACCGGAGCCGACTGCGGAAGCCATTTGGGAGCGGTTTGCCGAACAAAAACCATTGACCGTTTACGTCGAAGACAAGTTCGACGGCATTCGCGCGCAGTTGCATCGCAACTCCGAACGCGTCGAAGTTTATTCGCGCGATCTGCGGCGCATCACCGATCAATTTCCCGAGCTAGCCGAACAGGCGCACCAGTTCGATGTCGATCTTATCCTCGACGGCGAGATCGTTGCCTTCGAACAGGGACGCAAGCTCACCTTCTTCGATTTACAAAAACGCCTTGGAAGGAAAACGGATGGCGCAGATTTGTTTGCAAGTGCTTCCGCGGATGTTCCAGTGGCGTTCATCGCCTTCGACTTGCTCTGGCTCAATGGTCGCTCATTGTTGAAAACTCCGCTGGAGAAACGGCGCGAGCTGCTACGCGATTTGAAGTTGCCGGTGCAATTTCAAATCGCGGAAGTTTTCCCGGCAAATTCAGCGGCAGAGATTGAAGATCGCTTTCAGCAGGCGCGGCGGCGTTTGAACGAAGGTCTCATGATCAAAGATCCGAAGAGTTTTTACACTCCGGGGGCCCGCGGAATGTCCTGGTTCAAGCTAAAGAAAGAGCTGGCCACGCTCGACGTGGTCGTCGTCGGCGCCGAGTTCGGTCACGGCAAACGCAACAAGGTGTTGAGCGATTATACGTTTGCGGTGCGCGATGAACCGAGCGGCGAGCTCTTACCAATCGGCAAGGCGTACAGCGGCCTGACCGATGTCGAGATTGCGGAACTAACCGAATATTTTAAACAAAACACGATCGTCGATCACGGTCGATATCGCGAAGTGAAGCCGGAGATCGTGCTCGAGGTCGCGTTCAATTCGATTCAACCGAGCCCACGGCACGCGAGCGGGCTCGCGCTTCGCTTTCCGCGCATCAAAGCGATTCGACGGGACAAAAATGTTGACGCTATCGATACGCTGACCTACGCGCGCGAACTCGCCGAAAGAGAGGTTACCGATAGACCCTCACCAGGCGCTTCGCGTCCTCCTCTCCCTCAAGGAGAGGATTGAGGTGTGGGCGACGGCGAAGTGTTTTCGAAGCCTTCTTTGCGCTCCCGCTTTAATTCCCTCTTTTCCTCGCGCTTCTGTTCCTTCTTTTCCTGTTTGGTCAGTTTCCCGTCCGGAGAAGATAAAGGAGTCGAAGCAGCATTCGGTGACGTTGCCGATGTTACAGTCGTCGACGGCTGAAACTTTTGCGCCTGAGATTTAAATTTCCCTTGCGGCGATCTTTCCTGCATTGCGCCAGCGGTTGAAGTCGGCGCTGCCGACGGCGGTGTGATTTGAGTTGAAGGAACAGTGTCGCTCGCGGCTGGCGAGTTTGATGCGGCCGGTTTCGGCGTTGGCCTGGGCGTCATTTGCTGGACCGGTGTTGCGCTTGGAACAAGTAATCGTCCGCGACGTTCCGAAGTAGTCGGTAAAGCCGATGCTGATTCAATCGGAGTCGAAGCCGCTAACGGCGTCGGTGATTGTTCAGCCGCAGCCGATCTTCGCGGTGTCATTATCGGTCTTGGCGTTGACGATGCGATCGGAGACGGCACTTGTGTCGCCGACGGCACCGGCGTTGCTGTCGAAGGCGCGGATGTCGATGTTGCGGAAGTTTCGCCGGCTTGAGTAGCCGGATTGGTCGCCGCGGCGGTTCTCACAAATTTTTTCGACGGCGCATTCGATGGCGGAGCTGCTTCCGATTTCATTTTCTCGCGCGTTTTCTTGGCCGCTTCATGATCGGCGATTGCCGCCCAACCGAGATCGACCGTGACTTGCGCGACCGTTTGTTTCACCGTCTGCGGCCGTTCGCTCGCTTGAGGTGCGGTAATCACCGGCGCAGCCACGATCACTGTCTCACCTTGAACGAGCGGTCGCGGTGGCTCGACGCTGACATCGACACTTGCGTTGCGCTCCAAACGGAACCGCTGCACCGGCTCGCGGCTTTGTGTGCGCATTTCGTCATAACTTGGTCCCTCATTCACGACAGTGGTGTTGTTGTAAGTGATATTGGTGACGTTGGTGGTTTGATTGACGATCGTCACGTTACGTTCTGACGGCACAATCGTGGGCTCGATCCGCTGCGCGCCGAATTCTCTTGTCGCAACGAAACAATATTGATCGGGACCGATGTCGTAATAATTATCGGACCAATTGTGGATGCCGGTGCGTTGATCGAATCGCGCTTCCGGCGGAAGCGGCGCCCAGCCGACGTAATCGTTGCTCTTCCGCCACGAAACCCAGGCCGGTGCCCATTGATCACCCGGAACCCAAACCCAACCAATACCGCGCAGCCGCGTCCAACGTCCGTAGTGATACGTGGCCCAGCCGAATCGCTCTTCGGAAATCCAGGTCCAGCCGGCGTCGGTGTAAACCCAGCGCCCGTTGGTGTAGGGACGCCAGTTTCGTGAACTTTCCGCTTCGCGCGGCTGCCAGACGTAGCCGTAATCACTTGTCTCTATCCATCCGCCGTAGGGCTCGAGTTTGGTATAAAAAGTTGAATAGCCGGAAGTCGGTCTTGCTCCGGAAACAGCACGCGGCCGAGTAACCGGTTCGGATTCAGGCCGCTGGCGCGGAGCCGGCTTAGCGGTGGCCGCATTCTCTTTTTCCGCTAACGCTTTCTCGCGCGCATCGAGATCGGTTTGGCGTTGTTGAACCTGTTGCTGTTGCTCGGCCTGATGTTCTGCCGCCAGGCGTTCCTGGACCTGTCGCTCAACTTCCGCGTTCTTTTCCGCTTCTGTTTGCTGCTTCTGGCAGGAAACGAGAGCGGCAAGGGCGATCACTGCTGGGAACACAAAAAACTTTTTCATGGCGATAATTAGACCTCTTTTCTTTCTCATTATTCAACGGGTTGGCCCCGGCGAAGGCGTCGCGGTTTGAGCAGCGGCCGGCGTGAAGATGACGCTTTCTATTTTGGCGCGTCTTAGTTTTTGAATGTTCGCGTAAAGCGCAACCAGCACGAAGCCGATCACAATCCCGACCAAAAGCCGGCCGACATTCTTCGAGATACGCGGCTCCGAGTTCATCGTGAAACTATCGATGTCGATCTTGCCGGCGCAAATCTTCTTCGGGCAATTGGAGCGCTGCAATTGCATCCATGACTCGCTGGCTCAACCGTGCATAGAGATCTCGCCCGCCCGTCCCGAGATCTGCATCCGAGAAATAAATCGGCTCGCCCACGACGATGGTGATTTTCCGCCCCAGATGAATTTTCCCATGGATCGGCCAGGCATCGAAGGCGCCGAAAATTCGCATCGGAACCACCGGGGCGCGGGTTTTGGCGATCAGCAAACCCAGGCCGGCCGCGGCGGGTTGCAAATTTCCATCGGGGGTGCGCGAACCTTCCGGAAAAACCAACGCGCAATCGCCCGCGCTCAGAATTCGAATCAACGCTTTGAGCGCGCTGCGATCGCCCCCTTCCAAATTAACGGGAATGACGTTGAGCTTGGGCAGGAGCCATCCGAGCACCGGCACATTCATCAACGATTTTTTCGCGAGAAAGAAAATGGGCCGGTCGCAGGCGTTGCCCGCCAGTGGCGGATCGAAAAAACTTTGGTGATTCATCGCCAGGATTACTGGCCCGGCCTGAATGACGCGTTCGCGGTGAATGATTCGAAAACCGAAAAATACCTGGGTGAGTAACCGACTGAGATGGTAACCGAGCCAGTAGTAAAAATTCACGATCTCAGATCGGCACCGAACCCTTTGCGTTTTAAGCGCGCAACAATTTCATCTACAACCTGAGCGACAGTCAGATTCGAGGTATCGAGCACCTCCGCGTCTTTCGCGACAATCAACGGGGAAGCCGCGCGCGAGGAATCGGCTTGATCGCGCCGCGCGATTTCGTCGCGATGTCCTTGGGCCGCGCGCCGCTGGGCGCGCACTTCCGGCGAAGCGTCGATATAAAACTTATAGGGCGTATCCGAAAAAACCACCGAGCCAATGTCACGGCCTTCAACGACCAGGTCGTGCTTGTTCGCGTAATCGCGCATTCTCTGCACGAGAACGTTGCGAACTTCCGGCACCGTGCTCACGCGTGAAACTTCGCTGTTCACGCGGTCTTCGTGCAAATGTTCCGTGAGATCGACATTGTCGATCAAAAGGCGGAGTTCCCGGTCCTTCAACACCGCGCCCAACGACAAGTTACCTATTAGTTCCGCGATCCGATGTTCGTTTGCCGGATCGATGGCAGCGTTCAGCACCGACCAGGTCACCGCGCGATACATGGCGCCGGAATTGACGTAAACGAAGTTGAGCCGGCGCGCGAGCTGGCGCGCCACGCTGCTCTTTCCCGAAGCGGCCGGCCCGTCGATTGCGATTACATGATGTCGATCTTGTCCTTGCATTTCTGACTCGCGCGCGACGAGCGGAGTTTTTCGTGGGACTCGCGCGGAAGCAAGCGCGCGTTTATTCTTGCGCCGGCGCGGCCGGGACAAGCGTACCGATGACCGGCGTGCTGGTGCGGGCTCGTCTCGGACTCATGATCTCATCCAGGGCCTTTTCGAACCCGGGATACGATTCACGAACACACTCGGCGTCTTGAATAATTGTTTCGCCGTCGGCAAAGAGTCCAGCCACCGCGAAAGCCATCGCAATTCGATGATCGCCAAAACTAGGCAACCGCGCGCCGCGCAACGGCGCCGGTCCATGGATCTCGAGGCCGTCATTCAGCTCAATGACCTGCACGCCCATGCCCCGCAAATTGTGCCCGATTGCGGCGATGCGATCGGTCTCTTTAACGCGCAGCTCGTGAGCGTGGCGAATGATTGTCGTGCCGCTGGCCAACGCACCCGCAACCGCCAACACCGGCAATTCGTCGATCAATTGCGGAATTTCTTTGCCATGAATCACGGTGCCCTTGAGTGGCACACCGGTCACTTCGGCGACGCCGCGCGGTTCCATTTGATCGACATCTTCGACCGCTTCGCGCACTTGCGCGCCCATTCGGACCAACACGCCGAGCAATGCCGTTCGGGTGTCGTTCAATCCGATGTTGCGCACGAGGAGATGGCCGCCCGATTGCGCCGCCGCCGCGACCAACCAAAAGGCTGCCGACGAAATGTCGCCCGGAATGATAAAATCGCGCGATTCCGGCACCTGATCGCCGAAAACGCTAATGGTGTCTTCGCCTTTGGCCGTGCGGATGAGAAAGTAATTGAACATCAGCTCGGTGTGATTGCGGCTGGCCAGTGGTTCGTCCACGGTCGTTTTGCCTTTGGCGAAAAGTCCGGCCAGAAGAATGGCGCTCTTGACCTGAGCGCTGGCGATTGGGGATCGATAATGAATTCCACGCAAAGATCCGCCCCGGATGCGCAATGGCGGCGTTTGCTCCGGACCTTCGGCGACGATGTCCGCGCCCATTTTTCGCAACGGTTCGATGATGCGATCCATCGGCCGGCGGGCGAGCGATGGATTGCCGACTAATCGCGTTTCAAAAGTTTGGCCGGCGAGCAAACCCGCCAGCAAACGCATGGTTGTGCCGGAACCACCGCAATCGAGCTCGTCTTTTGGCGGCGTCAGGACGCGCTTCTTTCCGTGGACGACCAGGACATCGGGCTCCGGTTGTTCAATCTGGATTCCGAGGGCTCGCAATGCATTGACCGTGTGCATGCAGTCGTCGCTCGGGAGAAAGCCGCGCAAGGTGCAGACGCCGTTGGAGAGCGCGGCGATGATAGCGGCGCGATGCGAAATACTCTTGTCGCCCGGGACCGTGATTTCCGCCTCAATCCGAGGCGCCCGTTTTACGCGCAGCTCCATAAACAAATTAAAGAAAAGCGATGCTGCATTCAGTATCTGGCATTCAGCATCGACCGCAACTGCCGTTACGGAACAAGAAAGATTTTATTCGTGAACGGGTCCTTCACTTCCGTGCCCGGCGGGAAACCGCGCACATCGACCAGTCCTTGATCGGCAGCATATGGGCTTTTCACAAAACCAGGCTTGCCGGGGACAGGCGTGCCGTAGGGATAATCGCCTTTGGCTGGTTTTGTCGGCGCGGCGGCTGTGGTGGGTGGCGGTGCTGGCGGTTGCGCGCTGGTTTCGGCGTTTTCCGGCGGCGCGTTTGGATTAAACGGCTGCTGCGTCGGCTGATTTTCTGCACCGGTTTCGGCGGGATACCGCGCAGGGGCATGCCGGCCGCCTGCAGGCATCGGTTCTTCGTCCCTGCAAGCCGAGACAAGAAACACGGAGAGCAGCGCCAGCGAGAGCCACAATTTCATAATTTTCTTGGACGGAGTCTACACTGGTTCTATTTCAATACCAGTGGCCTCAGAAGCGCAATTCATTTTGCAAAAGCCAATCGGGCGGCGACTTCCGAACCTGTTGCAGTAATGGAGGCCGGCCCACAAATCCTGATTGTCGACGACGACGCGGCCAGTCGAAAGCTGTTGGCGCGAATGCTCTCGGCCGCTGGTTATTCCTGTCGCGAGACGGACAACGCGACCGGCGCATTGAACCTCGTTCATGAAGAGCAACCGGCCGTGCTCTTGCTCGATTTCAAAATGCCCGGAATGGATGGCGCGGAGGCACTGAAACGACTGCGGGCCGATCCGAACCCGGCAATCGCGCAAATCCCCGTGATCATGTTGACCGGACACGGCGAAAGCGAGGTGACATGTCTCAACGCCGGAGCTGACGATTTCGTGATCAAGCCAATCAACGCCGAAGTGTTGCGTGCGCGGATTGAGACACAACTGCGCCTGCATTCGCTGCGAATGCAATTGCAGCAGCAAAATCAGGAGTTGGAAGCATGGCGGCGAGACCTCGAGCGGGACCTGGCGGCGGCGCGGCTGACCCAGCAGTCATTGATTCCACAGAGACCTCCGACGCTTCCAGGATGGGAAATCGCGGCTTGTTATCGTCCGGTGATCGAAGTCGGCGGCGATATTTACGGCTGGCTGCCTATTAGAAACGATCGCTGGTTGTTCTGGATTGCGGATGCGACCGGTCACGGCGCCTCCGCTGCCTTAATGACGACTCTGGCCAAGCTTTTATTTCATCATGGCCATGCGGAACACGAACGGCCGGCAGCAATTATGGAGGCAGTGAACAATGATCTGCGCGGAATTTTTGGCGGCCGCTCTTTCATGAGCGCAATGTGCGTAGCGCTGGATGCAAAAAACGGACAGGCGAGCGTGGTCGGTGCGGGTCATCCGCCATTGCTCGTCACACGATTCGGTCGCGGAACCGAAGCGATTGCGTCGTCCGCTCCGCCGTTAGGATTGGTGGAACAATCGCAATTCGCCGAAACCATTCTTGAATTGAACCCGGGCGACGCGTTCACGCTTTACACGGACGGATTGTTTGGTGCGGCGAAGAATGGCCGGCCGCGATCGACCCCGACGCAGCTTGCTGGAATGATCAATCCTTTTGCTGCAAGCGCCGAGGCTTTGCTGGAATTGATGCTAAAAGCAGCAGCGCCCGATGCCGCCGAAACGCGCCGAGACGATGTCGCCGCGCTGGTCGTGCGCCGGTCAAATTAGCAAGAAATTTTTTTTAAGACCGAAAATTAGTGTTGCTCTGCCGCAAACGAAGCATTAATCAGCCTGTATGCCGAAAACCAAAACTCCTTCAAAACGCAAACCCAATCCCGCCTTCATGAGGCCAGTCCAACCCGACGACAAGCTCTCCCTTATCGTTGGTTCAAAACCATTGCCGCGTTCCGAGCTTACGAAAAAGCTCTGGGACTACATCAAGAAGAACGGTCTCCAGGACAAAACGAAGAGAACCCAAATCAACGCCGACGACGCGATGCGGGCCGTATTCAACGGCAAGAGCCAAGTCAGCATGTTCGAGATGACGAAGCTCGTCTCGGGACATATTCGTTAGGCCGCGAATTGCAGTTGAACTCCCGCGTGAAGACGCGGGGCCGAAGTAGTACTGAGCCGAGCAGCCCGCACCGGAAGTGTTTGCGGTGTGGCTGTGGACACTTGCACCACAGCCGGCATTGATCGAACTTTACGCGTGAAAAATCTGCTCCTTGCCGTTCTGCTCGCGTTTGGATTGTTGTCTCCCGCGTGCCTGCGCGCCGAATCGGCGTGGACAACGGATTACAAACAAGCCCAGGAGCAAGCCAAAGCGAATCATAAGCTTGTCTTGCTCGAGTTCACCGGATCGGATTGGTGCGGTTTTTGTTTTCAGCTCGATAGGGCGATTCTCTCCCAGCAGCAATTCAAGGATTACGCCAGCAAGAATCTCGTTCTGGTGGAGATTGATTTTCCGCGCCGCAAAGCGCAAAGCGTCGAGACCATAAGACAGAACGAACAGCTGCAGCAACGGTATCAGGTCCAGGGTTTCCCGACTCTTGTAGTACTGAATGGTGAAGGCAAAACCGTTTGGCGCTACGACGGTTTGTACACCGGCGGCATCGCCGCCTTCCTGGCCGAATTGGACAAGGTGCGCAAAGGCTGAGACCTTCAGCGCCGCTTTTTCGGCGCTGTTGATTTACCCCGCTCCGGCCGCTTCGAACGCGCGCTGGAGGACGTGGGCCAACTCGTGGCGGGTAAACGGTTTTGGGAGGGCGGCCCGAAAACCGTAGGTCAGAAATTCCGCCAGGGCTGCTTCGTCCGAATAACCGCTGCAAATGATCGCCGTCACATTTGGATCAAGATCGCGCAGGCGCTCGATCGTCGCTACGCCACCCATTCCGCCGCGAATCGTTGCGTCCAAAATGACCGCCTGAAAATTCTCGCCGGTCCGCATCGCGTCTTCGTACGTTTTTAGCGCTTCGTCGCCGTCCGTCACCGCCGTTGCTCGGTAGCCAAGAGTTCCCAGCAGTTCCGAAATCAGATCGCGAATAGCCGCTTCATCGTCCATCACCAGAACCCGCTGGTGATTGAAATTGAAAATCTCATTGGCCAGCGTCGGCTGAGACATTTGTGGTTCGGCATCGGTGGCTGGCAAATAAAATGCGAATGTCGATCCATGCGGTGAAGTGCTTTCGAGCTGCAGGAAGCCCCCATGTTTCTTCACCACAGAATAACTGATCGATAAGCCAAGTCCGCTCGCCGTTGCCTTGGTTGTAAAGTAAGGATCGAAAATCTTGGTCACCGACCTCGGGTCGATGCCGCCGCCGTTGTCTGCGACTTGCACTTTGACATACCGACCGGCCCGAATCGGAAGGCCGGAATTTGCATCAATCTCGATATTGTTTGCCGACACTCGGACCGTGCCGCCGCGCGGCATGGCCTCGCGGGCATTGATGACCAGCGCATTGATCACTTGCTCGATCTGCGCTGGATCGACAGCCGATCTCCAAAGATCAGATGGGACGTCCAGCTCGGCGCGCAGATTAGACCCATGAAGGGAAAATTCAGCCGCTTGCGTAACCAGATCGGATATCGATGCGACCCGTTTCAGCGGCGCGCCGCCTTTCGAGAAGGTCAGCAATTGATTCGAAAGCTGCGCGGCGTCTTGCGCGGCCTCGCCTGCGCGCGACAGGAACGAAAGCAGATTCGGAGAATCGCCTGGCGCTTCGATTTGGGCCAGCCCGATGTTGCCGGAAATCACGGTCAGGATGTTGTTTAGATCATGGGCGATTCCTCCGGCAAGTGTCCCAAGGGATTCCAATTTGCTCGTGGTCAAGCGCTCTTCTTCAACGCGCTTGCGATCGGTCACATCTCTCAGGAAAACCGAAACCCCGCCGCCGCTGGGATAGGCGAGTAATTCGAACCAGGCTTTGCCGCTGGTATCACTCGCTTCGAACTCGACCGCCACTTGTTCGGAAATGGCGCGCCGATAATTCTCTTCAAAGGCGTCTCGGGTGAACTCTGGAAACTCCATCCAGAAATCCTTGCCGATCAGATCTTCGCGGCGTCGCTCGAGCAGTTTTTCCGCCCGCGGATTGACGAATGTGAATTTCCAATCCTCATTCACCGCGAAGAATCCGTCACTCGTTCTTTCAAGGATGTCGGTCATTTTTCTGACCGTTTCCTGCAACTCCGCCCGCGCCTGATTGCGTTCGATCAGCGCACGAATACGCCGTTCAGCTACCGAGAGCCGCACATTCAATCGCGCCGGGTCGAGCGGTTTGATCAAGTAATCATTTGCCCCGGCTTCAAGCGCCTGTTCCAAATCCTGCGTGTCATCACGCGCCGTGACCAAAAGGATGAAAAGTTCATCGCCGTTCGGCGCGGCGCGCAATTCCCGGCAAAGTTCAATTCCGCTCTTGCCGGGCAACATCCAATCTAAAATCAAAAACGGGAACGATTGCTTGGCCAATTCCACTTCGGCGTCTTCCGCGCTGCCGGCCGCAACAACTTCATGGCCGCGTCGTTCGATCAACCGCTGCAAAGTCCGGCGACTCTCCGGATGATCTTCAACGAGCAGTATTCTCATTTCTGGAGTTACGAAAGTTCCCAAAACCCACGCGACCAAGGTGTGCGCGAGCATGTCCGGTCCCTAAACAATGTCGGAGCAGGATGGCTGCCAAGGAATGCCGTTATTCCTCGAAACAATGAGAATCAGTTTTTTCCCTAAATAAGATCGACATCGTCACGCAATCGAGCCGCAGCGCCTTGCGTTACATTCGGCCTCTGCTAGATACAGCGAAAGTTTGGCGCAGCCGTAAAAGTTCATGCTCATCTTCCGTTTTCTTCTTTTTTATCTCCTTAGTTCGGTCGGAATTGCCGCCGTTCAGGCCAATGACGCAGTTGCGCCGCAGACTGGCGAAAAACCAAAACCTTCAGCGACGGCCGGGCCTGGGATCACCTTCGATTGGGTCCATGTTGACGGCCCTTACATCGCAATGACTTTTGATGACGGCCCGAGCGCGAAATTGACGCCCAAGCTTCTCGATTTGCTCGCGGCCCATCACATCAAAGCGACGTTTTTCTTAATCGGCCAAAACGTTGCGGAAAATCCCGAAATCGTGGCGCGAGAGGCGCGAGAAGGACATGAAATCGCAAACCACAGCTGGTCGCACCCGAATCTCGCCAAGATGTCGGACGACGGAGTACGCGGGCAGATGCACAAGACCGAAGACGCAATTCGGAGCGCGATTGGTAATCGGCCCACTTTGATGCGGCCGCCGTATGGCTCAATTAGCGCCCGTCAAAAAAAATGGATCAACCAGGAGTTGGGTTACAAAATCGTGCTTTGGGATGTCGATCCGTTGGATTGGAGACGGCCCGGACCGAATGCCGTTTGCAATCGCATCGTGAAAAATACGCGCGCTGGGTCGATCGTTTTGGCGCACGACATTCATCCCGGCACGATCGAGGCGATGCCGTGCGTGCTGAACCAACTTCAAGCAAAGGGATTCAAGTTCGTGACCGTCTCGGAACTGATCGCGATGGAGACACCGATCCCGCCAAAGCCTTCGCCAACGCCGAAGTCGACGATGCCAAGATCGACATCTTCCTCCCCCACACCACACAACTGATTTTGCCGGCATGATCGCCGACCGATATTTGCAGCTCAAGGGCGAGCTCGAAAGCGGACTCGCCGGATTAATCAAGCTCGGCTCGGAGATGCAGCGGCCGGTTGAACAGCTCGACACGCTGCAGGCGCTGCTGCGTGATATTAGCGAGCCATTGCTCTTTGTCGTGGTCGGCGAAGTAAAATCCGGAAAGTCTTCGCTGCTGAATGCTCTTTTCGGCAATGAGTTTGCAAAAGTCGACGTATTGCCGGCGACCGACCGCGTTTACATTTTTCGCAACGGATCGGAAGAGAAATCGACCGAGGTTTCTTCGAAACTGACCGAGCGCTATCTGCCGATTCCGTTCCTGCGCGATTTTAACATCGTCGATACTCCCGGCACCAACACGATGGTGAAAGAGCATCAAATGGTGGCGGAAGATTTTATGCCGCGCGCCGACATCGTTCTGTTCGTTTTCTCGGTGGCTAATCCGTGGACGCAGTCGAACTGGGAATTTTTGGATTTCCTGCAAAAAACCTGGCTCAAGAACGTGATCTTCGTGCTCCAGCAAATTGATTTGCGCGAGCCAACGGAAATCGACGTAATCCATCGGCATCTCCAGGACACGGCGATGCGCCGCCTTGGATTTGTCCCGCCGATCTTTGCCGTGTCAGCGCGCAAAGCTTTGCTCGCGCGCACAAGCGGCCTAGACAAGGAAAAACTCTGGGAGGAGAGCGCGTTCGCTCCGTTGGAGGAACAAATCAACTTCATCGTCACCGAATCGAGCACGCGAATGTTGAAGCTGCGCTCCACCTTTCAGGCTGCGCGGGTCGCTCTGGAAGATTTGAACCGGGAAATTCGCGGATTCCTGGACAAAATTTCAGCGGACACGGCCGTGCTCGATCGCCTGGACGGACTACTCGCGACCCGGCACGAGCAAATGCTCCGGCAAACGACGACTCTCGTGCGCGAAGTTGAGCGCGCCTATGACGAAACAACCAAGGAGCGCGCGCAACTTCTTCGCCAGAGCCAAAGTTGGTGGCGCAGCTTCAACTTGATCTGGCGCCGCACCGCTGGGCAGCAAGAGTTGCACTCAAAGCTCGAGACCCAACTGCGGCAGTTAATGCAACCGCAAATGGAGAAGGCAATCAGAACCCTGGAAGCGGATTTGCGCAGTCTTTGGCCGCAGATGCAGGACCTTCTCGAAAATCAATTGTCCGCCGATCTGCAAAAGGAGGCGCGGCAAAGCGTGCCGGATTTCGCCGGCCAACGACGGGAGCTTTCCGAATCGATTCAAACCGCGTTCATCGACATCCTCGCGGGCAAAGCGCTTCAGGAACGACTCGCTCGTTCCTACACCGAGACTTCGGTTTTGCTCCGCTTTGTTGTCGCAATAATTGCCATTGCCGGAACGGTGGCAGTTCTGACCAGAACGCAAAATCCGATCGTAGCAGTTGGGGCGCTCGTGGTCGCAGGAATTGGCGCTTTCGCCGCCATTTTCCTGACTTTCAATCATCGACGAAAAGTGCTGCGCGACTACGAACGGCAATTGTCTCCAAAACGGACCGAGTTCACTCAAACGCTCGAGAAGCAATTTGCCAAAGGGATTGATGGGTTCTGCGCCGAAATGGCTAAGAAATTCCGGAGCCTGAGCGAGATCTGCCAGACGCGGCGGCGGCGCTACGAACCGTGGTCGCAACGCGCAGATGAATTGGAAACGAAGCTTACCAAATTGAAATCCCGTCTCGGCTGAGGGAAGTGCCGGCGTGGGCCGCGATTACTTCTTGGCGTTTCCGGAATTGCCTTGTTGCACCAGTTTTTTTTCCATTTGGCGGCGGGCGAGGACAAAATTGTTGTTCTCGCCATAACTGCGCCATGGTCCCGGCGGCACGTCCTGCGTGTTCACGAATTGCCAATCAGTCACGTCGGTCGGTTGCAGCCCGAGGTAATCCCGCACCGCGGGTGAAACATCCAAACCGGCGGCATGGTTAAGGTTGGGCTTCGGTTTTTCGCTTCCGAAAACATATTGAAAGTGATCGGTGCGAAATGGACCGCAATCTTCCCATTGCGCGTAGCAGGTGCGATTGCCTTTGCGAATCGCGATCCAATGATGCCAGCAAACTGATTGTCCCTGCCCCATGTAGGCCTGCTTGAACCACGGAATAACCAGCGGCGCTTCCGGTTTAAATTGGCCGTGGGTCACGTCGTTGTAAGGCAACGCGCAATAAAATGGATTCTGACGCGGCACGAAAGAGACTGGGATGTAATTACGCCGGTCCGATCTCTCCGGAGTATCGAACCCGCCATAGCTGGTCGTCCAATTTAGGTCCCACGAACTCCGGTTATTCGGGACCGGATTGTTTCCCCCGGCTTGTTCGCCAATCCAGAATACCGTGGTCACGATGTTGTTTTTCCAGGGGAAACGCTGGATCGAGGGACGAGAAGCCGTCGGTATCAACACCTGCGGTTCAACTTTAAGCAGCGCCTGCTCGCGCAGCTTCATCGCGTATTTGGCAAAGTCCGCCGCAGTCGCGTAGGGCGAACTCGATTGTTCCTCCGCTCGCACCGCGCTGATCGCGCTGGTCAAAAGTAGGAGGGTAAAGATTCGTCTCATGGCCAAAGGGTGGCCTGTTTGTATTCGATTTCCCGGCCTGGCGCAAGGCTTT
>DASQBB010000027.1:0-3469 GCA_035635435.1 Chthoniobacterales bacterium | reverse complement strand
TCGCGCCGACGCGGCGTCTTTGGAAAAAATACGCCCAGAATCCGGCGTTGCTTGCCACCGGCATTGCGGTCCTGGTCATCGCTATCATTGCGGTTTTTCAACTGGTGGAGCGAATGAATCGGTTTCCGGGCGAACCGAGCGTGCGCCGCTTACTGACCACCGCGAGTTCTACTCACGCCATGATGCTCGATCCGGTGAAAACGGATGCGGGCGCGCTGGGCGATTTCTTTTTCATGAAGCATCGCCTGGTGCATTACGACGTCCCGCCGGAATTCGGCGAACTCAAGACGCTCGGCTGCCGCGTGTTCGACGACGAAGAAGGTCAACGCGTAGCGCAAGTCTGGGTTGTGGAAAAGAAGATGCAGTTTTTTCTGTTTCCGGCGGAGCGCGATCCAAAAACAGGGAAGGCGCGGGAATTTTCCGGCTGGCGCACTATTGAACAGGAGCGCTGGGCCGGCGTTGTAAAAGAGCAGAACGGCGTTTGCTTCATGGCCGCGCTGCGCGGAACCGCGAAAGATCTTGCGCCGTATATTTCGAAGAAAAAAGAGTAGGGGAGTGCCAGGGGGGAGAATTGAACTCCCGACCAAGGGCTTATGAGTCCCCTGCTCTACCGCTGAGCTACCCTGGCGAGTAAGCGGCGACAACGTTCAATCGCACCACTGTCGCTGTCAATGCGACTAAAACTGAAGTGCCTTGTTCGCGTTGTCATTCCGAGCGAAAGCGAGGAATCTCACAAAAACACGCTGACCTTCGAATTGCACTTTGTGTAACATGCGTGATGGCGTGCGCATTTGGGAGATCCCTCGGCGTCTTTGCGCCTCGGGATGACACGTGTTTATAAGTTAAATATCGACCGTGATGAATGACCAAAGCGCGCTTGGAAAATTTTTCGCGCGTGGAAATTCCTACTGGCTGACGCGATTTGTCATCCTGCGGCTGCTCGGATTTGTTTACACGATTGCGTTTCTGGTCGCGGCCCGGCAATTGGTGCCGTTGGTTGGCCGAAGTGGTCTGACCCCGGCGCATGATTATCTCTACAACATTCATTCGCATCTCGGTTCGCGGACGGAAGGAATGTTGCAATTGCCGACGCTGTTCTGGTTCGGTTGCACCGATCAGGGGATGTCGATCTTCGCCTGGGTTGGCTTCGCGCTATCACTGATCGTTCTGGGCGGTTACGCGAATGCGATTCTTCTCGGGGTCCTTTGGGCGATGTACATGTCGATCGTTCACGTCGGCCAGACTTGGTACGGTTACGGTTGGGAAATCCAACTCCTCGAAACCGGATTCTTGTCGATCTTTCTCTGTCCGTTGTTCGATGGGCGGCCATTTCCAAAGTGCCGGCCGCCGATTTTGGTGATCTGGCTTTTCCGCTGGCTCGGCTTTCGAATCATGGTTGGCGCGGGTTTGATCAAATTGCGCGGAGACGAATGCTGGCGCGATCTGAGCTGCATGTTTTATCACTACGAAACGCAGCCGATTCCAAGTCCGATCAGCCGCTATCTCCATTTCGCGCCGCAATGGTTTCATAGACTTGAAACATTTTGGAATCATTTCATCGAACTGGTGGTGCCGTGGTTTTCATTCGGGCCGCGGACTGCGCGTCACATCGCTGGAGCTTTGCTCGTGACGTTTCAAATCTTTCTCATCATCAGCGGTAATCTTTCGTTCCTGAATTATCTGACGATAATTCCATTTCTCGCCTGTTTTGATGACACGCTGCTGCGACACGTTCTGCCAAAGTCGTTGGTTAAGCGCGCGGAACGCGCTGCGGGGGAATCCAAACCTTCGCTCGTCAACAACGCGGTCACGATCGCGTGGTCGATCCTGATTGCCTATTTAAGCATCGCCCCGGTGCGCAACCTCGTATCGCGTCACCAAATGATGAACACAGGGTTCAATCGTCTCGATCTGGTCAACACCTACGGCGCGTTCGGAGTGGTCGGACGTGAGCGCGACGAAATTGTCTTTGAAGGCACCGATGACGCGGTCATCACCGGTGACACGAGGTGGAAAGAATACGAATTCGTAGCCAAACCGGGCGATCCGAACCGGCGGCCGCCGTTCATCGCGCCTTATCAACCGCGAATCGACTGGCAAATTTGGTTCGCGGCTATGGCTTCGCCCGGTGATTACCCGTGGACGTTCCATTTTGTCTGGAAACTTTTGCACAACGATCCCGACACCTTGTCATTGCTGGCTAGTAATCCATTTCCAGACAAACCACCGCATTACGTCCGCGCGCGATTGTATCGTTATCGCTTTGCGCCGCTCGGCGAGAAAGGATGGTGGAGACGCGAGCTAATCAGCGAATGGCTGCCGGCTTTGTCGGCCGATAGCGATGATCTGCGCCGGATCATGGGCGCAATGCATTGGCTTGATTACGGCGATTCGCACTAGCGCCCGCGCCGTTTCTGCGCCGAGCAGGAATTTCGCTGGCTCCTAGTGGAGATGTTTTGGTTGGATCAAGTTATCGACAATCTTGAACGCGGTCGGCAAACGAATCCTTTTTGTGAGATCAGCGACAGCAATCAGTGTGGATTACCTGGAAAGAGCGGCTCAGCCGGGGAGCCGCTTTCACCCTGATTATTTAGCTCACCAGAAGCGACAGATGAAGCGGTCCCAATTCGAGGCGCAACTGCTGCATGTCGCCATGCTCGGCGACAGCCTCTCGAGGAATGTCTATGTTTCATCACCCCTCAGCACGCTTTGGCGGGCGCGCCGGCATTATGGCAACGATTGGTTTCTCGATACCGATCCCTCGCCGTCTAGCGTTTACAGTGTGTTCGAACGACTGGAAAAATTTATGCCAGTCGTAGCCACTGAATACGGCGGGCTGGGCGCCATGGTCGATAACGAACGCGACCGGCAAAGCTTTTTTCGAAAGATCCTTCGGACCCGCAATTTTTCCGGACAAGTGACTCAGTTGCTCGCGCGGGCCCGATTCCCCGATCTGATTCTGATCTGGATCGGGCATAACAATGTTGATTGGGCGTGGCGGTGTCCGCCGGACGAACTCGCGCAACCAGAGAAACGATTGCCGCATCTCAGCCGGCGCTTCCGAGAGGATTACACACGGCAAATGCGTCGCCTGAGCGAACGCGCCCGAACGCAGCAGCATCGCGCGGCCATCGTGGTTTACGGGCTCGTCGATTTCGAATCGTTCTTTAAAGCTCGCGCCATTGCCGAGTCACTTCGAGAGAGAAATCCCAAATTGTATCCGTATCTGGGGATCGATTGTGAATATTTAATTTCCATGCGATCGGAGTATCGAGAGAACCTGATTCGTCTCGTGCGAATGGTGAACGAGGAACTGCGCGCGATGGCGGGCGAATTGCAGAGCGACCTTGAGAATGCTCCAAACGTGCGAGTGCAATATTCCGACGCGTTAGCGAAAGTCGACCTGAGTCGGGTCGAAGTGCTTCACGCTGTCGACGGCTGGCACGCATCCGTAGTCGGACACAACCTC
>DASQBB010000026.1:0-18397 GCA_035635435.1 Chthoniobacterales bacterium | reverse complement strand
CGCGCCGATCGCTTTGGTCTGGCCGATCTTTATCAACTCCGCGGCCGGGTGGGTCGCGCCGAACACAAGGCCTACGCCTACTTGCTCCTCCCGCGCGAAATGATGACGATCGGCGCCGCGCGCAAGCGGATCAACGCGATCAAACAATACAGCTCGCTCGGCGCCGGTTTTCGCATCGCCATGCGCGATCTCGAGATCCGCGGCGCCGGCAGCATTCTCGGAACCGCTCAGAGCGGCCACATCATGGCCATCGGTTTCGATTTATATTGTCAGCTGCTCAAACAAGCCGTCGCGCAATTGAAAGGGCGAAAATTTCGGCCGCGGCTCGAGGTCGATCTTCGGATCGATTTTGTGGCCACCAACGAAGCCGAGTTCGCCCAGCTCGGTCCCGAGCAACGCATTCCGGCGTTCGTTCCCGCCAATTACGTCAGCGATACCGCGCTGCGAATTAAAGCTTACCGCGAGATCGCCGAGATCAGCACCCGCGAGCAGTTCGATCGCGTCCAGCGCGAATGGCGCGACCGGTTCGGGAAGTTCCCGGTGGCGGTTGACAACCTGTTTCTCATCGCCGAAATCAAGCTCGCCGCCGCCAAAGCCGGCATCGCTCGCGTGGAAGTGCGCGAGCGAAAGTTGATGCTGACCCGGCGGGGCGAGTTTATACTTGTCGATGGCAAATTCCCCCGTTTAGTTGCGAAGCCAGCGCATCTCGGGGAAGTTTTAGAGTTAACAAAAAAATTTACATGATGCGGCAAATTCTCATCGCACTGATCGCAGCCAGCCTGCTGAATTTGTCGCCGATATGTCGCGCCGCTTATGCCGCGGGGGACCCGGAAGTCGTCGATGGCGTCGCGGCGGTGGTCAACGGTGACGTCGTCACTTACTCGCAAGTGCGCGCGCTGGTCGCGCCGCGGGAAAAACTATTGCACGCCCAATTTCGTGGCGACGAGCTGGTCAAAAAAATCAAAGAAGTGCGCCAGGCTGCTCTTCAGGATTTGATCGATCGCCAGCTTATTCTTCAGTCGTTTAGGAAAGAGAACTTCCAGATTCCCGATCATTTCGTCGAAGAACGGATGCACGACATCGTCCGCACCGACTTCGGGGGCGACCGCAACACCTTCATCAAAACACTCGAGGCGCAGAATTTCACCATGGGTGAATTCAAGAAGATGGAGATGGAGAAAATGATCGTGCAGGCGATGCGGAGCAAAAACGTGAAGCTGAACTCGATCGCTTCGCCGGCGAAAGTGGAAGAATATTACAAAGCGCACCGGGAAGACTTCACCAGCAAGGAGCAGATCAAGCTCCGGCTGATCATGATCCCAAGTCATGCCAGTGATGGCGAAGCGGCTGCGCAAAAAGCGATGGCCGATGAAATTTTCGAGAAGCTTGTCAACGGCGCCGAGTTCGAACGCATGGCGCAACTTTATTCCGAGGACAGTACTCGCGAACACGGCGGCGACTGGGGCTGGGTCGAGCGCAAAACGCTGGCCGCTCCGCTCGAGAAAGCGGCCTTCAGTCTCGGTGTCGGCAAAGTTAGCCGCATCATCGAGTTCAGCGGCAACTACTACATTCTCAAAGTGGAAGACAAAAAAGGCGGTGAAACCAAAGCACTCGCTGATGCGCGCGCCGATATCGAAAAGAAACTGATCCAGCAGGAAGCCCAGAACTTGCAGGAACGCTGGCTCACCAGTCTGCGCTCTAAGGCCTACATCAAAACGTTCTGAGCGAATCCGCTCTTCCTCTTCCGCTTAATCTTAGTCTTCTCTTTTCCGTCTTCCTCTTGCTCTTGCTCCTAATCGCGCTCGTGCTCGATTGATCAGATTCGATTACGATCATGAAGTATGAGCACGAACCAGGGACCGCGCATCGGGATCACGTTGGGTGATTGCGCCGGCATCGGACCGGAGATTGTCGACCTTGCATTGAAATCCGGACGCGTTCCCGATTCAGCGGAGTACGTCGTCATTGGTCGAGAGCCTGATTGCAATCCGGGCGCGCCGACAATCGAGACCGCGCGCGCGGCCGCGGCGGCGCTTGAGGAAGCAGTCACGCGCGCGCGACGCGGCGAGCTGCACGCGATCGTGACCGGGCCGGTTCACAAAGCGCGGATGTATGAAGCCGGATTCAAGTTTCCCGGCCAAACAGAATTTTTCGCCGAACGCTGCGGCGTAAAAAACTTCGCGATGTGTTTGGCGGGCGGCAAGATCACCGTCGCGCTGGTGACAACACACATTCCGCTCAGCGAAGTTCCGCGCGCGTTGAAACAATCGGAAATTGTCCGGGTTGGTTTGCTGCTGGCCGATTTTCTGAAGCGCCGCGGCATCAAGTCACCGCGCATCGCCGTCGCCGGCTTGAATCCGCACGCCGGCGAATCAGGAAAGATCGGCCGCGAAGAAATCGAAATCATCGCACCCGCTGTTCAAGAATTGCAATCCGCAATCCGCAATCCGCAATCCGCAATTTTTTCTGGCCCCGCTTCGCCCGACACGGTTTTTCATCGCGCAGCCGAAGGCGAATTCGACGCCGTGCTTTGCATGTATCACGATCAAGGTTTGATTCCACTCAAACTGCACGCGTTTCATAGCGGCGTGAACACAACGCTTGGTTTGCCGTTTCCGCGCACGAGTCCAGATCACGGCACGGCATTTGAAATCGCCGGCAAAGGCATCGCCAAACCCGACAGCATGATCGCCGCGATCAATTTAGCGGTTGAGCTCGCAGCTTCGATAAAAGCGAAATGAAAAAGTCGCACATCGCGTTGCTAATCGGCGTCGCGATCGTTTTCTTTTGGTCGGGAATTAATCCGCACGATCGGCTGACCTGGTGGCTGGAAGTTTTTCCCGGAATCATCGGCCTGATCATCCTCGCGGCGACCTACCGGCGGTTCCAATTCACGACGCTTGTTTACACGCTGATTGCGATTCACATCTCGATCTTGTGCGTCGGCGGGCATTGGACCTATGCGCACGAGCCACTCTTCAGCTGGTTGCGTGATACTTTTCATTGGCAGCGCAATCACTACGACCGGCTCGGTCATTTCGCGCAGGGATTTGTTCCGGCAATGATCGCGCGCGAACTATTTTTGCGGTTGCGGATTTTGAATTCTCCGCGTTGGATGCCGTTTCTGATTATCTCCATCTGTTTAGCGATCAGCGCTTCTTACGAATTTATCGAATGGTGGACAGCGCTATTAAGCGGCAGTGCTTCAACCGAATTCCTCGCGACCCAGGGCGACGTTTGGGACACGCAGGCCGACATGTTCATGGCCTTGATCGGTGCAGTCTGCGCGCTGGTCTTCATGCGGCCGTGGCAAGATCGACAACTGCGCGAGCTGAAAGCGCTCGCTGAATGACGAAGCACGAATGTCGAAGGCCGAAGGAATCCCGAATGTTCAAATGACGAAGCACTATCCAAACTCATCTTTGTCATTCGGATTTCGTCATCGTTTCGTCATTCGTCATTCGGATTTCGACATTTGCCTGACGAAATAGGAGCAGCAATATGAGCATGACCATGGGCGTGAGGCTGCAGAAGTACGGGTCAGTGTTTAACATCGGCATCCAGAACACGTTCGTTTATCGTTGGAATTATTTTCTGCGCGCGGCGTTCGGATTGATCCCGCTCGCCGGCACGGTGTTTCTCTGGAGCGCGGTCTTCAAAGAGCGCGGCAGCGGTCTGCACGGCTACGACTACGGCTCGATGATCTATTATTACTTGCTCACCATCCTGGTCAGCAATCTGGTAACGCCGACCGAGGACGAATGGCAAATCGCCGCCGACATTCGCGAAGGCCAGATCAATGCGCTCCTGACCAAGCCCATGAGTTATCTCGCCTATAGGTTCAGCATTTTTTGCAGCGGCCGGCTTGTTTACACCTTCGTCACCCTGCCGCCGATCGCGCTCATCTTTCTTTATTTCCACAACTACGTCGCGTTCCCGCACGATCCGCTGATCTACGTGCTCGCGACGTTGTCGATGTTGATGGCGGCATTCATCCAATTCTTTATCACCTATTCGCTCGCAATGATGGCGTTCTGGATTTTGGAAATCACCACCATCGTGTTCATTGTTTACTCGTTCGAATATTTCCTCGGCGGCCAAATGTTCCCGATCGACATCATGCCGGCCGGAATCCAGGCGGCGTTGAAATGGATGCCGTTCTATTACGAACTGTTTTGTCCGGTCGCGATTTTCCTCGAGCGCCTGAAAGGCGCGGAGCTTTGGCAAGCGCTCGCCATTCAAACCGGCTGGCTCTTTCTCACTTGGTCAATCGCGCGAATGATGTGGCATCGCGGCCTGCGCCATTATCAAGCGGTCGGCGGCTAAACTACTTCTTAGCGGACTGTCGCGAAACTACGCGGCATCCGTGGTTTGCAAGATTCCAAGCGATGGTGGCGCTGCCTTCATCTTCGAATCCCCATCCGACCGAGACAAGAAGATCGTCCCCTTTCCATTCCTTAAATTCAGCCGTGATTGGATTCGGTTCGTCGATTTTTCCCTTTGGGTGAAGCAATTTGATCAACTCGGAACGATTTAATTTCTGAACACCGTGTTTGTGTTCCCAAATCCAAACGCTCGTTGCACGCCGACTGACCGAAACACTTAGAGCTACCGCCTCCCTGGTCGGATGCCAGAGAGCTTCATCTTGTCCGATCGGGCTATTGCCACCAAACAACCAAGGCGGCATTTCTGAGTTGCGATCATAAACAGGAGCCCAACCCACTAATTCTTCAGTGTAAGTTGTCGTGTCGATCAAACACGGAAAACCGCGCCGTTCGTAAATGACCCATCGTCCGTTCTGGCTCCGGGAGAACATTTTAGAATCATAACGTCGCGTGAGCAGTCCGATCGCACGCTCGGCCATATTCTTTTCGTCTTCAAAGTCAACTTCCGATCGCAAATTATGCTCGAGGGCGTTGACGAAACTTTCCGCTTTCTCTTTCGGAATTTGCCACCATCGGCTGCCGATCGCGCGCGCGGCGAGCCGTCGAATCGAATTCCCTTCATCCGAAAGAAGCGGAAGCATTGCTTCGGGCATTCTCGAATCGAGCGATGTCAGCAGCTCCCGCAACGCCGCGATCCGCACCTCAGCGTCTTTATCTTTCAACTGCGGCAAATAAATATCGGCGGGATTGGTCGAAGAGCCCGCAATACAAAACGCGACAATGACCAGCCCAATCGCTGCGATCGGTCTCGAAATCTGTGGTTTGTTGCTCACGGATTAGATCGCGAGCTTAGAAAGTTCTGCAAGCGAAGACAAGCGCGCGAATGATGTGGCACTTCGGTCTGCACCAAAATCAAGCTGTGGATGGCTAAAATATGATGTTACCGCGTCGGGAGCGAAAAATTAATACTGAGCGCCCTGTGCAGTGAACGTGATCGGCATCAACACTGTTGGCGCGGCGCGACCCGGCTTAAATCGCCAACGAACAAACGTTTCTTTGCATGTGCGATCTAGTAATGGAACCCCCGTGCTTTGCTTTACGGTGACGGACGAAACAACACCGGTTGAAGGATTCACATGCAACACGAAAACACCGGCACCGCCCTTATGCTGTTTGCGTAGCGATTCGGGGTAAATCGGCTTTGGCGCGTACGATACGATTTCTCTGGCGGGCTGAATAGTCGCTGTCGGCGATGGACTTTGAGCGAAAGACATAGTCACCATCGTGAGGAAAAACGCTGCAATAGTTCGCATATCTTCGATTCTCACTTCGTGGTCGGTAAACCGGCGGCTTTCCAGGCTTTGAAGCCGCCGGCCATGGAGCGGACGTTTTTGTAGCCCATCTTTTGCAAACTTTCGGCCGCGAGCGCGGAGCGCCCGCCACCGCCGCAGTGACAAATGATCGTCATGTTGCGATCGGGAAATTTTTCTTCGACTTCGAGTTCGACCATTCCGCGGCTCATGTGGACTGCGTCGGGAATGTGCGATTCGTCGAACTCGTCTTTCTCCCGAACATCGACAATCACCGAGTCGCTGCTCTTCGCTTTCGCGGCAGCATCGGTTGGAGAAATCTCGGTGATCTTCTTCTTCGCGTCCGCGACCAATTCCTGGAAGCCCTTCTGTTCAGCCATGCTTTTAATATGCGACGGTCATAGACCGCCGCTACAGTTTATCCGATGCGCAGATATTTCGAAATCTACTCCATCATGCTGCGCAACTCGCTCATCCGCGAGATGAGCTTCAAAGCGAATTTTCTGCTTTGGATGCTGGTGGAAGTCCTCTGGTTCGTCGGACAGATCGTTTTTTTCTCCATCATCTTCGCCAATGTCGATCGCATTGGTGATTGGACAAAATGGGAAGTCGTCCTGCTCATCGGCACCCACCAAATAATCGCGCAACTTTTCCAGGCGTTCTTTTTTGTCAACGTCGCCGCCGTTCCTGAGCTGGTCCGCACCGGAAAGCTCGACTCGCTTCTCGTCCTGCCGGTAGACAGTCAATTCGCCGTTTCCACAAAGCAGTTCGGCCTCGACAGTGTCGTCAACGCCGCGGTCGGCGGCATGGTTGTCGGCGTCGCGCTCTCCAAACTCGGCGTCGTGCCCACTCCGATGTCGATCTTGCTTTACATCATCGCGATCGGGTTCGGCATCGCGGTGCACTATTCGATCATGCTCAGCCTGGCCGCGGTGAGTTTTTGGATCGTGCGCGCGCAGGGTTTGGTTTACGGCTACTTCAACTTCCTGAACATCGCGCGTTACCCGGACTCGATTTTCCCGCGCCTCTTCAAAATCATTTTCGGGTGGATCGTTCCGGTCGTGATCGTGGCCAACATTCCCGCGCGACTGCTGATCAAGTCGTTCGGCCAGCCCGGCCCGCTCGTGCTTCAGCTCGTCGTGGCGTCGACAGTTGTCTTTTGCCTTTCTCGCGCCTTCTGGGGATTCGCCCTCCGGCGATACTCCAGCGCCAGCTCATAAAAATCGCTGTAGGGGACGCTGTTAGTGTCCAAATCGGGAAGCCAACGACTTCCCCTACAGCTCCTAAATCTCCCCTTGCGCCAATTAGGAAATGTCCTTAATTAAGCCTCCGTTTTTTCCGGCGCCCGACTGCTGGGGCGCCTTTTGACTTATGGCCAAACCAAAGAAGAAGAAAGTTTCAGCCAGGAAAGCTGCCCCCCGCAAAGCGAAGCCAGCCAGCAAGATTTCTGCGAAAAAATCCAAAGCGGCGCGCGTTCGCGCCAGCTCGCACCCGACTGAGACCCTCCTCGGACGCAATCACGCTCAGCGCAAATTGAATCCGTTCACCCGCAAGCAAAAGGAAAAGCTGCTCAACCTGCGCGATGCCATGGTCGATTCCATGGCCGGCGTGGCGCAGGACACGTTGCGTTCACGCGCCGAAGGCAGCGAAGCCTCCGCGTTTGGAATGCATCAGGCCGACGCCGGCTCCGACGCTTACGATCGCGATTTCGCGCTCAGCCTGCTGTCACAGGAACAGGACGCCCTTTACGAGATCGATCAGGCGCTGAAGCGGATCGAGCTCGGCACTTACGGAATTTGCGAGATGTCGGGCAAACCGATCCCGCATGCGCGTTTGGAAGCGATCCCGTTCGCGCGCTTCACCGTTCAATGTCAGTCGCAGCTCGAAAAACAAAATAAGATGTCGCGAGTTCGCCAATCAGTCACTTCGCTCTTCGGTCTGACCGACGACGAAGGCGGCGAAGGCGAAGAAGAAGAAGCGGCGCCGGCAGCCGAATCCAAGGAATAGCCGCGATGGCCCAGGAAATTATCATCCTCGAATGCACCGAAGCGAAAGCGCTCGGCAAACCGGTTTCGCGTTACATGACTTCTCGGAACAAGAAAAGTCCGCGCACACCGAACCGGCTCGAGAAAAAGAAATACAATCCATTTTTGCGAAAGCACACGCTTCATCGCGAAACCAAGTAACCGTCGATGCAACCAAAGACCGCCAAACGCCGTTCCGCATTTCGCCGCGCCAATCGCGCCATGCCCCGGCGCCGGATCGACATCTCGATCGAAGCGATCGATTACAAAAATCCCGATCTCCTCAAGAAATTCGTGACCGAGAGTGGCAAAATCCTTCCCCGCCGTGTCACCGGCATGCCGGCCCATCTCCACCGCAAAATCACCCGCGAGATCAAACGCAGCCGGTCCGTGCTGCTGATGAAGTGATTTGATTCGCATCCGCGAATTAAATCATCCCGAGCGCAGTCGAGGGATCATCTCTCGAAGTTTTAATCCTATGGCTGTCGTGAAATGGCTTCGGCGTTAAGCCATCGCGCTAGAAACGAGAGAATTTCTGATTCATCTCCTGACGAATCGCCGAAAATGCGGTGCATGAGCGGAATCTTCCAGTTGTAATCGATAATTGTCTGATCTCCGCTGCGTTCAAATCTTCCGATAAGGCGCTTTGAAAAAATATCGGCCGCACTCTCGAGCAAAAAGCGATCGTGGGAGATGTCTCCTACAACGGGGGACTTAGCGGCGCGAAAAATGTTCAAGCGCCGAAATATCGTGAGCGGCTCAACTTGTTCCCGCAATCGACGAACACACTCGTCTGGAGGAAGCCTCGTGCTGAGTTGCGCCATAAAATGCAGCTACGCTTTCCGCGTTTTCTCGCCCTGTTCTATCAGTTTCCAGAACTCGCGGGTTTTGCCGAGGGCCTGATCTTCTGCGACCGGCAGTTTGCTGCGGAAAAGGAAATCGCGAAACGTGTTCTTGTGCAGAACGCGATGAATGGTCACGCCTTCCGGGGTTTGCGCGAAATAGATCCGGTAATCTTTGGCGCGGTAGCGATATAGCTTTTTCCCTTCTCGCTCGATCACACCGAAATGCTTGGCGTCGAGATGATCGAGGTCTTCGGGCAAAATCTCAAATTGCTCGAGCAAATTGAGCTGCATTTTCTTCGGCAACGCCGACATCTCGGCCGCGCTCAGTTCGTTGAAAATGATCTGGAACATTTCTACTTAAACAAACACGCGCCTCACTCGCTGGCCAATTCGGGTCGTGACTTCCCAGGTGATCGTGCCCGCTTTGTCGCCAAGCTCGGTGCAGCAAATCTCTTCGTCACCTTGCTTGCCCATCAACACGACTTCGTCGCCAAGATCGACATCGGGAATGTGCGAAACGTCGATCACGATCAAATCCATCGTCACCCGCCCGAGCAGCGGACAACGTTTGCCGCGGACTAGCACGTCGGCGTTGCGATTGGAAAGATGTCGCGGGTAACCGTCAGCGTAACCGCAGGTGAGCGTGGCCACCCGCATCTTTAGTGGCGTGATAAACGTGCGCCCGTAACTGATTGAGCTTCCTTGCGGCATGTCGCGAATCAAACCGATCCGCGTCTTCCACGTCATCGCCGGCTTGAGGAGCTTTTGAAATTCCGGCAATGGCGAAATCCCGTAAAGAATGATTCCCGCGCGCACGATCTCGAAGGTCGGGTTGTTGAACGCGAGCGTACCGGCGCTTTGGAGAACGTGCGCTTTGTAACCGCCGGGAACCGCGGCGCGCAATTGCTCAACATCTTTACGGAACCGAACGAGCTGCTCGCGCGTGTAAACCGCGTCCACGTCTGAGACCGGCATATGGGTCGAAACGCTGTGAATGTCGATCTTCGCCAGTGCTGCAACGCGCTTGAAAATTTCCACCGCTGCAGTTTCCACCGCACCCATTCGCCCCATTCCGGTGTCGACTTTGAAATTGATGGCTGTCTTTCCAATGCGATCGAATGCTTCAGCTTCCTGAAAAGTCGAAATTGTCGGAATGAATCCACGCTCGACAATAGTCGCCAGTTCTTCCGGAAGTGACGGACCCAAAATGATGACCGGAAGATGAAATCTTTCTCGGAGCGCGATTGCTTCCTCCAGATTCGCCACGCCAAACAATTGGGTTTGTTCGGCTAGAGTTTCGGCAACGCCCATTAAACCGTGGCCGTAGGCGTTCGCTTTCACGACCGCGAGCATTTCGGCGTTGCCAATTCGCTCCCGCACAACCGTCGCGTTGTGGCGCAACGCGCTCCGATCGATCTCAGCCCAGCAACGATAACCCTGTGTCATTTCTTCGGAATGGTGATGTGCGGCTCGCGCAAATAGATCGGCTCGAGCGGCGGCTCCACGAAAGTTCGTTTCGAATCCGCCGCGATCCGCGCCAGCACTTTAGCCGAAGGATAACGAACCTCGGCGAGATCAAATCTGGGAAGTCTCTCGGTGGCAAAGATCGACATCGTTTGGTCGACCTTATCCAACTTTTCCCGCAATTCAGCTTCGCTGATCAAGATTGGGCCCTCGACCAGGTTGTGGTCGCGAACGCGCGCGAAGAAAAATGTCTGACGGCGCGCATCGCCGATAACGCAATACTCGGGCGCGTCGCATTCAATCGCGCAGATCGAAGGAAAGCCGATCAACCGCGCGCCTGACGCGGTTTGCAAGCCAATCGCAGCTGAAATTGCGATCCGGGTTCCGGCGTACGAGCCTGGTCCAAGTCCGACGACGATCGTATCCGGTTTTCCCAATTGCTTCTGCACCTCAACCAAATATTCGAAGAACGGTCCGGAATTCTTTCGGTCGTTCGCCCATTCGCGAAAAAAAATTTCCTTCTTGTCGTCGAGGGACGCAATGCTGCCCCGCGCGCTGGAAAGTTCGAGCGCGAAAATTTTCATTTAGCAGTAATGGCGCGCTGCGTTTCAGATTTGGTCTCGAAAGAAATCCAGCGCGCAGTTTCCGGAATCAAATCCGGAAATCGATCGGCCCATTCGATCACCGACACGCCGTCGCCAAAAAAGTATTCGTCCAGTCCAAGCCGCTCCGCGGACTGTCGATCTTCGACGCGAAAAAAATCGAAATGATAAATTGGCAAGCGCCCCCCGGAATATTCGTGAATGAGTGTGAAAGTGGGACTGGTCGCGGCCGTAGTCGCGCCCAAGCCCGCAGTGAGACCTTTTGCAAATTGCGTCTTGCCGCTGCCGAGTCCGCCGGTCAGCGCAAGCACGCCACCCCGCTTAATTTTTTCCGCGAAGCGCCGGCCGAAGGCTTCCGTTTCGTCCGGACTATTGGAAATGAACGTAGCCACGTTTCAATTGCGAATTGCGAATTGCGAATTGCGGAATGAGAGAACCGATTCGCGTGAGCGAAAGCTTCGGGAATTGTTTGCGCCAGTTTTTTTGCAAACGCTCGCGATCCCGCGGAGAAATGGCGAAGAGTAGTTCGTAATCTTCGCCGTCGGAGATTGCGCTGTCGATCTTCGCGCCACGTGCGAGCGGTAAACTCTTTTTGTCGATCTTGAATCCAAGCTTGCTCGCTTTCGCCAGTCGCGGCAGATCGACGCCGAGACCGTCGCTCAGGTCCATCATCGCGTGCACCCGGAAATCCTTGGTCAACCAGCGCGATTCGTCGATGCGCGAGACGAATTTGAGATGTTTGCCGCGCAACGATCCGCCGAGCCGACCGGTGACAAAAAGATCGTCGCCATTTTTCCCGCCGGCTCGCGAAATCCATCGATCTCTTTCAACAAAACCGGACACGCTCACCGAAATAACGGCGGGTCCGCGGGTGGCGCTGGTTTCGCCGCCAACGATGGCGACGTCGAAACGCGCCGCGGCCCGCCGTAAGCCGCGATAAAGTTTTCTGACCCACGATGTCGATCTTGTGGCCGGCACGATCAGGGTGATGAGAGCGAATCGCGGAACAGCGGAGGTGGCGGCGAAATCGCTCAGTGGCCGCATCATCGCTTTCCAGCCGATGAGAATAGGATCGGTCACCGGTGCGAAGTGAATTTTCTCGACCACGCAATCGGTTTTGAGGACGAGCAGATTTCCTTTCCCCGGAGATTCGACGACCGCGCAATCATCGCCGGCACCAGCAATCACTCCACGCGAGGTCGGCAAGTCGCGCAGCAACGACGCGAAGAGCGCCTCTTCCCCAACCTGACTCAGTTTCATTGCTGAACCAGTTCAGGAAAGGCGAGAAAAATCAGTTGAACGGAATTGAAAAGAGAATGCATGGCCATGGAAACCAGAATCGACCCGCTCCATTCGTAGGCAAGGGTGAAGCATGTTCCGAGAACGAAGAGCGGCGCGGCCGATGGCAAATGGGTGTGCGCGGCGGCGAAGAGCAATGCGTTAAAAACCAATCCAACAGCGATGCCGAAATAGCGCCGCATCACACCGTAGATGAAAAAGCGAAAGATGAACTCTTCAGAAATCGGCGCGACCACCACCGCCAGAACGATAATCATGACGCGCTGTTCAATCGTGCTTGAGCTGTTGAAAAGATCGACAATCTCCTGTCTGCTCGAACCGCTGCCGAACGCATTTTGAGTCAACACCTCGGCCAGGAAAATCAACGGCGTGGCTGCGAGCAATAGAATCACTGCGGTGCTGAGCGCCCGCTTCAGGCTCGTTTTCGAAAATCCGCCTAACGAATCGAGGTCGATTCGGCGAAGCTTTAGGAAAGCGGCGACAAAGAAAACGATGAAGACAGTAGCGAGCAGGTTCTCGGTGAGGCTGCGGCTGCTCAGTTGCACCCGAGACCGAGTCAACGCCGTGTAAATGTTCAATAAGACAAGAGAAACCAGGGCGCCGCCCAAGAACACCTCCGGCAATCCAAACGTTCTCACCGGCGCTCCGCCAGCGGCCGCTTCTGTTGTCGATCTTCGAGTGCTGATTTGCCAGGCAAGTGCGAAATAAATCGCTAAACCGACAAAAACGAACGCGACCAAGAAGAATCCCAGCGCGATTGAGGAAGCACCGGCTAACATTTGCTTGGCTGGCCGCGGCTACGGTGCGTAAAAGCTCGGCAGAAAATAGGCGCGCCCGCCCTCGAGTTGCGGCACGAGTTGCTTCGGCAACTGGAGCTCGATTTTCGAATCGCCGGTTTGGCCGAAAGCGCGGAAAAATCGAGAGAGACTAAACGGCGGACCGTACTTCACCACCGTCGCCTGCGGTGCGTTGCCGAGCTGCTTCGCTTTTGCATAGGCGTCCTCGATCTGACCGAGCCCGTCGATCAGCTTGGCGTTCAGGGCTTCTTTGCCGGAAAGAATCCGGCCGTCCGCGATGTTATTGCGCAGCATGTCGGCCGGCAGACTCCGTTCCTTGGCCACGACGCCAAGGAACTTGTCGTAGGTTTCCATAACGAACCTCTGGATCAGCTCGCGTTCCTCCGGAGTCATCGGCCGCGCGCCATTCAGAATGTCTTTGAACTTGCCGCTTTTGAAAACAACGGAGGCGAGGCCGATTTTATTGAACAACTGCTCGTAGTTCAGCGTTTGAATGATCACGCCGATGCTTCCGGTAATCGTGGTCTCGTTCGCCATCAAAAATTTTCCGCCGCAGGCAATGTAATAGCCGCCGGACGCCGCCAGCGAATCCATGTAAATGACCACCGGCTTGCGGGCGCGGGCTTTGGTCACCGCGTTGTAAATTTGATCAGCCGCCGTGACTTCGCCGCCGGGCGAATCGATTTCGAGCACGATCGCTTTGACACGGCTGTCATCGCGCGCCTGCTGCAACGCCAACCGCATATCTTCGACCATCGAATCGCTCACGTTGCCCGGAATCGAGGAGCTGATCAGACCGCGCAGCGTGATCAGCGCGATCCGGTCGGGGACCATGCGCGTGCCGCGTTCAACCACCATTTCCCGGAAGCGCGGCACCGGTTCTTCGACGCGCATACCCGCCCCTCCGAACCCGCGGAACGCGGCCATCGCCAGAATGAAGTTGATGAACACGCTGGCACAGAGCGCGACGAACAAAAAAATACTGAGACACCCGATTTTGCGATCAGCCATGGGTTAGGCGTTGAAACTGGCGGAGAACAAGCGGACGCACAAGCGCTTTTCGCACCCCAACAGACGCGAAATGTCACCAAAATGTCACCAGCACAGAGTTGCCGTGCCTGGCCTGCTCTCCACAATTGCTGGCCTGGAAGCTGCTCGGGAATGAGAGACTTTATGAATAGCAGCGGTCACCTGGCGGTCAGCGAATCGGCCACCCGTCGCGTCAAGAAAACCAAAGCGCACAAACGCCCCCGTAACCGCGGCCGAAATGGCAAAAATTCTCACGGCCATCAGACCGGCAACGATTCCGGGACGACCATGGCCGCGGTTGGCACGCTTACGCGCACGAAAGCGCTTTTGCTCGCGGCATTGCGGGTTTGGGAGCTCAAACACCGCATCCACGAATAACGGCGTGGGCTCGGCTAATTCGCGTCGGTAGCTCGCGCGCTAATTCTTCGGCTCGATCTTTACGTAAATCTCACGCGGCGCCGTTGGGAAATATTTCAAGAGCGCGGGACAGAGCCACCCTTCCATCTTAAACCGGTCGCTGTAATACCAGTTGCCGCCCGATTCTTCGCGGCGCCAGTCGAGTTTCCAATTCGCTCCTGGAAATGGCGACGCGCTAAAAATTGCGCGAAATCCTTTCTCGGCGTTCGGAATGTCGGCGACTGCTTTATCGATCATGGTGTCGATCCCGGCGATGAACGGCTCGCGCGACAAACCGACTGCGGGATCGTCGAATACCCATGTCCCTTGATATTTGTAAGGCGCGATGACCAGAAGCGCGTTCACGTCACGAACGGTTCGTGTTTGTCTTGAAGAGCGCAAGCTCGCAAACACAACCACGAGGGGCGATCATTACGATCGCAATTCCTAGCGAAACCCAGATCGACATCTTCTCCATCGACATAATCTAACATCGACTCGCTTGCTTTCATTCAGGACGAAAATCGGTATATGTCTTGGGCAATTTGCGCCCGTAGCTCAGCCGGATAGAGCAACGGATTTCTAATCCGTAGGTCGGGTGTTCGAGTCACCCCGGGCGCGCTTTTTTTTCAGAAAGAGTCACCTCTTGCGCCACGATCCGCCTTGACACCGTCAAGTCGCGCCGAAGAAACTATCGTTCTGCAAGAAACGGTAAGTGCGATCCTACTTACTCGGAGAATAGGAGCCCTATCATGTTAACGGATTTCCAAAAAAAGAAACTGGGCCGGCTGTTTGCCGTGCTCGACTCGGACCACAACGGTCAACTCGAGAAGAGCGATTATACGAACGTGGTATCTAATCTCGCACGAATGCACGGATGGAAGCCCGGATCAAAGGAGTACTCGGCGGTTGAGACGCTTTATCTGACGATTTGGGGCAACCTTAAAGCGCTCGCGGACGTGAACAACGACGGGCAAGTGAGTCCCGATGAGTTTTTGGAATTTCATGACCAGATGCTAAGCACGCCGGAAATGTACGAGCAGATCACGGTCGGCACTGTCGATCTTTTATTCGAGGCATTCGATCGCAATCGCGACGGGCATCTTTCGCGCGATGACTTCCGCGATTTTTTTGATGCTTACGGCATCCGCGATCAGGCAACCGTGGCCGAGGCTTACCAAAAGGTAGACCTGAGTGGAAATGGTCGCATCTCGAAGGAGGAAGCGTTGGAACGCGTGAAAGAATTTTATTTTAGCAACGACGCCGCCGCCGCGGGCAATTGGCTCTTTGGTCGATACCAATAGGCGATTCGGGCCTCAATGACGAAGGCGGTCATTACCGGCATCGGCCCGGTTAGCGCCATTGGCGAAGGCGTCGATGAGTTCTGGAAGAACCTTCTCAGCGGTCGCTCCGGTATTGCACGAATCACGCGCTGCGACGTGAGTCGGTCAGATTCGAAGATCGGCGCGGAGGTGCGAAATTTTCGACTTGAGCGTTATGTCGAGGGCGGGCGGGCGATCACGCGAACCTCCCCGCGACCGGTCGTGTTAGCGTTGGGCGCGGCCGCGCTCGCAATCGAAGATGCTGTCCTCGACGTTGCCGCGGCCAATCGACAACGGATCGGAGTCTTTATCGGCACCTCGGTTGGCCAGTTAGAATATTGTTTTGCGCTTCGTGATCAATGGCAGGCTGATCGACCCCTCACGGCTTCGGGCGCATTTCACGCGTTCAATCATTCTGTGGCGTGCGTTATCTCATCGCAATTCGATTTACAGGGGCCGGTGCATACTACTTCCACCGGATGCAATTCCGGTATGGATGCCCTCGGTCTCGCCGCGCGCGCGATCGCTCTCGGCGAAGTCGATGCCGCGCTCGTCGTCGGCACCGACTGCGAGCTGACGCCCGAAATCCTCGCGCTTCTCAACGCCTCGGCATCGCTCGCGACGCGATGGAACGATCGTCCGGAAGCGGCGTCGCGGCCGTTTGATGTCGATCGAGACGGGAACGTTATCGGCGAAGGCGCCGCCGCCTTCATCGTTGAATCCGAATCGCACGCGCGCAAACGTGGCGCTCGTGCTTACGCCGCGATCGCAGGGAGCGCAGTTCAATCGGCCGGGCGCCGGCGCTATCATGCGACCCGGCCGGCGCTCGATATGCGTCCGTGCGTCCGTGCTTTTCGCAACGCCATGGCCGCCGCGGCATGGTCGGCAAGCGATGTGCACGTATTTAACGCCAACGGCTCCGCTTCGCGCAATTACGATCGGCTCGAAGGCATGGCGTTGGCCGCAACATTCGGAACGCGTCTGGCCAAGTTGCCGATTCATTCAACCAAAGGCGCCTTGGGTCAACACGGCGCCGGATCATCCGCATTGCAGGTAACGGCAGCATGTCTGACAATTGCGCGCGGACAGGTGCCGCCGACACTCAACTGCGACCATCTCGATCCTGCCTGCGGTCCTTTGCGTGTTGTGCGCGAGCCGTTGGATCTCGACGCCGAGCGAGTGCTTGTCCACTCAATCGGCCTCGGAGGATTCTATTATTCGGCGATGGCCATCGAGGCACCGGCACCGAAATTACGGCGATCGCGCTAGCGCTGCTTCGTTTGGCTGTCGAGCATCACCCTGGGGCGCGTTTCACCAGCGATGAAACGCGGGGTGGCCTTCTTTCACTGCGACGAAAACTCCCCGACAAGTCGCACAAACTTTTCCGCCGCCGCTCAACGTGCCTTCAACGGTCGCGCGATCACCGGTTAGATCGACAACGTGCGCCGAAAGCGTGATCGGACCGTTTGTCGGAGTCGGCCGCAGGAGTTTGATTGAATATTCGGCCGTGACGGTGCAAGGCGGATGATCTGTGCCCGCGTGTTTCATCAAATGATAGGCCGCCGTCCAATTACAATGACAGTCGAGCAACGTGCCAATGATGCCCCCGTTCAAAACGCCAGGAAACGCTTCGTATTTCGGTTCCGGTTGCCATTCGGCAACGACTTCGCCGTTTTTGGCAAAGCTGCGGATCCGCAAACCTTCGCGATTCGACGGCCCGCAACCCCAACACGAATTTTCGGGAGCGTACTTCTCTTGAAGCGATTGCTCCATGACGATGTCGATCTTAAGACCGGTCGGCCGGACCCGGGTACTTTCGCAATTGCGGTCCAGTGTAAAGCGAACGCGGGCGAATTAACCGGTTGTTGTCGTGTTGTTCAACGACATGCGCGCACCAACCCGCCACGCGCGATGCGGCAAACAATGGCGTATTCAACGCCGGCGCGAAACCGAGCATCCAGAAAACCGGCGCCGCATAAAGATCGACATTCGCGCACAGGCCTTTTTCGCGATCCATCACTTCTTCCAGCTTTTCGCAAATGAGCACCCAGTTCTCTTTTCCCGTGCGCTTGCCGAGATCGCGCGCGATCTCGCGCATGATCGGCACGCGCGAATCGCCTTTTTTGTAAACCCGGTGCCCGAATCCCATAATCTTCGCTTTCGCGGCGAGTTGTTTCTTCAACCAGTCTTCCGCGCGGTCCGGCGTTTTGATCTCCTCGAGCATCTTCATCGATTCTTCGTTGGCGCCGCCGTGCAACGGGCCTTTCAGCGTACCGACCGCCGATGTCACCGCCGCATAAATTCCCGCCAGCGTTGACGCAGTCACCCGCGCAGCAAAGGTGGACGCGTTGAATTCGTGATCGGCATACAAGTTGAAAATCGTGTCCAGCATGCGCGTTTGCCACGCTTCCGGAACTTTCCCGTTCAGCTTGTAGAAGAAATTGGTCGCCTGACTCAGCTCCGGTTTTTCCGGCAACGATTTTTCGCCATGCGAGATGCGCCAGCCATCAGTGATCAAAGTCGACACGCGCGCGATGAGCCGGATCGATTTGCGAATGTTCGCGTCGTGCGAGTTGTCGCTTATGTCTTTGTCGAACGCGCTCAACATCGACACGCCAGTACGGAGCATGTCCATCGGGTGCGTCGATTTCGGCAGGAGCCGCAGCATTTCGATAACTTCCTTGGGCAAATCGCGCTGGGCCGCAATCTGCTGTTTGAAATCCGTGAATTGCTTGCCATTGGGCAGCTCGCCATTGAGCAGCAGGTAGGCGACTTCCTCGAACGTCGCTTTGTCGCCCATTTCGTGAATGTCGTAGCCGCGGTACATCAACCCGGCATTCGGATCGACCCAGCAGATCGCGGTTTCGCCCGCGATCACGCCGGCAAGCCCCGGGCTGTACTCTGGTTTTGCTTCAGTGCTCATC
>DASQBB010000025.1:0-26335 GCA_035635435.1 Chthoniobacterales bacterium | reverse complement strand
CCAAAAGCTAAATCGCTGCGTCATGTAACCGACCTCGCGTTTGATCTCCTCACTCTCGGCGATCACGTTGTGACCCAGAACTTGACCGCTTCCATCATCCGCACGGAGCAATCCGCAAAGCATTCGCAAGAACGTGGTCTTGCCGCTGCCGTTCGGTCCGAGGAACCCATAGATTTCGCCGGTGCGCACCGTCAGATCGACATGATCGACCGCAGTGATCTCACCGAAACGCTTCGTCATTCCGCGCACCTCGATGACGTGTTCGCCGTTTTTCATTTTGATTTGAATTCCACGTCCACCGGCTGGCCGGGATGCAGATTCGCCGCGACCTGCGGTTCGAACACCGACTCAACCATGAAGACGAGCTTCGACCGGCTCTCGCGGCTGTAGATGACCGGCGGCGTGTATTCTGCGCGCGGCGAGATGTAGCTCACTTTGCCGACGAACGGATTTTGCACGCCGTCCACCATCACGTGAACGGGATCGTCGTAATGGATCGAACCAACGCGCGTTTCCGGAACGAATGCGCGCACTTTGATGTTCTGCGGCGGCAGAAGCACCACGACCGGTTTGCCCGCCGGGACCCATTCGCCCTGGCGAAACAGGGTGTCGTAAACGAGGCCCGATTGCGGTGCTGCTTGTTTTTTCTGGTTAAAATTCCACTCCGCTTGGGCGAGTCGTTGTCGATCTTGATCGCGCGCTGAGCGGGCACGGTCGTAATCCTGTTGAGCCGCCGGACCCATGCGAAGAAGTTTTTCTTGGCGCGCGAACTCGGCTTCGGAAAGGATCAACGCCGCACGCGCCTGATCGAGCGCCGCCCTTTCCGCGATTTCATCCAGAGCGAATAACGGTTGTCCGGTCGTCACCTGCTGGCCGCGTTGCACGGACAACGCTTCCAATTGCCCGGCTAGCGGCGATGCGACATAAACAAACTCGCCTTCGACATAACCCTGGAATCTGTCTTGTGACGGATCGCTGCAACCGTTGAGAAACAGAAGTAGCATCAACGCGCAAACAACGCGCGCTGATTCTCGATCTTGCCTAACAAACGACGCTTTCATGTTTTCCGTCCCTTTCGAGTTAGCGCGCCTTCGAGAACAATCTTGAGAATTCCAGCGAAGCCGTCTTTCGGCATCATCCCGAGCTCGCCCATCTTTACCGGATTCATGATCGCCTGAACGATGGTGAGCAGAATCTCGATGATCAGTTTGACGGGAACATCTTTGCGCACCATTCCCGTCCGTTGACCCTCAACGAAAAGTTTTCCAAAGAAGCGCTCGATCAAAGCGGCCCGTCGGCGCTCGATAACCTTGAATACCTGCGGCGCTTTCTGGCGCATATCTCGAACAAATGGCGGTTTGATTTCATCCAATTCGAGTTGGGTGTTGACCAACAGCTCATGCAGCGCCGTCGAGAAGTCGTGCGGATGCGCACGCATGACTTCGTTAAGTTTCGTCTCGACCCCAGCAAATTTATCCGCCAGGACCGCCTCGAGCAGCTCGATCTTGCCCGGGAAATGCGCGTAGAGCGTTTTTTTGCTAATGCCCAATTCCGCAGCCAGATCATCCATCGTGACACTGCGGAACCCGTGACTGAAAAAGTGTCCCCTCGCCGCCTCGACGATTTGTTGTCGACCGGTATCGCTCTTTCTGTGGCGCGGCCGGGATTTGTTCGCGCGCTTCACGTTTCCTTTACAAAATGATCGTGTGACACTCGAATGAGCTCCATTGCTGGCGCCAGATCGTTTTCGTTCCGCGCGATGAACGTCACGTAGCCTTTTTCAGGCGCCCAGCGGTGCGGTCGCGCTTTGCCTTCGGCAAGGACTCGTTCCTGATCGGCTTTCGCCAATCGAATGTCACAATGGCCATGGCCGTGGATGTGCATAAACATCTTTCCGCCGACCAGAAAGGCGTCTTCATGGATCCCAGCGTTCTGGCGCTCGCTGACATCGGACAGGCTGAGGATTCTTTGCCGCAATTCCTGATGCAGTTCGTCTCCTGATTTCATACCTTATGCTCCTTAGGAAACTAAGATCGTTTATATAGTTTCCGAGTCAACACAAATTCAAGCAAAATGTCCTGCGTCGAGAACGCCGAGCTTGTTGCAAATATTCACGACTTCGCTAAAGCAGTCCGCGATGGCCGGTTATTCGGGAACGCCGTTACCTCAGAAACTTGGAATCAAACCGGGTTTGACCGTCGTTACCATCAACGCGCCATCGAACTATCGAAGGTTGCTCGGGAAGCCCGCGAGCAAGATAAAGCTCTCTGATCGCGTGAGCGACGGCTCCGATTTTGTTCACTTTTTCAGCATGCACCGGTCTGAATTGGAAAAGCGATTGCCGATTTTTCGCGCAAAAATAGCTAATACGGGAACGATTTGGGTTTCGTGGCCGAAAAAATCTTCGGGCATTTCGACGGATGTGACGGAGGACGTGATTCGTGAGATTGCGTTGCCGCTCGGGTTCGTGGACATAAAAGTCTGCGCGGTCGATGAGATCTGGTCGGGATTGAAGTTGATGATTCGGCGCGAAAACCGGAGACTACCCTCACCTCACTCCTCTCCCTGAGGGAGAGGAAGGCGCGAAGCGGCAGGTGCGGGTAATTTTGCAAAAATGAAAACACGGATTTTGGATCACATTGATTTGCGAGTGAAAGACTTTCAGGGGGCAATGAAGTTTTATGGCAAACTGTTGCCAGCGCTCGGTTTTAACTGCGATCGATCCGATGAAACCTGGGGCACATTCTATTCGGTCGGGGGCGATAAGGCCTCCGAGTTTTTTGGATTCACCGAAGATCGACATCATCAACCTAACGGCACTCGGATTTCATTTTGGGCGGACACGCGCGAAGGAGTGGACCGAATCGCAAAACTTGTGCGCGAGATCGGCGGTAAAAATTTGGAAGGCCCGGAAGTCTGCGCCGATTACAGCCCCGGATACTATGGCTTTTTCTTTGAGGACCCCGACGGCAACAAACTGGAAATCTGCTGCCGCGAAAATCCAATCGTTGCGGAGTGATAGAGTTCGGCGAAGAGTTGGCGGATGAGTGATCCGGCGCACGTTCCTGCAATTTTGCAGGAGCCGCGTCGCGTCCGTTATCTCAAAATCATCGCCCTCTTCAAAATTTTCAAAGGGGTGTTGCTCTTTCTGTTGGGTTTTTCGCTCCTCTTTTTAAACAGTCGACCGGTTTGGCTCGATCAGATTTCAGATTGGGCGGACGATCAACTTTTGCTCGCCCACAGCAAAACGATCATTTTTCTGCTCAACAAATTGCAGGACATACTGGCCGGGGGCGCGTTGCGCGCTACTGGAATTCTGGCGCTCTTCTATTGCGCTGTGCTTTTTACCGAAGGGATCGGCGTTTACATGCAAAAGCGCTGGGCCGAGTTTTTAATGATCTTCGCCACCGGCGCGCTGATCCCGTTGGAAATAAGGCATGTCTGGCATCGATTGATTTTCCACCGTCCGATTCTCGCTCCGGCGCTGCTGCTGTTGGCGAATTGCTTCATCGTGTGGTTCCTCTATCTCGTGCTTAGACGCGACAAAGTGGAAAAGAAGGCTGCGCCGGAAAGAGAATTGATCGAAACGCGTTAGGTCGGGTGCCGCAAGGGCGGTCGCGTTTTTGGCACGACATCGAATTCCGCGAGCGCGGTGATTGTCTTCTCCATCGGAAGTCCAACAACGTTGGTGTAAGAACCGTCGATCTTCTCGATGATCTCCCTGCCGAAACCTTGGGCAGCATAAGCGCCCGCTTTATCGAGCGGATTCACGCGCGCGAGATAACTGCCGATCTTGTCTCGGGCGAGCCGGTGAAAACGAACGCGCGAGATTTCATGGAAACTCGCCGACTTCGCGCTGGCCAGGTCGCAGATGAAAACGGAAGTACAAACTTCATGCGCGCGCCCGCTCAATCGCTGCAGCATCGCGACGGCATCGTCTTTGTCTTTTGGTTTTCCGAGAACGTGATCGTCGATCGCCACCAGGGTGTCGGCGGCGAGCACAATGTTCTTTGGCCGCAGACGCGCCGTTGCCATTGCCTTGCGGATGGCGTTGAGCGCCGTCAGCTCGCGCAATGTTAGATCGACATCGAATCTTTCGTCGACTCTGGGCGCGAATATTTCGAAATCGAAGCCCGCTTCCAGCAGTAAGTCGCGCCGGCGCGGCGAATTGGAAGCAAGCACTAACGTTGGCCGCACACGCTCGGGCGCGACGCGATTACGGCGTCGCTGATGGAGGATTCGCCGGACTCTCGACCGGCGGTGGCGCAGCCTCGATCGGCCGCTTCAATTCCTGAAAATCTTTTGGAATGTCGAAATCGGCGGCGTTGATCGAGTCCTTCTTAATCGACATGATGGTGGTCACCACCTTGTTGTCGCCGACGGTGATGACGGTCCGAAGCGGCAATCCCGCGAAATCGGTGTAGTCGGGCATGCCCATGTTGCTCGGCTTCCACGCGCCGGAGACGGGCGCCTGCAACTGTTTGAGGATGCCGGATGCGTCCGGATATTTAGTCGCGATCCAAAATGAGGCTTTGAATCGTGGCGTCTCGTAAACGAATTCTTCGGTTTCGTAGCCATTAATCGTTTCCTTTTTGCCGGTAGGAGTAAGCTTTGGCGCAGCCGATTTTTCGCCACCGTCGAACTTGTTAATTGTTTCGGCGGCAGCTTTGATCTGTTCCGCTGAAATCCGGACGAAATTTTTTCTGTCGTTCATCAGATCGATCATTTCACCGGTTTTGCCGTCGATGATGCGCGTCGGTTGCGAAGGCGCGTCAATTCGTTCCTTGTCCCCTTTTATTTTCACGGTGACGTCGCCATTCTGGCCGGCACCTTCAACTCGTTGAACAATGGTCAGATCGGCCCGCGCGGAAACTAGTAACCCGAGAGTAACTATTGAATATAAAGCCGCGAAATTCTTCATGGGTGTAGCTAGACCTCGGTAACGGAAATATCAAGCGCCGCCGACCTTGGGAAAAATCGCTTGGCAGTCTCGCGGGCGCGCGGCAACTTAGTCCGAGCCGGACTGGCACTGTCCGCGCGGGCATAGCTTAATGGTAAAGTTCCAGCCTTCCAAGCTGGCCATGCGGGTTCGATTCCCGTTGCCCGCTGTTGTTCGAATCAGGTTTCCGCCGGCCAAATCTACTCGTTGGGCGAGATCAATTCGCGGTGCCGCCAGGCATAGCCAAGCCCGGAATAAATTGTCAGCGCGACCGTGATCCAAACTAGGACCGGTCCAGCTTGGTCCCACGCGCGAAACCACCATGTCGATCTTTCATTCGCGTAGCGGAGCTCGTGGAGCGAGAGCAAAGCGAGAAAGAAAATAACCGTCACGACCTGCCAGGAAGTTTTCTGTTTGCCGAGCATTTCGGCCGGCAGAACTTTTCCCTTTGCGCTCGCCATCATCCGCAGGCCGGTGATTAGAAAATCGCGCGCGACTACGGTCGTCGCCGCCCACGCCGGAATTGCCTTGAGCGGAACCAGTGAGATAAACGCCGCCGCCACCATGATTTTGTCCACCAGTGGGTCCATTAACTTGCCAAAATTCGTGACGAACCCGTAGCGACGCGCGATTTCGCCATCCACGAAGTCGCTCACTCCGGCGATGAGAAAAACGATCAAGGCGAGCGTTCGCCCGTACTGCCACGACGAATTCAGCGCTGCGACGAAGATAACTGTCATCAGCAGGCGGCTTAAGGTTAAACGATTCGCCCAGTTCATGCTGTAGCGGCCGCCGTCTCGGCGGCGCGGCGATTGTCGATCTTAAATCGCGGCCGTTTCCAAATCGGCACCTTCTTCTTCAGTTCGTCCACGATCCATTTGCTCGCCTCAAAAGCCGCCGCGCGATGTTGCGCGCTCACCCGCAGAAACAACGAGGGTTCACCCGCGGGCACAAATCCGATTCGATGATGAAGCAAGACTTGATTCAAACGAAACGTCTCAGCCGCCGCATCGGAAATTGTTTTCATTTGATGCTCCGCCATGGCTTGATGAGCTTCGTAATCGATTCCGTCAATTTCACGCCCGTCTTCCAGTTCCCGAACAACTCCGAGAAAATCGACGATCGCCCCCGCCGAAGGATCGACGTCTTCTCTTGGCGTTTGTAAACGCGCCTTGGTCAACAAAACTTGAGAAACGGAGTTTGCCATGCCTTTGAATCGACCGTTACAATGTAACTCTTGCGCCGAAGCAACAAGGGAGACCCAAAATGACCCCGAATCAATGTGATATTGGCCTCATCGGCCTGGCTGTGATGGGCGAAAACCTCGTCCTCAACATGGAGTCGAAAGGGTTCACCGTCGCTGTGTTCAATCGAACCTGGGAGGTGACGGAGAAGTTCGCGAACGGAAAAGCCAAAGGTAAAAATATTCAGCCCGCGCGGACGATGGAGGAATTCGTCGGCGCGCTCAAGAGACCGCGGAAAGCGATGATCATGGTGAAAGCCGGCGCACCGGTCGACGCCGTCATTGGCCAGCTCGCGCCGCTTCTCGACAAAGGCGACGTCATTGTTGATGGCGGCAATTCCCTTTTCACCGACACGCAACGTCGCTGCAAAGATCTCGAGGGAAAAGGAATTCACTTTGTCGGTTGCGGTGTGTCCGGCGGTGAAGAAGGCGCGCTCAAAGGCCCATCGCTGATGCCGGGCGGGCCGCGCGAGTCCTGGGAAATCATCGCGCCGATTTTCCGCAAAATCGCGGCTCAGGTGGATGGCGAACCGTGCTGCCGTTACATGGGCCCGGACGGCGCCGGTCACTACGTCAAGATGGTGCACAACGGAATCGAGTACGGTGACATGCAGCTGATCTGCGAAGCCTACGCCATCATGAAAAACGTGCTCGGCATGGAAGCGCCCGAACTCGCCGAAATTTTCACCGAGTGGAACAAAGGCGAACTGGACAGTTACTTGATCGACATCACCTCCCAGATTTTTCGTAAGATCGATCCCGAAACCGGCAAACCGCTGGTCGATGTAATTCTCGATAAGGCCGGGCAAAAAGGGACCGGCATGTGGACGCTGCAATCCGCCATCGCGCAATCGGTCGTTATCTCGACGATCAATGCTGCCGTCGAAGCGCGCGTTATCTCTTCCCGAAAAAACGAACGCGTTGCGGCCTCAAAAATTCTTCCGCAGCCGAAGCCGAAAAAATTTACCGGCGATCGGAAAAAGTTGATCGATGCCGTGCGCCATGCGCTTTACGCGTCCAAGATCGTTTCCTACGCGCAGGGAATGGAATTGCTCGGTGCGGCCAGCGTTCAATACAAATGGAACCTGAACTTCGGCGACATTGCCACCATCTGGCGCGGCGGCTGCATCATTCGGGCGAAATTTCTCAATTGCATCGTCGACGCCTACAAACGCGACCCCGCGCTCCACAATCTCCTGCTTGATGCCTATTTCACCGACATCATCAAGAACACCCAGGACAACTGGCGCATCTCCGTCGCCGCCGCAGTCGAACAAGGCGTAGCCGTTCCGGCGTTTTCCGCGTCGCTTGCTTACTTCGACAGTTATCGCTCGGCCCGTTTACCATCGAATTTATTGCAGGCGCAACGCGATTTCTTCGGCGCGCATACTTACGAGCGCGTCGATAAGCCCGGCGTTTTTCACACCGAATGGATCGAATCCGATCATAAACCTGTGCAAAAATCCGCCGAGCCGAAGCCACACGAGCCGCGCCACGCCGGCGAGTGATTTTGAATGTGGGAGGGACCTTAGCGTCCCGAAATCCGCCGGTCCGGCTCGGACTCGCGGCACTGAGGCCGCTCCCACATTGATCTACCTGAAATCGTGTGAGTCGCTCCCGACCAACTGGTCGTGGGCGAGCGGTTTGATCTCCCGCGTTTTGATCAAGACCACGTTGTCCGAGTTCTGCACTTCGCCTTCGATTACGAGAAAATCTTCTTCGGTAATCAAAAGCCGGAACCGTTCGAACAAATCCGGATCGACAATTGCATTCGAAACTCCGGTCTCATCTTCCAGGCTCACAAAAACAAATCCTTTCGCGGTGCCAGGACGCTGACGGCAAATCACATTGCCGGCAATTTGCACAGTCGCGCCGTGTTTCGCTTTCGAGAGATCAATCGCACGCCAGATGTGCGGCAACCGCTCCCGCAAAAGTTTCATCGGGTGCGGCCCGGCCGTTAAATTCATCGTCCGATAATCGGCGGTGACTCGTTCCTGCACCGTCATTGGAAGCAAAGGCGTTGTAGCGGTGCTTGTATCAAGCACCGAACTATCGAAACAGGCGCTTGGCACAAGCGCCTCTACAACATTTCTGTCCAGCAAATCGTCATGCAGCGCCTCTTCCACTTTCCACATCGCCGCGCGGCGATGATCGGCAAAGCAATTGAACGCGCCCAATTCCGCGAGCGTGCGCAATTCTTCTTTGGAAAGCGAAACGCGCCGTTTGAAATCGTCGAGCGAATCGAATTGTCGATTCTCTCGTTGTCGCACGAGCTCTTCGGTATGTTCCTGTCGAAAACCGTTCACCACACAAAATCCAAGACGAAAAGTACTGTCGTCGATCACGGTGCAGCGAAAATCTGACTTCGCGACGCACACCGGTTTAATCTTTAATCCGTGCCGCTGCGCGTCTTTGACGATCGTTGCCGGCGTGTAAAAACCCATCGGCTGATTGTTGAGCAGACTCGCGTAAAACTCCGGCGCGCGATGCACTTTCAAATACGCGCTGCCATAGGCGAGAATCGCAAAGCTGATTGCGTGCGATTCCGGAAATCCGTAAAGCGCAAATGAACTGATCGATTGAATGATCTTGTCGATCTTGTCCGGTGCGACATCTTTGCGTTCCATCGCCGCGCGCAGCTTCACGCTCACTTTTTGCATCCGCTCCTCCGAACGGTGAAAGCTGAGAGCGCGCCGTAATTCTTCGGCTTCGTTGCCGGAGAAATCCGCCATGATCATCGCGATCTTGAGCATTTGTTCCTGAAACAGCGGAACGCCGAGCGTGCGGCCAAGCACCGGTTCGAGTCGCGGATCGAAATATGTGACCGGTTCTTTTCCAGCGCGACGATTGAGATAAGGATGCACCATGTCGCCCTGGATGGGTCCCGGGCGAATGATCGCGACCTTGATCACGACGTCGTAAAAACATTTCGGTTTCATCCGCGGCAGCGTCGCCATTTGGGCGCGGCTCTCGATTTGAAAAACGCCAATCGTGTCGGCGTGCTGCATGATCTCGAACGTCTTCTCATCGTCTTTTGGAATGTGAGCGAGATCGAGCGGTCTCCCGCGCTCACGACAAAGTTCGAGCGCGTCCTGCATCACCGACATCATGCCCAGACCTAACAAATCGACTTTTACGATCCCGAGATCTTCGCAATCGTCCTTGTCCCATTGCGCGACCACGCGGCCGGGCATCGACGCGTTCTCCAGTGGCACGAACGAGCTGAGTTTGTTCTGACAAATAATCATCCCGCCGGAATGCTGGCCGAGATGCCGCGGTAATCCGTAGATCGCTTGATACAAACGAATGAACGCCGGCATTCGTGGATGCGAGTTCGGCAAACCGGCCTGCTCGATTTGCGATTGCAGGTCGAGCGTGTGCGGAAAATCGCCGTTCGCGAACAAATGCGAAAAGCGATCGAGAATGCTCGGGGAAAAGTTTAGCGCTTTGCCAATCTCGCGCGCCGCGCTGCGTCCGCGGTATGTGATCACGTTTGCGGTCATGGCCGCGCCGTGTTTACCGTAGCGCCGATAAATTTCCTGGATCACGCTCTCGCGCCGATCGCCGCTGGGAAGATCGAGATCGATATCGGGCCAGCCTTTGCGGCTTTCGTTCAGGAACCGTTCGAAAACCAGATTGTTACTGACCGGATCGACCGGCGTGATCCCGAGGCAATAACAAACCGCGCTGTTCGCTGCGCTGCCGCGGCCCTGCACCATGATGTTGTGTTCGCGGCAGAAATTGACGATGTCCCAGACGATCAAAAAATATCCTGGGAAACCGAGTTTCGAAATGAGCGCGAGCTCTTCCTCGAGCTGACGTTTCACTTTCGCGCTGATCGCGGCGTAACGCTGTTGCGCGCCGAACCAGACGATGGTGCGCAAAAAAGATTCCATGCTGTGGCCGGCAGGAACGGGGAACTCCGGAAATTCGTAGCCGAGATTTTCCAGCGAAAAGGTGAGCCGTTCCGCCAGGCGGTTTGTATTTTCGATCGCTTCCGGCAGATCGCGAAAGAGTTCGCGCATTTCGCGGCCGCTCTTGAGATGACGCTCGGCGTTTTGTGATAAAAGTTTTCCAGCAGCATCGAGATGGGTGTGCTCGCGAATGCAAGTGAACACATCGAGCACTTCGCGTCCGGACAGCTTGGCGTACTGCACGCCGTTGGTCGCGATCAGCGGCAACCCGTTCGCGCGCGCAAGATCGACAAGCTGCCGGTTGATCTGCTCTTCGCCACGAACGAAATGTCGCTGAATCTCAACGAAAACATTTTCGCGCCCGAACGCATTGATGACTGTGGCGGCAGCCGTCTCGGCTGCGGGCAGGTAGGGGCGATTGGCCCCAATCGCCCGTGCTTCTGTGGTGGCAGGCGTCTCGCCTGCAATTAACGATTTGTTGAATAACGCTACCAATCCGTTCGCGAACTGCAGAAGTTCATCCCATTTCACCGCGCATTTGCCTTTCTCACTGCGCAGATGCGTCTGAGTCAGTAGCTCGCACAAATTTTCGTAACCGGCACGATTTTCAACCAGCACCGGCAAAATCGAAAAATCTTCCATCGACAATTCGGCGCCAATGATCGGACGCACGTTGTGCTCGCGGGCCGCGACGGAGAAACGTTGCGCGCCGTAAACACCGTTGCGATCGAGCAACGCTACCCCCGGCATCTCGAGCTCGGCTGCGACTTCAGCTAATTGTTCGGGGAACGATCCGCCGCGCAAAAAACTAAACGCGCTGGAAGCGTGTAGTTCGACGTACATTTATGCGTTGAGAGGTTCAGTCATAAATGCCGTCAATCTTCCAGTTGCCTTCGCTCTCATGTGCGCCCACGAGTTCGCCGTTCTCGAGCTGTATGTCGTACTCGGCGCGGGCCCAGACTTTTTCGTCCCACCAATTTCCCGAAAGCAAAAATGGACCGCTTTGATCGATGACTTTGCCGGCAATTTTCTCACTCTGAAGATGTCGATCTTGTGAAATGAAAATGGCGGCGTTCGCCGGCGGCCGAAATCTGCGCAACACGGGTTTTGAATTTCCTTCGTCATTCGACATTCGGATTTCGTCATTTTGCCGCCAGGCAAATGGTTCCATCCGAAACGCGTCCGGCCGATGCGTCTCTTCCAACACCGGCGTGCCGACGCGATCGTTCCCGAGCAACGCGCTCAAACGCGCGAGCGTTTCATAAAGCTGCTGCGGATTTCGGAGCGCCGTTTCAAACAGCCCAAATTGCTGCGACGCCGGCCTAATCGGCTGCGCAGTCAGGGCAACCGCAATGATCGGATACTCCGATTTAAAATTTTCCAAGTGCGTTTGGAGCATTCGGAAGAGAAGATCGACATCCACCGTTGGCTGCGGGATTTTGAAAACGCGTTCGTAAGTTTGTTGATTCGAAAAATTGATCCGCAGCGTCAGTTCTTTCGCGACCAGATAGATCGCGCTCAATCGGACCGCGAGCTGGTCCAAAAACCGGCGCAGCATGAATAGCAGCGGCTCGGCAGTTTCGATCTCGTGATCGAACTCAAAACTTTCGTCGAACGTTTCAGGGGGCTGAACGAATTTGAGCAAGCGCGTCGCGGTCCCATTCGCTCGTTCCCAGAGCCGGACCGCGTCGACGCCGAGCCGGTTTCGAAGCTCTTCTTTATTAAGAGCAGCCAACTGCCCAAGGGTATGAATCCCCCACTTATGGAGAATCGCGAGAATCTCCTTAATCGACGGATTTTGGACGTTGGAAGTTAAATGGCCGTGCGCCTCGCACCCTTGGATCTTCGTCTTTGCCAAATTTGAGCCCTTCACAGGCTCAAATTTACAGCAAAGCGCTATATATGTTCAAGTGAACACTTTGAATAATCTTAACTTGGATAAAAGGATCGCAAAAACGTCAGCGCAACCTAACGAGACCTCACTCAAGCCAAGGAACAACTGTCGATGATCTTTCTCCCGCAGCGATCTTCTGTTGATATTCGGTTTCTTCCGCACCCCACAGGTCACTGAGAATCTTCGGTCCGTATAATCTACGGTCGAAAAACCTGACGACGTTATAATAATATGGTGCCTGTCGAAGGTACCGATCCAAACATTGTGTGAGCTGCCGCCTCGTTAGCACGCATGAACCATAAAAGGCCGCCAAGTGTCGAATATCGTCGTTTTCATCCCGCAGCAACGGCTGAAGCACCGGCCAAATGTTCGTTTCTTTTCGCTCAAGCGCAGATTTAATCACTTCCAAAACTTCCAACGGCGTCTTAGCCCCCGATGCGACAAGAACCTCCGATGCGCCCTCAGCCATATCGCGGGATAGCGCTAGGTACGTTTGTATAGCAGCGCTTTGAAGAACTGCCGCCTTTGATGTGAGAAACGGCTTAATTTGCTCGCGATCTCCAGCGTGTCCGATCTTTTTCAAGCTTTTTAAAGCAGCGCAAATGACTTCGTAGTCTGAGGTCTCGCCACCGAGAAACTGAAGAACAAGGTCGCGATCATCGGAGATTACGTTTTGCGCAATTAATTCGAGCGCTGCGATGAGAAGCTTATTTCTTAGTTGCTGGGTTGGCTCGTATGAGGGCCACATGGTCTTCATCAAGGAGGTGGCCGCAGAGGTATCTGATGAAATCCGGGCTCGTGCGGCCTGGGCGAATTCCTCAAATCGCGTGCGCAATTGCGTCCTTATTCTTTCCTGAAATTTCGGAAAAGCGCGACAGCCGAGTACGTTGAGAGCTAGGTGCGCGTTTTCATCAAACCTTTCAACCATTTGCCAAAGGGCTTCATCGTCAAAGTTCTGGAAGACGGTTTCGATTACTCGCCCGATGTTGGGTTTCACGGAAGGATTTGAAAGCAACGCAAATCCCTCCATGTCCTTGCGCATCGCTGCTAGATCGATCGACTCTTTCTGCTTTGCCAAAGCGAGGAAGCCCTTCTCCTTCACAATGGCTGATCTGTCATTGCAAAAGGCCTGCGCCAGTCGTTTATCAATTGCGTCTCGATTCAGAAGTTCTGCGGCCGCTATTTCCCTAAGAGCTTGATTCGCGTGGCTTGCAGCCAGTCTTAGCGTCGCAGTTGAGAGCTTTGCGACCTGGCGTCCCAAGGCAATTGCCATCTCGGCCGTAATCGGTTCATGAGATCCGATTACTTTCTTTAGTGCATCTTCCGGATCGCTGTGGACAAGGATTTGCCATCGAGCATGTTTGGCCCGGCTTACCACATTGGCAACCGGATCGGCGAGAAGAGGCGTGATGTCAGGCATGTCCGCGATCGACCCGTTCTCGCCGAGAAAATCCAGCGCCGCAATCCGAACGTTGGCCTCCCGGTCGGCGAGCACCCCGCTAATCAGTTTTGCCCCTGTTTTTCCCCATTTAAGATGAATTTGCGATGCCAGTTTTGTAGCGGCTTCGCGCATTCTTGAATCGGAGTCGCGCGTTGCGAAGTAGGCGATCCATATGCGCGGTTTAACTGACCAATCTCTAATCCAAAACCAGCCAGGCTTGGTGTCGAATAGATCGAGGAGAACCGTTCTCAGCAAAAGAAGTCTCTCGTGCTCCGCAATTTTGATTTTCTGCCTGTGCAGAAAAAGCGAGTTCATCTCGTGCGTTCCAAGCTCGATGTGCTGCGATTTCCAGTCGTAATTTGTTGCGGCGAACAGGAGCAAACGCGCCGACGATAAATCGTCAGCAGCGACGATGCTTGATCTAACCGCCTTGATTCTCGCTGCGGCATCCTTCACCAGGTCAGCAAGGCTCTTTAGCGCAGGAGTTAGCGAATCTTGTTGTGTGGGATCGCCGCCTGTTAGATCAGATTGGCTTTGCCCAGTGCTTGCTGACTCAGACAACGTCGGTTGAGCAACCTTAGAACTAACAAGAGCAAGGATCTTTTGGGTGACGAGCATCCGCGTTTCCTCTCGCCACTCATTGGCGTCTCTAAATTCTTTGCCGAGAAATTCTCGCCCGGCGAATATTCTCTCACGAAACGCAATGACACGTTGGAGTTTTGGCCCGGCGTTCTTCAGCTCAGACGGATCGACCCTCTTAAAGAACAGTGACATCTCGGGCAATCCGGCACCTTTTCTGCGGTTATTAGCTCTATCAAACTCCTCCTCAAAACCAGTTCGACCATCCTCACTTGCAGAAGTGCCCATTGTTTTCCATAGACAGCCGATGAAGAGTTCGGCTTCGTCGGCGTCGACATTGATGAGCTCTTGAGGCCTGCCGGCTCCCGGGGAGTGGTCCTCCCACATGATTAGTTCGACGTGAACGTTTGTTAGCTGCGTGCACGTCCGGTTTACCTGGTCGATTACTTCACGTAATATGCGCCGCTCTTCGGCAAGATCGCTCGGGGACGCAATGAAAACTCTATAGATTTTCGCCGGCTGGTCCATCGCGCTTCTGAGGTGAACTGACGGAAAATACCAGCCTGCAAATAGCGCGTGAAGCCTTAAACATTCAACATTGGGTGAGCCGCGGAAAATCCAACGCTCAGATCGCGGAGATTCTCGGGATCAGCGCGGCGACGGTGAGCAACTTACGGGCAGGGGTTTTTTTCCGCGTCGTGCTTTAGCTGTGGCTCAGCGCTTTCGGAATTCGATCCGTTCGTTTCTGCATCTCTTTTAGCAGTCCCGATAATTTGGCGACTCACGATCTCAAGCACTCGGCTTTTAATGCAATTGAACTCCGCTGACCCGCCAAACAGAGTGTAAATCTCATCACTTGCGTCAGTAAGACGCTGTGCCGCGTCCTGATCTCCGCGTCCTGGAAGTAGGCGATATTGGAAGACGAGTTCATCCATTGTGGCCGAGCTGAATTGCGTCAAATGACCTTCCGCTTTCTGAAAAAACTGATAGTGGTGGTCCCATAGCTCCTGTCGGCTGAGCGATTTTTTACAATCTTCAAGAAAATCCGTTGCGCGAATGGTTAGCTCGCACGCGAGCGCGATTCTTTTTTGCCGTTGTTCCTTCTGTTCAGTCAACCACGTGTGGAAAAGCGTCCAACCTGTCGTGACCGACGCGAGGATAACTGACGACAGGCACCAGATCCCAAATGGCGAGTTAAGCAATCGCCATGTCTTAGATCGTGCTTGTCCTTCTTCGTTCTTGGGGTTCGACACGGCAGATTGAATTATGCTGGGACATTTGGGGATTTATCCAGTCTATTCGCAAACCAATCGGCAACCGTCAGCAAACATCTCGAGCACATTTATCCAAAGCTCGGGGTCGAAAATCGCATAGCCGAGGTGCTTTTCGCCAGTGTATAAGGAGATGTTTCGCATGTTCGATTGGCTAATCGCACTGAAGTTGGCCGCCACAGTACTGACCGGGATCTGCGGTCTGTTGTCATTTGCCACCAAGACGAAGGTCATCGTCGACGGACAGGAGCGTCTGACGGCGTGGGGTAAGATTCTGTTCGTGCTGCTTATCATCGGCGCGCCCGTCGCCATTGTTACACAATATATGGATCTCGCGCAGCAGGCGAAGATCGAACAACGAGCAATAATATCGCTCACGGATTTCAAGATCCGAATCTTTCTTAGAATTCCTCTCGATCAGCCAGCCGCGCGATCATTCGCAGGCCGTGTTCGACAGCGTTTCGAAGAACTCAATCAACGTTTCGGGGAAAACACCACATTTGGTCAACCGCGCGGGCTGCCTCTGCAACCTGGCCCCGAACCAAGAATCTTTCCGTCCCCGGAAGGAGATGAACAGGCGCTCAACCGCTTCTTTTTAAGCGACGTTCGGGGATTCTTAAGGTTGGCATCGAAAGAGGCAGCACGGGTAAAGGCGCCATTAAGGACTCGCCGGATATTGAAATGGAATTTTTAGCGCCTTCACCATTGAGGCGATATGCAGAACAACCTAAGGGCGTGAGCGACAAGGCGAGAGATGATTTGTCGAACGAGTTGCATCTCCCCTTTTGCTGGGAAAATTCTCAAACAATCTTGTACACGTTGCTTCCTGCAACAACGCCGGCGATTTGGTTGAACACCGGAGTTCTCAAAGGTGTTTCTGATCTCGCGGGCGGTCAAATCACAGTCTCTGTTAGTACGGATCCCGTCGACGTAGAAGTGACCGGAATTGCACTGATTTTTTCGTCGGGACAGCAGGTTGAGTTCAACCAACCCAGTCAGTCTGCCAAGGGTAGATCGTGGTTCACAGTGCCTAATGACGTCGTAGAACGCACAAGAGCCTTCCGACGTTCGGAGTAATCAGACGCCTAACAAGGGAAATCAAACGCGGAGATCGGCGCAATCCTTGGAATCAGCGCTGCAACCGTGGGCAAACATCTTGAGCATATTTATCCGAAGCTCGGCGTCGAAAACCGCACCGCCGCCGCCAGTTTCGCGTCGGAACTAAGCGGCAGATCCCCTGGCAGCGGCGTCTGCAAAATCTGTCACGGCGTTAGTCGATCGTGTAGTTCGCGATAGCAATCGCGCTATTGTCGGACCCAGGCGCAGTTGCCATCGCTTTGACTGTGTGCGGGCCTGCGCCGGTGATGGTGATGCCCTTGAACTTCTTCTTCCCGGTCGCAGTCGGATACACGGCTGAGGAAGTCGTAGGATCGGTACCGTCGGTCGTGTAGTAAATTGTCGCTCCGGCAGTCGCGTCCGAGATTGTGAACCTGACCTTCCTTCTGAAGGTGCCACCGCTCGGCGAAATCACAGGCGTGTCGGCCTGAGGCGGAGTTGGCGTTGGAGTAGCCGTCGGTGTGGCTGTTGGAGTCGCAGTTGGTGTTGGGGTTGGTGTCGCGGTCGGCGTCGGTGTTGCGGTGGAAGTTGGTGTTGGGGTTGGCGTTGGCGTAGGGGTTGCAGTAGGCGTCGGGGTTGGTGTTGGCGTCGCCGATGATGAACCGTATGCAACAAGAATTCCTCCCGCGGGTACGACGAGCAAACTGTCTCCGGCTCCAAGTCCGGTCGTCAGAAAAGCGTTTTGTTCGTCCGGCCCCGGAATGGAAGCACCGACTTGGGTGTTCCATACCGTGACACCTTCAAGATTCAGTGCATAGAGCAAACCAGAAGTGCTTCCTACATAGATGGTCTGATTCACGATTAATGGCGCCGAGACCAGATGACCGTCGCCGGTGAAACTCCACAACGTTAGTCCAGTCAAGAGATCGACTCCGGAGAGTGTTCCATTCGACAGATAAACTCCGAGATTGCCGACAAACGCTGGCGGCGGACCGGAGTTGAAGCTACCGACATTTACGCCCGTATTCGCGTCCAGAATAAGCCCATTAGCAGAAGTATTGAAGGAATCGCGGACGTATAAGTTTCCGTCGTGGTAGACAGGTGTTTTCCCACCGCCACCTGAGCATGGACCAGAGTAGTGCCACTGAAGTTGCCCCGTTGATCTATCAAACGCATACGACTGCGGACAGGCATACGAAACAAACACGGATGCCGCGTTCACCGCGGGTGAGCTGTGATCCCCATTTTCAACGCTTCCTGTCCACAGAACGGCTCCGTTGCTCTCGTTTACCGCGTAGAGTGTTCCGCCGATACCCGAGCCGCCGACAAAAACGACCCCGTCAACCGCAGTTGGCGGAGACGTGAACGCATATTGCCCCGGGAGCTGGACGCTCCAGAGCGGAATTCCAGTTAGCGCATCGAAACCCTGCATGACTCCATCAAAATTCACTACGAACACTTTGCCCGCGTCGTAGGTGGCGTTGGCAAAACTGTACGTACCGGTGAGGGGGACCGACCAGATCTGCAGGCCCGTATTTTCGTCCAACGCGACCAAAGACTTTGTCGAGTATGAAGTACCGTTCGATGCCGTAGTCGTGACGATGATCAATCCTTGAGCGATTAACGGATAAGAAATCGACCCGACGCCAACCGATGTAAAATCATGGTTCCATTTCAAGGTCAGCGGTGGCGCGACCGTGCTGGATGAATTGTTTCCATCGTGCAGCGGATTATTCTGCCAAGCGACAGATTGGTCCGGCGTGGGTGTCGCGGTCTGAGCCGTTGCCGGCATTAACACCGCAAAATTAGTCACGGCGACAGCCGACGCAGCGAATAAACGAAAAAGAGAGAACCGGATCGTTTTCATTCGATTGTACCTCAAAGGGGTTTTTAATGGCAATATTCGTGGGCGGCCCCGAATTCGGACGTGCCCGCCGAAAGATTTGCGAATTTCTTCCATAAAGCTGAAGGAGCGGTCCGTCTGTCCGCCATGGGTTTTTTTGAGCGCGGGATAAGTCCGGATCCCCAGTGAAAACCGATTCAGACCCACAGGGGATTTTATGCGACCACATTATCGTGCCATCGCAATTGGGCTGTTTATCTCAACGCTGACATTGTTCGGAGCCGGCGCATTGAGGCCGAATCAGAATGCCGGCGCACAGATAACAAATGTTCCATCGCCGATTTTCGCGCCGGAAATGTGCTCGGCGCCTTTCCCGATATCTCCGTTGGTCACTCTGCCATCAGGGCAAACGATTTCGTGTCCGGCACAGGCTTCTCAGCCAACGATGAGTTCTTCGCCGCAACTGCCACCGCCCTGCGTCGTCCCCGGAGTTAATGATTGGTGCCCGGCCTGGAGCTCAAAACCGTACGATGGCGCAGGTCACAAGGGAGATTCGCCGGGCAACGGAGCCTCGACAAAAGTAATCGGCACAAGTGCGGACGGAAAATTCGTTTTCATGGCCGCGACCAGCGATCAAAGCACAGACTCGAGCACGACGAATTATCAGGCGGTCACGATCGCCTACGAAAGTGCGAGCGGTAACATGGTTTGGGCGACACCGTACATCGCGCCGACTGGATTGCAGGCGTACTCGCAATCCCTTGCAGTTGGCGGCTCGCGCGTGTTCGTCGCAATTTTTGAAGCAGGCGGCGGTCAGTACGGCAGCAAGATCATGGCTTACGACGCAACCAGCGGCGAGCCGCTCTGGCCGACGGCGGTACCATTTGCAGCAGGGAATGGCTTCGCCGGAACCATCGCTGCAAGTCCAGATGGAGTTCGCGTCTACGCCACCGGCGAGCAGTTGGTTTCGTTGCCAGACAATAAGTATCGGGTCGATGCGATTACCGTGGCGTACGACGGCGCGACTGGAAACCAGTTGTGGGCCGCATCTGTGCAGGGACCAGCCGGACCGTTTCCGTTGCCAGGATTTGCGAGCGGATTCGGCATTGCCGCAGTTGGAAACAAAGTGTTCATGGCCGCAGCCCAGCTCGACTCTCAGGCACATATTAATGAGCTCGACCTGCTGGTGGTCGATGCAGCCAATGGTCAAACGATTGTTTCGGGCAGCCGCAAAAACATGCACGCGGACGATCAATCCGGGTTTGCAGTTAGTCCGGATGGCTCACGCGCATTCATGGAATTCCAAGATTTGTTTACTGACGCGTCGGGAACCTTCCATGCGCCGATGGGTGTCACGGCGTTTGATGCGCAAACGGGGGAAAGTCTCTGGTTATCCGACTACGCCGATCCGAACGCGAACGGGCCGTTTCCGGGCCAGGGCATTCCATGGTTGTGGCAACCGATCGCAGTCAGCCCGGATGGATCGCGAGTATTCGCGACGACCGAGAGCAGCGACGGCGACGAAAACTTAGCTGGAACAGGTTTCGCGACGGTGGCGTTCGATTCCGCGACTGGTGCGCAGTTGTGGGCGAGCGAGTTCAACACGACCGCGCCATTCAACTACATCTTTGTCGGACCGATGGTCGTAGTGGATCCGGGTGGACGCCAGGTGTACGTCGTGGGTCCGGCGGCTGAGGCTAAGACATTCGCCGCGATTACGTACGACGCAGCAAGCGGCGCGACACTCAAGACCGCGATCTACACGAGCGGCCTCGGCCAGTCGAATGCCTTGGCGGTGAGTCCGGACGGTTCACGCGTTTTCGTGGGAGCAGTGAGCACGTCATCGCTGAACACTTCTACTGACTCATTCAACTCCAATATCGTAACGCTGGCCTACGACACCGGAGTTGCCCCACCACCAGGGCCAACGCCGAGCGCGACACCGACTATTGCAGCCAGCACTTATCTCGGTGGCTCGGGCGGACCGGGAGACTACGATATTACATGGGCGACCGCGACTGATGCGCAGGGGAATGTCTATATCGCGGGCGATTCGAACGTGGCCGATTTTCCGGTCACGGCGAACGCGTTCCAGAAAAAATACGGCGATGGCGGCCAGGACGGGTTCGTGGCGAAGTTCGACAAGAACGGCAACCTGCTCTGGTCGACATTTCTCGGCGGCTCGGACTGGGATGGAGTTTACTCATTAGCGGTCGACGCGGCGGGAAATGCGGTCGTGACCGGCGTGACCGAATCATCTGATTTTCCGATTACAGCGAACGCTATTCAGAAGACCGTCACCGGCGACGCAGCATTCGTTACCGTGATCAGCGCTGACGGAACGAGCGTTCTCTACTCAACCTTCCTCGGCGGCACACAATCGGACGGCGGCGTTCCGCTGCCGACAAATCCGTTTCATCTTCTACCGAACGCGAATGTAGAGACGATCGGCGTCGGGATCGCGGTCGGACCCGATGGAACTTTGTATCTCGTTGGCGAAACGAACACCATCGACATGCCAGTCACTTCGGGCGCGGCGCAATCGATTATTGGCGGTGAGACTGATGGTTTCATCGCGCGAATCAATCCGCGCATCGCCGGGCCGAGCGGAATAATTTATCTCACCTACCTCGGAGGGCTGACCGGCGATTTCTGTTCGGCGATCGCGGTGGATGCGGCCGGTAACGCTTTCGTGACTGGCGAAACGCAATCGCTTGATTTTCCGGTGACGCTCGGCGCGTTTCAGCTCTTTCACGCACCGGGAACAGCCGGGTTCGTCACGAAACTTAATCCCGATGGGACGAAGTTTATCTATTCGACGTTGCTTAGCGGCAGCAAAGGAAGAAGCGCGAGTGCGGGAACGAACTACACCGCGCCTTCAGCCATCGTGATCGACGCGGCCGGACACGCTTACGTGGATGGCGAGACCAACGCCACCGATTTTCCGACAACGCCCGGAGTGGTGCAGCCCGCGAATGCCGGCATTGATGACGGATTTGTTACCGAATTATCCGCCGACGGTTCCGCGCTGATCTTTTCCACTTACCTCGGCGCCAGCGATTACGACGGATTGTTCGGACTCAAGCTCGACCATTTCGGCAATATTTTTGTCGGCGGTTACAGCGCGAGTCACGATTTGTCGCTCGTGCTGCCTTTCCAGTCGACGTTCGGTGGTTATTACGACGGATGGGTGGCCGAACTTTCAGCTGGCGGGACCGCGTTGCTTTTCTCCTCCTATCTTGGCGGTAACGATCAGGACTCAGTGTATGGCCTTGATCTTTGGAACAACCAGCTGTGCGTCGGCGGCAGAACGGCTTCCACGAATTTTCCGGTCACAAACAACGCGCCGCAAAAAACGTACGGTGGCGGAGTCTGGGACAACTTTGTGACGATTGTCGATCTAACCGGCGGGCCAAGTCCAACGCCAACGCCTACTCCGACAATCTCGCCGACAGCTACTCCGACGTCGACTCCTAGTCCCACTTCCACACCGACTCCAACTCCTACACCTACTCCGACGGCCACGGCCACACCTACGGCGACGCCAACAATCACTCCCACACCCACGATCACTCCGAGTGCGACTCCAACTCCAATTGCAACGCCAACTCCGACCGCAACACCAACCCCGACCGCGACGCCGACACCTACACTTACACCGACTGCTACTCCTAGTCCGACGCCAACGCCAGCGCCTGGCGCGACTCCAAAGGTCAGTGTCGCTGTTGCACCGACTCAAATTAAACAAGGAGGCAGCGCGACGTTTACAGTTGCTGCTTCAAAGCCAGTGTCTCAATCTACAACTGTCCAGTACTCGATGAGTGGCAGCGCAGCGATGGGATCTGATTACACGCTGAGCGGCGCGCCAGGACAGCTTACAATCCCAGCAGGACAGTCGTCAGCCTCTGCCACGCTCACTGCATCGAGTAGCACCGGGGCGAAAAAGAAAAAGACAGCGGCGATGAATCTGCAAACGGGAGCGGGTTACAAACTAGGTAAGCCGACAAAGGCAACCGTTACCATTGTTCCCTAAGCGCAGTAGGCTCTGGAATTCTGTTCCTTTCCTTGGCCGGGATTTGCTGAGTGGGCGAGCAGCGATCGCGGTTTGATGCAATCACAATAATTTCTCGACCTATGGGACCGATTGATGAGCGAGAACCGAAGTACAATTGGCAGGAAGGCGAGATCATGGTACCAAAAAAATTACCTGCTCAATCTGGCATTTTCAATGCGCGCGTCTTAGTTGGTTTTGCGCTTTTCTCGGTTGGCGCACTCATGGCGATGCTGAGTGTCGCAGCGACACCATTTAGCGGGATAACAACCTCGGCTAACAGGTCACCCGGCGAGTCAGTCTTTGCGGGCAAACACGCTGGCCAATTAAGCGGTAAGACAACGCTGGGCGCGACCAGCTTGCCGCTCGCTCCGGCAGCGGGCAGCTGGACCGTTGTTAGCTCGCCCAACACCAGTACCACGCAGAACAACCTCTTGGGCGTGACGTGTGTGTCGGCACCTGACTGTTGGGCCGTGGGCTTCTACGTCGCCAGCAGCGGCGCTCCCCAGACCCTCGTTGAGCACTGGGACGGGATCGCGTGGGCCGCCGTCCCCTCGCCTAATGCGTCGCGGTACAACAACGTCCTCTCCGACGTGACGTGTGTGTCGGCGTCCAATTGCTGGGCCGTCGGCTTCTACGTCAGCGGCCCTAGCGTCTATCAGACTCTCATCGAGCGGTGGGACGGGACCTCGTGGACCATCGTCACCTCGCCTAACGCGGCGCAAATCAACCTCCTCAATAGCGCGACCTGCGTGTCGGCGTCCGACTGCTGGGCCGTCGGCTACTCCGAGATCGTCGGCGTTGGTACTCTTAACATCGACCAGACGCTCATCGAGCACTGGAACGGGACCTCGTGGACCATCGTCACCTCGCCCAACGCCACCGCCTGGGCGAAAAACTTCCTCTACGGTGTGACCTGCGTGTCGGCGTCCAACTGCTGGGCCGTCGGCTTCTCCCAGAGTATCGTCGGCGCTTACAACATCAACCGGACACTCATCGAGCGCTGGGACGGGACCTCGTGGGCTATCGTCAACTCGGCCAACACCAGCGCGCTGGACAATTACCTCGACGGCGTGACGTGCGCCTCGGCGTCAGACTGCTGGGCCGTCGGCTACTACTTCACCGGCAACGCCGTTCAGAATGGCGTGTATCAGAACCTCATCGAGCGCTGGGACGGGACCTCGTGGGCTATCGTCAACTCGCCCAACACCAGCACTACGGAGTACAATCACCTCTTTGGCGTGACATGCGCGTCGGCGTCCGAATGTTGGGCCGTAGGCCTGTCCGGCACCAGCCTCGGTCAGACGTTAATCGAGCGGTGGGACGGGAGTTCCTGGGCCATCGTCAACTCGCCCAACACCAGTGCCACGCTGAGCAACTTCCTCTATGGCGTGACGTGCGCCTCGGCGTCAGACTGCTGGGCCGTCGGCTACTACTACAACGGTAGTGTCAGCCTGACGCTTACGGAGCATTATACGATACCTGTGGTGCAGTTGGTGAGCGTCGTATCGAGGAAAGTCCACGGCAGCGCTGGGACGTTCGACATTAACTTGCCGCCCACCGGAACGCGTGGAGTTGAATGCCGCAGTGGCGGCACGAATGGCGATTACACACTCGTATTTAGCTTCGCCAACACATTAACGAGTGTAGCTAGCGCGAATGTCAGTGGGATGGGATCAGTCAGTAGTAGTACCATCGACAATAACGATCCTCATAACTACATTGTGAATCTTACTGGAGTTACCAACGCTCAAGTTATCACTGTTAGCCTAACTAATGTGACTGACTCAGTTGGTAACTTTAGCAGCGCAGTGCCAGCTTCAATGGGCGTGCTGGTTGGCGACGTCGACGCAAGCGGCCGGGTTGATTCAACCGATGTCTTCCAAGTGAGACAGCAGACTCTTCAAATCACCAACTCTTCCAACTTCCGAATGGACATTGACGAGAGCGGCCGCATCGATTCGACCGACGTTTTCATTGTCCGGCAACAGACACTGACCGCGCTTCCTTAATACTTGACCAATCATACAGCCGTACGCGCTCCCGATTACGATTCTTACTTGCGTAGCTGACCAGTTCCGCACGGAGTTTAAGGACCGCCATGCGAAAAGATTCTACTGCTCAATCTGGCATTTTCAATGCGCGCGTCTTAGTTGGTTTTGCTCTTTTCTCGGTTGGCGCACTCATGGCGATGCTGAGTGTCGCAGCGACACCATTCAGCGGGATAACAACCTCTGCTAATAGGTCACCCGGCGAGTCAGTCTTTGCGGGCAAACACGCTGGCCAATTAAGCGGTAAGACGACTCTGGCCGCGACCAGCTTGCCGCTCGCTCCGGCAGCGGGCAGCTGGACCGTTGTTAGCTCGCCCAACACCAGCCCCACGGCGAACAATTTTCTCCAAAGCGTGACGTGCGTGTCGGCGTCGGACTGCTGGGCCGCCGGCACCTACTTCGCCGTGGGCGGCGTCTCTCAGACGCTCGTCGAGCGCTGGGATGGGACCTCGTGGGCGATCGTCGGCTCGCCGAACGCGAGCGCCACGCAGAGCAACTTTCTCTACGGCGTGACTTGTGTATCCGCCTCGGAGTGCTGGGCGGTCGGCTACTACAACGCCGGCGCCGCTCAGACGCTCATCGAGCGCTGGGATGGGACCTCATGGGCCATCGTCGATTCGCCCAATACCAGCGCCACACGAAACAACTTTCTCTACGGCGTGACGTGCGTGTCGGCATCGGAATGCTGGGCCGTGGGCGGCTACTACACGGGCAGCGTCAATCAGACACTGATCGAGCGCTGGGATGGGATCTCCTGGACGATCGTCAACTCGCCGAGCACCAGCGCCACTGAGCACAACGTCCTCTATGGTGTAACGTGCGTGTCGGCGTCGGACTGCTGGGCGGTTGGCTTCTACAAAAATAGTCTCACCAGCAACAATCAAACGCTCATCGAGCGCTGGGACGGAACTTCGTGGGCCATTGTCCCCTCGCCCAACACCCTTCCTATCCAGGACAATCACCTTTTCGCGGTAACGTGCGTGTCGGGGTCGGAGTGCTGGGCCGTCGGAGACTACCTAAGCAGGACCCCCGTCGGCTTTTCCGTTCAGACGCTCATCGAGCGCTGGGACGGGACTTCGTGGGCGGTCGTCACTTCGCCCAACGCGAGCACACAAGTGGACGTCCTCTTCAGCGTATCGTGTAGATCAGCGTCGGACTGCTGGGCGGCCGGCTACCAAAGTACGAACAGCGTCTCTCAGACCCTGATCGAGCAGTGGGACGGGAAGGGATGGACCATCGCCAGCTCGGCTGACACTAGCGCCATGAAGAACCCTGTCCTCCACGCCGTTACGTGCGTGCCGGGATCTGACTGCTGGGCCGTCGGCGACTATGCCACAGCCACTTTTCCTACGGTCGGACGTACGCTTACAGAGCGTTACACCGTGGACGCATCGACCTCCGCGTCGCCTGTAGTCATAGCCTCGACCTATCTCGGCGGTAGCGGATTTGAGATCACCTGGGCGTGCGCCACCGACAGTTCCGGCAACGTTTATATCGCGGGCGACGCGCAGGCGGCTGATTTCCCAGTCACGACTAACGCGCTGCAAAGAACTTATGGAGGCGGTGGCCAGGATGGTTACGTCGCCAAGTACGATAGAAATGGAAATCTACTTTGGTCGACGTTCCTTGGCGGATCTGGTTGGGACGGCGTCTTCGGTTTAACCGTTGATGCAAATGGCAACGCGGTGGTCACCGGCGTGACCGCATCAACAGATTTCCCGATCACGGCCAACGCCGTGCAACGCACTGTTACCGGCGACGCCGCTTTCGTCACCGTGATCAGTGCCGACGGAACGAGAGTCATTTACTCAACCTACCTGGGCGGCTCACAGTCGGATGGCGTGCCCGTGCCGATCAATCCGTTTCACGCCTTTCCTCCGGCCAACGTCGAGACTATCGGCGTCGCAATTACTGTTGGAACAGACGGAACTCTGTATGTCGTCGGCGGAACCAACGCGATCGATCTGCCGGTCACATCGGGCGCAGCGCAGCCGATCATCGGCGGAGAATCTGACGGCTTTGTCGCACGGATCAGAACTGACGCCGCTGGATC
>DASQBB010000024.1:0-4176 GCA_035635435.1 Chthoniobacterales bacterium | reverse complement strand
TAGCGATTGCAATGGTTAAATCGCTGACTCACTAAATCGTTAAATTCTTCAGATGGCCTCACCGATTCGAATTCTGACTGCCGTCCCGATTTGTGATGGACACGACAGCGCCATCAACACGATCAATCTCGAGTTCATCCGACACGGGATCGAAGTCGTTTATCTCGGCTATCATCGCTCCGTCGGCGACATCGTCCGGGCGGCGATCCAGGAAGACGTGCGCGCAATCGGCATTTCCAGTTACAACGGCGGGCACATCGAGTTTTTCGCGGAAGTTGTCGATCTTTTGCGCAAGAAAGGTGCGGCTGACATCAAAGTGTTCGGCGGCGGCGGCGGGACCATTACTCACGAGGATGCCGCAGCCATGCGTCGCAAAGGCGTGGACGAAATTTTTTTCGCCGGCACCTCGCTCGACGAAATGGTGACGTTCGTTCACCAACGCTATGGAAAACCGCGCGCGAAACGCGCGCGCGCAAAAACGTCGGACATCGAGCTCGCGCACAAACTGACCGAAATCGAAGAGTCGGCTGCGAAAGGCAAACGTCCAACGCCCAACGCCCAACGCCCAACCTCGAAGGCAGCAGTGCGCGTCATCGGTTTCACAGGGCCAGGTGGCGCGGGTAAAACAACGTTGATTGACGAGCTGGTTCTTCGATTCCTGAACAAGGACTCAAAATCTCGCGTGGCGATTTTGTCGCACGATCCGAGCGTGATCGGTGAAGGCGCACTGTTGGGCGATCGCGCGACGATGATCAATTCCCAAAACGATCGCGTCTTCATGCGGAGTATGGCTACACGCGGACAGGCGGGCGGACTTTCGCCCGCAACGCACGATTGTCTCGCACTGCTCGCGCAATCCGGGTTCGATTACGTGATTATTGAGACGGTCGGCACCGGCCAGGAAGCGATGCCGTTTCAGAAGAACGGAATTGTCGATCAAACCGTGCTGGTGATGAATCCGGATTACGGCAGCCGGTTGCAGCTGCAAAAAATCGTGATGCTCGATCTGGCTGACATCGTGGTCGTGAATAAAAGCGATCTGCAGCGCGCGCGGACTGCGCACACGGAGATCGAGCAGCGTCTCGAACAAAATCGGCGCGCCCAGCGCCTAGTCGATACCGTGGCAAAACGGCACCGTGACTCTGGCGTGGACAAACTGTTCGGGTTAATTTCAGCGAGCGACAAATCTAAACGCGGAAAGGAACGGAAGAAGTCATGAGCAAGCTTGGTCAAGTCGTTGAGTCGGTTGCGAAATATAATCAGTTTGTGCTCGATCAGGTGAAGCGCGCACGCACCGATCAAAAATTCGGGCGCGACCTGGTCGGCCGTTGGAACGACATCAAAGCGAAAATTCCGGTCACGCGTGCGCCCACGGGATTGCCGCTGCCGCGACTCGCCCTTCCCGAAATCGATGAGCCGGGCGAAATCGCGCGCTTTTTGTTGGGTGAAGGACTACCAGGCGAGTTTCCATTTTTGAACGGCGCTTATCGCGAGATGTATCTCGAGCCGATTCGCGAGGTCGAAAGCTTCGAAAAGAATGGCGAAGCGAAAAAGAGCAAACCGGAGAAGAAAATTCCACAGGCTGAGGAGCCGACCCGTTTGTTTTCAGGGTTGATGCTGGCCGAAGACACAAACGAGCGTTTTCATTACCTGACCCGGCATCAGCGCACGCATCGACTGAGCACCGCATTCGATGGACCGACTCTTTACGGGATCGACAGCGACGCGGACGGCGTTTTCGGAAAAATCGGCGAGGGCGGTGTCGCGATCGACACGGTCGAAGACATGGTCCGGCTTTATGACGGGTTCGATTTGGGTTCGCCGAATTTTTCCGCGTCGATGACGATCAGCGGCCCGGCGCCGATCATTATGGCGATGTACATCGCGGCGGCGAAGCGGCGTTTCGGTCCGAGCGTTGTTCCTAAACTACGCGGCACGGTTCAGGCCGACATTTTCAAAGAAGTTCAGGCGCAGAACGAAACGATTTTCCCGATCGAGCCGTCGCTGCGATTTCTGACCGACATGGTGGAATTCACCAGCCGCGAAATGCCGCGTTGGTATCCGATCTCGATCAGCGGTTATCACATCGGCGAAGCGGGATCGACGCCGGTGCAACAAGCGGCTTACACGCTCTCGAACGGGTTCGCGTACGCGGAAATGTTTGCTGCCCGCGGAATTCCGGTCGATCAATTCGGGCCGCGACTCTCATTCTTTCTCGATTGCGGTCTCGACGTCGAATACATCGCGCTCGCGCGGGTCTCGCGACGGATCTGGGCGATCGGAATGCGCGAAGTGTTCGGCGCCGGACCGAAAGCGCAGCTTTACAAATTGCACACCCAAACCAGCGGGCGCTCGCTGATCGCCGCTGAATTTAAAAATAATCTCACTCGGACCGCGGCTGAATTGATACTCGCTTACATGAACGCGACCAATTCGTGTCACTCCAACAGCGCGGACGAACCGTTTACCACGCCGAGCGAGGAATGGATTCGGCTCGCTGCGCACGGTCAGGCCATTTTGCTTGAGGAGTCCGGCATTTTTAAACACACCATGAACATGTTGAGCGGTTCGCCCGGCATGAAAGCGGTCGAGCGCGCGGTCGAGGCCGCGATTCTAGATGAGTTTCGCGAAATCGAACGGCTCGGCGGCGTGCTCGCCGCGGTCGAGGACCGGTATCAGCGGAGCCAGATCCAAAACGCCTCCCATCGTTACGAGCAGCAAATTAATGACGGCGTCCGGCCAATCATCGGGCTCAATCGTTACCGCGACGGAAGTGACGACATCCCGGAAGTGAAACTCGCGCGCACGCCTCGAAAGAAACAGCAGTTGCAGGTCGATCGGCTGGCGAAATTCAAAAAGAAAAACACCGACAAATCGAAACGCGCGCTCGCTAAACTCGCGGCCGTGGTTGAGAGCGGGAAAAATTGTTTTCCGGAATTGCTCGATGCGGTCGAGGTCTGTTCGTTAGGCCAGATCACCGGCCGATTGCAGGAAGTCGTCGGTCGTTTCCGGCCGATGGTCTAAGATCGACGTCGTGCAAGACGCCGGCGAAAGTGCGCGTAGTCGAATCGCGTGGCGCTTGCTGCCATTTCTGCTTCTTCTTTACGTCGCGAATTATCTCGATCGCACGAATATCGCCTACGCGACGCTCGGGATGAAAGGCGATCTCGGCCTGACCGATTCCGTCTTCGGCACGGCGAGTGGAATTTTCTTCATCGGATATTTCGCGCTCCAGATTCCCGGAGCGCTGCTGGTCGAACGCTGGAGCGCGAGATGGTTGTTGTCGTTAACGCTGATGGCGTGGGGTGCGCTGACAACCCTGACCGGTTTCGTTCACACACCGCACCAGCTTTACGGCGCGCGCTTTTTGTTAGGAGCAGCTGAAGCAGGATTTTTTCCCGGCGTGATCGTTTATCTTTCGCACTGGTTCATTTATCAAGACCGGGCCAAGGCGGTAGCACGCTTCATGTCGGCGATACCAATCGGTTTTATCATCGGCGGACCGATTGCCGGCGCGATTCTCGGCACGCATTGGTTAAATACTCCCGGCTGGCGCTGGTTGTTTTTGCTCGAAGGCATTCCGGCAATTCTGCTCGGCGCAGCGACGTTCTTTGTCCTGCCGGACCGTCCGAAGGATGCGCAATGGCTCACGCCTGACCAACGCGATTGGATGACGGCGCGCCTCGCGGAAGAACACCGGGCCAAAGCGGGCACCGAAAAGATGTCGATCTTGCAAGCGTTGCGACATCCGGCGGTGTTAATTTTGACGGCTGGATTATTTTTTACTTACACCGGCGGCTACGCGTTTTGGTTTTGGTTTCCGACAATGCTGCAACGATTGACCGGTTGGACTGACGTCCAAAGAATCGGTTGGGTCGGCGCAATTCCCTTCATCGCCGGGCTAATCGGAATGCTCGTGCTCGGATGGAGTTCCGATCGAACGCGCGAACGCCGCTGGCATTTCGCCATTCCGCAGTTAACGAGCGCAATCGCACTCGGCGCCTGGTTTTTCCTTCCGCACAATGCCGTGCTGTTGGTCGTGGTTTTCACTTTCGTCGCGTTCGGCACGATCGCGTATCTGCCGTCGTTCTGGGCGTTGCCGAGCGCGTTCCTCACCAGTTCAGCAGCAGCAGCAGCGGTCGGCTTTATCAATTGCACCGCCAGCATCGGTGGTTT
>DASQBB010000023.1:0-28173 GCA_035635435.1 Chthoniobacterales bacterium | reverse complement strand
CAAACGATCGATCTGAACTCCGGGGGTGGTTCAACTGCGGGATTTGCCGCTGTCTTCTATGCGCCGTCAGCGAATTTCACGATTAACGGCGGGCCAGACATCACCGGCGCTATTGTTTGTAAAAATTTTTACACCAACGGAAATGTGCACTGGCATTACGATCGCGAGCTTGATAAGATCGGGGACGCCGTTGACTATCGACTCATCAGCTACGTCGAAGACGTTCGTTAGGCCGGTCGCCCGGTAATCACAGCGAGCGACCTTATCGTTCGATCTTTGATCGACATCCCGTCGATCGGAACAAATCGGTTGACAACCTTTTCAACCGCTCGCAATGTCACCGCTCCGTTTTTATGATCGCGTCGCAGCTCACACCCTCCGCTCTCGCCACCAGCGCGCCGACCATTCTTCAATTCCCGACGGAAACCAACCGCACCGTCAGATCCTTGCGCCATATGACGACTCAACTCCTCCAGGAAGCAGCTCAGGTTATTCCAAATCAGCAGGTCCTGATCAACGTTGTTTCCAAGCGCGTCCGCCAGCTCGGTCTGGGACATCGGCCGATGGTGGAAACGACGCCGCGTATGTCGCTCACCGATATCGCTCTGAAAGAGATCATTGCCGGTAAGCTCGCGTTCGAACCTCTCAAAGGTCCGGATAACGCATAATTTCCGAGCGCGTTCCGCGCGCGATCATGCCCGCCGAGTCGATCACCAATCGCAAGGCGCTGCGCGATTTTCATATTCTCGAGCGCTACGAAGCCGGCATCGAGTTAAAAGGCAGCGAAGTAAAATCTATCCGGGCCGGCAAAGCCAACATCGGCGACGCTTTTGCGCGCATCGAAAATGGCGAAGCGTTTCTCTATAACGCCGACATTCAGCCGTACGAAAAAGCCAGTCATGAAGTGCCGGCGGCAAAACGCGTCCGTAAACTCTTGTTGCATCGACAAGAGATCGACAAGCTCTACGGCGAAACCCAGGTCAAAGGTCGAGCGTTAGTTGTCCTGAAGCTTTACTGGAAAAATGGAAAGTTGAAAGCCGAGCTCGGCGTTGGTCAGGGCAAAGTCGCTCACGACAAACGCGCCGACTTAAAAAAGCGCGCCGTCGATCGCGAAACCGCGCGTGAGGTCGCGCGTTTCAACCGCAAACACGGTTAGATCGACAATTGCCTTTCGAGCATGGAACGTTCAACGTTTCCAAATGGCTCGCTTTTCATATCGCGATAAAGTCGCCCTCATTAGCGGCGGTTCGCGCGGGCTTGGTTTGGAAATCGCGAAGCAAATTTGCGCGCGCGGCGGAAAAGTTGCGCTTCTCGCGCGCGACAACGATGAGCTCGCCCGTGCCAAAAGTGACTTGGAGCGCTTCAAAACTGAAGTGCTGACCACCCAATGCGACTTGCTCGAAACCGCTCAGATCCAATCCGCCGTCCAACAAGCGCTCCAACATTTCCGCAAGATCGACATCCTCATCAATAACGCCGGCACGGTTGAAGTTGGGCCGATTCAGCATTTTCAACTCAAGGACTTCGATCGAGAGATGCGTTTGCATTTCTGGGCGCCGTACATTTTGCAATTTCTCGTCGTCCCACAGATGCGCACAAAAGGCGGCGGACGGATCGTGAACATTTCTTCGATTGGCGGACGAGTCGCCGTGCCGCATATGGTCCCCTACTCCGCCAGCAAATTCGCACTCACCGGATTTTCCGATTCAATCCGGGCCGAGCTTGCCCGCGACAAGATTTTTGTGACCACGGTCACGCCCGGCATGATGCGAACCGGCTCGCACGTTCATGCGACATTCAAAGGCGATCACGCCGCCGAATACCGGTGGTTCGATTGGTCGCGCAAGATTCCCTTCGCATCGATTTCGGCCGAACGCGCCGCGAGAAAAATTGTGAACGCCTGCGCACGTGGCAAACCCGTCCTCGTCATGCCGTTCAGCGCGTATCTCATCATCGCGGCGAACGCTGTCTTTCCCAACTTGATCGCGCGAGTAATGACGACGTTCAGCCGGTCGTTGCCGCCGCAAGTCAGCCAAAGTGGGAACGAGCCGAAATCCGGCGCGGAAATTCTCCGCGGCAAGTGAAGCCAAAGCGCCTCTTTGTTGCGATTACCCCGCCGCCCGCAATCCAGGAATCGCTTGTCGATCTTGATCCGCGTGTTCGGGGTGTGCGCTGGACCGCGCGCGATCAAATGCATCTTACGCTTGGTTTCTTTCCCGACACATCGGAACGGATGGATCATGACTTGCGCGCAAACCTGACCGCGATCGAGTTCCACGCTTTTTTCCTGCCGATTCAAGGGATCGGAGCATTTCCACCGAAGGGCCCGCCCAAAATCATCTGGATCGGCGTCGACAAAGGTCATCCCCATCTTTTTCAACTTCATAAGCGAGTACAGGACGCAGCGCTGGCGGTTGGACTCGAAGCCGATTTGCGACCTTGGCATCCGCACATCACGCTCGCGCGCTGTCGCGATGTTTCGGGCGGCGTGCTCCGCAAATTTCTCAAATCAAACGCGGACCTCGATGCTGGAATGTTTCGGGTGGACGCGTTTCATCTTTATTGCAGCGAGTTGACGCCGGCCGGGCCGATTCATACCTGTCAGCTTTCAGTTCCGGCTCGATAATGGCGCGGCCACATGTTCGAGCGGACGACGCTCAGCTGCCACGCCGATCCACAGTTCAACAATCGCTCCAAAAATCATCAAGAAGGCGGCTGCCAGATAACCCGCAAACAGCGCATTGCTCGATCCCGTTCCAATGATCCAACCAAAGAGTAACGGCGCGAATACTCCGCCGGTGAGAGTTCCGATTGCATAGAAAATTGCGATCGCGAACGCGCGAATCTCGAGCGGAAAAATCTCGCTTACGGTCAGATAGGCGGAACTCGCGGCAGCCGAGGCGACGAAGAAAATAATCGTCCACGCGAGCGTTTGCGATTGTGCGGTCAACAGACCGGCCTGAAACAACCAAGCGGTCAGGGCGAGCAAAATCCCGGAGACGCCATAAGTCGCGGCGATCATTTGTTTGCGACCGATTGTGTCGAAGAAATGTCCGAGCACTACCGGACCAACAGCATTGCCGAGGCAAAATGGCAGGAGATAGCTGCCGACACTGCTCGCCTGCACGCCATAAAACCGCATCAACACAAGCGCGTATGTAAAGAAGATCGCGTTATAGAAAAACGCCTGCGTCAGCATCAGTACGAGCCCGAGAAACGAACGTTGTCGATGTTCGTGGGCAATCGCGTTCCAAATTTCCCGCCACGGCGTGTGCGTTCGCGTGTGAACACGCGTTGGCGGCGAATTATGCGCCGGCAACATTTCCGGATCGGCCACAATTGTGCGCTCAACTTCATCCACGATCTTTTCCGCCTCAGCGTTTCGTCCGTGAATCATCAACCAGCGCGGACTTTCCGGAATCCAGCGGCGAAAGAAAATAACGACAAGACCCAGCGTCGCGCCGATGCCGAAAGCAAAGCGCCAGCCTAACGCGATCGGAAATCGATTCGGATCGAGTAGCAACAGGGTCGCTCCCGAACCGAGCGCGGCACCCACCCAGTAAGAGCCGTTAATCATTAAATTCACCCGACCGCGCACTCGTGCCGGAATCAGTTCGTCGATCGCCGAATTGATCGCAGCATACTCGCCGCCGATGCCGGCGCCGGTCAGCGCGCGGAAGAAAGCGTAACTGGCAAAATTCCAAGAGAAGCCGGACAGCGCTGTGCCGATCAGATAGACGGCGACAGTGATGAAAAATAATTTCTTCCGACCGAATCGATCGGTCCCGTAGCCAAACAGAAGCGCGCCGATCACCGCTCCCGCGAGATAGCAGGTGGCGGTCGCGCCGACCTCGGCGTCGGTGAGGCCGAGTGTCTCGCGTCGTGTCAGGATTCCGCCTAACGAACCGGCGAGCGTGACCTCGAGTCCATCGAGAATCCAGGTCGCTCCAAGCGAAATTACGATCAACCAGTGCCAGCGACTCCACGGCATCCGGTCGAGCCGCGCCGGCACATACGATTCAATCGTTTCGCCGTTTGCCAATTTCTACTTTGTAATTTTCTTCGTCAGTCCTCGTACGTCGGCAAGCCTTTGGCCCGGCGTTTTTCTTTGATGTAATTCACCAGGTCTTCCGACTTTTTAAACTCGTCGGATTTAAACGGCGGCTTCTTCTTTCGACGCAGCACGCTGTACCACCAGCGCCAATAATTTTGCCAGGTGTCGTAGCCGGCCTCCGGTTTCTCCTTGGCAATCTCGGCCGCGATCCGTTCGTCCACGCGCTCCTTCCAATATTGTTCTTCGGTGACATTTGCGACATTGGTCCGGCCGGCCTCGTCGGTCCGATATTCTCGAATCGTCGGGCGGTGGATTGCGCAGCCCGCGAGCAAAGCTGCAACGAGCACTAGTCCAATGATGCGTCGCGAATGAATTTTAAGCATGATCAATCGGAAAGGGTTTCTAGAATAAAACAAATCTCCGATTTCGAAAGCGAGGACTTTCCAAAGCTTAAGCGGTGCGGCCGCAGCAATTCTTGTATTTCTTGCCGCTGCCGCACGGACACGGTTCGTTTCGGCCGACTTTCGGGAGCGAACGCCGCACTGGCAGGTCGATCGACATTTCGCCCGCGCCATCGCCGTCCATCGCGACTCCAGCCATCGCCCCAACCGGCTGTGGTTGACGCGCCCGCGCCGGCGCAATTGGCGCGGTCGGAGCATCTTCGCGCAGCAAAAATTGCGGCAAGCTCGCGAGGAAATTTTCGAACGCCTGCAAGTTGGACGTGCTCCGGAAAAGATTATGCAGCACTTCGTTCTTAATGTTCGCCATCAGCTCGACGAACATGTCGTACGCTTCCGTTTTGTATTCGATCAGTGGATCTTTCTGGGCGTAACCGCGCAGATAAACGCCTTCCCGCAGGGCGTCCATCGCGTAAAGATGTTCCTGCCAGAGACGATCGATCGCGTTCAGAATGATATAGCGCTCGAGACTCTTCACTGCGCTCGGTTCCTCGTGACTCGACTTTCGCTCGTAAGCTTCCTTCACCTTGCCGATGAGGAATTGCGCGTTTTCATCGACGCTACGCGTCTCGAACTGGGCTTTGTCTTTCGTCAGGCCGAGAGGAAACGTCGTGTTCACCCAATGGATCAGTCCGCCGAAGTTCGGCTCATCGACGTCGAGATATTCTTTCAACTTCGCCGGCACGGCTTCGTCGATCACTTCGTAGATGAGCGTGCGCGGATCTTCCGAGTCGATCACTTCGTTCCGATACGTGTAAACGACTTCGCGTTGCATGTTCATCACGTCGTCGAAATCGAGCGTCCGTTTACGAATGAGATAATTGCGCTGCTCGACGCGCTTCTGTGCCGTCTCGACCGATTTGTTCAACCAGCGGTGCTCCAACTCCTGGCCTTCCTCGAGTCCGAAGCGTTCCATGATCTTCGTCATCCGATCGGCCGCACCGAAGTTGCGCATGAGATCGTCTTCGAAGCTGACGTAAAAGCGCGATCCGCCCGGGTCGCCCTGACGCGCGCAACGTCCGCGAAGTTGTCGATCTATCCGGCGCGCTTCGTGTCGTTCAGTTCCAAGAACAAATAATCCACCATTCTCCGGCACGCCCGGCCCCAGTTTAATGTCGGTGCCGCGGCCGGCCATGTTCGTCGAGATCGTCACCGTTCCGGGCTGGCCCGCACGCATTACGATCTCTGCCTCCTGCATGTGAAACTTCGCGTTCAAAACGTTGTGCGGAATTTTTTCGCGCTTCAGCATCCGGCTCAATAATTCGGACGCTTCCACGCTCACCGTGCCGACCAGCACCGGCTGTTGCTTGGTGTGATGCTCCCTGATCTCGTTGATGACCGCGTTGTATTTTTCACGGCGCGTTTTGTAAATCCGGTCGTTGTGATCTTTGCGCGCCACCGGCCGATTCGTCGGGACCACGTTTACGTCGAGCTTGTAAATGTCATGAAACTCCGCTGCTTCGGTCTCCGCTGTGCCGGTCATGCCGGCAAGCTTTTGATAAAGCCGGAAATAATTTTGGATCGTAATCGTCGCCAGCGTTTGCGTCTCACGGTCGATCTGGACGCCCTCCTTTGCTTCGACCGCCTGATGCAACCCATCGCTCCAACGACGCCCCGGCATTTTTCGGCCGGTAAATTCGTCGACAATGACGACCTTGTTTTCCTCTACCACGTACTGAACGTCTTTGTCGAAAACGCAGTAGGCGCGGAGCAAGTTCGAAATGTTGTGAATCCGCTCCGCCTGTTCGTCGCAAATCTGTTGGCGTTCGGACTTTCTCTTGTCCTTTTCTTCTGGCGAGAGCGTCTCATCCAGGTCGATCTCCGTGAATTCGTTGATCAAATCCGGAAGCACGAACGCGTTTGGATCATCAGGGTTCAGAAACGTTCGGCCTTGCTCCGACAGATCCGCTTCGTTCGACTTCTCATCGATCGTGAAAAAGAGTTCTTCTTTGAGTGCGAACAGCTCTTCCTTGCGCGTGTCGGTATAGAACGCGAGCTCCGCTTTATCGATCGCGCGGCGCTTGTCTGGGTCTTCCATCATCCGAAGCAATTGCTTGTTACGCGGCTGACCCAATTTCACTTTGAACATGAGACGTCCGGCAGTTTCGACATCGCCCTGCTCAAATTTCTCCGCCGCTTCGCTGGCTACTCGATTGCACAACATCGTTTGTTTGCGCACCAATTGCTCGATCAGCGGTTTCCATTTGTCGTACTGATGGGTCGAGATCGTGGCCGGCCCGCTGATGATTAGCGGCGTGCGCGCCTCGTCGATCAAGATCGAGTCCACTTCATCGACAATCGCGTAATGATAACCGCGCTGGACCTGTTGCTCGCGCGTCGTGGCCATCCCGTTGTCGCGCAAGTAATCGAAACCGAACTCGCTATTCGTCCCGTAGGTGATGTCGCAGGCATACTGTTGGCGACGCACATCCGGCTCCTGATCGTGTTGAATGCAACCGACAGTCAGCCCAAGAAAATTGTAGAGCGCACCCATCCATTCCGCGTCGCGGCGAGCGAGATAATCATTCACCGTGACCAGATGCGCGCCGCGACTGGTCAGCGCATTCAAGTACAGCGGCAATGTCGCGACCAAGGTTTTCCCCTCGCCCGTCGCCATTTCTGCGATTCGACCGCGATGCAAAACTATTCCGCCGAGCAACTGCACGTCGAAGTGCACCATGTCCCACGTCATCGGCTGATCGCAGACCGCGAAACTATGACGTCGCTCCTTCAGACGCCGCGCCGCGTTCTTCACCACTGCGAACGCTTCCGGCAGAATTTCAGCGAGCCGGTTCCATTGCTCTTCCGGATCTGAAATTTTCGCGAGCTCGTCCTTCCAAGCCGCCGTCTTCGCGCGCAAAGCGTCGTCGGATAAGCTCTTGAATTGCTCGTCGAACTCATTGATCCGCCGAACCGCAGGCGCTAATCGCCTTAGTTCTCGCTGGTTTTTCGAGCCAACTATCTTCTTTAGAATCCAACCAACCATTTCATTTCCAATATCGACGAGATTCGGTCATTTGTCATTCTACAGCCCAGTCGCTAAGCTGAAATTATGAAGAAAATCATTTCCACTTCAGACGCACCGCAGGCCATCGGGCCGTATTCGCAGGGCGTGCGCGTTGGATCGACAATTTATTATTCCGGCCAGATCCCGCTTGATCCAAAAACGGGGCAGATTGTTTCCGGAGACATCGAGACGCAGGCGCGACGAGTGATGGAAAACATCGGCGGTCTGCTGAAGGCCGAAGGTCTGAACTACGACAACATCATTAAGACCACGATTTTTCTCGCCGATATTAACGATTTCCAAAAAGTTAACGAAATTTACGGCAGCTACTTTAAACAAGCGCCGCCTGCGCGTTCGACTGTGCAAGTCGCCGCGCTGCCGAAAGGCGCACGCGTGGAGATCGACGCGATCGCTGTTGCCGGCGATGGCACTTCGTCAACCGAAGTTGCCGCCGACACCTCCGGCTAAGGTTTATCATGGCAAGATCGACATCTTGATGAGCGAAGATCTGCTCGCCTTGTTCAGAAAAACCGGCGCACTCCTCGACGGCCATTTCGTGTTGCGTTCCGGATTGCATAGCCGGGAGTATTTTCAATGCGCCACTCTTCTTCAGTACACCGACATCGCAGAGCGCGTCTGCAAAATGCTGGCTGAGAAGTTGCGCGGCTTTGACTGCGATTCCGTCATCTCCCCTGCCCTCGGCGGGATCATCGTTGGTCAGGAAGTAGCGCGTTCGTTAGGCAAACGCCACATCTTCGTTGAAAAGGAGAACGGCAAGTTGGCATTGCGCCGCGGATTCAAGATCGACAACGGCGAAAAATTTGTCGTCGTGGAAGACGTCGTGACTCGCGGCGGCCGTGTTCAGGAAACGATCGACATTGTCCGCGCGCACGGCGCGAGCGTGACTGTGGTCGGAGTGATTGTCGATCGCAGCGGTAAAAGCAAACCGGATTTCGGTTGCCCGTTTGTGAGTTTGGTCGAAATGAACATGGAAAATTTCGCCGCCGATAAATTGCCACCCGATCTCGCCAAAATCCCTGTCGTCAAACCTGGAAGCAAATGAACGCCCTTTCCGCTTTTTGCCGTTCGTCTGTCGGAAGAAAGATGATCGTCGCGGTGACCGGCGTGATTCTAATCCTTTTCGTCATCGGTCATTTGCTGGGTAATCTCCAAATTTTTCTCGGGCCGGAGTGGATAAACTCCTACTCGCAACACCTGCGCGATTTAGGTCCCCTCCTCTGGCTAATCCGCGTCTTCCTGCTGGTCACCGTGATTTTGCATATCTACTTCACCATTCTTCTCGCAATCGAAAATCGGCGCGCACGCCCTGAGAAGTACCGCGATAGAAATTACGTGAAAGCAAGCTGGGCCTCGCGTCACATGGTCGTAAGCGGATTAGTCGTGCTCGCGTTCATTATTTTTCACCTGCTCCATTTCACCGCGCGCAAATTCAATCCGCAGTTTGCGCTTCTTAAACTCGATTCGCTCAATCGCTACGACGTGTATTCGATGATGGTTTACGGATTTCAAAATGTTTACGTTTCGTGCTTTTACATCGTCGGGTTATTTCTTCTCACCCTTCATCTGACCCACGGCTCCTCGAGTTTCTTTCAATCGGTCGGCTTAAATAATCAGAGACTGACGCCGCGGCTCGCCGTTGGCGGACGAATTGTCGCGTGGTTGCTTTTCATCGGCTACACCTCGATTCCGATCGCGGTCTTGCTCGGATTCATCAAGGCCGCGCAACAATTATGATCGGCAATTTGGAAGCGCGAATTCCGTCCGGCCCGCTCGATCGAAAGTGGACGAGCCACAAGGACCATTCTCGTCTGGTTAGTCCAAACAATCGCCGCAAATTCGAAATCATCGTGGTCGGGAGCGGTCTCGCCGGCGGTTCGGCCGCTGCAACGCTCGGCGAACTCGGCTACCGCGTGAAATGTTTCTGTTACCAGGATTCGCCAAGGCGGGCGCATTCCATCGCCGCCCAAGGCGGAATCAACGCCGCCAAAAATTATCAGAACGACGGCGACAGCGTTTACCGATTGTTTTACGACACGATCAAAGGAGGCGATTTCCGCTCACGTGAAGCCAACGTTTATCGCCTGGCGGAAGTCAGCTCGAACATTATCGACCAATGTGTCGCGCAAGGCGTTCCATTCGCGCGCGAGTACAGCGGCTATCTCGCGAACCGATCGTTCGGCGGCGCGCAGGTTTCGCGCACGTTTTACGCGCGCGGACAAACCGGCCAGCAACTTCTGCTCGGCTGTTATCAGGCGCTCTGCCGGCAAATCGCCGACGGCACGGTGCAAATGTTCCCGCAAACCGAAATGCTCGATGTCGTAATTGTCGATGGACATGCCAAGGGAATCGTCACCCGCAATTTGCGGACTGGTAAGATCGACAACGTCGCGGCCGACGCGGTGGTGCTTGCGACCGGCGGTTACGGAAATGTTTTTTATCTCTCAACCAACGCGCGCGGTTGCAACGTCACCGCGACTTATCGGGCGTATAAAAAAGGCGCGCTCTTCGCCAATCCTTGCTTCACGCAAATCCATCCCACCTGCATTCCGCATTCCGGCGACTACCAATCGAAATTGACGCTCATGTCCGAATCGCTCCGCAACGATGGGCGGGTTTGGCTCCCGAAGCGAAAGGAAGATTCCAACAAATCGGCGAACGAAATTCCGGAAGCTGATCGCGATTATTATCTCGAACGAAAATATCCTAGCTACGGCAATCTTGCGCCCCGCGATATTTCATCGCGCGCGGCCAAGGAAGTTTGCGACGAAGGTCGCGGTGTTGGCCCGGGCGGGCGCGGCGTTTATCTCGATTTCGCCGACGCGATCAAGCGTCTCGGCGAACAAACCATTCGCGAACGCTACGGCAACTTGTTCGAAGTTTACGAAAAGATTACGGGAGAAAACGCCTATCGAGTACCGATGCGGATTTATCCCGCGGTCCATTACACGATGGGCGGGCTTTGGGTTGATTACAATTTAATGAGCAACGTGCCCGGCCTTTTTGTGATCGGCGAAGCCAATTTTTCCGATCACGGCGCGAACCGGCTAGGCGCGAGTGCGCTGATGCAAGGCTTGGCTGACGGTTATTTTGTTTTGCCTTACACGCTGCCCAATTATCTCGCGGGCCAAATGGGCAAACGGCCTTCGAACGATCATGCGGAATTCAAGAAAGCGGAACGCGATATCCGTGCGAAGATCGACAATCTTTTAAAAATAAACGGAAAGCGCTCGCTCGATTCGATCCATCGCGAGCTCGGATCGCTCCTTTGGGACAAATGCGGAATGGCTCGAAACAAAGCCGGTCTCGAAGAAGCGTTGCGAAAAATTCCCGAGCTGCGCGAAAAATTCTGGCGCGAAGTCCGGGTGCCCGGCGATGGCGAAGATTTCAACCAATCACTCGAACGCGCCGGGCGCGTGGCCGATTTTTTGGAATTCGCCGAGTTAATGTGTCTGGACGCGCTCGCCCGCGACGAATCGTGCGGCGCACATTTTCGCGAAGAACATCAAACGCCTGAAGGCGAAGCGCTGCGTGACGACGACAAATTCGCCGACGTCTTCGCGTGGGAATTTCAAGGTAACGGCCAAATCGCGCCACCCAAACTCCACCGCGAGCCGCTTCACTTCGAAACCGTCCATTTAACCCAGCGCAGTTATAAATGAGTGCCTTCCTGTCATTCCGAGCGAAGTCGAGGAATCTCTAAATATTTCTGATGAACTTTAAACTGAAAATTTGGAGACAACGCGATCGACAATCCCGCGGCAAACTGGTCACTTACGATGCGCCGGATATTCCCGCGCAAGCTTCGTTGCTCGAAATGCTCGACATCGTGAACGAGCGCTTGGTTCTTGGCGGCCAGGATCCGATCGCGTTCGATTCCGATTGTCGCGAAGGAATTTGCGGAACTTGCTCGCTGACCGTTAACGGCGAAGCCCACGGACCGGATCATCCCGGCGCCGCATGCGAACTTTACATGCGCAAGTTTCGCGATGGCGAGACGATCGTAGTCGAGCCGTTCCGGGTGAAATCATTCCCGGTCATCAAGGATTTGGTGATCGACCGAAGCGCACTTGATCGCATTGTTCAAGCCGGTGGATTCATTTCCGCGCGCGCCGGTTCCGCGCCGGAAGCAAACTCGATTCCGATTCCAAAGCACGATGTCGATCTTTCGATGGAAGCGGCGGCGTGCATCGGTTGCGGCGCGTGCGCGGCGGCGTGCCCGAACGCGTCGGCAATGCTTTTTACCGCCGCGAAAGTTTCTCACCTCGCGCTCCTGCCTCAGGGCGAACCGGAACGAACCAGGCGCGTGGTCAGCATGGTTCGCGCGATGGATGCGGAAGGTTTCGGCAATTGCACCAACACTTACGAATGTGAAGCGGTTTGTCCGGCCGAAATCAGCGCGAGCTTCATTGCGAAACTGAATCGGGAATATTCAAAAGCGAGTTTGCGCCGCAGCGCCAGCGAATAAGTCCGAGCCGGACTGGCCCTCAACGGAATTGAAATCAATCGCTTGTCCGCGTCTCGGTGCCATGCGCCCAAATCTCGCGATCGAGTTCTTCCCGCGCGCGTTTCGTCAAAAGATCGACATCTGCTTTCGGACGCAGCACCGCAAAAACGGTTGAGCCTGAACCCGACATCAGTGCCGCGCCGACTTCCGCTTGGTTCAGCAGCCACGTTTTCAGCTCCGCGAGAAAAACAAATTTCTCGAAGACTGGGCGCTCGAGGTCATTCAGAAAGCTTTGACCGTCGAAATTCTGCGGTTGATATGAAATTCCGGGAATCTCTTTTGAATACTGCCAGTGCGAATAAGCCCACGCACTCGAAACCGAAAATGCCGGCTTCAAGAGCAAGATCGACAATTTCTTTTTCAACTTCGTTGGGCTCACGATTTCGCCGCGCCCTTTGCAGATCGCGGCCGATTCAAACAAGAAAAACGAAACGTCGGACCCGATGGTCGATCCAAGCTTTGCCAACTCTTCGCGTGAAAGCTTCGTTTCAAAGAGTCGATTGAGAGCAATCAGTGTCGACGCCGCGTCGCTACTGCCGCCGCCAAGTCCGGCGCCGTGTGGAATTTTCTTGTGAAGCTTGATTCCAGCGCCACTGCTGATTTTCGTTTTCTCAAAAAACGCTTTGGTGGCGCGCACGACCAGATTTTCGTCGCCGCTCGGGACCGTTGGATCGTCGCAAGAGAAATCGATCCAGCGCGACTGCCGCTCGATGTCGATCTTGTCGGCCAACGAAATCGGCGCGATCAGGGTCTCGATCTCGTGAAAGCCGTCGTCGCGACGGCCGACAATTCTCAGGCAGAGATTGACCTTTGCTGGAGCGAGCACTTGCATGGCTTACATTTCGATTGTCATGTCGAATCGCGAGTTTGTCATTCCGACCGAAGTGGAGGAATCTCTTACTATTATTCAGAAATATTTGGAGACGTCTCGACTTCGCTCGACATGACAAAGACGGCTGAGAAGATCATCGTTGCTCTCGACGTCGCTTCAAAAAAAGACGCTTTGCGACTGGTCGAGCAACTGCGAGACGAGATTTCATTTTTTAAAATCGGCCTGCAACTTTATACGGCTGAAGGTCCTGAAATCGTGCGCGCGGTTCTGTCCACCGGCGCCAAAGTTTTTCTCGATCTTAAATTCAACGATATTCCGACTACAGTCGCCAGAACCGTTGAGGCGGCGAACAGTCTCGGCGTGCGGATGCTAACGATTCATTTGAGCGGCGGATCGGACATGATTCGCGCGGCAGTAACAGTGCCAAGAAAAGACTTGTTGATCCTAGGAGTGACTGTCTTGACCAGTGCGAATGAAGGCACGCTGCGCGAAACAGGAATTTCAGATGAGATAGATGATCAGGTGTTGCGACTGGCGAAACTTGGTGTGGCAAGGGGCGTCGATGGAATCGTCGCCAGCCCGCATGAAATCAAAGCGCTTCGTGCCGAGTTCGGCGACAAAATCAAAATCGTTGTCCCCGGAATTAGGCCAACCTGGTCGGATCCCGGCGATCAAAAACGATTTATGACGCCGCGCGATGCGCTCGAGGCCGGCGCTGATCACTTGGTAATCGGCCGGCCGATCACCGCGCACAAAAATCCAAGCGAGGCTGTTGCAAAGATCGTGTCCGAAATTAGCGGGTAAAGAACTGCGATGTCGATCTTTCCCGCCCTCGATGTTTACCGCGACACAACGGCGCGTTCCGCTGCACTGAACATGGCGATTGATGAAGCGCTCTTCGAAATCGCGACCACGCCATCGATTCGTTTTTACAGATGGGATCATCCTGCTCTTTCGTTCGGCTACTTTGGAAAGTTCGCGGATGTCGCGACTCATACAGACGAGCGCGACCTCGTCCGGCGCTGGACTGGCGGCGGAATTGTTTTTCATGGTGATGATCTGACCTACTCGATTGTGATTCCGGCAGCCGGACCGGCTTTCGGCGAGTCGTCGTTGTCGATCTACGAAAAAATCCACAACGCGATTCGTGCTGCGTTCGCGGCAAGTGGGAAATCTGTCGAGTTGGCCATGAACGGAGCACCAAGAATCTCCGATTCTTGTTTTGCGAACCCGGTCCGCGCCGACGTGATGTTGAACGGCCACAAAGTGGCAGGCGCCGCGCAACGCCGAACCCGGCGCGGACTTTTGCAGCAAGGGAGCATCCAGGATGTCGATCTTACCGACGAATTCGCGGGTCAATTCGCGAGCGAACTTTGCTCCAAGTGCTGCCACAAAGCGCTTGATGAGCGTTTGATCGCGCGCGCCCACGAAATTGCCGAGCAGAGATATGGCGCGGCGAGTTGGCTCCAGCGGCGCTGAAAACAGGGACGCAGGAAATTATTCTTATCGGAGCGGTCGTGTTGCTTTGACAAGAGACAAACCGCCCCTCTATTCTGCGTCGGTGGAAATTTCTGCACGCTCAGGTCCGGGCCGGACTGGGATTAAGGGGAGTGTTTCTTCTCTCACGCCGTTGGCGCGAGTCACGCAGTTAGTCCAACCGCAACTCGATCAGGTCGAAAAACGAATCATCAAACAAGCGACCGCCTTTGATCCGGCGATCGAGGGTTACGTGACTTACGCCATCGGCGGACACGGAAAACGTCTGCGGCCGCTGGTTGCGCTGTTGGCCGGCGGCGCGATAGGCCAAATCAACACCGGACATGTCGATCTTGCCGTAATTGTCGAATTGATTCACATCGCCACGCTCGTGCACGACGACATCATGGACGAAGCCGAGCGGCGGCGCGCGCAACCGACCGTGAACGCGCGCTGGGGAAATTCGCTCAGCGTTTTATTGGGCGATTGCCTTTTCGCGCACGCGCTCACGTTGTCGACCAATTTTGAAAACGCGGATATCAGCCGGGCGATCGCGCGAACCGCGAGTGAGATTTGCTCGGGCGAAATGATTCAAACGCAACGCCGCTTCGATTTGAAATTGGAGGTCGAGGATTACGTGCGGATTGTGGAAATGAAAACCGGCTCGCTCTTCGCGGCCGCGGCCGAATTGGGAGCAACAATTAGCGAAGCGGACGCGCGATCGACTGAAATCTTGAAAACTTTCGGCATGCGTGTCGGCACCGCCTACCAAATCTATGATGATTGTTTGGACATTGCCGGAGATGAAGGAGCGACCGGGAAAACGCTGGGAACCGACCTTCGCAAGGGCAAGTTTACTTTACCCGTCCTTATTTTCTTGCGGTCCGCCTCCGAATTCGAGCGCGAACGCTCTGCCAGTCTTATCCTGGAAGGAAAATGCGACGAAGTTAGTCAGCTGCTGAAAAACGGCGCGGGTAACGGCGCGCTGAGCGAATCAATCACGACCGCAAGTGATCTCATTCGCAGCGCCCAGGCCGGAATGAAAGCGCTTCGTCCAAATGCCTACACTGAAGGGCTTCTCGGGTTGGGCGACGCTCTGCGCGAAATGCTCGAGCAGTTGCGCGCGTAATGTGGGAGGGGCCTTTGTGCCGCGACGAGGACGTGGATAATGCCCAGAAATCGCGGCGCTGAGGCCGCTCCCACATTAAAGATTCGTGAGATGCCGCAGGAAGAGCGGCCGCGCGAAAAACTCGCCGCTCACGGAGCGTCGGCCCTGACCGATCCGGAATTGATCGCAATCTTGCTGCGGACAGGCATGACGGGAAAGAATGCTGTCGAAGTGGGGCGCGACCTTTTGAAAGAATATGGCTCGCTCCGTGGATTGAGCCGCTGCACGGTGGACGAACTCAAAAAAATCCGGGGCGTCGGTTTCACAAAAGCGGTGCAACTGGCGGCGGCTTTTGATCTCGGAAATCGTCTGGCGCGTGAAGTGTTGGCCAATCAAAAAATCGATTCACCGGAACTCGTCAACGAACTCTTAGGCGGTGAAATGCGGATGCTGCGCAAGGAAGCGATGCGCGTTGTTTTGTTGGATACGCGTTATCATTTGATCCGAACCGAAGATGTCTCCACTGGCACGGTGAATGAGAGCATCGCCCATCCGCGCGATGTTTTTCGACCAGCAGTGATCGCGTCGGCGTATGCGGTGATCGTCGTGCACAATCATCCCTCGGGCGATCCCTCCCCGAGCCAGGCCGATCACAGTCTGACGCGACGCCTCGCCGAAGCCGCCGAGCTGATGCAAATCAAATTGCTCGATCACATCATCATCGGCGCGCAATCAAACACCGGCCCGGGCTATTTCAGTTTTAAAGAAGCAGGCGTGCTGTGAAAATCCATTCGACCGCGATTATCGATTCAACCGCGAAGATCGGGGCCGATGTCGCGATCGGACCTTACGCGGTGATTGGCGCGAATGTCATCGTCGGTGAAAGATCGGCCATCGAGTCGCACGTTGTCATCGATGCCAACGTTACGATTGGCTCGGGCAACGTGATTGGGCCTGGCGCAATTATCGGCACCGCGCCACAAGATCTTTCCTTTTCTTCCGAGCGCAAAACCCACGTCGCGATCGGAAACGACAATGTGATCCGCGAGCATTGCACCATCCATCGCGGCAGCGCTGAGGGCAGCGTCACCAAAATCGGCGACAAGAATTTCTTCATGGTCGGCGCGCATGTGGGACACAACTGCGAGATTGGGAACAACGTAATTATCGCGAACAATTGTTTGCTCGGCGGTCATGTCCACATCGGGGACGGGGCATTTCTCGGCGGCGGCGGCGTTTTTCATCAGCGAATGTGCGTCGGACGATTCGCGCTCACCCAGGGCGCTTCGGGATTTAGCAAAGACATTCCGCCATTCGTGATCGCGGCCGAAATAAACTACGTCTTCGGCTTAAACATGGTCGGATTACGCCGTGCTGGGTTCAGCGCCAAAGATCGCGACGAAATCAAAGCTGCTTTCAAACTTGTTTATACGAGCGGATTGAACATCACTCAGGCGATCGAAAAGGCGGCGACGATGAAGTTCGGAGCAGCAGGCCAAGAATTTATTGATTTCGTCGCCAACGCAAAAAAGCGCGGCATCTGTCCATTCAAACGCGGCGCGGAAGAACTGTAGTCGCTTCGCTCTGCGAAGCGTGATCGATTTGATTGAGCCCGCGTCACGCGTCTCAGAGAGACGCCGTTACAGAAGCCCGAGGAGCGCGAGCATGCGGCCCGTTTTCCCTTTTTCGGCACGATAAGAGTAATAACGGTCAATATCACACGCGGTGCAGAAACCAGAGTCGTGAATTTTCGTCACGCCGGCTGCGCGGCATTGCTCAATGATTTGCGTGGCGAAATCAATTTCGTAATGCGGCGGGCGAATGCACGGACTCAATTGCACAATCAAGTCCGCCGGATCCGATCCGAAATGGTCGCGCAATTGCTCAATCGCTTTTGAAACGATTGCGCGCTCGGTGCCTTTTTTTCCGGAATGAACCAGGCCGATCGCCGGCGTCGTTGGATCGACAATGTAGATGCCGCAGCAATCGGCAACATGAATACCAAGCGCCAGTTTTTTTTGAGTCGTGATGATTCCATCACAACCGGCGAATTCGGTGTCGCGATCAATCGAGCGGTCGACAATCGCGATTTTGTCGCCGTGAATTTGTTGGGCGGTGAGCAACGGCCAGTCGCCCATTCCAATCTCGCGCCGCGCTTCGCGATGCACCGCGTCCAATCGCTTCAAGACTTCCGCTTTGTCGTGCGAGACATCAATGCCCGGAATGCGTTCGATAAACGCATGCCGACAAATGTCGATCGCAGTCAGCGTCGGGAAGAATTCGACCGGAGCGCGAACATTCACCGAAGAAAATTGCCTGCGTTCTATTTCGAGCTGGGCTGCTTCGAAAGAGTAGTTGTCGTCGTTGTGGTAGTTTGGAACCCAGTGTTGCGTTTGGATCGGCCACGCGCATCGACATCGCTGCCCGTGTAATAGGTGTTGCGGCGCGTCGCATGCGGCGCAACTGCGTCGAACTGTTCGGTGTATGTACTTTGGGCTCCAGTAACCCGATCGAACTCAGCGAGGCTGGAGTTGTAACCGAAGAGCGCCTGCAAGCGCGTGGACTGGGCGGTGGTCAATTGCACTTGTGCATTCAACACGTCGAGCTGCGTTCCGGCGCCGGCGTCCAATCGCGCCTTGGCCAAACGCACCGCTTCTTCGGCTTGCTCGACATTTTTTTCCGTGGCCTGAATTAACTCGCGATTCTGCAATAAATTCGACGCCGCCTGCTGAATTTCGAGCTCTACCTGACGGACGTCATCATCATAAGTGATCTCTTGTTGAGACAATATCGCGCGTTGTTGTTGGATCTTGCCCCAAGCAAGGCCGCTATCCCAAATCGGCCAGCTGCCGGTCGCTGTCGTCAACCAGCCCTTTGAAACATCGCCAAAACTTGAATTGAACTGACTACTGAGCCACTCGCCGCCGCCGTTGGCATTGACGATCGGCAACCAGCTGCCGATCGCAACGTGGACTTGCTCGATCTGGTTCAAAACGTTCGCGCGCTGTTGTTTTAAGAATGGCCGACTGCGTTTGCCCTCCTCGATCGCCGCCAACAGATCGATTTTCCGTGGAATGTAAACCAAATCCCCGATGACGCGCAGCGGCGCCGCAATTCCACGCGCCGGATTAAAATCGAGGCCGAGAGTTTTGGCCAATTGCAAAATTGAAATTCGATAATTGTTTCGAGCGGCAATTAAATTCGGAATCTGGTTCGAAAGCTGGACCTGCGCCTGGAGGACGTTGAATCGCGGAACGGTGCCGGCTTCGAAACGATTTTGCTGATCCTTCAGCTGGCTCTCCAACAATCGGACAGATTCCTCCTGCACCACAATCAGCTCCCGATTCACGACTACCTGGTAGAACTGTGTTTTCACCGTGGAAATCACCTGGTCAACGGTGTTGCGCAGCGCGAAGTAAGCGGAATCGCGCTGGAAGAAGGTGCCTCGAATTGCGCGGAACGTGCCGTAATTGAAAACCAGCTGCGATCCTGTCACCTTGACGTTGTAGGAGATATCACTGCGTAAATTTTTGATGCCGCCAACACCCGGAAAAGGCGTGCCGCCGGGCGGCGGTGTAGGACGACTGCCGAATGTCGAAAAACTGTTGCTCTCGCGGAGATTCGGATCGGTCCAATCCCAGGTCATGCTCGGGCCAATCTGCGGTAGCGCCTCCGCCCGAATCGAGATGATCACGCCTTTGGTCCGACGGATTTCTTCGAGCGCCTGGAGAACGGTCGGATTTTGAGCGAGCGCGGTTATAACAGCCTGGTCAAGCCGGAAGACGGGGGCACCTTTCTCCGACCAGCCGAGATCGCTCTCGCCGAGTGCAGCGGCTTGGACCGAGATGGGCGTCGGTGAGGGTGACGGGGCCGGCGTGATCCCGAGACTCGACGGCACCGAGACTGTGCCCGATTCGTTTGGCGTAATTGTCACCGTCGGTGTCGGAGTTGGCGACGGCGTGGGAGTCGATGTCGAGACAAGCATCGGGGTCGGCATCGGGGTCTCGGTCGCCGTGGGAGTTTGCCCGAACGCGACGAGGGCGATCAAAAATGCGATTAGAGTGATCCCGCCGGACAGAGAATGTTTTCGCATTGAGCTCGAAAATTAGATGCGCCAAGGTTAAGGCGCGGATTCAACCAATCCAGATTATCTTTTAGCACTGCCGGCGAATGAGCGACAATCCTTCGTTTGGCAGTAATCATAGATTTTGCTGTAGATCTGCAGCCAGGCCTTTTGTTCTTCCGGCTCCAGGTACTCCATGATCTTCATCAGATTGGCGACCATCTCCTGGCGGATGCGCCGAACGAGCGTAGAACCTTTTGGCGTGATGCATACCATCACCTTGCGCCGATCGTCCCGGGCAATCGAGCGAACGACCATGCCCAGATTCTCTAATCGCGCTACCAATCCGCTGGCGGCTGCGGTCGTGTGCCCCATTTTTTGCGAGATCGCAGTCATGGTCAGCACTTCCTTTTGATCGAGATACGCGAGCAGAAAAAATTGCGGAAATGAAACGTTACCGGGCGCGAGCTCTTTGCAGAGATGCAGAACAAAGCACCGTTGCATCTCGAGAACGATGTTGGACAGTCGCTCGGCGTCGGCACGGAATTGATTGGGAGGAGCCTGTGCAAACGCTGTTTCCGTATTCAAAGCCTTCTAAGCTAAAATGCGCGCGTGGCCTGTCAAACCCCGCGCATGCTAAAAAAGTTGGACATCAACCTTTTCGCCGGCCTTCAACGACTCGCCAACTTCAACTCGCAAGAGCGCGTTCGATTGACTCAAGCCGAAAAGCGCGTGCGACTCCTGTCGTCCAATCGGCGCGAAATTTCCGTTCTCGAATTTTCCGCGAACATAAAGTGCGCGCTCACTTTCGTTAATTAGATCGACCGTTAACTTCGCCGGAATTTTCGGCAGATCGAAATCGCTCGCACTCATCATCTTCAAAATCGCCGGCCGGACGAACTGCAAAAACGTGACAAATGCTGAGACCGGATTCCCCGGCAAACCGAAGACGAAACAGCTCCCTAACTGCCCGAACAAGAACGGCTTGCCGGGCTTGATCGCGACCCGCCAGATGTCGATCTTCGCTCCTAGTTCGCGCAGGGTTGCTTGAACCAAATCGTGTTCGCCAACTGAAACACCGCCACTCACGATTAGAATTTCATTTTTCGCGGCGCTTTGAATTGTTTTCCGCAATGAATCAGCATCATCGCGGCAATTTTCGGCCGAAGCGACAACGGCACCGCAACGTTTCAGCAACGATTGGAGCAAAATCGAATTGCTGTCGTAAATCTGTCCCGGCTGAAGCTTTTCTCCGGGCCTCGCCAATTCATCGCCAGTCGAAATGATCGCGGCGCGAACTTCGCCGCCCACCAGAACTTCAGCAAAACCTTGCGAAGCAAGCAACGCCAGCGTCGTGGCATGAATGCGCTCGCCTTTGGGTAAAATCTTTTGCCCTTCGCCCAGATCGCATCCGCGCTTTCGCACAAACTCACCAAGATCGACATCCACGTTGACGACGATCTCGTCGCCGTCGCGGGTGATATCTTCCTGCATCACAACCGCGTTCGCGCCGGCGGGCATCGGCGCGCCGGTGAAAATCCGGATCGCCTCGCCATTTGAGACGCGAAGTTTTCGATCAACGCCTGCCGGTTGTTCCCCAACGACGCGAAATCGTTTGCCAGGTTTGGAGTCGCTCGCGATCACGGCGTAACCGTCCATCGCCGAGTTGTCGAACATCGGCAGCGACAAGCGCGCGAAATAATCTTCCGCCGCAAAATGATCGAGCGCGTCCAAGATCGACATCTTCCGGGCCGGCAACGGCCGGACCGCTTCCAAGATATTCGCGCGCGCGTCTGCTTCGCTGATCATCACCAATCATTTCATCGGGCAATCGACGATTGGCAATCGACAATTCTTCGCCATATTCTCGCAGCTGTGCCAGTCCGGCTCGGACTTTTTGGTGAGGTGGCTGAGTGGTCGAAAGCAGCGCTTTGCTAAAGCGCCGTACCTCAAAAGGGTACCGAGGGTTCGAATCCCTCCCTCACCGCCACATCGCCCAAACTTTCGCGAACCCAGTCTGCAGTTAGATCCTGCGTTTTCATGAAACCGGAGATTCGAACGCCGTTCGACCGGTGGGGCGCGGAGCGCACGGGTTAAGAGCGAAGCTCAAAAGCTGGAGCCAACGCGAAGCGTTGGATAATCCCTCCCTCACCGAGCCTCAAGCGAGGTGAGGGAAATCAAAAAGCGGGCACACTTTCGGATCCCTAGCGGGAGCGTAATCCCTCCCTCACCGCGCCTTCTTCATTCGATGTTGGATGTTGGGCGTTGGGTGTTTGATGAAGCTCAATTGGAGACAACCGCCGGTGCGCCTTCGGCCTACTGCCGATACGGAACCGCCGGATTCGTCCCGGTATTCAACCGATCCTGCTGCGCGTTCCACAGATTGCGGTCCGATTCGTCCGTCTGCGTACCTTCAGCCTGTTCGCGTTGGATCTGGGCCAGCCGTTTTTGCTCCTGGTTTCCCGTGCCGGTGGTTTGAGTCGTTTCGCAGCCTACGAGAAATCCGGCACACAAGATCAGTCCGACCAATTGAATTGGCTTCATGTCTCTCAGTATAGGACAAACTCGCTTAAATTGTAGCGACGTTTGTCAAACGTCGAACTAATAATGCCCGCGCCTATTTCGGCTTCGCGGCACCGCCCATGATGATTTCGGTGGCGTAGGGTTGCCCTGCTACTTTGGTATAAATCACGGTCACCGCCGCGCCCCTTCTCAACTCGCCGGTTATTTTGGTTTTTGCGTCGCGGCTGATTTCAATGTCCTGCGCGCTGGTGCGCACTAATACCATCGTGCCGCTCACTCGCTGAATCGTGCCATCGGCACGAAATTTCGCGTCGGCAGCCAGTGCAACGGCGGCCAGCGCAAGACTGATCGCTGCGGCAAGACCCAATACTGATTTCATGTTTCTCATTCCACAATTACAAGGCAGGACGCGCTTCAATACAAGCGCAATGCAATCTCTCACGCGTTGCCCGCCGACTCGGCCGCATTTAGGTTAGGCGAAGCGTGGACCGACAATTATTCCAGATTCGGAATTTCATCGACGGCAGATTCGTCGAGCCGACGTCCGGCAAATATTTGGACAACATCGAGCCCGCGACTGGCAAGCCGTACTCCCAAGTCGCCGACAGCGGAAAAGAAGATGTCGATCTTGCTGTGGCCGCGGCGGAGAAAGCGTTCGTTGATTGGTCGAAAAAACCAGCGGCGGAGCGATCGAAGATCCTTTTGCGCATCGCTGATCTAATCGAGCGCGATCTGGAAAAGTTCGCGCGCGCGGAATCGATCGACACCGGCAAACCGCTCTCGCTCGCCCGCTCTTTGGACATTCCTCGAGCCGCCAGCAATTTTCGATTCTTCGCGACCGCGATCCTGCACACCGAGAACGAAGCGCACGTCACCGACGGCGTTGCGTTCAATTACACGTTGCGCCAGCCGCGCGGCATCGCTGGACTGATCTCACCTTGGAATTTGCCGCTCTATTTATTGAGCTGGAAAATCGCGCCCGCGATCGCGGTTGGTAACACCGCCATTGCTAAACCGAGCGAGCTGACGCCAATGACGGCGTTCTTGCTGTGCGAAGTTTGTGTCGAGGCCGGATTGCCGAATGGCGTGCTCAACGTTGTGCACGGCACCGGACCAAATGTCGGCGCCGCCATCACGGCGGATCCAAAGATCAACACGATATCGTTCACCGGCGGCACGGTGACGGGAAAGAAAGTTGCCGAAGCCTGCGCGCCGTTGTTCAAGAAAGTTTCGCTCGAGCTCGGTGGGAAAAATCCGAATATCATTTTCGCCGATGCCGATCTCGATGCTGCGATCGCTGGCAGCGTCCGGTCATCGTTCGCGAACCAGGGACAGATTTGTCTGTGCGGCTCGCGCGTGTTCGTCGAGAAACCGATCTACCAGAAGTTCGTCGATCAGTTCATCACCAAGGCGTCGCTATTGAAACAAGGCGATCCTCTCGACGAGAAAACCGAGCAGGGCGCGATCGTGAACAAGGCGCAGCTCGATAAGGTGAAGTTCTATGTCGATCTTGCGCAGAAAGAAGGCGGCAAGATCGCGCTCGGTGGCAAAGCGCCGGACGCGCCTAACGATCGCACCCGCGAGGGCTATTTCTTTCCGCCAACGGTGATTGTCGATCTTCCAGTCTCCTGCCGGACCAATCGCGAAGAAATTTTCGGCCCGGTCGTCACGATCACTCCGTTTGAAAGCGAAGACGAAGTGATCGGCTACGCCAACGACGTCGATTATGGATTGTCATCCAGCGTCTGGACCCAAAATCTCAGCCGCGCCCACCGCGTCGCCGAACAAATCCACACCGGCACAGTTTGGGTAAACTGCTGGCTCATCCGCGACCTCCGCGTTCCCTTCGGCGGAATGAAAGCCAGCGGTGTCGGCCGTGAAGGCGGCACCGAGGCCTTACACTTCTTCACCGAACCAAAGAACGTCTGCATCGCAAAGTAGGATGTCGAACCAAACATCGCCTGAACGGTTATTGTTTGATCAGTTCGCACCGGGTGTCGCGTATGTTGCTGTCGAGGACAAGACGGGGAAACCTGGCATCGGCACTTGCTTCCATATCGGAGAGAACATTTTTGTCACTGCACGTCACGTTGTCGAAGAGCGCAAAATCACAAAAATCGCGACAACTAATGCAGGAATAAGAGGCGAAGAAGGCTCATATTCTGCGACGTACACAGCCGGAGAAGCGAAGCGCATCGAAGGTCCGTATTTTCATCCTGATGCGAATTACGATCTCGCCGCGTTACGACTTGATGGACTGTATGCGCCTCAGATTCCTTTCATTACGGTTCTTGAGGACCGCTTTGAGAACAAGTTGTTATTAAGAACGGTGGTTGTTATGGGTTTTCCGCCCATTCCCGGGAGCCGATCTCCCGTCTTAGTCTGCGCACGCGCCGAAGTTAATGCTTCGTTTACAACGTACTTCGATAACCAGCGCGTCTATGTAGTTTCGTGCCTAGCGCGCGGAGGATTTAGCGGTGGGCCAGCGCTCACTCCGCCTCATCATTGCTTGGGTGTCGTAACGCGGGCAGTGCTTAAGGATTCGTTACCAGAAGAGCTCGGTTTCATGACAGTTGTTGGCCCTTTGCCTGTTTTGGAATTGCTTGACCACCACAAGTTAATGCCCCGTTACCTCCGTGAGGAGTTGTGGGACCCATATCAGAAAAAGAAAAATAGTGCCCGCACATGAACACTGACTACGTGATCCGATCCGGGCTCGGGCCTTTCTAAGACTGGGCAACAACAGACTCGTTCTGCGGGCAAAAATCTCGCTCCGCCCCGCGAACGCTGTAATCGTACGGTCCGCGGTACACAGTGATCGGCTCAGTAAAGTTGCCTTGCGGGGGCGGCGTCGGAGTCGCCCATTCCAAAGTTGTCGCGTCCCATGGATTATCCGATGTCACTTTGCGTCCATGATGAATGCTCCAGAAGAAATTCACGATGAATGGAATTTGAGCGAGCCCCATCAGCCAGGCGGCTGTTGAGATCGGAACGTTCCAACCAAAACCGGACAAGCCCCAGACTTTTTCGCCCGCCACACTCCAGCCTTGGCCGCCATCGTACCAACGCCGATGCATCCCGAGCATCCCCTGGAGAAACATCGGGAGGAAAATCACGTTCATCAGGATGAGAGTCGGCCAAAAATGAACCTTGCCCCAGAACTCGTTCATCATTCTTCCGGTAGCTTTGGGGAACCAGTAATACGTCGCGGCAAGTAACGCGAAGATCGTGCCGGGCGCGACGAGGTAATGGAAATGCGCAATCAAATAATAGGTATCGTGTAGATAGAGATCGGCAGGAGCCAACGCCAGCGGGATGCCGGTTAAGCCGCCGATGCCGAACATCGGCATGAAAGCGCAGGCGAACAGCATCGGCACAGGGAACCGAATCGATCCGCGCCGAAGCGATAAGAGCAGGGAGCTCAAGATAATCACTGACGGGATAGAAATAAGAATGGTGGTGGTTTGAAAAAATGAACTCACCGTTCTTCCCATCCCGGTGAGATACATGTGGTGGGCCCAGACGATGAAAGAAAGAAAGCCAATACCGAAAACGGAAAAAACCATCCCCCTGTAACTCCAGAGCGGCTTGCGCGTATTGTTTGCCACGATCTCGCCAACGATCCCCATGGCTGGCAGGACCAACACGTAAACCTCAGGGTGGATCAGAAACCAAAACAGGTGCTGCCATAAAAGTGGGCTGCCGCCGCCTGCGACGAGCAGATTCTGGCCATTTACCACGAGACCGGATGGCAAATAAAAACTCGTCCCCGTAATTCGATCCATCAGTTGCATGATCGTTCCAGCTTCCATCGGTGGAAACGCCAGCAGCAAGAGGAACGCGGCGACGAATTCAGTCCAAACGAAGAACGGCAGCCGCATCCAGGTCATTCCTTTCGCTCGCAACTGCACGATGGTGGTGATGAAGTTGATTGCACCGAGGACGGACGAGGTTGCGAGGAAGACCATTCCGATCAGCCAAAAACTTTGGCCGGTCAGGATCGAGTGTCCGTGACCCAGGTGCTCGATATCGGCCAGGGGCGTGTAAGACGACCAACCGCTCGCGGCTGCTCCCATGGGGAGAAAAAAACTCGCCAGCAACGTCACCGCCCCAAACACGAGCGCCCAGTAGCTAAACATGTTTACCTTCGGAAACGCCATATCGGGGGCCCCGATTTGCAGCGGGACGATGTAGTTACCAAAACCACCGAATGCCACGGGGATAATTCCGAGGAAGACCATGATCGTTCCGTGCATCGCACCTAACGAGTTGTAGAAGTCGGGCGTCATTACGCCTCCGGGCATGGAAGCTCCGAACAGTTTCCCAATAATCGGCAACGGTTTGCCGGGATACGCCAATTGCCAGCGCATCAGCATCATCAGGCCAAAACCGAAGAACAGAAAAACGAAGCCCGAAATCGCATACTGGATTCCGATGACCTTGTGGTCGGTTGAGAAAACGTATTTTCGCCACCAGCCAAGTTCACGTTCCATACGCGCTCGTTAACGATTTACATGTTCGGAAGCTGAATGACCGCGCTACTCGCTTCATGATTGCGAGCGAAGCTAAAAATTGCAATCCGCAATATGCCGACCGCAGAAGTTGAGTTGTTGAAAAGTTGAGGAGTTCAGCGTCGGAAGAAAATCCGTTTTCATCCGCGTAACTTGTCAGGCAGTAGCTCCGTCACAGTGAATTAACATAAACGGACTTGGCGAAGGCGGATCCGCGGTTAGAAGTTTAAACAATGAGCGGAATACGAGTATTGGTGGGCACAAAGAAAGGCGCGTTCATCCTGACTTCGGATGCGAAGCGCAAAGATTGGAAAGTGGACGGGCCGCATTTTGCCGGCTGGGAAATTTATCACATGAAAGGGTCGCCGGTTGATCCGGATCGGATTTACGCGTCGCAAACGAGCGCATGGTTCGGGCAGATCATTCAGCGATCGGACGACGGTGGCAAGACGTGGGAAACGCCGGGCAGTAGCCCCGAGGAATTGCAAGGCGAAGGCGGAATGCAAAAAGGCGAGAGCAACAAATTCGTTTACGATGGAATCCCGGGCACGCATCAATGGTACGACGGCACGCAGCATCCGTGGGAATTCAAACGGGTGTGGCATCTCGAGCCGGCGCTCGATAACGCCGATCATGTTTACGCGGGTGTGGAAGACGCGGCATTGTTCGAATCGAAAGACGGCGGCAAATCGTGGAGCGAGCTTTCCGGTTTGCGTCAACACGACACCGGTCCGCGTTGGCAACCGGGCGCGGGCGGAATGTGTCTGCACACGATTCTGATCGATCCGAAGAATCCAAAACGGATTTTCATCGCGATCTCGGCCGCGGGCGCGTTTCGCACCGACGACGGCGGCAAAACCTGGAAACCGATCAATCGCGGTTTGCGTTCGCAATTCATGCCCGATCCAAACGCGGAGGTCGGCCATTGCGTGCATCGAATCGCGTTGCATCCGTCGAAGCCGAACACGCTCTTCATGCAAAAACATTGGGACGTGATGCGAAGCGATGACGGCGGCGATTCCTGGAAGGAAGTGAGCGGAAATCTGCCGACTGATTTCGGTTTCCCGATCGACGTCCACGCGCACGAACCGGAAACGATTTATGTGGTGCCGATCAAGAGCGATTCCGAACATTATCCGCTCGACGGAAAACTTCAGGTATGGCGCAGCCGGAAAGGCGGCAACGAATGGGAAGTTCTCACCAAAGGTCTGCCGCAAAAAGATTGTTACGTAAACGTGCTGCGCGATTCGATGTCGATCGACCAACTCGATCCGTGCGGCGTTTATTTCGGAACAACCGGCGGCCAAGTTTACGCTTCACGGGACTCTGGCGATAATTGGGAGCCGATCGTTAGGGATTTGCCGGCTGTCCTGTCGGTGGAGACTCAAACACTCGCGTGAAGAAATCCCAAATCCCAATGACCAAACCCCAAACAAAGGTTCAAATCTCAAAATCCAAAATGCAAAACAGGGACGTTCACGCGAGATTTTTGGATTTGAATTTTGGATTTTGGGATTTCCCTGGGATTTGGAGCCTGGGTTTTGGGATTTTTGTCTTCCCATGATTCGCGTTGTTCTTCCGCATCACTTGCGGACGCTGGCGAAGGTTGGCGACGA